>CAZPOL010000006.1:58677-60964 GCA_964588195.1 uncultured Pirellulaceae bacterium | reverse complement strand
TGTGGTTGAGGAAAAACGGTACCGGCCGCAGGGAACGGACTCTGCAGCGTTGGCAGAACTGGTTGTGTGTTAATCGTCGGTGGCAAGGTACCTGGCGGAATGGTCACCTGACCAGGATTAAGCTGAATGGGATTCACTTGGGCAGGATTAATCTGCGTCGGGAACACGTTGGGTCGTATCGGCGGCCCGGTGTTTGGGATCAGTTGTGGAGCGACTTGTGCGCCGGGAATTACGAATGAGTCGCCAAGCCGCACTCGTTGCGCCGAAGCCGGTGTTGCAATGAGGAAGGCGATTGCGAACGCCATCACCATCATGCAGCAGAAGCCACGATGTTTTTGCCAAGTTGTAAATAATTCGCTAATCATCAAAGCGCTCGAACGCCGATAAACATACGTTTCCCGCAAAACGACCACGGTAAGTAGCAAACCCTGGGACGTCGGGTCAAGGTCAGCCGTTTGCAGTGTGTTGGTAAGAGCAAAGGTTTTGAATGTGCAACCGTGGCTATCACCGACTTTCGCTAAAACCGTGGGACTATTTTGCCAGCAGGTGATGACTGAATCTAAATCGCTGGCGTCGGCCATGATCGGGCAGGGCAGAGAAGCCAGACGGTTAGAGAAGAATGTTAGGCAGCGTCCGACGTGCGGCTGATCCGACTGTGCGAACTTAGCGACCGGCAGATGTCATGTCGCCGAATGATTGACAGCACCTGACGATCGCACCAGTACCGCATGTGACCTTTGCGTTCCACCGGGTGATTCGTGTAGTTGCCTTGCTGAACCTGCGGCAGCGCGGCCGGGAATTCGATTTCGGTACCGACGTAGTCATCGATGCGATAAATGTTCAGCCAGCGCGAGACTCGTGACCTCAGGTTCTTCCATTGGTCATCGTCCAACGGCGGATAGAAATGCTGGAAGTACTGCTGGTAGATATGGTGGAATGGTGATCCCATCGTGATGAAGTTCACTTGTTTGAACTTGCGGCTGACCCACGACAGCTCGTCGTCGTTCAGCACTTCGATGGCGATCATGGATCCCTGCGAGTGACTGACGATCGTCAGGACTGGCTCGCCGGATAATGTTTCCCGGTAGTATTCGAGTATGCGTTTGATTCGGCGGTGGATCACGTCTCGTCGCGAGTAATACAGGTCGCCGCCGTCGAACGTAACCTCGTCGATGTCAAAGTCCTCGCTGAAACCACGAATCCGGTCTGCAGCTGTGGCACTGCGAAAGTAAAAGTGGTTCGTGACGTCAAGGATAATGTCAAATGCCGGTCGCATCAGGTGCAGTGACAACAACAGCAAGCCACCGATTGGCAACAGGAAACCGATGGCGTACTTGTTCGCTTCGACCAACAGCGAACTGAAACGGTCGTCGGCGATGCCATCGCCAGTGTATTCGTGCATGCTGACGTACAACACCAGAATCATGCCGATGATCGCGCACACAATTGTACTGCCCTGGATAAACCCGCTGACGATCAAGCGAGGCGCTCGGCTGCCGGCTTGGTAATCGGCGATGCCGCTGCGTTCCGACCAGCGCATGTAGCGAGCCAGTTGAATGATTGAAATGGTGGCAATGAACAGAAACATGATGCACTGGACACCGATCAAAGGCGCGGCTTTTTCGAACAGTGAATGGAACTGTGCTTTCACCGTTTGCCTAACCTGATTCCGCCTGGCCCGGCGTTCCCGGACTTGATCAGCGTTCACGCCGGTTACAGCGGCTTCGGCGGCCTGTGCGGTTTGAGCGTTGCCGCCTGTTCCTCGGGGCAGGGCTTTGATGATCGAGTTGGATCCGGTGACCCACATTAACGGGATCGCCAGTCCCCAGATGCCGACCGTTACGGCAGGCAACAACAAGGCGACATTCAGAGAGCGTCGATTGGCTTTCGGTCTGGAAACGGCCGCTATCCAAAAGCCGGTCATTATCAACAACGCAATTACCAGTGTGATCCATTGGGCACCAAGCATGGTCACCATAACCGCGCAGTACCCGACCAGTGGCAGATGGATCCCCGCGCATACGCTGTAAATCATCAAGGCATTAACGAACAGCGAAGTGATCATGACCCAATACCAGAATCGATGACAGACGCTGTTTTTAGTCAGTCGCCAACCCAGGTAACTCATCAACAGACATGTTGAAACGGTTCCCAGGACCAGGAAGCTTGCCCACCGGCTGACTTCCGAGGAGCCGGGCCAAATGACCTCCGTTCCAACGACCGTCAGCATCAACAACGCCAAAACAAAGTTCACGGCAAGCACCGGACCATGCAACAAGCGAGAACA
>CAZPOL010000006.1:48407-58577 GCA_964588195.1 uncultured Pirellulaceae bacterium | reverse complement strand
GTTTCCTGGTGCTCGGTTAGCGGATGCCGCGACTCGGCGACACTGCGTGCAAACAAGCTAAGCGTCTCGCCCGGCTGCGGGTCGCCAACTCCATGCACGACCAGCACAAGTTCGTTGGACGAACCCAATGGAGGATGCTGGCAATGGTCGTGAGTCGACATTGATTTGGTGACGGTAGAAGATAGAAAGACGTTTGAGTAGATTGCTCCGACCTGCTGATAGCAAAAGCGGGACGGGAGCGTCCACCCCAGGTTTTTCAAACCGCGTGCTGGCACCGATTTCCCAGGGACCAGCCGTTTCTTCCAGCCGTTTCTTCCAGCCAAAACGGCTGGCGCATAAAAAGGGCCGTCTCGAATCGTCGAGTCGGCCCATATCTCTTTTTCGTGCGATCAGCATGCTGGTTCGCGAAGCATGCTACTTGTCAAAATCGAGTAGAGAATCCAAATCAGGCTGCGGCTCTGTCGAAGCAGGTGGCGTCGATGGTGGAGTCAGATCGAAGCCTTCGATGACTTGCGTTCCGCCAGTTTGATTTTCCTGCAGCTGTCTTTGCAACCGCTCGATTTCTTGTTTTTGAGCTTCCAACTGCTTTTGTAGATCGCCGATGCTGCCGTTGGCTGGTCGTGGATAGGTGGTTCGCGCGGGCTGTGTGCGAGGCCCGTTGGAACGCGGCGGCTGGACTTGCCATTGTTGTTGTGATCGATCTCGTTCGCTTGCTGGTTGATTGCGATACGATGGATAGCCACTTGGTCGCAAGACCGTTTGATCGACTACTGAATTTAGTCCGTTGCGAGTAACGCTTCCTCTTGCTCGTGCACCATTTCCAATCGACGCGTTTGAAGATTCAGCGTCAGGAGCGTCTCCATCAGACCCATCACCGGTTTCCGGTGGATCGCCCAGTTGGACCATCGCTGTCTTCTTTTTGCCGCTGCGAATGTACTCGAATTCAATTTGGTCGCCATCTTCCAGGATCTTGATTATCTCGCCGATCGCTTCCTTGGTTTCTGTTTTCAAGCCACCGACTTTGGTGATCAAGTCGTTTTGGCGAATCCCGGCGGCCCATGCGGCGCCGGTCTTGGCAATTTTCTCAACTACCAACCCTTCCGGATCTTCCGATTCACGTATCAGGAACTCCAGCCGAGCGGGATGACCACTCGGTGCCCGTTGGCGGACAGGGTTACTCTGGCTACGTGGTTGCGAGTTGGCCTGGTTGGTGTTGCGTTGGTTGCTATTGCGATTGCGTGTCGCAGTCGTCGGTTGGCGGCCATTGTTGGCGTTGCGTTGTCGCTGTTGTTGCTGAGCCTGTTGCTGCCGCTGTTGTTGTTGCTGTAAAGCACGTCGGCGTTGCTCTTCCAGTTGAGCCTGACTTCGGTTTTGGCTGGAATTGTTGTCACCAAAAATTTCGCGCAGGATGCGGCCTCTTGGTCTCATCTTGTCCAGGTCATTCATCATTCGTTCGAATGGACGTTGCGCGAACAGGTCGCTGCCCATAAACGGAATCGCGATGAAAGCGAAAAGCAGTGATTTGATAATGCAGTTCATATCGTCCCCAGCTCAAACATTTGGGTCAGCCACATGGATCAATATTTTGTGGCGACACAATTAATTTCGACGGAACGAATCCTCACAATGGAAGGAATTGCCCCCTGTGCGTGCGAGCTGAAATAAAGACAAGAACCAAAAATATCGAACGCACCGCCTGAATCATGCAACCGAATACAGCGGTCAGGTTTTCGAAAAGGGAGCAGTTTTTCCAACCGGCAAAGATTGTCGGCACGACTTTGGAAATCGGCATTGGTTAACGTCCTCAAAAAAAAGACGCCAGCATTATCGGTTAAGAAATGCTGGCGTCCAAGGTTTTCGTTCATGCGTTATTCCGCACGCTCTACCGATTCGTCGCTTTAGAACAAACCGGAAATCTGACCGTCGTCGTCAATGTCAATCAACTCAGCCGATGGCACAGTTGGCAGACCTGGCATCCGCATCATGTCGCCGGTGATCGGAACGATGAAACCGGCACCCGCCGCGATCTCGATTTCGCGGACCGTCAGATCGAACCCGGTTGGTCGTCCCAACAGATCCGGGTTGTCAGAAAGCGACTTTTGAGTCTTCGCCATGCAGATCGGCAGTCCTTCCAGACCGAGTTTCTTGATTCGACGCAGAGCCCGCTTGGCATCCGACGAGTACTCGACGTTTTCGGCTCCGTAAATTTCGGTGGCGATCGTTTTGATCTTTTTACGAACTGGCCAATCCCAATCGTAAACTGGTTTGAAGTCGCTTTTGCCTTCATCGACGATCTTGACGATTTCGTGAGCCAGGTCTTCAGCACCGGCACCGCCTTCGCCCCAGACGTTTGCCACGACGGCGCTTTGTCCGAGCGATTCGCAGCGTTTCTTGATCAGTGCGATCTCTTCGTCGGTGTCGTTGGTGAACTTGTTGATTGCCACCACGCACTTCAAACCGAACTTGCCGATGTTCTCGACGTGCTTCTCCAGGTTTTCCAAGCCCTTTTCGACGGCGGCCGGGTTTGGTTCGTTGACCTCTTTCAGATCCGCACCACCGTGGTAGCGAAGCGCTCGAACGGTAGCGACCAGCGCGACCGCTTTCGGTTTAAGGCCCGCGCTGACGCATTTGATGTCCAGGAATTTCTCGGCACCCAGGTCGGCACCGAATCCAGCTTCCGTAACGACGTAATCCGACAGGCTCATACCCATGCGAGTCGCGATCACGGTGTTGGTCCCCTGCGCGATGTTAGCGAATGGGCCTCCGTGAATGATTGCCGGGTTGCCTTCGATCGTTTGCACCAGGTTCGGCTTGATAGCGTCCTTCAAC
The DNA here is from genome assembly GCA_964588195.1 of uncultured Pirellulaceae bacterium. GTDB lineage: Bacteria > Planctomycetota > Planctomycetia > Pirellulales > Pirellulaceae > CAJQPP01. Next base: position 55,748 of record CAZPOL010000006.1, on the reverse strand, counting down.
AGAGCGGCCATCGCGCCTTGAGCATTCAGGTCGCGGCAATAGATCGGCGTGCGGTCTTTGAAAGAGCTGCCGACGAAGATGTTACCAAGACGTCGCTTCAAGTCAGCCAGGTCATTGGACAAGCACAAGATCGCCATGATCTCCGAGGCGGCGGTAATGTCGAATCCGGTTTGACGAGGCACTCCGCCCGCCGTGCCGCCTTGTCCGACCGTTACGTTTCGCAACGCACGATCGTTCATGTCCATGACTCGTTTCCATTCGATCAATCGAGGATCGAGGTCCAGCGAGCGTTTTCTGTTTTGCAGATTGTTGTCGATCAGAGCCGACAACAGGTTGTGAGCTTTCTCGACCGCCGAAAAGTCGCCGGTGAAGTGCAAGTTGATATCTTCCATGGGCAACACTTGCGAATGGCCACCGCCGGTTGCTCCGCCCTTGATCCCAAAGACCGGGCCCAGCGATGGTTCACGCAGCACGACGGTTGTCTGCTTGCCAATTCGATTGAGACCTTGCGTCAAGCCGATCGAAGTCGTCGTCTTGCCTTCTCCCGCCGGCGTGGGCGAAATCGCAGATACCAGAATCAGGTTGCAATCGTCCTGCTTCTTTTGATCGATCAGGGACAGTGGCAACTTGGCTTTGTACTTGCCGTACAGTTCCAGTTGGTCTTCTGAGATTCCAATTTGGTCAGCCATCTTGGAAACGTGTTGTAAGGTCGCCTTGCTGGCGATTTCCATATCGGTTGGCATAGTACTTCGGGGCTAAGGTGCTACGGAATAATCAAAGTCTGTTTCAAGTCTGGTGTCACCGATCCATTGAGGTCGGTCCGGTTTCAGGCGGGACGACGAAGCCGGCTTCCTGAATGACTTGCCGGATAGTATCGGGCTGAATGTTGCCTTCGACAACCACAGTTTCGGACGGCAGATCGACCTGAACGAAACGTACGCCAGGCGACTTTTGCAATGCACACTCGATTTTTTCGACGCAGTTCTGGCAATTCATACCGTGGATCGGCAGCGAAATCGACTCGTTCAGCCCGGTTCGCTGCTTTTGCTGCTTGATTTTCGTCGCGTATCGAGTGACTTGCTGAACCAGAAACCAGGTGAACATGGCGGCCAACAGGATGCCGCTGGCGATCGAAAACCAGGTCAAATGTTCATGATGTTCGCCCACCACGACATTGACGGAATTGCCAAATGCCCAATCAAAGCCGAGAGCACCCACGATGCTGCCCACGATAATGGTCCCCAGGTAAACGACCGTGTTACGGACTCCGAATTGGCTGTAGATCGCCCCGATGGTGGCAAGATTCGTCGCCGGGCCTGCCACCAGAAATACCAGAGCGGCAGCGGTGGGCATGCCGCCGGCAACCAATGCGGCGGCGATCGGTACAGAGGCAGTCGCGCAAACGTACAACGGCAGCGAGATGAGCAGCATCAAAAACAGGCTGACCAACAAACTTGATTGACCCAGTTGTTGAAACCATTCGTTGGGCACGATCCAGACGCTGATGGCGGCCGAAATCAGAACGCCCACCACCAACCAAACCCAAATGGATTGAATCACGTCCACCGAATGCAAAATGGTGCGGACCAACCAGTTGCCATGATGAACGTGTGTGTGTGAATCCAGCAGCCTCTGTTCATCGGTGACCGTGTCTTTCGATAACAGGCCTCCGATGATTCCCGTTACGGCGGCCAGAATCATTTTGAAAATTGCAAACGGCCATCCCAAAAAAGAAGCACTGACCAGAATCGAATCCACGCCAGTTTGCGGAGTACTGATCAAAAAGCCAATCGATGCGCCATCACTGGCTCCGTTTCGTTTTAGCCCGACTCCCGCCGGAATGACTCCGCAAGAACAGAGCGGTAACGGAACACCAAGCCCGACTGCTTTGAAAATACCGCTGGTCCCTTTTAGTTTTCGTCTCAACCAATCCGCAGGCAGTACCACATGCATTAGTCCAGCAACCAACGCCCCGAAGATTAACCAGGGGGCCAGCAGGCAGAGCGTGTTCCATGAATTAAGCAGCATTTTTTCTTGCTCTAATTCGGTGGTGAAAATAAAAAATGTGGCAAAAACATTGTTAGCCAAAAGCACGACGCGACGTCACGACACACTGTGGGATAACGGATACAATATGGGCCATCTGACCAAACAGTAACAGACCAACCAGGGCTTCATGATCATGGGAGATAGTCAAGGAATGTGCATTTTTCAATCGGTCAACGTTTCTGCTACGAAACGTTTGGTGTTTTTCCCGAAGTCGCTATCGACGTTGTTGTCCGTGATCGGCGTCGTCACTCTGATTTCGATGAACGTAAATTCGATATTTGCTCAAGCAGCGGTTGAGACGGATTGGCCGCAATGGCGTGGCGCGAACCGCGACGATGTTTCATTGGAAGACGGGCTGTTGAAAGAGTGGCCCGAAGGTGGACCAACCAAACTCTGGACGAATAGAGATGGAGGTTTGGGGTATGCCGGTTTCGCGGTGGTCGGAGATCGTTTGTACACAATGGGTGCAACGGATGACAACCAATTCGCACTCTGTCTGAACGTCAGCGATGGCTCCGAAGTTTGGAGAAAGAGCATCGATTCACAGTTCAACAACCGCTGGGGTGACGGCCCACGCAACACACCCTCGATCGACGGTGACAATGCTTATTTCTTGTCTGCCAGCGGAACACTGGCATGCCTGAACGCAGCAGACGGTTCTGAGAAGTGGTCCGTTAGTTTGACGGAAGACTTCGGGGGCAAGACGCCGTACTGGGGTTACTCCGAATCACCGTTCGTAGATGACGACAAAATTCTGTGCACGCCTGGTGGGTCGGAAGGCGCGATCGTGGCGTTGGACAAGCTGACCGGAAAAGTCGTTTGGCGAACGCGATCAGTTACCAGCGCCTGTCACTATTCTTCGATTGTGTCTGCCGAGATCGACGGCAAGAAACAATACATTCAGTTGTTCGAGAAATCCTTGATCGGAGTCGAAGCGGAAACCGGGGTGCTGTTGTGGGAAGAAGCATGGCGTGGGCGAACGGCTGTGATCCCCACACCGATTGTTGATGGCAACAAAGTTTACGTGTCCAGTGGTTACGGAGTCGGGTCGATGTTGGTCGATATCAGTGACCCTGCGAATACCAGCCAGATTTGGTTTAGCAACAAAATGAAAAATCATCACGGCGGCGTGATTTTGAAAGACGGGCACTACTACGGCTATTCAGACAGAATCGGTTGGGCGTGCCAAAGCGCCGACAGCGGCGAATTGGTTTGGAGTGAAAAAGACGCCCTGGGCAAAGGCGCGATCGCCTACGCTGACGGTTGCTTTTATTTGATATCTGAAAACGAAGGCGTAGTCGTATTGATCGATGCGTCTTCGGAAGGCTGGAAAGAAAAAGGCAGGTTCACATTGGACCCGCAAAGTCCTAATCGAAAACCTGACGGGCGTATTTGGGTTCACCCGGTCGTCTCGAACGGAAAACTGTATTTGCGTGACCAGGAATTTATCAGCTGTTTCGATGTTTCTGATCCAAACCAGTAGGCCTGGAACCGCGGCTCGATTGAAGGCAGCACAGGAAATGCCTCGGCAGACATCGTGGGTTTTGTGCCAGCGTTAACTCCAAGCGCCTTCCTGCAACGAGCTATATTCGACCAGGCAATCAAGGCGATCCAAACTTTACAAGAATCCAGCATGACAGCTAGCCAAAAACTTGGGCCCAGGTCGTGCCCGAATAATTGTTCCGCTGAAGCGTGGGAGCTGTTCTGTGCAGCCGCCAATGGTGACCTCAAAACCGTTCAACAGATCGTTGGAGAGAAACCAGATCTGATTCACCAGTTCGTCTGGTACCAGTCACCGTTGCACTTCGCGGTACGTGAGAATCAAATCGATGTCGTGCGAGAGCTGTTGGCTGCCGGTATCAATCCTGCCTATTCAAACTTTACTTACAGTTCGTGGCAGACCCTTTTGCCAATCACTGAGAGCCGAGGCTTTGAGGAGCTTCACGCAGTACTGGTTGCAGAGATGGAACGCCGCTTCAACTACGCCCCGGGATACGAGCCTCTTTGGGCGGCCATCGCCGCAAACGATACAAATGAAGTCAGGAAATTAATTGAGGCGAATCCAAACATCGTCAATGCTGGCGATGAGCACGGCAATCGGGCGATTCATTGGGCGGTCCTGTGCCGAAGACTTTCAGTCATGGAACTACTGCTTGAATTGGGTGCGGACGTTAATGCAAAACGAGCCGACATGCGGACGCCGTTGCAACTCGCGTTTGAAGGCGATTATCATTTTCGTGGGAAGCACGAGCCTGATCCAGAGACGTCTCATCGCGATGTAATCGATTTCCTTCGAGACAATGGGGCGGACTACGAATTTACTGCGGCGGTAGCTCTCAATGATCTGGAGTTCGTTAGATCGGAACTCGCAAAGCAGCCAGAACTTGCGGGAGAGCTCAATGAAGCGCGTCGCAGTCCACTCTATTTCGCATCGATCCGAGGCCACATCAATATGGTTCGGCTGCTGCTTAAACATGGTGCCGACCCGAATTTGCCCGAGCATTGTGCGTCCAAGGGCAAGGCGCTCTTCGAAGCATCGGCGCACAACAATATTGAGTTGATGGAGCTGCTAATAGAGCACGGTGCTTACGCAGATGCCTATGTTGATTCAAGCGGAAATTGTCTTTCTATTGCTCAACAGGGGGGCGAGCGCGAACAAGAGGCGATGGACCTGTTAAAAAAGCACGGCGCGATGCCGGGCGAATGGACGGTCGACACCGAAGATAAAGTCGACGCCGCGCTCGACGACGAAACGTTCATCCCCAACCGCGACATGTGGTCAAGCGTCATTAATCGGATCGTTTCACTGGACAAAGTCGCTCTACTGGAAAAATATGTGGCTCGTTTTGGAACTGACGATATCCAGAAGCTCAATCCGTCTAACGGCTGGTGTAATCCAAAATCAAAAGAGATGTTGGCAAAGCTTCTGGAACTTGGAACAGATATCAACGCACGCGATTGGAATGGGCGCACGTTCCTCCATCATTCAGCTCACCACGAGGAAGCCACCGTGGCCGAATTTTTAATCGAGGCCGGCATCGATATCGACGCCGTCGATCATCAGTCCGGGACAACTGCGCTTGGGTTGGCTGCCTGGAATGGTGGATTGCCGGTTGTGGAATTCTTGTTGGGTGCGGGGGCAGATCCGTCAGTACCAGCCGATGCAGCGTGGGCTCTTCCATTGTCGTTTGCCAAAGAACAAGGCCATGACGATGTCGTCAGGCGACTGGAAAGCGGTAACTGATCCATTGGCAAAATGATAGCGACATGCTGACGTGCAATCATGTCCCCCGGATCTCCAACCGTCGCTTCCTTTATCAAACAGCATAACGCTTGCCGAATAAACCTTGGTCTGTCATGTAAATTTTTCAAACACAAACCAATTCGCAAAAAGCCGGCATGCGGTTGAGAATTCTATTTTGCTGAATAAGTGTTTGCTATAGAGTACGCCTCCTCTCTTCCCACCTATTTCAAAGGGACCGCGTCATGAAGCGAAACGTTTTTCTGTTCATTGTTTTGTTTGTTTTCGCGCTGGCCGCAACCGGATGTCGCGCAGGCGGCCATGCACAGCAGCCACTTTTTGGTGGCGGTTTTCAGCCACCCAGCGCTCAGCAGACTCAACAATCGTTGGGGCAATTTGGTCGCAGTTTTGGCAACCGACTCGCCAACGGCGTTATGAACCGTGGAGTTAACTACCTGATCAATGGAGCGATTTCCGGGTTTTGATCTTGCCCGGAGACTCCGATGACCTCGCCGATCGGTTATGTTATGTGCCTCGGATTGATTGAAAACGTTCGATCAAATTTCATGTCTTGATTCTCCTGATTGCGGCGGTGATGGTTTACGTTTGGCTAACCCTGTTTGTCGTTTTGGTGATCCTCTTTTGGGGGCTAAACTTGATCGGGTTGCCCGGCAACTGGATGATCGCCGCTATCGCGCTGCTTTGGGTGTTTGTCGGTCCCGACCAATATCAGTTCCATTGGGGAATCCCGGTCGCTTTGGTTTTGTTGGCGACCCTTGGTGAACTGATCGAATTTTTGACATCGGTTCTTGGAATCAGGAAACTCGGTGGTTCCAATCGCGGAGCAACGCTGTCAGTGATTGGTTCGATCGCTGGTGGCATGGCGGGTGCCGTGTTCGGTATCCCGTTTCCATTGCCGCTGGTGGGACTGCTGATTGGCTCAATTCTGTTTGCCGGCATCGGCGCTTGGATTGGGGCGACCCTTGGCGAACGGTGGGTTGGCAAACCGCTAGACGAAAGCGTCAAGATTGGTGCGGCTGCTTTCCTGGGGCGGCTCCTTGGCACCGCCGGCAAACTCGTTGTCGGCTCAACCATGGTTGTGCTGGCAATCGCCGCCCCCTTCATTCCGACACTAGCGGGACGATAACGGGAGCTTTGAGGCGTGCTGAGTGAGCGGTTTTTGCGAGTTTGGCTTGGATTCACGAATTTCAGTCATCAATTGTGACAATTGCGTACACAATGTGCCGATTTCTACATTGCGAAACGACTGTTGAAATGATTTAATCAATGGCTACAGATGCCGTAAGTATCGATCCAATTGGAGAACTAGATGAAGAAGACCATTTTGCCGATGTTGGCGATCGTTTTGATCGCGGCCGTCGGATGTTCAAAAGACAAGGGCGACGACTCGTCCGAAAAGGGTGCCAGCAAGGGCACTACGACCAGCACCGCGAAGGGCTCGACGGGTGGTTCACCAGTTGCTGAGATGGCCTTCGCTGCTCCAGCGGTCGTTGTCGGCACTCCCGAGATCGGTAAGCCGGTTCCGGAAATCGAAGGCACAGACACTGACGGCAAGCCGTTCAAGTTGAGCGACTACCGTGGCAAAGTTGTCATGCTGGACTTCTGGGGCGATTGGTGACCTCCTTGCAAGGCAATGTATCCACACGAGCGGTCGCTCGTGAAAAATCTGGCTGGTAAAGACTTCGCCCTGCTTGGCGTTAACAGCGACAAAAAACTATCAACTCCGCAACGTCTGGTTGCTGATGGAACGGTTACCTGGAGAAGTTTCCAAAATGGTAACACGGCAGATTCCATTTCTGCAGCTTTCGGTGTCACTGGATGGCCAACCATCTACTTGATCGATGCCAAAGGCGTCATTCGCTACAAGAACAAGCGTGGTGCCGAACTGGATGAGGCGATTGCTGAGTTGCTGGCGGAAGTCGGCCAGGAATTTCCCAAAGAAGCCATCGAACGCGATGCCAAATAACATTGTGCTGATAGGGCACTCACAGGCGGCGACGCCGGTATAAAAAACGAGCCCGACGATGATT
>CAZPOL010000006.1:0-48307 GCA_964588195.1 uncultured Pirellulaceae bacterium | reverse complement strand
GATAGGGCACTCACAGGCGGCGACGCCGGTATAAAAAACGAGCCCGACGATGATTCATCGCCGGGCTTTTTCTTTTTCATGATCAAGCCAACCAGTCGGTCTTATTCTGACTCGTCGTCATCTGCAGGCTGTTCGCCGGATGGTTTGCTGTTGGCCGATTCCCAAACGTAACGACCGTCCAGCGCCTTCAGGAAAGCGACCAGATCATCGACTTCTGATTCATTCAGTTCCAGAGGCTCCATCTTTTCGTCAAGATGCGGATTGTTCTCTCCGCCCTTGTTGTAGAACTCAACGACTTCACGCAACGTCTTGATGCTGCCGTCGTGCATGTATGGTGCGGTCATGCCGACGTTGCGAAGCGTTGGTGTTTTGAACTGGCCTTTATGGCTTTCGTCATTGGTGTGATCGAATCGGCCCAGGTCCTTGCCGACGGAAACGCCTGTGTTGTGAAACATCTCGTCCGAATAGTTCTGGCCCGAGTGGCATTTCCAGCAACCGCCTTTGCTCTCGTAAAGCCACAGTCCTTGACGCTCGGACTTGGTCAGTACTGATTCACGAGCCGTGACGAAGCGATCGATCCGGCTGCCGCCATTGGCCAGCAACCTTTCGAACCCGGCAATCGCCGAGGCCAGATTTTCTCGCGAGATGCCGTCTTCAAAACAATCGGCAAACATTTTTTTGTAGGTGTCTGACTCGTTTAGTCGTTCCAGCACTTTCGGGATCGAGCTGGCCAATTCGTTTTCGTTTTCGATCGGTTCCAACGCCTGTTCCTCAAGCGTTGCGACTCGTCCGTCCCAGAACTGAACCGTTCCCAGGTGACGGTTGACCAGCGTAGGCGGGTGACGATCTCCGACACGGTCCTGGACGCCTTTGGCCAGAGCCAGTGGGCTGCTGAAAGCGTTTTCCGGACGGTGACAAGTCGCGCACGAAGTCGATGCGTCGGAGGAAAGGATGGGATCGAAAAACAGGCGTCGACCCAACTCGGCCACCTTGATTTCGTCAGCGGTTGGCGGATCCAATTCCGGGATGCCGGCTGGCAGCGAAAATTTGGAGAGGTCGGCTTGCATGAACGGATGGCTTAAATCGGCAGGCGTTTCTTCCTGAGTCGTCTCTTGCGCCTTGGCGACTTGGGCCCGATGACAAGCCGATGTCAAAACCAGGGTGCAGGTCAACAAGGCGACGGCAAGACCAATCGATTGAGTGACAGTAAGCAAGCGGGGGCGGCCACTTCGAATACGGGAACTGTTTTTGTCAGGCATTATTCGTCGTCGTTTTCTTCGTTTTGTTTTTTGAATTCCAGCAACTTGATCAACATTTCGGCCGTCATGCGAACTTCCGCATCCCGATCGCTTAACAACTTGTTTAGAAACGGGATCGCAGGTTCGCCCAGCGTCAACAGTTCTTCGGTTGCCTTACGTCGCGTCTGGTACTGATCAGATTGTAGCTGTTCAATGAGCGGAGTTATATAGTCTTCCAGCGAGTACTTGACGTTCAGCTGGTAAGCCAGCATTTGATTCTTCATAGGTCTTGATTCGCTGTGGACCTGAACCTGCACTTCATACTGTCCAGGTTCGGAAAAACCGGGCAATTCGATTTCTGTGTCTTTGCTTACCCATTCCGACCATTCGCCGTCTTCGATTCGGTATCGGTATTTGGCTTTTTTCAGTTCCGGTGTCGAAGTCCATTGTGGCAGGACAGAGGCATACGGCTGGTCGATCGAACCGAGCTCAGGATTCGTAATCGTGAGCTCTGTTTTGGGCGGTTCGTAGACGACGTACGTCGTTAAGTTGTTGGTTGTGGGAAACTGGAAGAACCAGCGGTTGTATTTGTCGATCCAGATTTGATCAAAGCTGGAGTTGCTTTCGAAGGGCGTGCCGTTGGCTGGCAAGATGTTCCAGTAGCCTGACGGATAGTGGACGCCCAGTTTGTCGTGAGCTCGCACGAAACTGTTCAGGATGTTGCTGGCGCGATAGCCCCAGCTGGCTTCATCTTCCGAGAAAGGGCCATCGGGATAGCTGCTGGCAATATTGAAATACTGTTCGCCCTCGAAAGGGTAGGGCATTGATTCGATTGAGTTCCAGGGGCGGGGCTTGTCGGTTTCCCGGTTCTTGTTCCACTGTTCGTCGGTCAGGTTCCAGCCGTTTTCCGATCCGTAGATTGTGGTCACGCCGTCCAGAAAAAAGGGCTGTTGTTCCAGGGTGTTGTCGTCGGGCAACTCGGAACCCTTGCGAGAGTAAGCCCAGCGTTTGCCGTCAAAATACGAGACGCGACCTTTTTCGTTTTTGTAAACGATCTTGTTGTCCTTGCCGAACGAGACACGGTATTTGTTGAATCGACGCCCGATGACGTAGTCGGTATCGACGCCCATCTTCATGCGACTCTCAAAGGCGACTTCCTTGCTGGGCAACATCTTGCCGTCCGCCAGTTTCTTCGGCTGGAACATTTTCCATTCGCCTTTGTGTCGCCAAAACGTGCGGTCCGGTCCTTCCTCGGTGAAGATCCAGATTTCGTGATTCGAATCGCGAGTCACGGTCAGTGGTTTGGAGGCTTCCAGATCTTTCGGCAACGGCACAGAAACAGTTTGCTCTTCCTGGAAGTCTAGCAAGCCCTCTTCAGCGTTAAGCGACCACAGCAAGATGCGATCGCGTTTGTCCCATTCAATCGGGACTCGCGAATAAATTGTCCGCCATTGTCCGGTCGCCGTCTTTTTAACGCTGTTTCGCAAATCCTCGGGCTTCATAAATCGGATGGTATCTGATTCCGGATCGGCCAACATCAAGTACCCCGTTGGGTCGAATCGCATATGGCTTTTGGCCGAAAGTGCCAGCCCGCCGCTTTGCAAGATGTTGTGAAACTTGCCCTCAATATCAAGGTGTTTAAGCCATCCCTCGCCGGTCGTCATCCAGATACCGCCTTCGGCATCGGTTGCCGCAAGGTCGGGAGCATAAAGAACTCGATCGCGTCCCTCTTCCAAGACCTTCCACTGGCCATCTTGCCATTCGGCGAATCGGTTGAAGTAGCCATTTTCAAATCCGTCAATATCGTATTTGCGATAGGATCGATATGGCTTTCGCCACAGCGAGAACAGCTTACCGTTGGGCAGTCGGAACAGATGCGTCACCTGTAACTTTTGTCCTTCGATGATCGGTTGAGTAAACCCGGTTTCGCTGATTTGTCCGCTTTCGATATCGACGTCGACAAAACCAGCGTTGTGACAGAAACGGATGTTCGTGTCATTCAAGGCAACTGCCGGGCCAGTATGTTTTCCAGCCAGGGAAATTCGCTTGGGCGTTTGTCCATTGAAGACCAGTAATTCGCGGAGTTCTTTTTTCGGGAAATCGGGATCCAGCTCGCTGTAAAAACAAGCCGCCTTGCCAACCTGCAATGCCAACACAGGCGAAAACATATTGCGGCGTTTTTCCTGAATGTCCTCCGGCTTGTCGATTTCCCAACGCGATAATCCATCGCTCTTCGACCAGCGATAAATCAAACCGTTGCGGCCATAGATGAACACGACGCCATCGGGCAGCATGAAATACTCGGGCCGCGTAATCGGTTCCGAGAATTCCGCCAACGCCTCGCCTCGATCCCAATTAATCGCGTGCCGATAGATCGTGTGGCCATAATTCCGCTTGTTCCCTTTTGCACTAATGCAGTAGACGTTGCTGGGGTCGCCAGGCGTTCGGAACATCCTCTTGTAGTATTTGTACTCGCGAGTCGACACCAGGCTGAAGTTCGCGATTTCATCGTCGCCGAATTCAAACCAGCCGGGACCGTAATAGGTCTCCATGTAAATGATGCGACCATTTTCCAATCGCAACGCGTCTCGGATTCCGCCATTGGTCAGTACCGCAGGGTTGACTCGCGGATCCAGATAGATCGCTTCCTTATCCTTGAACTCCTTGTAACGGATCATGAAGGAGATCATGTCACGGTCTGGTACCATCGCCTGAGCGCTGGCCAATGACGCCGGGATTACCAACAGGGCGACAGCGATCAACATCAGCAGCAACAAAAGCCTGTTGGGGAACGCGTTTTTGTTTAGGGGTGGGTGCACGGTGTTGAATCAGATGTTGACTGGGATGGATGAGAACGGGGTAGGGCAGGCCATCCATTCTACTACGACTAGCGACCTGGCCTTCACTTGTTAAAGTAGCATTTCGTTGCTGCCTGTTGTGTTTTCTACGCTATTTTAACGGATGATCGAGAAAAATGGATCGATTGATTTGTCCAGGTCGGGTCTCAGCGGCCCGAATTGTGACCGTTTCCTTGCTTGCCGTTTGGCTGACGCTATGCCCACTCGAATCTGTTTCTGGCCAACAGCAGACCGGGAATGCGGAACGCGAACAGGCTGAGTCGCAGCAGGAGAATGCCGAATCAGATCGGGCCGAACAGGAACCATCGCTGTCGATCACTGAATTCCGGCCTCGGTCGATGTTGCGAAACATCAAGTTGACGGATTTGGCGGGAGCCAGGTTTCCGGCCATCGACATTCATACGCACTTTGGTTTTCGCATGAAAGGCTCAGTCGAAAAACTTGACGAGTTCGTTCAGGTGATGGACCAGCAAAATGTGGCGATGTGTGTCAGCCTGGATGCGACTCTGGGCGCGACGTTGGACGAGCACCAAAAGTATTTGTTCAAACGCTACGAAGATCGATTCGCTATTTTTGTTCACATCGATTTCCAGGGGGATGGCAAGGCGGACGAGCCAGCCACATGGGATTGTCATCGCGAGGATTTTGGGCGCCGAATTGGAATGCTGCTTAAGGATGCGAAAGAGCAGGGCGTGTGTGGCGTCAAGTTTTTCAAGCAGTTCGGACTCGGCTACAAGAATCCGGATGGGTCGTTGATTCAAATTGACGATGTTCGCTGGGATCCGATTTGGCAAGCATGTGGTGAACTCGATTTGCCAGTCATCATTCATACCGGCGACCCGGCGGCCTTCTTCGAACCGATCGACAAATTTAACGAGCGTTATGAAGAACTCTCGCGGCACCCTGATTGGAGTTTTCACGGCGACGAATTTCCGACTCGGTCGATGTTGTTGGAAGCTCGAAACCGAGTGATTGCAAAGCACTCGGGAACGAAGTTCATCGGAGCTCACATGGGCGGCAACCCGGAAGACTTGAAGTCAGTTGGATCCTGGCTGGATGCCTACCCCAATCTGTACGTTGAACCGGCGTCGCGGATCGCTGAATTGGGTCGGCAACCGTATACGGCTCGAGAATTCTTTATCAAGTACCAGGATCGAATCCTGTTCGGTACGGACGGACCGTGGCCGGAAACGCGAGTCAACTACTATTGGCGATTCTTCGAAACGCGTGACGAGTACTTCCCGTATTCCGAGAAAGAGCCGCCGCCGCAGGGACTGTGGCAAATCTACGGCATCGAGTTACCTGAAGAAGTGCTGAAAAAGTTGTACTTCGAAAACGCTTGTCAGTTGATGCCGGCGTTGGGCGAGAGGTACAAGGCGGCAGTCGAAACTCTGGAACGCCGTTAAGAATTGATCCAGTCCAGCAAATAAAAAAAGGGGCGAGATTTATTAATCTCGCCCCTTGTCAATTTTCAAGACCGTTGGTTACGAATCGATTTCTTACTGGGTTAGAATCGTCGGCAGGTTGTTGGCAATCTCTTCGAAGATCGTTGACAACTGGTCACCCGAATCGGTGTGATAGTGTTTGCCTTTACCGAACTCAGCAACCTTCAGCATGGCGGCTTTTCCGGTAGCTGAAACACCTGGCGTGAACGTGATTGTGTGCACAAGCACGTCTTCGTTTGCGATTTCTTGTTGGGCGACAGTAACAGGGTTGTCTCCAACTGTGTTGTCACCATCGGTTAAGATGACGATCGTTTTGGCAGCGAATGGTCGTGCTCTTCCGGAAGGATTGCCCGAACCTGGGTTTCGGATGATGTTTACTGACTCTCGCAACGAATCACCAATGGCAGTTCCATCGAAGGGCACAACCTCGCCGAGAACATCTCGAAGTGAAAGCGTCGAACCTTGGTGCGGAACTGCATAACCTGGTTCGTTACTATCGTTCACGAATGCGGATGGAAATCCATCGTCTTGTAGTCCGTAGTCAAAATCCGGATTGAAATAATTGCTGGTGGCTTGGTTGTTCGGGCCACTGTTGAACGTCAAAATAGCTATCTGTTCTTTTTGAACCGTGCCATCACGCTGAGTGCCAGTTGGGTCGGTTCCGCCACCCAATACATTCAGAAAGACAGTGACGCCTCGGTCCAGGTGATACCAGCGGCTGAACGCCGGAGCTTCGCGGGAAGAAAGACTTCCGCCCGAACTCAAAGTGACGCTGTTAAGCCGGTATTTATATCGATAGTCATGAGCGTAGATGGCCATGTGTCCTTTCAGTTGCGCACGTTGCTGTGCGACTGTCAGGCCGTCAGTCCAGGCCCCCGGATCATCACCAAGAGTGTGAGTCCAGGGCTCTTCGCTTTGTTGGGATTCCGCGACTTCCAACCAGTAGATGACGTTGCTTGTGTACCATCGATAGTACAGGTCGCCGACAAATGCGCCCGCGAATCTTTCCCGACCAGTACGAGCGTGATCAAATTCTTCCTGTGTGATTTTTTCATGAACCACCTCAGGTTCCCGACCTCGGGAGCGCCGTTCATCTGTATCCAGGCGATACTCAAGACGGGAATCGAAATTTGCGTTGTCAAATTCCAGCTGAGTCATAAATCCTTCATTCCCGCGGCTCGAATTATTCCAGGAAGCGTTGGGACCCAGGAACCGCCAGCGGAATTGCAAACGGAATTCATAGATAACGTCGCCACCCGTCGTAAAGGTTTCGTCCAAAATCTTCTGTAGTGTGTTCGCCAGGAGCTCCTCATCTTCGAAGTAGATCATGGATCCAGAGCGATCCAGTACCAGGACGACGTCGCGATCGACTTGCGTTGATACGGAAGCGGCATTAACGGTGAATGAATCCGACGGAGTGGCAGCGCCAAACACATACGGCAATTCCAGGTCCTGGCTTCTGATCCGGAAACTACTTGGAATCTGATGGTCACCAATCGAATGGAATTGGTACGACTCGAAGCTTCCGTTCTGACCAACGGCTCGGGTTGAGCGGCCAAATTCCATCGCTGTTTCAGGGATCAGTGCGGGACCTCCTGCGACGGTATTCATGGCAGCAATCTCAGCCGCAAAATCCATGACATCTGCTTTTGCCTCAGTAAGCGTTTGGACGGTTCCATTCGGATTGGCAACCGGTGTGCCCAGACGACGACCACCCGCGTGAACGGCGACATCGACTGCAACCTGCATCTCAGTATTTGACAATTGAACATAGGCCAGATTGATCGCCATCGAACAGAAGATCAAAAGCACTGGCAATAGGAACGCGAACAAGGGGACGACTGCCCCACGACGTTGTTGACTTGTGCGGTTTGGCATTTTGTTCTCCGAGTATGGTCTTGTTGTTAAATCAAGGTTGCAAATACAGTAGCGGTTGTAATCGCGGTGTTCGTTGGTTGTTTACGTGGTTGCGTTAATTCGCATACGCTTCAGCTGGGTTGAAGAATCCGTTGTAGCGTTCGGATCGGACACGAATTTCCGATCGAATTTCTCTGTCTCCGACCAGATTTGGCAGGAAGGTCGGGAAGATCAAGGTCGCATTGGAAAATGGAACGGCTGCTTCCACGTGAAATTCGACGGACTCACTGTCAAATTCAGTTGTTGTATTGAGTGGCAAAACGCGACCCATGTCGTCCAGATAAACCTGGCCGACAACGATGGAGTTAGGGCCTGCCTCGTAGCCAAAGCGGTTGAGATAATCGTTGACTGCCTGGATGGTATCCGCACGGGTCACGCCATCGGTCATTGCAAGGCGTCCAGCTCGGTAGACCGCGTTCTGACAAACGTGGCGAGCCAGGCTTAGTCTGGAGAAATCCAGAAAGACTGCGCAGAACAATGCGAAAACAGGAATGACCAAAACGAATTCCACCGTCGCCGCACCTCGGCGATTCGATCGACTTGAAGGTCGTTTGAATTTTAATAGTTTCTTCAGCATGATTATTAAATCTTGATAGTCAGATCAGTTAGTGGTGGTGCCTGTGGGGACGTCAAGAGGCTGGTCGAATTCACGAACCATGGTGACCGTCGCTTCGATATCGCGATTGATCAGTCGCCCGAAAACCGGCGTGGCATTCCCGTCTGCAGGCACCACGATTCGCACCGTGATCGGGTCCAGAGCGTCAAGTTGCTGGACTGGCAGTCCGCCTGGAGTGATCAGGAAAATTCCATGTCGTGCTCCAGCGTCGGCGAAGTCGGTGGTCGAACCACTTCCAAGATCGATTCCGCGGAACTCCAGAACCTGGAGGGTCCGGACAAGAATGTCGTCGTTGGTTGTGCCTCGCCCAACTCCGGCGCGAACGCCTTCGTATGCAGAAACCGTCAACGATTGCTTGGCAAGGTAACCGGCACAAATCTCTAGCGTGCCAAAAATTAGCGGGGTCAACATTAGCAAGCAAATTGCGCACTCGACTGTCGCGACTCCTGATCGACATGGTTTCCTTGAGCGGAATTTCCTGGCAGACCGATTCTGAGTTTTCGCTGCTTTTTTGAAGCGGGTTAACATGGGTTTTGATTCAAAAACGAAATGGGGTGACATAATCGTTGGACACGCCCGAATTTAGGGGGCATGACTTTGAAACCTATGTCTGTTTCCCAAGGCAGTCAAAGATAAACTTCATAGGTCGGACTTTTATTAGCGATTGGGCAAATTGTTAAGTCGTACATTCGTTACATTGCGACTTGCGGCTTTTTTCGTGTTTCGAAAGATCATCAATGAAGCGAAACATGCTCGTTCCAGCTGGAAATCCAGGAGGCTGGGCAAGAGCTATTGGTGCGTCATCGCGCATTCAAAATGGCGTCACACGTAGCGTTTGAGAACTGAATCGCGAACGACATCGTTTTTGATTGCTGACAGAACAGCAACAGATTCAAGAAACCGTCTATTTAGTAAGTACGGTTTTTTAGCGCTACTATTTAAAGATGCCGCGCACGAAAAAACGGGGCCAGCAAATTGCTGAACCCCGCTATTAATAGAGGCGTCGGTGGGAGTCGAACCCACGATGGCGGATTTGCAATCCGCTGCCTTAGCCACTTGGCCACGACGCCTGATTCAAAGGAAAATATCGGAACTGACTTTTAGGGTCAAGTGGATTGGGCGAACTTTGGGATAGTTTCCGTTCGTATTGAGTTCTGGTAGCGGCAGGCCGGACGCCTGACGAAAACCAGTGTTTCCAATCAATTGACGTTCGCCGTTTCAGCGAAATTCAGTCGTCGATCCCGCACATTCGTTACGAGCCTCCTTTTGAGGTTCGGCAACCTATTCCTGTTTACTTAAGGGTAATTTTTCAACCTTTTTTTCGTTGGCAGATTGATTTGCCCTGAACCAAACCTACTTTTTGGCGTGAAACACTCTGTCTGTTGATAGAGGAGCACAATTCAACCACAAAGGTTCAGCACAGGTTATCTTGTCAGATGAAACGCAATAAGAAAAAGAATCGCTTTATCAATTTGGCCGAGCAGTTCGCAATCCAGAACGAAATCGTCAGCTCAACGATGGACAGCATGCTGAAGTATGTTGGCCAGGACAGCGACGTTCAGGATCGCAGTGACTTCGAGCAGATCAAGAAGACGACTGAGCAAGTCAGCGAGTTGAATCCGGTGATCGATACCGTCGAGACAGGCAGCACAAGCATGCCTCGCCCGAAGATGACTCAAAAGCGTTCCACGACGATGAACCAAACAGAAAAGCTGGAAGGCTAAATCAGCTTTAGGCTAATTCAGACTCCACAAGAACGGTCGCCAATGTTGGCGGCCGTTTTTTTGAATCGTCGCAGCGACCTGAAACGGACGCACGGATCTCTAAGAGGGTGTTCCGCGACGGCGGCGGTATTGTTGGCTGATCCGATTCATAAACTCTTTCTCTTCTTCCGAAAGAGCTTCCGCGCCGTCCTCGTGAACCTTTTTCAGGATCGCGTCCAGGCGAGTCTCCTCGTCGATCGCGACCGACCGTTCCGCGTTTTCGCGACGCGGCTGTTGGTCGTGCAACCAATCGGCGATGGCGTCTTCATCGAATTCATTTAACCATGGTTCGGTCGATTCGAATTCTTCTTCCATCACGTCGTAGCTGATATAGTTGTCCAGCATCTGCAGCTCGCGTCGATTCTCGACCACTTTCATGTGGTATCCGTAACGAGCGGCGAAGATCAGCAATAGCCCGGTTACCACCAGCACGAACCAAGTTGGTCGGATCTCGCCATAATTCATATCGCGACAAATCCATGCGAACAGGAACATCAACAATCCGGAGGCGATGCCCATTCCGAGAATCGCGTTCTCCAGGTTCAGGGCCGGGGTCCTTGAGTTGTAAGACAAGACGGTGCTGCGAATCACTCGGCTGGCGTCAAAGGGAAACGCCGGGATCAAGTTGACGACCAGCATCTGGAAATTGACCCAGGTGACGATCTTCAAAAGTGAAAGTTCAACCATCCCGGCTTGCAGCGGGAATGGGTGCAGCGGATGGATCAGTCGCCAAAACGATTCCTGGCCAGTCGTTGTCAGCAGCAAGGCGCCGACTGCAAAAACAGCAGCGTTCAGGAATGGGCCAGCGGCGTGAACCAGAACTTGCTCGCGCGGCAGCAACGGCATCAACAGATCCGATTGACCGCCCCATGGCGTAATCACCAGTTCTCGCAGGCGTCCACCGAGCGTGACGGCGGCAAACGCATGTGCTAACTCGTGCAGAATGGCCATGCCCAGCACGACCAGGACGGTGACCAGGGCAGTGCCAGCGATTCGTCCGGGGACTTGCAGGTAATGCCATTCCACGCAAAACACGACAGCCGCAAACAGCAGGAAAAACAGATGCACCTGTAGCGCAACGCCCCACCAGCGGCCGAAACTTGCAGTCCAGGAAAATCTATCCGTCATAAGACCAAATCCGCGCGAACAATCCGTTGGCGAATGAGAAGTTTATATTTGACACCCAATCCATCCCCATTCTAACAAAGGACCTCCGTCATACAATTAAACACCTCACTAAACTCGCCGAAATTATTGACTTAACTCATTTCGATGCAGGGCTTTGTGTATAAAACTCTTTCCAATTTTTCAGGGCTGCCCACTTCGCACCCCTCCCTTTGGTAGTGCCATTGCCGGTGGGTGGGAACGTGACGGGGATCCAGGGGCCATCGGTCGATTTTCAGACCTGGCAGTGCATTTAGCAGCTTTTGCGAGTCCATTGTGACGTTTCCAGCCCTTGGCGGCATCGGACCGGCCTGGATTCGCGGACAGCCTTGCAGCAATTCCGGGTTGTAACCGCCGATTCGATTGACCACCTGAGCGATCTGATAGAGGCTCATTTTCTGAGGTCCGCCGCAGTGATAGATTCCGCTCAAGCGGTTTTTCATCATCCGCGTAATGACTTCGTTCAAGCACTCCACGTAGGTCGGAGTTCGGATCTCGTCAAAGTACAGCGTGGCGGGTTTGTGCTTGGCGAAACGAGATTGGATCCAGTCGATCGCGCCGGCGTGCCCGTTGAAACTGACTCCCATCGGCAACGAGATTCTAAGGATCGGAACGTCGGGTCTTTGAGTAAGCATGAGCTGTTCGCCGTTGACCATCGTGCGACCGTAGACTGTCACCGGGTCGACTGGGTCGGTTTCCACGTGGTCGCCGTCACCGGTTCCGGAAAAAACCAGGTCGATCGACAGGTGCACCAGTCGATTCGGGTAGTCGCGGGCGACGTCGATCAGAGTTTGCAATCCAGTGACGTTGACTCGTTCGGCCATCGCCGGGTCGAGTTCGCAGCTTTTCAGAGCACAACTGCCGCCACAACTTAGCACGCTACGAAAACGGTATTTGCGAAACATCGCCGCCAGGCACTGACGGTCCTCCAGATCGCAGGCTTCAATTCCCGGCCCTCTCAATGGCCAGTTTTTGAACGGTCGCTGTCCGATCACCAGGTCGCCGTAGAGTTTTCGAAAATGGTGAAACGCGTTGTACCCGGCCACACCCGCTAAACCGGTAATAAGTAACGGCAACGGGAAATCTTCGTTGGCTTGGTCCCGATCGTTGGTTCGATCGTTGTCCCAATCATTGTCGCTGGTCGTGGAGTCGGATTCCGGCATGTTGGCAGGTTTTGAATTCGTTCGAAGGTGGTAAGCGGCGGACAGGCTAACATGATACAATCGCCGCCGCACGAATCACCTCCAAATTTCGCGTGCCGCCTTTTGTGCAGTGTGAAAGGGAGGCCTGTCACACACGGGCCTGAGGTTTCGTGAGCAGCGGTGAAAATGGAATTTGCTAAAAATGTTGATAAATATCGAAATCGAACACTTTGTTTGCGGTTCCATCTAGACAGCGAGTTGGTGATAATTCCTTCAGACGTTCCCGTCGTTATTTCCAGCGTTTCATTCGCTTGATGAAGAAGTCGCCTGCAAGATGGACATGGTGGCTGAAATACACCGTTAGATAAACAAGAAAAGACCAGGAGAAAATCGTGGCCGAAGTAAAAACCGACCGATTGCCGTACAAAGTTAAAGACATTTCCCTGGCCGCGTGGGGTCGTAAAGAGATCAAACTGGCCGAAAACGAGATGCCAGGATTGATGGCGTTGCGTGCCAAGTATGGCAAGGAAAAGCCACTGAAAGGTGCTCGCATCGCTGGATGTCTGCACATGACGATCCAAACTGCCGTGTTGATTGAGACGCTGGTTGAACTGGGTGCGGATGTTACCTGGAGTAGCTGCAACGTCTTTTCGACTCAGGACCACGCCGCCGCAGCGATCGCCGAAGCCGGCATCCCCGTCTACGCCTGGAAGGGAATGACCGACGAGGAATTCGATTGGTGCATCGAGCAAACAATCTTCTTCCAGGACGGCCAGCCTCTGAACATGATTCTGGACGACGGTGGCGACTTGACCGTGATGGTTCACGAAAAGTTCCCCGAGTTGCTGGACGGCATCAAAGGACTGTCGGAAGAAACCACTACCGGCGTTCACCGCTTGTATCAGATGCACGAGAAGGGCGAGCTGAAATTGCCGGCCATCAACGTGAATGACTCGGTCACCAAAAGCAAGTTCGACAACTTGTACGGTTGCCGCGAGTCGTTGGCTGACGGAATCAAGCGTGCGACCGACGTAATGATCGCTGGTAAAGTTGTGGTCGTTTGCGGCTACGGCGATGTCGGTAAAGGCTGTGCGATCTCGATGCAACGCTACGGCGGACGAGTCATCGTGACCGAAATTGATCCGATCAACGCATTGCAAGCGGCCATGGAAGGTTTCCAGGTTACGACCATGGAAGAGGCCGCTTCAGAAGGAAACATCTTTGTTACCACAACCGGTAACTGCGATGTGATCTTGGGCGAGCACATGGCACAGATGCCAAACGACGCCATCGTCTGCAACATCGGTCACTTCCAAAACGAAATCGATGTCGATTGGCTGGAGGCAAAAGTTGCCGCTGGCGAGATCGAAAAGGAAGAGATCAAGGCTCAAGTCGATCGCTACACATTCAAAGACGGACACTCGATCCTGCTGTTGGCCGAAGGCCGCCTGGTCAACCTTGGTTGTGCCACGGGACACCCGTCTTTCGTGATGTCGAACTCATTCACCAACCAGACGCTGGCCCAGTTGGCTCTGTGGCGTGAAACCGATAAGTACGAAATCGGCGTTCACACTCTGCCAAAGCACCTGGACGAAGAAGTGGCTCGATTGCACCTGGATCAAATCGGCGTGAAGCTGACCAAGATGACTCCAAAGCAAGCCGAATACATGGGCTTGCCAGTCGATGGTCCTTTCAAGCCAGACCACTACCGGTACTAAACCAAACCGGAAATCCCGAACCGAATCGGTTCATTGAGAACGAAAGAAAGGCCCTGCGGAAAATCGCGGGGCCTTTTTTATTGGCGTCTTTCCAGTTGGCAACTATCAATTGTGATAAAGAGTTTCCAGTTCAAGTTTCTGCCGCAAGGCCTCCGCCGCCTCTGCCGAGATACCACATTGTTGGATGCCGAGCATTTTCAGGTTTTTACATTCATGCAGGTGTTTCAATCCATCGTCAGTCAGTTCGGAGTTGCCGATTCCCACCCATAGTGTGTTCAGCTTTTCAAATTTAGCCGCGTGTTCGAAAATCTTGTCGGTAAAGTTATTGCCCTGCAGTGAAAGTGATTCAATGTCGGGCAATCCAGTTAAGTGACCGATCGCTTCGTCGGTGATTGCCGAATTGCTCAGGTGGAGCGTTTTCAATTTCTTTAATCCAGACAAATGTCGAACTCCATCGTCAGTGACATCGTTGCCGTCCCAGATATAAACACTCTCGACATGTTTCAGGTTGGCGATATGCGCAAGTTGCTCGTCGTTGGCTTGTGACTTGCTTAATAGAATTTTTCTAACCTGCGAGCACTTGCCAATGAACTGCAAAGCGTCTGCGGACATGTTTTCGTTGTCTTGTCGACCTGTTTCGTCTTCGTTGTAAACCATGTTTACTTCAACCACGAATTCTTGTTTGTCTGGATCGACCATGTCTTTCATGTCCCCGGTAAGACACTTCTTGGTTTTGTACCAACCGCCCAACACGGTGATCTTTTCCAGGACTTCTTGTTCGGCATCCCAGGCCTCATCAATCGCAGCTGCCTCGTCGGCCAGATCGCCCTGCCCCAACACTGGCTGATTCAAAAAGCAAATCGCGGTGCTGAACGCAAATGTGTAAACCAGCAATAATTCGAGTCGTTTCATAACTTCCCTCCTCGTCTGCGACTGTCAATCAAAATACACGCTCGTATTGTACACGCATCGCAACCGCCAATCGAAAGGTCGCCAAAACCGTTGTTACCAAAACGGCGATAACAGAACGGCTGATTTTCCAAACTCATATCTTTGGCTGAAACAGGTCACTGGGCTGTCGATCTTCTTTCGAGGTCTTTCCCACGCAGGTTTATTAAGAACTGTTCATGCCAAGACTTTGCGTGGCGCTTTCACAGAATGTCGCAGCCCCGATTTTTAACGCCGCTGCATCGCCACGCCCCCTGTCCGAATATCATCAGGGTCGTAAACTGGTCGTAGACTAACCAAAACGCTAGCACGACGCGTGCTTGGGTAATTCTTCGACGACCAAAGATTCAGGTGAGAACCGTGGCAGACATTCAATCCTTCCGAGCCTATCGATACGACATGTCCCATGTTGGGAATCTAAGCGACGTTTGTGCGCCGCCTTACGATGTGATCAACAATGAGATGCAGAGTGAGTTGTACGAGCTCCATCCGTCCAACATTGTGCGAGTCATTCTGAACCGCAGCGAACCGGGCGACGGCGACGGTGACAACTACGAACGAGCCGCGAACTTTATTCGTACATGGTTGCGAGAGGGCGTGTTGGCCCAGGACCCGACGGCTGCGATTTATGTTTACCACCAGGACTTTGAACTGAACGGTCAACCGGTGACGCGGCGGGGATTCATCTCTCGCGTACGTTTGGAACAGTTCGGCGAAGGCCGCATCTACCCGCACGAAGAGACACACAGCAAAGCCAAACAGGATCGTCTGAATTTGACTCGAGCAACAGGCTGTAACACCAGCCAGATTTTCTCGATCTACGCCGACGAAAACAACGAGGTGCAAGAGACCTTGGAATCGGGGATCACCGATCGAACACCACATCAAGCGACTGACCAAGCCGGTGTGGTTCACCGTCTGTGGCCAGTGTCAGATCCAGAGGCCGTGTCCAAAGCGACGGCGCTGATGGGTCCCAACGCGTTGTACATCGCCGACGGTCATCATCGCTACGAGACAGCACTGAACTACCAAAAAGAAAAAGGTGCCGACAATCCGCTGCCAGCAGACGATCCCGCGAACTATGTCTCGATGTGCTGCGTAAGCATGAACGACCCCGGCATGATCGTGTTGCCAACTCATCGATTGTGGCGCGGCGTGCCGGCAATGACTTCAGCCACGCTAATCGAAAAACTGGGTGACTCGTTCGAATGCGAAACGGCCGGCAAGGGCGGCGACCAGTCCGAGGCGATGTGGCAGCGAGTAATGGTCGATGACCGCCAGGAACAAATGGCGTTCTACTGTGCCGAAGATGATACCTGGGTGATGGCCCGGATGACAGCAAAGGGCGCGCAGATGATGGCCGACCTGCTGGCAGACAAGAGTGACGCGTGGCGTGAGCTGGGCGTCTCGATCCTGCACGAAATGGTGATGCCAAAATTGTTGGGCCTGAATGATCTGCCCACGCCCAAGTATGTCCGCTCGATCGAAGAGGTCGCCAACGGAATTGCTAGCGGTGATTCTGCAGGCCGTGACGCCACTGGTCAGGAAGGTACCGCGGGGCGTTTCGAGCTGGTAACGATTGTAATGCCTGCAACGATTAATCACGTTCGTTTGATTAGCGAAGCCGGTGAGCGGATGCCCGCCAAGAGCACGTACTTCTACCCCAAGCTGCTGAGCGGTCTGATCCTGAACCCGCTCAGTAAATAGTCCCTCGCACCAATTTGTTCAAAACCGCAGCTGTACCCAACCAGTTCCACGTGGAACCCTTTGGGTAAGCTGCGGTTTTTGCGTAGAGTTTCACGTGGAACCCGATTTCTGCGTTTGCGCAAGGTGGTCAAGTCCGGTGGTTGCTGCGTGGGTGTATCTGGAATTGGCATTTGCGCGTGAAACATCACCTGCTATTCCTGTTTCACCAAAAACTGCGCAACCAACAAGAGGCATCTCGTGCCAAGAACGATCTGTATCGCGAACCAGAAAGGCGGGGTGGGAAAGACAACCACCTCGATCAATCTGGCTGCTGCGTTGGCTCGTTCGGGAAAGCGGACGTTGTTGATTGATATGGACCCGCAGTGCAATGCAACTTCCGGAGTCGGACAGCAGCCAGTGGCCAGTCATCCGTTGACTGGCGAATCTGCCCTGCGGCACCAGGCGGTCGAAACTGAATTCGACAACCTTAGTGTGCTGCCAGGTAGCCACCGATTTCAGGATATTGATTTGCTAGCGAATCTTGACGATACGCAGAGCAACCGGGTTATCGAGCAGTTGCAATCATGTACGGGGTTGTACGACTACGTGCTAATTGACTGTCCACCCTCGATGGGCCGGTTGACGCAGACTGCCTTGTCCGCCAGCGACGAAGTACTGATGCCAATTCAGTGTGAGTACTTCGCGATGGAAGGATTGAAGCAGATGATCGAGGTGATTCGTGACGTGATGCGTTCGCGATCGGGTCGACTGGGGTTCGCCGGAATCCTGTTGACGATGTTTGATGCCAGCCTTGAATTGACGGGTGAGGTCGAACAGCAGGTTCGTGAATTTTTTGGTGAGATCGTTTTTGAAACAGTAATCCCGCGAGACGTGACCGTCAGCGAAGCGCCCAGTCATTGCCAGCCGGTAATGGACTACGCACCGCGAAGTCGTGGTTCTCGAGCTTATATAGAATTGTGCATGGAGGTACTTGGACGTGACTAAGAAAAAGAGATTGGGCCGCGGGCTGGAAGCGCTGTTGAGTGCGACGACTGAGATGGAAGACGATTTGGTCGCCGACGGTTCATCCACCGTTGGCACATCTACGACCAGTGACGTGGTTCAGTTGAGCGTCTATGAAATCGACGACAA
The DNA here is from genome assembly GCA_964588195.1 of uncultured Pirellulaceae bacterium. Classification (GTDB taxonomy): domain Bacteria; phylum Planctomycetota; class Planctomycetia; order Pirellulales; family Pirellulaceae; genus CAJQPP01. The sequence continues at coordinate 30,660 of CAZPOL010000006.1, read as the reverse complement.
TCCGTTTCAGCCGCGACGCGAATTCAGTGAATCCGAAATTGCCTCGTTGTCGGAGAGTCTGAAATCGCACGACATGTTGCAGCCAATTTTGGTGCGTGTGGTCAACGGACGTTATCAATTGATTTCGGGCGAGCGTCGTTTGCGGGCCTCGATCCAGGCTGGCTGGTCGACGATCCCGGCGCGAGTGCGGCAGGCCGATGATCGTTTGGTCGCCGAATTGGCGATCGTTGAAAACTTGCAACGAAAAGATCTGAACGCGATTGAAAAGGCGCTTTCATTTCGCAGGTACATCGACGAACACGGCTGCACTCAAGAACACCTGGCGGGTCGGTTGAAGATCGATCGTTCGACGTTGACCAATCTGATGCGGTTATTGGAATTGCCGTCCCTGATTCAGGACTCATTGCGAAGCGGCGGGATCACGATGGGACACGCTCGGGCGTTGTTGCCGTTGGGCGACGAGCATGTGCAGTTGGAATTCTGCAACCGAATTCAGAAAGAGGGGATCAGTGTCCGCCAGACGGAACGGGAGGTGGCCGATCGAATCGCTCGCGAGGACGGGTTGGGCAGGTCGGCAAAAAAAGACCGGAATGTGCGAACTTTGAGCCGCCAGATTGAATCTCTTCAGCGTGAACTGAAACAGGCAATGGGGACGCGGGTCGATATTAGACAGAATTCGCGTGGCAACGGGCGAATCACGATCCATTTCAGCAATAACGCGGAATTCGAGCGGATTCGGGCTCAGTTGGCTGAGCAGCCGGATAATCGCCGGGCGGCCTGATTATTACGCAAGAATCGTCCTGGATTTTTCGCTGAGGAATATTTCAAACGAGGCCAATATCGGATTGCGGCAAATCGAAGTGGTCGTTACTATTTACCGCTCTTACGGGGTGTAGCGCAGCCTGGCTAGCGCGACTGGTTTGGGACCAGTAGGTCGTAGGTTCGAATCCTATCACCCCGACTTTTGAAGAAACAATCGGTTGGCTTTGGCTGGTCGATTGTTCTTTTTTTTGAGGCATGCATGATTTGCGAATTCCTGTGACACTCGGGGATTTTGGGCAAAAGGCGCTCGGGACCGTACTTTTCTTTCGTTTTCCGAGAGTAATCGAACACCGTCAGGGTGATACTCAACTTCCGTCGAGAGCAGGAATTTTCTATGTTGGTCAATGTGCAACGACAAGGATCGCTGGAAACGTCACGGATGGACGGTTCGATGGACAATCGACTCTGCTTCGAAAATTTGCAAGTTGGACAATCATGGATCAGTCCGTCTCGGACGATCACGGAGACTGACGTCGTCAACTTTGCCAACAGCACCGGCGACCACAATCCTCTGCATACGGATTACGAGTACGCCAAGCGAACTCATTTTCGCCAGCCGATCGCTCACGGATTACTTGGCCTGTCATGGGTTGCCGGATTGGGCAGCAATCATCCCAGTGTCAACACGGTTGCGTTTACCACGATTCGCAACTGGGAGTTTACTCGGCCGTTGTTTTTTGGTGATACCGTTTTTGTGCGGACAGAAGTTCGCGAAAAACAGGACAACGTCAAGCGGGCCGGGAAAGTCTTGTGGCGACTTGAATTGATCAACCAACGCGACGAGGTTGCTCAGCATGGCGAGTTTGAAACGCTGGTGCGAGTACGTAATCCGGTAAGACGGCCTCATTTTGGTCCTGGTGCCAATACCGCACCTTCCAGTCCTGGTAAAATTTCGACGGGACGTCCTCCCTACGATTCTTAAGCTTGGCAACGTTTAAACGGGAACGCCAATCGGTTGCGAATTGGACGAGACCTACGAGCCTCTTCTTGCTGCCTGCATTCAATCGCCGTGCGTCAAAACGACGTGAATGAACGGTTTCTCTTTCACATGCAAGTTTCTGCCTTGCGATGACAGCACTCCTGGTAAAGTTTTTCGATAAGTCAAAGCTTAAGGCCAAATCTGATTAAAGGAGTCGTCAGTGTCGTGCCGATGATCATGGGGTACATCCGTGTACTTATTCGGGTTATCGATATGCGCTCCATTCGCATGTTTCACGCCTTGCCCGAAAAGTCACTCAAATGATCGGTAAACGGTTAAGAACATGAACAAACGGTCTGAATCAGAAACAGGGAAGCGATTCTATGTATGGGTCATCGCTACCAGCACATTATTGTTGCTAGGTCTTTTCCTGTGGCCACTGTCAGTAAGCGAATTTCGTACGACCTCCAAGTTTAGTCTGCGATACCAACCCACATCCGGGATTGATAAGTCGACTTTAAACAACTGGGTGGTTGCGTCGTTGCGCAAGCAAACCGATCGTGCGGCGATCGCTGACATCATCGAGCAGGTCGAGGTAACGATGACCAGTTCGGTGTTGAACTCGCTCGATCCCGAAACCATTCGCAGTGCGATTCATATCCAGGGACGACCTGGTACATCTGCAAATTCGATCGAGTATCGACTGTCGATGATCGGTGAAGGCAGCACGGATGAGATTGAATTCCTGAACTTGCTGGTTTCAAGAATCAACAACCAACTGGACCGTCAACTTTCATTGGACGGCGACGTGCAAGTGGTTGAGAAGTTGTCGAGTGATCTTGATCGTTTTCATACGGGTCGCCTGGAACAGTTGTCGGGTCAGTTGGCCGACATCATGGTCAGTTTGAATACCGCGGAAAACGATATCAAGATTGTCACGAGTGATCTGCAAAGTCTGCAGGACGATCCTGCGATGTTGCAAACTCAATACGCATCGACCGGAGCCCCGGCGATACACGGTCGACCCGAAAACACAGCGTTGCAGGCGCTTTATCGCAAAAAACAAATGTTGCTGGAGAAACCAGGGATGACCGAGTATCACCCCGAGGTCACCAGTCTTCAACGAGAAATAGAAACGGTCAAAGGTGACCTTGCAACCGTTCGCACACCGGTCGGTCAAACGCCATCCAGCGGTAGCGGCACGCGTGTTGTCAAGAATCCATTTGTCACAGTCAGTGCCCCGGCATCAGAAGAAATGCTTGGCAGCATCGATTTGAACGCCGAGCCGGCTGGGCAGAAATTCTTTGCGCCGATCAAAGACATCATTGAGGGCATCGAGTTGGTCGACTTGTCGCCAGCTCGAACGGGATTGGTCGACGTTCAGGACACCATTCAGAACTTCGAAGCCAGCGGCCAGATCGTTTCACGTTTGAACAAGCGTGCGATTAGTGATCTACAGGCGGAATCACCAATCGCCCTGTCCGGGTTTGAAATGGCCAGTCGCGGCACACCGATCGGCGGGTCGCCAGGCATCCCACAATTCCTGCTGTTGTTTATGGCAGCAGGCATCTTCGGAACGTTGGTCATGTTGAACTATGACCCGGCGATTCGAAAAACTCCATTCCGTTCGGTAGATCAATTGCAGCGAAAATTGAGCGTGCCTGTGATTGGTGTACTGCGGAACCAAAGTCTGGAAACGCCACGTCCATTCAACAAACGAGCAGCTGCCAGATTGTTGCAAATTTGCGAATGGACTTTGCTGGCGTTGGCCGTTTTGCTAATCATTGCAGCGTTGGCTAATAGTGAAGTCGCCGCTGCGTTCATCGAAAATCCTTTTCACGGTTTGACCAAAACAATCTGGTTAATGTCGCCCGCCAGTTAACCGATTGCCAAAAAATTGATTTCAACATTTGCCACACAAAGGCATTTTCAAGGAAGACCGAATGTATACCAAGCATTTCAACCTGATACGACGACCTTTCTCGCGCGTTCCTACCGCGAACGGTTGCGTGATGTTTCCTGGTATCCAGTCGTGTTTCGAGCGAGCTCGGGATGCGATTCAGGAATGTGCAGGTCCCGTCCTGGTCGTTGGTCCCTCGGGATGCAGCAAGTCGACGTTGTTGTCACTGCTGGAAAAGGAATTTGCCGGGTCGCTATCGACCGTCAATCTGAACTGCGCGACGATTGATTCACGGCACGAATTAATTCAATGTCTGTTATTTGAAATGGGCCTGCCGTTTCAATCTGACAATGTCGGTGACCTGCGGTTAAAGCTGATCGATCACCTGAAGTCGCCGGAGCAATGCCCCGAGGGACTCTTGTTGTTGGTAGATGAAGCTCACAACCTTCCGCTGGAAGTGCTGGAAGAGCTGCGAATGATTACCAACATGGTTTGCGGATCGAGACATCAGATTCGCCTGGTGGTTGCTGGAACGCGACCTCTGGAAGAAAAGCTGGCGCATCCGCAACTGGAATCGTTCGCTCAAAGAATCGGAGCACGCTGTTACCTGCAGCCAATGTCTCGCACCGAAACGATGTTCTTTGTGCTTGCTCAGATTCAAATGAGTGGCCGCGATGGTCGTGACATTTTTCAGCCTTCGGCGTTGGAGAAGATTTTCGACATCACCGACGGAGTTCCACGTTTGGTGACTCACCTGGCCGATCACTCTTTGAAAATGGCCGCCCAGCAAAAATTGTTTACGGTGGAATCCCGGTTGGTAAACAACGCCTGGCATGATTTGCAGCAATTACCGACTACGGCCGAATTTCAGAATTTCACAGCCGATTCGACCTCCGGGAATATTATCGAGATCGGCAGTCTGGATGAAGCGGCGCCCTGCAGTGATGCACCTGTTAACCAGGAATCATCGACTTGCGAAGAAGATTCAGGTCCACAAGTCATGCCTTTCGAAACCGATGAATTGAAACTGGTTTCTGAGGATTCTGACTTTGAAAACTATGGTCAGACTGACTCAGCAGAGCAGGAAGCGGACAACGGCATTCCGACGCCACATGTATCGATGGATTCGCAGGACGGTATCGTTAGCAACCCAGCGCAGCCTGTGGAAAAGACTTTGGACTCATTGATGAGTGAGTTGCAGTCGATCGATGACGACCATTCGGTCTCGACGAATGCAGGTGTGCTGAACATCAATACCGAAAACGATTCGACAGGGCCAGCGGACATCCAACCGACGGACGCTGAAAACGGATCTCCGGTCGACAATTCCGCTGCGGTTGTCAGCCCGGACGACTTGGCGTCTGCACTGGATGCGGCAAGCGAAATGTCCGACGAAGAGCACCAAAGAAAACAAGCGGAACGCCGTAAGAACACCGAGAGTGCGAAGTCATCGGCGTTGCCCCCGACTCCGACCGTTCAGTTGCCGTTAACCGATCCAACTTCGACGCAGCCATTTCCTTTTCCAATGGATGATTCGGAGCGGGCTCCGTTTGGCTCGGACGAAGCCAGCGAAGCACCGGTGGCTGATTCGGGCGTAAGCGACATGAGTATGACTCAGGCATTGCCGACGGCCAGCGAGATTGCGGCGGCGAGTATGAATGAACAAGTCGGTATGAATCAACCGTCAGAAAACAGTGATTCGCCGTTCCAATCGACTTCGGAATTCGTGGGAGCGACAGAACGCGAACAGCCACCAGCTCCGGCACCGACTAGCGAGGAATTGTTTGGCTCATCGTTCCAGGAAGAGCCGGTCGTTGATGTTCAGAGTTCAATCCTGGCAGACCAAAATAGAATTTCGTCTGGCATGACCTCGCCAGAAATTTCAGATTTAACACCGGAGGCTGATTCAGTCAGCCAGAGCTCTCCGGCAATCGTGCCGGAAGATGTGGAGCAGGGTCGCGACCCGTTGACAACACAAAGCTTCGATTCTGTCGCCGAGCGAGAAGAAACGCCACCTGCACCATGGCCGCCTCAACCTGAACCAGTGGCGTCAACTGATTCCGTGCAAGCGCCGGAAGACGCTGGCCCAACCGAAGATGATTCGGACATGCTAATCGTAGATCATGCCGCAGCGCCGACCGTGAATCCTGAGCCCGATGAAGAAGCGGGTGCCAGTTCGACGGGACAAGTGATTCGAATGAACTACAAGGACCTGTTCCAGCAGCTTCGTAGCCAGGATCCGAACAGCCAAACTTAATACAGCCCAGCCCCTACTAAATTTCGCTGAGTGAACTCAGGACGGACCAATGAATTCAACGATCGAATATATTCGCCAACTTAATCAGGCTTCGGTGCATCTACAGGCCGACTGGCTGGAACGGCTTCAGCAGGTTGAGGTCGGCCCGGAATCCGCCGTGGCGACTCCTGAGATTGTGTTGACCTCGGAAAGCGAGATCAAGAAGTTCTCTGAGGGCGAATTTACGCCGCCGGTTACGGTGGTGAAGCGAGCCAGTTCGCAAGAGACAATTGCTCACCCGCCTACGCAACCCATTGCACCGCCCGTCGTCCGTGCTATGAACCAGCCATTGGGCGTCGCACCGGAAGTTGCTGAAAGCACCGTTGATATAGTGTCAGGCGTCCAGCCCGATACAGCAGAAGTGTATCGAAGTTTAACCGGAGCTCCCACGACTGATTCGGGGCTTGATTCTCAAACCATCGAGACGCAGTACAATACAAGCACACCGAACGTCGCCAGTCAGGTACCAACCGCTCCGACACCTGCCGATCCTTATGCCGGCCAAATCAAGTCGCCGACTCATACGCCAATTGCCAACCTGGAATCACCGGCGATTCTGAATGACATCGTCCAGCCTACGATCATGCCGCTGCGTCAATCGCGTGGTACCGACGTGATTCACCCTGGCACGACAGATCGATTCAATTTGCCAAATTCGGGACCGGCAACAACACCTGCACCGGCACCAGCGCCTGTTGAGCCAGTTCGTAAACCGGTTGCGCCGATTGCGGTTGCTCCGACACCTGTGGCAACCGAGGTCGCGCCAGAAACACAGCCTGAAATTGAACCGGTCGTTCATGCAATAAAAACGGTTCAGGTTCAGAAAGCCGTTGAGGCGCCTACAGTGGAAACTCCGACAGAGCCACCAGCGCCAATTGAGCCGACAATAGCGGACTCGACCACCGAACAGCCCATCGAGAAAACCAAGTTGGAAATGCTGACCGACTTTGGTTTGAAGGGCGACGAGGTCTTCAATACGGATACCTTGACTCGCGAGCAGGTCGCTGGATTAGTCGCTGCTGCTCAGACAGAAAGTCTTTCTTGTGCGGCACAAGATGCTGGATGCACGGCGGAGTCTGCTGCATGCGAGTCCAAAGCGGCCGAAACTTGCGATAGCGAAGAAGCAGAGTCGTGCGAAGCCGATGCACCAGAAGCGTGCGACATGCAAACACCAGAAGCATGCGATATTCAGGCACCGGAGATATGCAATATCCAAACGCCTGAAACAAGCGATGCCCAGGAAACTGAAACGCAATGCAAGTTTCCGACTGACAAGCGAGCCGAACGGTTCAGCTATGAAAAAACCAAGCGGCAAAAATTGGTCGATTCAATCGTCGATCAAATTGTCGAGAGATTTCCCGCAGACACCAAGCCAGTCATTATGGTGATCGGTGCCCATCGAGAGATCGATGTCGATAGTGGTACTTCGCGCATCGCGACTTGCATGGCAGGTCGTGAAATTGGCGATATCTTGATGGTCGATGGCAACCTGGAATCGCGACAGTTGACTTCCATGTTGGCTCTTACCAAACAGAAGGGCATCTCCGACGCGTTCCACGAAGATCTGGACGCCACCGAAATGTTGGTTCACACCGACAATCCACGACTGAAAATTGTTGGCGCCGGCACACTGGTTGGTCCGGACGCAAAAACAGTTTTGTCTGCTGCGACCAACACCAATCGTTCCTTAAAAGAGCGGTTCGATTACACGATCGTCAGTGGCGGTATCGCCGGTGACCCGCTAACGGATCAGTGGAGCAAGATCGTGGACGGCGTTTATCTGATGGTCGATATGGACGAGTCGGATAGAAATCGGACCGTCGAAACGGTTGAGTACTTCCGCAATCTGGGTGCCCGGATCGTTGGTTGCATTGCGACCAGAGCGTAACGTCTTCCTCGGACAGATAACCGCGCCCGTTCGTTTTCGTCTATTCGCCTTCGCCTTCGGGTAAGGCAACGGACATCGGAAACGTCAGCGCAGTCGACTGCACGTTTCCGGATCGGTCGACGGCCCGCACGCTGACCAGGAAGTTGCCATGGAATTGTGGCAGACGCAAACTAAATCGCCCGTTGTTTTTTACGGGTGCTTCGATCGACGCCCAGTCTTCTGACCACTCGGTTCCGTTCCAGTACTGGTCGTCCGTCTTGTTGCGGATCGAAATCAGTACCTTCTCAACGGTCTCGTTGTCGTTCGTTTGACCGCCAATTTGAAAAAGGGCTTGAACTTCGTAGGGGTTAACAGGCCTGCGTAACTCAGTGGTCGGCGGCGTGTAATCCAGTTGGAATATTTGAGCAGGTGAGTCGTCGTCGACCTTACCGCTACTGCTGATGGTGTACGCACTGATCTGCAACAACTCGCCGGGTACTTCACCTTGGGGCACCTGGTCGTAGTTCCACGTCGTCAGGATTTGGTTTGGATTGGTCAGTTCGGCATTCAGAGTCGCCTCGCCGTATTGCCATGAATCGCCGTTCCAGTATTTGGAATCGCGATGCCGACGGATGGCCAGCAAAACTTCAGAGACTCCATCACCAGACTCCGCCATCCCGACAATCGGCCCGTTCCGTGACAAGACTCCGTCCATCGCGAAAGGGTGGCTGATCGTGGTAATCATGTCGGGATCTGTCCTGCGGTACATCTCTTTCAGTTTCGCAGCCAGCTCCTGTTTCCGTTGATCGGTTAACGAATCGAAAACGTTGTCTACCTGGTGAGGATCCAGATTCAAGTCGTAATACTCGGCCGATCCATTCGCCCACTCGCAGTAGCTGGTATCGTAAAAACGAATTCCGATACCCGCTGTATTAAATACTTTGCTTTGGATAACTCGCGTTTCCCAATTCTCGATCAGGATTGCATCACGCCATTCGCTCGCCGGGTACTCAGCCGAATTCTTTAACAGTGGTGCGAAGGACTTGCCGTCGATGTCGTCCGGTGTTTTGCCACCGGCCAGTTCCAGGACGGTTGGCGCAATATCGATATGGGCCAGCAAATGGTTCGCTTCCACTCCTTTGCTGACGCCCGGACCGATGACGTACGTTGGCACGTTGGTTGACTGGTGGAACGAATCACCCTTGCCAATCATCCGGTGGTGACCGAGCGAGAATCCGTTGTCCGATGTCAGGAAGATATAAGTCGAGTCATCGATCTTGTTTTCTTCCAGTGCCATGAAGATTTTGGCGAACATGTCGTCGATTGACTTTATCGAGCGCATTCGATTTCGGTACATCGCGGTTAGTCGGTCGTTTTGTTTCTCCGTCATGTTGGCGATATCGCGAATCGCCGTCGACTTGTCACTGAAGTCGGCTTCCAGGTGGCTTTCCGAAAGCGGCATTTGGGCGTTGGGCCAAAGTTGTTTGTACTTTTCTTCCACCATGCCTCTCGGATCTTGAGGTGCGTGGTGATGCGGAGCCAGCGGTGCGAAGTACAAAAAGAATGGTTGCTGATTGTTTCTGTCGACGTGCGTTTCAATCAGCTGGATGGCCTCGGAAGATTCCTGGACGGTTCGGTAAGTCGTGACGTCTTCGCGAGAGTACTCGCCTTGCGGATCGTCCTTGTTGGTAAAGCGAGCTGTTCCGAAGTAGTTGGCTCCAAAACTACTGTAGAAATCGTCCCAGCCTTCCGGCACGAGGTCTACGGTCTCGCCGTGCAGATACTTGCCGATCATCATCGTGCGATAGCCTGCAGACTTCATCCATACGCTGACGTCGTTTTGGTGATGGCCGTAGCGACCGTACATTCGCATGCCACCTTCGAAGCCATTGCTACGCACAGCCAACGGGTCATTCGTGCGAATTCCATTGTTATGCGAATACCTGGAACTAAAAAATGCAGCTCGTGACGGTCCACAGAGTGGCGTCGTCACGTGCATGTTCGTGAATCGAATGCCTTCGTCTGCAAACCGTCTGATGTTCGGGAAGTAAATCGACATAGTGTCGGGCGACAGCATCTGTAGATCCGCGTCGTCGAGATTGATCACGATGATGTTTGGCTTGTCGGCCGTGGGACGTCGCTCGTTCGCCGTTTGAATTGACGCAACGTCCTTTTGGCTCGTCTTTTTCGTACCAGCTTTCGAATCAGCTTTCGAATCGGTTTTAGGAGGAGCCTTCGATTCATCACTTGCCACGCGGTCGATCTCTGGCGGCTGACGTAACGACCGAACCTGCAAAAACGCCAGGGCCAGCAGACCAACAAGTACGACGACGATCACAACGCCCGTTCGCCCAATCGGTTTTTGGCTTCGAGGGTTCATCGGATTTACGGTCCGTTGGATGAAAGTCTGTTCGTTCTGGATGATCACGTGTCGTCTTGCTTTCAAGTGTACTCGATAGTTGGCTGAAATCGCAGAACTGCTGGATACCTGACCCCTGTTGGTCTATCTCGCTTGCTGGCAATACCGGTAAATTGAATCGAATGCCCAAAAACAAGAAAAAGCATAGCCGGTCTGCGTTGGCGATCGCGCACTTCGTATGTGGATCGTGACTGCAAATGTAAATCGAGCAGGCCGCACATTCGGAACATCCGGTGAATTGTTTAGATTGGATTGGCTCCGTGAATATTGTAGGATCGCTAACTTCCAATTTGATGGGGTATAATTTCCGGCGGACGTTATGTTCGCTTCGCTTTGATATCCTGGCGATCGTCACGTCTTGTTTTCTCATGTCGTGTTTCGTCGCAATTGCCCTTCACACACTTTTCACACTGATCAAGCATGCCATCTCAATATCTAGTTACTGGCGGATCCGGATTTATTGGTTCTCACATCGCGACGCGTCTCGTTGAACGAGGCGACCGGGTTCGGATACTCGACAATCTCTGTGCAAGTACCGTTGAGAATTTCGCGCACATCGCCGATGACGTCGAGTTCATTCAGGCTGATATTCTGGATGAAGAAGCACTGGCCAAAGCGATGAAGGATGTTGAAGTCGTGTTTCATCACGCCGCACTGGCCTCGGTCCCGTTGAGTCTGGAACAGCCGATGGCCGTTCATCAGGCAACCGCCACTGGCACATTGAACGTGCTGAATCAGGCGCGATTAAATGGAGTGCGTCGAGTGGTCTACGCCGGTTCCAGCAGTTGCTACGGTGATCAACCGTTTTCTGCGAATCGCGAAACCGATACGCTGCGTTGCCTGTCGCCTTATGCCGCCGGCAAACTGGCTGGCGAAACCTATTGCCAGTCGTTCTTCGAATCGTTCGGCCTGGAGACCGTCGTGCTGCGTTATTTCAATGTGTTTGGGCCACGGCAGGATCCCAACAGCGCGTACAGCGCGGTGATCCCGCTGTTTATCACGTGGTTACTTTCCGGCAAGCCGCCCGTCGTGTTCGGTGACGGACAGCAATCTCGAGATTTTTGCTTCGTTGGCAACGTTGTCGATGGCAACATGTTGGCGGCGAGTGTTCCAGAAGCGGCCGGCAAGACTTTCAACCTGGCCAACGGCCGATCGACGACTCTGTTGCAACTGATCACAGAGTTGAAAGAACAGTTGGGTGTCGACATCGAACCTGATTTCCAGCCTGCCAGAAAGGGTGATATCCGCGACAGCCTGTCAGATATTTCTCGAGCCGTTTCCGTTCTCGGTTACAACCCGAACGTTGACTTGAAAGAGGGGCTGAAGCGTTCCATCGAATACTACAAGTCGATTGTTCAGCCAATCGGTTAACCGCGTCGACTCATCGTGACGCCGTCGCCGCGCGGGTACATCTTCCATAACACCAGGCCAGTCGCGATCAGTACTCCGCTGATCAGACAAAAGGTCAGCGGGTATTCCGGCAGGCCTCGACTGCGCGCCGTCGTGACCGAGATGCCAACCAGTGGCGAACCGATCAGCATTCCAATGTCGTACATCGCCAGGACCAGGCTGGTCGCCAGCCCCCGATTCTGCTTTGGAAAAAATGCCGTGCCACCTGCGACTACGGATGGAAACAGAAACGAGTGAGCCAGTCCGCCGGCGATCGCCGGGATCACCATCGTCGCCGTCGAATCTACCAACGTGTACAGGACCATCGAAAGCGCCATCAGGAACAAGCCTAGCAAGATCGTATTTCTCAGGCCAAGAACTTCCGGAGCACGACGCATCGAAACCCGCGATACAAACGCCACCACGTTGTAGACGATGAAGAAAACCTTGATCTGCTGGATCCCTTGCTGTTCAACGAACGGACGCAGAAAGTTACCTGGGATGCTGATGCTCATGCCCATCACGCCCGCCACGATCAACAAGAATCCGGGATGGTACTTCTTCATCAAATCCCACGCGGCAACATCCGCTTTCTTCTTGCGGGAACCGAGTGGCTTTGCGCCGTGCCTTTTCCGTTCCTGTGAATCCAGGAATCCTCCCAGTCCCGCCGACAACAATGCTCCGCAGAGTAAGCCCGCTGATACGTAAAACATCATGTCAACTTGTGAGACACCTGCGTGCTCGGTTGCGAAGATCCAGTCTCCGATAATCGGTCCCGTTGCCATGCCGACAAATCCAGACGAGCCAACCACGCCGATCACCTCGGCGACTTTGTTTTCGGGGACTCGCAAAGAAACAAACGACAGCCATGAACCAAACGTGCCGGCGATGCAGAGATTCATCAGCAGGCGAACGGCGTAAATTTGCCAGGTATCGACCTCCTGGATTCCAACATGCAGCAGGTTGCTGATGATCAGGCCGGTCAAAGAGAGCAGCCAGATCGTCATCGGGCCAAAACGGTCGATCGCGTTGCCCTGGTAGATGCGGAACAAAATCGCTCCGACGGAACCGAACCCGACAATCCAGCCAAGGTGCCACTCGTCGCCGCCAACCGACTTAATAAAGTCAGCGTAACGGAATAGCAAGCTGATCGAAATCAGCATGAATACATTGGCGAAGAACGAGCAGAAGAAGACGGCGTCGTATATCCGCGTCGGTTCCCAAACAGGTTGGTCCGGACCGTTGGGCAGGTTGCCACTCGGGGCAGGGGTCTCGTTCGCGGGTTCTGTCAACGGAATCTCGGTTGGTAAGCGGCATGGCAATTGCTAACCTTAAAAGTCGCGATGCGATTTCGCAATGGTAACTGCCTTTGAAATTCGGCTGGTGATTCGACTGTTGATTCAGCTGGAGAATTTGCCCGAGTTGGCAAGGCTGTCGCTTACGTTTTAATTACCCGCTTTTAACGCCGTCACTGACTTGAACCGAACCCTTATCATCGTGATCGCGACGTACAACGAACGGCAGCCTTTGCCTCAGTTGGTTCAGCAGATTTGGCAGCACTTGCCGCTTGCCAGGATTCTGGTCGTCGACGACAACTCGCCGGACGGCACCGGCGACTGGGTGCGTGAGTTGGCGGCTCGCGATGAGCGGATTGAGTTATTGCATCGCGAAGAAAAAGCCGGGTTGGGTGCTGCGACGGTGGCGGGGTTGCAAATGGCACTTCAGAAATCGAGCGACTGGATCGCCACGATGGACGCCGACCTCAGTCATCGGCCGGAAGACCTGAACAGAATGTGGCAGGTGCTGAATCAAAAAGAGTCTGGCGACGGTGATGGGAAATTCGATGTGTTGATCGGTTCTCGCTACATTCAAGGAGGCCGGATTGAAAACTGGAGTCTCCCGCGACGATTCGCCTCTCGCGCGGTCAACGGTTTTGCCAGGTGGGTGTTGTGGTTGAAGACTCGCGACAACAGCGGGGCGTTTCGAATCTATCGCAGTGAAACGTTGCGACGAACTGGTCTGGATTCAATCAGCTGCAACGGGTTCGCCTACCTCGAACAAATCTTGATGCACCTGAAGAAATCCGGGGCGAGGTTTCACGAAGTGCCAATCGTTTTTAGCGAACGTAATTTGGGTGAATCAAAAGTGACGTTGGGCGAGCTGTTTCGAAACTTGCGCGATATCTTGTGGCTTGGCTTGCGGAGAGGTTGATTTCGCTGACTTCAACCGGATACCAGAATCCGTTACGATGGAAACTCCTGGCACGAATCCAATCTACGGAAATCGAAATGAAATATTTGCTACCCATTATGTTTTTAACCAGCTTGGTTGTTAGTTCCGTGAACGCTCAGGAAAAGAAACAGGAAACGCCGCCAACCGAACAGCAGCTTGCGGACCTGGAAGCGTCCGAGCAAGCTGCGGCCGAATTCGTTAAGTCTTTCGTAGTCACCGAAGAAGCGCTCGAGATTCATCATTCGGGAATGCTGTTCGATGGTCACAACGATTTGCCGTGGGCCATGCGAAGTCGCGCGGACTCGTCGTTCGACAAGATCGATATTTCGAAGCCGACCGAGTTGCATACTGACATCGACCGTCTGAAAAAAGGTGGTCTCAAGGCCCAGTACTGGTCGGTTTACGTGCCCGTTTCCACGATGACCGAAGGCAACGCCTACATTACGACTCTGGAACAAATCGATCTGGTGCACGAGATGTGCAAGCGATACCCGGATGACTTTGAGATTGCGTTGACGGCGGATGATATCGAGCGGGTTGTGGCCGACGGCAAGATCGCTTCGTTGATCGGTGTTGAGGGCGGCCACTCGATCGAAAACTCGCTGGCACGGTTGAACGAATTGTACAATCGCGGCGCACGCTACATGACACTGACTCACTCCAAAAATCTGGATTGGGCAGATGCCTGCACTGACGAGCCCAAGGTCGGTGGGCTGAATGAATTCGGGGAAGAGGTCATCAGGGAGATGAACCGCATCGGCATGCTGGTTGACATCTCGCACGTCACCGCCGAATGCATGCGAAAGACTTTAGCCGTTACCAAGGCACCCGTCATCTATTCGCACTCATCCGCCAAGTCGGTTTGCGATCACGTTCGAAATGTCCCCGACGACGTCCTGAAACTGACGGCCGAAAACGGCGGCGTTGTGATGGTCAACTTCTTTTCCGGATTTGTACTACCTAAAGAACAGTTGGAAGTCGACGAGCGTGCTCGTGGCGATTTTCGAATCGTCGTCGATCACATCGAACACATCATCAAGGTCGCAGGCATCGATCATGTTGGGATCGGCTCGGACTACGACGGTATCCCACGTTTGCCGCGAGGCCTGGATGATGTTTCGTACTATCCGTACATTACTCAGGAAATGTTGAACCGCGGTTACAACAAGGAACAAATTCACAAGTTGCTGGGTGGCAACGCCCTGCGTGTGCTTCGCAAGGCCGAGGAGGTTGCACGGGAATTGCAGGCGGAAGGGGATTAAGTCCGCTGCGGTGCGCCGGAAGGTTCAGGTGGCTTTGTGGAAGCTCCAGGCCAAATGGCTAAAGCCCTAAAACCAGGTGTGCTGCTACGGTCGGGACGGCCGTGCTACTATTTAAACGAAATCTTACCCACAAACCCAAATTCAACTTCATGAACCAAATCGACAACGTCCTGAACGAAGACCGTCTGTTTCCGCCAAGTCCCGAATTTGTGGCGAATGCCAGTATCGATTCGATGCGGGCTTACGAAGAACTCTACGATCGAGCGAAAGCGGATCCGGTTGCCTTTTGGTCGGAACTGGCTCGCGAAGAATTGCACTGGTTCCAGGACTTCAAGGAAGGCCTGGTTTGGAACGAGCCATACGCCGAATGGTTCGTGGGCGGTAAGACCAACATGTCTTACAACTGTTTGGATGTGCATCTGCAGACGGAGGTCGCCGACCGCACCGCGTTCATCTGGGAAGGCGAACCGGGCGATGTGCGAACGTTTACCTATCGCGAACTTCACGCAGAGGTTTGCAAGTTTGCCAACGTGTTGAAAGGGCAGGGGATCGGTGTCGGCGACGTCGTTTCCATCTACATGCCGATGGTGCCTGAGTTGGCGATTGCAATGTTGGCATGTGCCAGAATCGGAGCGATCCACTCGGTGATTTTCGGTGGGTTTTCAGCCGAGGCGATTGCGGATCGAAACAATGACGCGAAGGCAAAGCTTCAGTTGACTGCCGACGGAGGCTGGCGACGCGGGAAGGTGTTGAAGCTGAAGGACACGGTCGACGAGGCTCTTAAAAAGTCACCGACGGTCGAGAGTTGCATTGTCCTGCGACGCTGTGAAAACGAGGTCGCGATGCAAGCGGGCCGCGACCACTGGTGGCACGAACTGACCGACGCAGCATCAACGGAATGCCCTGCAGAACCACTCGACAGTGAAACGCCGTTGTTCATTCTGTATACCAGTGGCTCAACGGGTAAGCCAAAAGGGATCAAGCACACGACGGCCGGTTACAACCTGTTCACCAAAATGTCGTTCCGCTGGGTCTTCGATTGGCAGCCTCAGGATGTCTACTGGTGTACCGCCGATTGCGGCTGGATCACCGGGCACAGTTACATCGTGTACGGCCCGTTGGCCAATGGTGCCACAGCTGTGATGTATGAGGGCGCTCCGAACTTTCCCGCCGAAGATCGGTTTTGGGAACTGGTTCAGAAACACGAGGTGTCAATTCTTTACACCGCACCCACCGCGATCCGCGCGTTTATGAAGTGGGGTGACCAGCACGTCGAAAAACATGACCTGTCCAGTTTGCGATTGTTGGGCACCGTTGGCGAAGGGATCAATCCGAAGGCGTGGGTCTGGTACCACGAAAAGATCGGTGGCGAGCGCTGTCCGATTGTTGATACGTGGTGGCAAACAGAAACGGGTGGCGTCATGATGTCGCCATTACCCGGCGCGATTCCGACCAAGCCCGGAAGTTGTACCAAGCCGCTACCAGGTATCTTGCCTGCGATTGTCGATGAACAAGGCGATCCGGTTCCCGAAGGCGTAGGCGGCTGGCTGGTGATTACGCATCCATGGCCCAGTATGTTGCGTGGGATCTGGGGCGATGACCAACGCTACCAGGATGTGTACTGGTCAACGATCAAGGGCAATTATTTGGCTGGCGACAACGCTCGTTGCGACAAGGACGGTTACTACTGGATCATGGGTCGGATCGACGATGTGATTAACGTTTCCGGGCACCGTTTGAGCACAATCGAGGTCGAATCGGCACTCGTTTCGCACTCGGCCGTTGCCGAGGCCGCGGCCGTCGGACGGGCAGATGAATTGAAAGGCCAGGCGATCGCAGCTTTTGTCACCATCAAGGATGGTGAAGCCTCCGATGAGCTCCGCCAGGAATTGAAACTGCACGTGCGAAAAGAGATCGGTGCATTGGCAGTGCCGGACGAGATCCGTTTCACGAGTGCCGTGCCGAAAACTCGCAGCGGAAAAATCATGCGGCGTTTGCTAAAGGATATCGCTGAAGGTAAAACAGAAGTCGGCGATACCTCCACTTTGGAAGACTACAGCGTGCTGGCGAAATTGCGAGAGAATGACGAATCGTAGACGGAGTTTTGCCTTCCGTCATTGGAACTAACTCAACGATTGAAGACGACAAAGTCGCGTCCGGGTGGCGCTTCTAAATTCACCAACTATCCAGAACTTTCCAAGGAGAATTGTGATGAGATTTCGTTCCCTGTGCTTATTGGCAATCTTGTCGTTGCTGTTGCCAGTATTCGAGTCGTCAGTGTTCGGTCAGCAGGAAGAATCCGAAGTGCCCGAATCACCTGCTGGTCACGTCCAATTCATCACGTTGCATTCGGATGGAGAGGTGATTAACAAGGTAGCAACGATTCAAATCGAAGGCGCCGATCCAGTCGAAACACAATACACCGTAATGATTCCGTATACGGAAGATGGTGTCACAAAGCACCGGGCAGAAATTCGAACGATGATGAGGGCGCCAACCAAAAGAGTTCTGCAGCCAGTCGGCGAGGCCACTTTCATCAGGCTGGATGGCACAGAAGTTGATAAGCAAGATCTGTTGAAGTCGTTTCCCATGACGGGATTAAAAGTTGTCTATTTTCCACCGGGCCTTAAGCAGGAAGATAGCGAAGAGCTTCTGGACAACTTGCGAGATATTCTCAAAGACTCCGTGATCCTCATGAAGCCAAAAGCGAATCCTTAATGTTTCGCTGGCTACGCAACCGCAAAAGAAAACAGTTCCTCAATCAGGCTTGGCCTGAGAAGTGGTCGCTGCATTTCAATCGGAACGTGCGATTGACCTGGGGGATGGACGATTCAGAACGTTTGGCGTTGCAGCAGCGCGTAAAGGTCTTCGTCCACGAGAAAAACTGGGAAGGCTGTCATGGGTTGGAAATTACCGATGAGATCAAGGTTACGATTGCCGCTCAAGCCTGCTTGATGTTACTAGGCGTCGAAGATTTTTATTTCGGCAATGTAAAATCAATCCTCGTTTTCCCTCAGGCCTTTCGTCGACAAACGAAATCTGGCTGGATCATGGACGAAACGGTTCACGCCGGCGAGGCCTGGCAAGGCGGTCCGATCGTGTTGTCGTGGAAGGATGCATTGCAAGGCGGTCGCAACGAAGACGACGGGCAAAACCTGGTTGTTCATGAGTTCGCTCATGCACTCGACGGGCTGGATGGAGAAATGGGCGGGTCCGTGCAATTCGAGACGGCCGCGGACCGTGAAGACTGGCCGGCACTGATTGAACGAGAGTTTTTGGATCTCTGTCAGGCCAAACAGCAAGGTCGCCGCACATTGCTGGATCACTACGGAGCCACGAACCACGCCGAGTTCTTTGCCGTCGCCAGCGAAACATTCTTCGAACAACCCCGCCAGCTGCGCACCGAACACTCCGAACTGTTCAGATTGCTGAAAGCGTACTACCGCATCGATCCAGCCAAGTGGCAATCCGATTGACGGGCGATTTGAAGTGAAACGAAGAGACGAACAACCGTAGCTTGGGCACTCTTGCCCGAGAGCGGCGCGACAACAGGATGAAGACGGGCAGGAGCCCATCCGACGGAGTTCGGAACATGATGGGGGTCGGCGAACGTGATGGGGTCGGGAGTCTTTTCACTCTGCGAACCTCGAAGTTGCAGCACCAGCAAAAACGGTTCGTGTCCAATCAATTTATCACCAAGCAGAAAAGACTCCCGACCCCTTGGTTGTGTCCCCCTTCGTTGAGTCTCGTCTTTCAAATAAGTTGCTACCATCCAGCAACGGCATGCTTACGCGAACGATGTGGAAGTGGTCAAAGCGGCGCGAGTGTGCATTGCGGTAGCATGCTCAAAACTACTGCAGACCGCATAAGCATGGCACCCAAGCACCAAGTACACACACAACCGTAGCTTGGGCACTCTTGCCCGAGAACAGCCCGAGAGCAGGATGATGACGGGCAAGAGTGCCCATCCTACGGGCTTAATCAGGGTTCCCATCGAAATGAATCTGAAAAACTTTTCAGGTTCTCTGCCAAGATCAATGTGCGATAGGCGAATGCCCCCTATCCGAAAATTTTCGAAAGTAAAAACACTTTCGAAAACGGAAAATTTGTCGCCAACGTGAACAAAGGGAGACTTGTCATGCGCTCATTGTCTATCGCCAACACGCTGTTGGTTTTATCTGTCGTTTCTGTCTGTTGCAGCCCGTTGTTGGCTCAGCAAAACGACCGAACCAGATCTCGCAGGGGTAATACCGACCCGGTCTACGAATACTATCGAGCATTCTATCTGCAACACGAGAAAGGTGATTTGAAGGAGGCCGCGAAATCTTACGAGCGAGCGTTAGGCTTTGGAGCGAAAGGTGAAGTCCGCGACGCGATCCGTGCCAACCAAGCGATATTGCAAGAAGATCTGGCAGTCAACGATTTTGCACAAGTGATGCCGGCCGATGCGTTTGCTTATCTGCAGATATCCCGGCCAGCTCATCACCTAGAAGAGATCGCCCATATGATGGGACTCACGGGAAAAACGTTTGATGAAGATTATCGCCCGGAGCACGTGGATCTGGACGGCATGGTATTGTCCTCGGACTTTCAACTGAGCCCTGCATTGTTGCGAGAGCTTAAAAAGATTCGAGGCGCCGCAGTGGCCATTTCGGATATCAACCAGCGGGGCGAGCCGGTTGGCGTAGCGATCATTCATCCAGGTGATTCCGACCTGGTGACCGGGTTGGTCGAAACAGGAATTCAACTGGTACCATCGGGCGAACGAATCGGTGGCTTCCAAACGTTTCAGGTCGAGCGTGAAGTGTGGATCGTAAAAACCACACGGTTGATTATCGTCTCGACAGACAAATCACGAATCGAGAATTGTCTGGCTCAGCTGAAACAAGGTCCAAGCGCTGAAACCGCTTCGCTGGCCAACACGGAAGCCTTCCAGGCGGCCCGCAAGGAACACGGAGACGCCGCCGTATTCGCTTTTGTCGATCCAAAATCTGCCATGGAGAAACTGGGCAGCAGAATGGGGCGCGAAGCAATGATTGCCAAAATGGTTTTGGATATCGATCACATGCAATTCATTGCCGGGTCGATCACAAGTACTGATCAAGGAGTTCGTGCTCGCGTTCAGGCGTCGATGCAAGAAGGCCACAACAGTTTGGCTTACGGATTGATTCGAACCGTGCCGCTTTCCAGAAAAGCTCTTTCGCACGTTCCGCAAGGATCCGCCGCAGTCGTTGGGTTGGGCCTCAATCCAAAATTGGTCATGGCCGCCGAGGCAGCCGCCGACAGCCATGTCACGGCATTGGACATTGGTCGTGAACTATTCGCTAACATTGAAGAGGTCGGTGCGTTCGTTTGGCCTGAAACAGTGGAAGGCAATCAGCAGTTCCCTGAATTCGGAATCGTGTTCGCAGCGAACGATGTCGACAAGTCGGAGGCGCTTTGGCATCAACTACTTTCTTTGCCTGAGCAATTGCAAATGGATGACGGGCCAAAGAGTCAGCCGGTTTCCATCGACGGAGTAGAGGGCCGACAATATGTCTTCCCGGGTACGGAAATGCCCGATTTGATTGTGGCCAGGTTGAACGAAGATACGATGATCGCCGGCACGAAGAGGGCAGTGACAGCCGCCATCAAGGCTGGCCAATCGGGTCAGACGTTTGTCGAGTCCCAGGTGGCACAACCTCTTTGGGATTCCAGTTCTGAATCGACTGCCAAAGCTGTGTTGGTTCATGCTGGACGAGTGATCAGTTTGGTGGGTGCGATGGACAACGCTCCACCGCAACAGGTTGAGATGATGCAACAGGCGTTTGGCGAATTAACGTTGACCCTGGTTTCCAACGAGTCGGCGCGGAACTTTGAACTGCAACTGGACGCCACCAACCTGCCTCAATTCGAATCCATCGTAAAGACGGCGTCGAAAATGAATTCGACCAGAAACGCCAGATCCGATCGGACCCACAAAAAAGTACACGCCCCGGATACTGAAGCGGCGGAGCGCGTTGAGATGCAAGAGCGTTGAATTTGAAGTGAATGTGCGAAAAGTTAATTACCCATCATCGACTTCGCGCAGCCGTCATCAATTTATGACGGCTGCGCATTCTTTTCATTTGCGATGAGCCAGTCGATAAGTTTTGTCCGCAATTATTTTGCCGTGCCATGTCCAATTGTAAGATGCGTCAAGGCAAGCACACCCACAACCGTAGCTTGGGCACTCTTGCCCGAGAACAGCCCGAGAACAGGATGATGACGGGCAGGAGTGCCCATCCTACGGAACATGATGGGGTCGGCGAACATGATGGGTCGGGAGTCTTTTCACTCTGCGAACCTCGAAATTTTAGCATCGGGAAAAACGGTTCGTGTCCAATCAATTTATCACCAGGCAGAAAAGACTCCCGACCCCTTGGTTGTG
This sequence comes from uncultured Pirellulaceae bacterium, assembly GCA_964588195.1. Lineage (GTDB taxonomy): Bacteria > Planctomycetota > Planctomycetia > Pirellulales > Pirellulaceae > CAJQPP01. The sequence goes on along the minus strand of CAZPOL010000006.1, from coordinate 9,145 downwards.
TACCCCTTCGTTGAGTCTCGCCTTTCAAATAAGCGGGCACCAACCAGCAACGGCATGCTTACGCGATCGATGTGGAAGTGGTCAGAGCGGCGCGAGTGTGCTTTGCGGTAGCATGATCAAAACTAATGCAGACCGCTTAAGCATGGCACCCAGGCACTCATCCACACACAACCGTAGCTTGGGCACTCTTGCCCGAGAACAGGCAGAGAACAGCATGATGACGGGCAAGAGTGCCCATCCTACGGTGTTTGGGATTAAGATTGCCAAGTTGCGAACACGTTGAAGGAAAAAGAAACGCAGGCCGCATATCCCCTTTCTGGACGTGCTATTGTTTTCTTTGGTATCGCTTTTGTGATACGCATGATTGTCAGCGTCCGCGTCAAAATGTAACGCTCAAGCCTGCCCCTGTTTTTCCTGTTTTGCCCGATCCTCGCCTCTTGCCATTGTGCCTGTAGGTTTCTCAAACAAACGGTAACGGAGCGTCGAACCGAGTCCGATATCTGAAGTGAAAGCCAGGGTTTCTGCGCAGCAATTTGCGTATTCCGGGCTGACTTTATCAATTAACTGGCTTGGAGAATCCGGCGATGACTATTCGCAAGATGTTTGGTTGCGGACTTGTAATCGTGAGTTTGTTTGGTGTGTTGGGCGAACTTGCTGCTCAAAATTTCCGCCAGAGCACGATCAACTGGCACAGTACGCCGGTTCAGACGGAAGCGATTGGCACGAATCAAAAGCCGCCAGTTTTGACCGGCGTAAGTTTGCAGCAAGAGGGAATGTTGGTGGCGATGGTCGGTGACGATCACGTTGTCAATCTTTTCGATCGTGGCACCGGAAAATTTGATCGTCAACTGATCGAGCATACCGATTGGGTGCGGACTGCAAAATTCTCGCCGGACGGAACCAAGCTTGCCACAGGTGGTAATGACCGTCGGCTGATTGTCTGGGATATCGCGGGAACGGGTCGCCCCAAGGTCATTGGAGAACATCCTGCCGCCATCGTCGATGTCGCCTGGTCACCGGACGGTACCAAGTTGGCAACAGTGGGCTTCGAAAACAAACTGCGGATCTACTCAACAGAGACCAGTCAGGAAATCAATGCCTTGTCGACAAGCTGCGAAGATTTGCGAACGGTCGCTTTTTCGCCGGACAGCGGTTCGGTAGCAGTCGGTGGTCGGAACGGCAAAGTCGAAATCTGGAATGTTGGCACTGGCCAGCAAACCACGGCGATACAGATTCACAAACGGCGCATTCGCTGCATCACTTTTTCCAACAACAACGAATTGCTGACATGCGGCGACGACAGTGTCGTTCGAGTGACAGATTTGACGGATACGACCAACATCAGATCATTGCCACGACATGGCGGCAAACTGTTTTCGCTTTGCACAATGCAAGGCGGCTTGCTGGCGACTGGTGGCAGCGACAACACGATTTACATCTGGGACCTTAGCGATCTGAAACAGATCGGAACACTCGCTGGCCACAACGGTACAGTGACCAGCCTGGATTTCAAAGACAACGTTTTGGCTTCCGCCAGCTATGACACTCGCGTTCGACTCTGGACGACAGAGAAGATGGCGCGGCTGAATGATACACGAACACTTGGCAGGTAATTTCCTGCATATTTCGGCTGAGTCGAACATGGAACTATCCACGGCGATTCACGCTGATTGAACTACAACCCTGATTTGCGGCCTGATTGTTTGTTTGGCCAGACCGCAACACAACCGACGCAGATGTTCACGGAGGGCACTGAATTGGGACTTTTCAAAAACCTGAAGCGCAAGCGCAAGACACGTCAAGACGGACCTCATGCTCGTCGAGCCACCCAGCGAAGATGTCACTTCGAGAAAATGGAACCACGGCAATTGCTGGACGCGGATCCAGTCGTTGCCGGTATCACCTACCTTGAAGATGACCTCGGTCAGGATATCACGCCTGATTATTTCGAAGTCACTTTCGAAGGCGGTGCCGACACCACCCAGCTGACTCAATTCGTCATCAACGGCGACCAGGATCTCAGCGGCGGGTTGAGCCAGGGGGACATATTCTTTGATATCGACGACAGCCAGCCCGGCGCTGGCCAGTTTCATAACTTCAGTTTCGACGAGGGTGGATCGCGTGGGCTGTTGGCCTCGGACGTTCTGGGCGTCGAGGTCTCTGACGACGGTTTGCAATTGACCGTGAACGTTCAGAATTTTGAAGAGGGCGACGTGCTGGCCTTCCGCATCGATGTGGATGAAGTCGAGAGCCTGCGTAATGACAGGATCGCGTCGGGTGTTGAGTTCGAAGGAACTTTCTTTGACACTACGTTTGTTGATGAGAACTACACGTTCGTCGACGCAGACGTGTCGATTCAAACGACGATTGACACTGGCCAGTCGCAGACTCAAACCGAAGGCGTCTTCTTCGACGAGTTCGACAATCTGCTGGCCGAAGGCGAAGATCTTTCGGTTTCAACTCTGGATCTCGTTCGCGATAACGAGGAAGGTAACGCTGACAGAACAGCGGCCGCCGTCGACGTTTTTGATCTTGTACCAAAACCAATTGAGATCTCCGGTACGGTGTACCACGATGAGGATCTGGATTGCGTGCATGACGGAACCGAAGAAGGAATCGGTGGCGTTTTCATCACGTTGGAAAGGTTCAACGACTCGACCGGAGAATACGAAGCGGTTGCTGCCACGCAAACCGATGGACGAGGGGATTACTCGTTCGGCGAAGAACTTGGGCTGACGCCGGGCGTTTATCGTTTGATTCAGACACAGCCAGACGGCTATCTGGATGTCGGTGCTTCTGCCGGTGAGGTCGATGGTGTTTCCCAAGGCAGTGTGCTGGACGACGCTGGTGGGAACCAGAACATCATCGGTGAGATTGATATCCCACTGGGCGGAACCGTCGCCGAAAATTACGACTTCAAGGAAGTTCTGCCGGCGTCGCTGGAAGGCAATGTTTGGCACGACGAAAACAACGACGGTGTGTTCGATCCGAACGAGGAAGGGATTGCCAATGTGTTGATCCAGGTGACTCGCGTCGGTGCGAAAGACGGCGTCACCAATGATCCGTTTGCCGGTACAGAGCCAATCTTTGTGCGTACGGACGCGAATGGACATTACGAAGTCACCGCATTGCCGCCAGGTATTTACACGATTACCGAGATCAATAACTACCCGCCCGGATCGAATCCATTGATCGACTTTATCGACGGTAAAGATTCCATCGGTACCATCAACGGGGCTGAGGTTGGTTCGCAAGTCAATGACCAGTTCACCATGGTGGAACTCTGCCCTGGCGAACACGGTGTCGAATACAACTTTGGTGAAATCCAGGCGGCTTCGGTCAGTGGTTACGTCAGCGTTCAGACGCCGGGCGTTTCCAAGCTGGATCCAACCGACCCGGGCTTCGAAGGGATCTCTGGTGTTGAGATTCAACTGTTTGATGACAACGGCGAATTGGTTGCCTCGACGTTCACAGATGAGCAGGGCTTCTACGAGTTCGGCGATCTGGATCCGGGAACTTACTCGTTGGTGGAAGTCCAGCCGGATGGGTTCCTGGACGGTGCCGACGTGTTGGGTAACGTCGATGGACAAGACGTTGGTGCGGCGTTAACAAATGATCGCTTTACGAACATTGAACTTAACTCTGGCGACGAAGGCGTTCGCTACGACTTCTGCGAGCACCCACCGGCTCAGTTGAAGGGAACGGTTTGGTTCGATGTCAACAACGACGGAATCCAGCAAGCCAATGAGCAAGGGATTGCCGGCGTTCGAATTCAGCTGTTTGATGATCAGGGAAATCTGGTTGCTGAGCAGATCACCGACGAGAATGGTGATTACTGTTTCGAAGATCTTGAGGCAGGCAATTACAAGATCCGTCAGATCCAGCCGACCGACTTCGTGGACGGTCAGGAATCGCTTGGCAACGTCGATGGCCAATCCGTTGGCGAGCACGCCAATAACGATGAGTTCTGTGATGTGGTAATCGGAGCTGGTCAAACCGGCGTGGACTACGACTTTGGCGAGATCCGTCTGGCCAGCATCTCCGGCTTTGTCCACCTGGATCACAACGGCGATTGCGTGTTCGACGCTTCGGAAGGCGATGAGCCACTGAATGGCGTGGTCATTCAATTGCTGAATCCGGCTGGTGAAGTGATCGGCGAGACGCTGACGGATGCCAGCGGCAACTACACATTCGATAACTTGTTGCCTGGTCAGTACTCGATTCGTCAGGTGCAACCTGATGGCACGTTTACTCTGAACGAACATGCTGGTTCGGGTGGCGGTGAAACAGCTGAGAACATCATTACCGAGATCAATGTCGTTAGTGGCCAGAACCTGGTCAATTACGATTTCTGTGAAACACCGGCTGCTGAGATCCATGGTCGAGTCTTTGAAGATGGTCCAGCCTTCCAAACGGAAGACGGGACATTGCCAGAAGGCTTCCGCGACCAACGTGACGGCATCTTCGACCCATCGGTAGATACACCGATCGAAGGAGTTCGCATTGAGCTTTGGTATTACATCGACCCGGCAACGAATGAGATCAACCCACGTCCGGTGACTCTGGGCGAAGTGCTTGGTGAATTTTACCCACATCTGGGCGACGATCCAAATGCACCCGTCTTCGTGGAAACAGGGGCGGACGGTCAGTACTGGTTCCAGGGATTGCAGGCTGGAAACTACATCGCCGTTGAATCGCAACCCGATGGATTTTTTGATGCAAACGACACTCCAGGTTCAACCACTGGCTTCACAGTCAATTCCGAGAGTGAAGCAGCGACGCAATCCATCTTGCTGACGACGTTCACGGGCGAGCAGATCCTGGATTCGGTGGTTAACATTCGAGTCGATGCGGGTGGAGTTTCTGAATTCAACAACTTCAGTGAAGTCCGTGCGCTCACTCTGCCTTCGACTCCACCGCCACCACCAACACCGGATACTCCGCAATTCGATAATCCGTTCGTTCCACAATCGACTCCAAGGATTCCGAACCCAACGCCGCCGTCGGCGCCGCTGGCTCCTGGATTTGGATTGGCTGGTGCACAAGCGGCGAACGTTACCACCTTGGTCGGTGGAGGTCGTGGCGCGGCCATCGATGCCTTGCCGCCAGTTGTCGAAGATGCATTTACATGGCACTTGAGTGTCGTCAACGCTGGCGAGCCTCGTGGTGGAGATTCTGATGCCTCGCAGCCGACATGGTTGCAAGCGAGTTACTTGTCGCAGAACGATTGGAATCGGTTTGACATGGAAGCCGGCGAGTGGACTTTTACCACGCAACAAGCCGACGGGACTTTTGAGATCAACAGCGAAGAATCGTTCTTTGGCATGATCGCCGGAACTCCGTTGTCCGGTGACTTCGACGGCGACGGCAAAGACGAAGTCGTCATATACAAAGATGGTTACTGGATGATCGATTTGAATGGGAATGGCCAGTGGGACATCGATGACTTGATGGCTCGCTTGGGTGACCATCACGATCGCCCGGTCGTTGGTGACTGGGATGGTGACGGAAAAGATGACATCGGGATCTATGGTCCCGAGTGGGAAGGTGACGCAGAAGCGATCGACGTTGAACCGGGTTTGCCAGACCCCGACAACGATCCTCTGACACGTCCGAAGAACATTCCGCCACAAATGTTTGATGCCGCCGAGGGTGCTCGGGCGATGCGGTTGAGCAGCTTTGGTTCTTCGCGAATCGATGTCATCGATCACGTGTTCGGTTACGGCGAAGAGAACGATGTGCCGGTGACCGGCGACTGGAACGGCGATTCGATTCGCTCGATCGGTATGTTCAGTGACGGACGTTGGCAAATCGATTTGAACGGCGATGGCCGATTCGACTACGACGATGCCGAGTTCACGTTTGGCCGAGCTGGAGATATTCCACTAGTCGGCGACTTCAACGGTGATGGAATCGAAGAAGTAGCTGTTTACCGAAACGGTACCTGGATCATCGACAGCAACGGCAACCAGCAACGGGATGCTGCGGACCAGGTGTTCGAGATGGGTGGCCGAGGCGACTTGCCTGTGGTCGGAGACTGGGATGGTGACGGTATCGACGAGCCGGCCCTGTACCGATCGGGTGGCCAGCAAGCCACTAACCCTTCGACGCTGCAGTAACACTGTGAAGCCAATCTGAAAACAAACAGGCCCCGCCTACGAAATGTATGCGGGGCCTTTTTTCTTGTCGATCCGGTTCAGATTTGATTTAAGAAAAAATTCTATTCGTCATCGTCTGCTTTTTCATCGGCCCTTTTCAGCGAGGCCAGCATTCTGCCAGGGGCATCTTCGAGTTCGAATTTGGTTGGCAGGTCGTCGCTACCCGGTCTGCCAAAGCAGATTGTCGCCGTACCATCTTCATTAACTTTGATGATTCCTTTTGCCCATTCCGTTTCGTCCTTCGGTTTGAAGCTTAGCGTTGCCGGGCTGGCGGTTCCGTCCAGTTTCATTTCACAATCGACTTCGCCAGCTGCCATGCCTCGTACTTTCAGGACGTCCTCTACGAAAGTGAAGCTGAACTCTGCCAGGACTTCTGCCGGCGCGTCGCCTCGTCCACCCATCTTCATCGATTCGAAAAGCCATTTACCTTGCAGCTGTTTGGCCAAGGCCATGGTCTTTTCGTCTTGTGCGGTCTCTTGTTCGGTCGTTTCCTGTACAGCCTCTTTTGTTTCCTGAGCGGAGACGCTGGCCGGGATCGCACTGAAACATGTCACGGCCAAACCCAACATCAGGGTGCTGAAAAATCGCTTACTCATTATTGAACTCCAAATGGTGAAAAAGACTTCCACCTTTGAAAGTCACTCTCTTATGATACTTGACTGAACCAGGCGTGTCGAATTAGCCGCGTCGGTTGTGCTGGATCGTTGGTGTCGGCCTGTACACTAAATCAGTGCCGGTATGGCCATCAGGACAATGATCGCCAGCAACAGGGCCAGGATAAACACAAACACCCACTTGCGAGATTGTCGAGCTCGCGGAGCCCGATGCATCCCGACCATCCGCAAACCAATGAAGGCACCGATGATCGTGGCGCAGGCATTCAAAGCGAACAAAATCAACGGCGCGGTGATTAGATGGACGTACTCCATCGATTTGGGCGCCGAATTCAGTACTCCATTGCTGGCCAGAATGTCGTGCGGGTTCTGTCTCAACAAGCGAAAGAACGTCAACACGTCGCCTTCGGTAAACGCACAGTAAATGGCTAACGAACATTCCAGCCCGGCCGTGGCGATCGGTGGAACCAGAGCGGCCGCAATCGCGACACCGGCCACGGTCCCAATTTGACCATCACGCCCGATTGCAAATCCTCCAGCCAGTCCCGCCGCTAATCCGATGAATGGATCCAGAATGTTAGGTTGCGAGCGAGAAATCATTTCATTGGTCAAACACAGCCCGCTACCCGAAAACAGATAACTGGGAACGCACAACGAAAACAGGCCGACGACGGTACCTATCAAAAATGCGATCGCAACACCCAGCAGGATCGAACGGACTGCTTTGCCGAACAGCGGCTTGTTACCGAAAATCAGTGCCAGCCCGGCTCCCAGTAGCGGTGTCATCAAGGGAGCGACCAACATGGCGCCGATAATGACCGCCGCCGAATCCTGGATCAGTCCGATGCAAGCCAGGAAGGTCGCAACGGCCATGAACAAAATAAACTCGGGCGATGACGCCGCGCCTTTCTCCAATTTGTTGGAGAGCATCATGCGGTCTTCCCGCGACAGTTGATAGTCTTTGAACCAGGTCCGCATTTTGTAGTCGACGGCGGATTGGACTCGTTCGCCGACGTTGTCCGCCGGATTCAACATGATGGCGACTGGCAGGCTGGAGTCCTTGCGGAGTGCCTTCCAAATCGGGTCTTTGTCGATCCGGGTTTGCCCCGCTTTGCCCTCCAATGCAGCGACCACACATTGCTGGCCTTCTTCCCGTTGTTCGTCATTCAAACGAGTGACTCGCACATTCGACAGTTCCCGCGCGAATCGACTGGCGTTCAGTATGTCGCATTGCGTAAGCCCGGTGACACCTATGTTGTTCAACGGCAGACGACCGGTGGTGGCGGGGTCGACGCTAAGGAAGATCGTGCGTAGCTGAGAGACCTCGAACAACTGGTCTTTGGATTCCATGGCGTGTTCCAGGCCGGCGGCTCGCAGGGTTGGGATGACCAGAGTGTCAATCTTATAGTGGCCCAGTGCCTCGGATTGGTGTGGGTCGCAAATCCATTTTCTGATGTCATCGATGATATGCGGAATTTCGACGACATCATTTTTGACGAACCCGTAGATCATCGTCCCGATATGTTTCATAACGAGTGTACGAGTCGATTCGACGTAGCTGTTGATCTCGGAGAACCGAGGAACGGACTCGGCCGGCTCATCCGGTGACTTGTCCACCTTTGGCTTTTCGGCCTTCTTATCAGACTTCTTTTCCGCCTTGTCGGTTTTTGGTTTGACCTTTTCCAGTGCCGGGTCCGGCTGGACACAAAGGAACACCGCGGTAGTGTTCATGCGGGCGGCCAGGTCCAGCCCGATGGCAGTGACGCGTTCGGCTTCGGAAGGCGATGAAACGAGGACTGCGATTGCCATTGGTTCGCGAGCTCCTGAGGCTAAGATGCATGGCGGGGGATTTGCGTTTGGGCTGCATTGTTTTCGAGTTCAGTTTTTTTGGCTACCCGACTTGCCGATAAACCCGACACGGGAAGGGGATCAATACAAGCCCGAAGCGCAAGCGAGTGGTTTTGCGGTTTGGAACCACTCGCTTGCGCTTCGTGCTCGTATATTTAATCCAGGGGAAGCAATCGATCAATTGGCTTGGATTGTGTGGTTTGTCGAATGCAGGGCACTGACGTAAGATGACCGCTGACCCGAATGAACCGAAGTCCGCCTGGATGTTGATCGTCCCAGTCGCGGGCGTGAAGGAAATCAGGAAAATCTGTTGAATCGACGCCAAACAACCATGACGTTTTCAAGGCGCAGTTCTGTTGCGCTCTGCCGAGCGGATGCAGGCTTGGTGTCGTTTTTGATTTGTTGTTTGTCATTGCTGTTTGTTTGTCAAACGGCGGAAGGCCAGGATCGAGTTGGATCGATACCCGCGCCGTCGCCACAGAATTCGGTGATTGATCATGCGCGAGTGATTCAGGAATTTGGCAA
>CAZPOL010000005.1:80739-86209 GCA_964588195.1 uncultured Pirellulaceae bacterium | reverse complement strand
CGATCAGGATGATCAGGTAGGTACGCATTGTTGACCTCTTTATTTTCCCGGAATGTCGGGTGACCAAAGTGTATTAGATAACCAAAACTTTACTCTCAAATTGTAAGAGCGAAGCAAACTCGATGCCAGCCAATTTGGGGTGGCAATGTGTCAAATAGCTAACCTGTTTCCCCATTTACTGGCAGCCAGCCATATTTTTTACGTCGTTGTCCAATTCTGCTCTCCTTTCTTGAAGAGCTTCCCTGGCAATCGTCGAATCAGGCAAATTGCCAAACCGGCCTTTTTCGTCCAGTCTGGCAGCATAATATTCCAGTTGTCGCACAGACTTCAGTTGTCGTACTGGCTTTCGCCTTCGGCGTATCGCAACGCATCGCCACGCTGTTTGACCCGTTCGTCGTAATCGGAACTACAACCGGTCGAGGCCATTGAAACGAACAGCATCAGGCCGACAAATGCCCATGAAATCGGTTTGGCAAATTGTCTCAAAAAACTCATAGGACTGATACCATTTTCGTGGAGTACGAACGGGTGAATCGAAGCAGTCACTACCACACTTGAATCGGCAGCTTCCTGCATAATCCTATTCTGATTCGACGACGCAATCGGGGCAATAGTTCCTGGAATTCGCACAAAAGGGAAGGTTTTGTGTTTCAGCCGTCATTCAGAGCCGATTCGCGGTTTTTGAGGGCGTTCCAGCGCCGTTAATTTGCCAAGCCAGTATTTTGCACCGTCCTTGTATCCAGCCCAATCGCTTTAATTTAGTATCATGATTCCGCATTGAACATGATAAGGTAACGCCGATTTCACATAGGGCCACTCTTTTGATCCTGGCCGTTCATTTGATTTGCTCCACTCAATCGATTTTGAAGGTGTACACATGATCCAAGGGACCAGCTTCGTCAAGACAGTAGCGGTTGCCGTGGCGGTATCGATGGTTTGCCTGTCAGCAGGTAACGCGAGCGCGACCAACGACGAGAATTTTCAATCGATGCTGACTCGCACCACCGGATTGTTCAAGACGTTTGACGAGAATGCTTTGGTGCCCGTCGTCAAACAACAATTCATGCTGCAGGTTGCCAGGGCGTTCTACATTGCCAATCAAAAAACCGCTCCGGCAAGTCTGAAACATGAGGCGGCGCTGAGGGTCAGTGACGAGGACTTCGAAAAGTGGTTGGCCAATCACTGGAAAGATTCCGGGCTGGCCAACGAGCCAGTCGATTCCGCAGTGCTGGATAACGTAACCCGAATCGTATTAGCGACGCTTGCACCGAGATCACAGTTTGAAACGGCGGAGAGCAATCGAGTGGCCAAACAACTGGCCGAAAACCAGTATGTCGGGATCGGGATTCAAGTTCGCTATATCGACGACAAAGCGATGATCGACGAGGCCTTCCCGGGTGGCGCGGCGTTTCTGGCCGGAGCCGTCAAAAACGATTTCATTCTTAAAGTGGATGGCAAGTCGATGGTTGGGTTGGACCTGGGAGAGATCATCCAGTTTCTGCGCGGTCCAGAGGGCTCGGAGGTTTCCGTCGTTGTGCAAAATCAAGCGGCAGATTCCGAACCGCGTCAACTGGATATGGTCCGCACGGTCATTCCGATTCCCAGCGTTCAGGGCGTCAAACAAAACGATGATGGTTCATGGCGGTTCATGCCTTTGGAACTCGGTGATTCGCCCGAAAAAACCAATCAGTTCGCCTATCTGAAAATTAGTCAGGTGGTTGGCAGTACGGCGGCCGAGTTGAAAGACGCGGCGGCTCAGATTCTTGCGGCGAAGGCAACAGGTGTCGTGCTGGATTTGCGAGAACTGAACAGCGGTGAACTTCACCAGGTCAACATGATGACCGACGTGTTGAGCGAAGCCACCAGTTTCGGAAAACTGCAGGTGGCCAGCGGAGTGACTCGCGAACTGGTATCCAGGTCTCAATCCGACTTTGAGGGCATTCCGATGGTTGTGTTGGCACCAAAACAAAATGTTTCCGGCCCCGTTCTCGCTTTGATGGTCAGTCTCAAGCATCGCGAAAACGCGCAAGTGCTGGGCGACGAGTTCACCAGCGACTTAATGTGTACCGCATCATTCGACTTGCCGGACAACGACGGAGCGATTGCATCGCTGGTGTACGCTCGACTGATCCCGCCTGGAATCACGGGGCTGAAAAATGAACGCACCGATCTACTGGGACACCGGCTGGAACAATTGAGTACCGTGGTTCATTTCGCACCCGACAAGACGCTGGATGCGAAGCTCGATCCGATGGTTCAAGCAGTTACCGAATTGTCGGCGCTGACCGACTGAGTAACAAACCGTGCAACAACGCCGCGTTCAGGAAGTCTTGTCGCTACTGCGAAACACGTCCTCATCCAGAGCGTTTTCCCACTTGGCAACGGTGCAGGACACAGCCAGGTCACCCGTGATATTGGTGACCGTTCGCATCATGTCCAGCAAGCGATCGAAGGGAAAGATAAACGCAATCACCAGCAAGGCCTGCTCTTCGCCGATTCCTATCACGCCCAACACGGTGGCCGACAATAACAGACCTGCCGACGGGATCCCGGCCGCTCCAATGGAAACCAGAGTCGCGGTCATGGCGACCATCAAGTATTGCGAGAAATCGAGCGTCATGCCTCCTGCTTGAGCCGCAAACAAGGCGACCAGTCCCAGGTAAATCGCTGTCCCGTCCATGTTGATCGTGGCACCCAAAGGCAGTACCGAACCCGCCACGGATTTTTCAACGCCAAGATTTTTCTCGGCACATGAAATCGTGACCGGCAAAGTAGCACTGGATGACGCTGTTGAAAAAGCAATTCCCTGAGCGTCAGCAACTCCACGGAAGAACGGCTTCATAGGCAATTTCAAAATGCCTCGAACAACCACGCCTCCGTAGACCAGCACGATTTGCAAGAAGCAGGCGACGTACAAAGCGATCGCCAGTTTGCCCATATTCGTCAAGACTTCGATCCCCTTCTCCGCCATCACCCAGGCCATCAGCGCAAAGACACCGTAGGGCGCAAGTTCCATCACCAACACTGTGATCTTCATTACCACCTCGGCGGCGGCATCGAAGAACCGCTTTACCGGATCAGCAGGAGGACCGACAAACAGAATCCCTACGCCAACCATGATCGCGAAGAAAATGGTTTGCAGTACGTTGCCGCTGGAAAGACCGGCGACCGGGTTTGTGGGAATGATGTCCAGCAAGCGATCCGTCATGCTGCCGGCCTCTTTCCCCTTTTGCACTTTGCTTTTGACGTCTTCAATGTCGGCATCGGAAGCCGTTTCATAATTCACACCGACACCTGGTCGAACGATCGTGCCCATTGCCAAACCAAGGCTGACGGCAAACAAGGTCGTCAGCAGGTAGAGTGAAATCGTACGGAGTCCCAGCGAGCCAAGTTTCTTGGGATCACCCATCGCCGTTACGCCAACGACCAGAGTGGTGGCGATCAGCGGGATGATCAGCATCTTGATCAAACGAAAAAAGGCTTCGCCAAAGGGATAGATCCAGGTTGTAACCAGCGACTTGGCGCGACCGTACGGCACCACAGTGCTCAGCTTAATGGTGTCGCTGCCCGACCAGCCTGCATTGGGCGTATACATGAACGGGCTACTGCTGATCGATCCCGACCCGGCAGCCGGCGGCGTATCCGTATCAAGCGTGATGCCTCGTTGAAGCATCGATTCGATTTTTTCATTGATCGAAATCGCGTCCACTGAACCGGCGTCGCCGGAGATGGTGAAGCTGGCTTCTTCGATGGAACTGCCGAGTGTGTGCCGCAGAATCAATCCCAGGGCCATGCCAAGGAACAAACCCACCAGCACTCGTTTCCATAAACTGATCGCCTGCCAACGTTGCCACATATTTCTTCGCCTGTTCTACCGATGGGAATTCTACTAATGGGAATTCGATCCATCACGATAGATTCTGGTGCAGCGAAATTCAATTACGGAAACGTCTGAATCCGGCAATCGACGTTTAATTATCGATTGATGTTGGGGTTCTGTGCGGAAGAGGTGCCCGTAAAGGCCTGTCGCAAAGCCGTCGCTTCATCATTGCGTCCCGTGCGTTCAAGCACACTGACGTAGGCCGCAGCCGTTTGTTGGGTCGCACGATCTTCTTTACCCAGGTTGGTAGTTTGAGAATCCAGGGCGTGTTTTAGCAATGGCCCAGCGTTTTCATAGTCGCCGCGTTTACCCAGCAAGATACCCAACTGGAATTCGCTCTTGGCCGTCAACGTTGCCGTTTTTCCATGAGTCTCGCGATTTCCGATGACCACTCGCGCCAAAAGTTGTTCTGCCTGATCGTTCTTTCCGCCCATCGCCAACGCCGTGGCCGTCAGTGATTTGACGTCCAGAGTCAATGCGCCGTGCTCGCCGAAACTGGTTTCGTAGATTCCAGTGGCGGCGGTCAGAAAACGGATCGCCTGTTCAGAGTCGCGCATCGACAGATAAGTAACGCCGATGTCCTTTAGCGTTTGAGCCCGTCGTTGGTGCTGGCCGCCCAGGACTTGCTCCTGAATTTTCTCGCCGGACAACAAGTATTCCAATGCGGCTTCGTGTTGTCCCAAGCCGTGCAGCGCGACGCCCACCATCGTCAAGCGGTCAGCGTAGATCGGATGTTGTTCGCCATAAACCGTCTTGCTGATGTTGACGGCTTGTTTCAAGTGGTCAATCGCTCGGTCGCCGTTGCCGCTGTTGTGCAACATTTTTCCGAGCTTGTAGTAAATCAATTCGGTGTCCGGGTGTTGAGGACCGAATGCGCGGCGAGCGATTCCCAACGCCTCGCGATACAATTCCCAGGCTTCCTTAAGTTGACCGGTGTGATGCAACAGAGATGCGTTTTGAGTTTTGATTTGAGCGACCAGGTGGGACTGCTCACCGAACAATTCAGCCGTGACGATCTCGGCCTGTTGCATGTTTTGAAATACGGTTTCGATGTCATTGGCCTGGACGGCGGCGGCAGCGGCCTGTTGCATTTGACGAATCGAGGCGACCTGGGCCAATTGTTGTTGGCTGAATCCGGCCTGTTGCTGAGCAGTTGATGCCGCCAGGCGAGCGTTAGTGACTTGCCAGGATTCCGCACCATGCACTTGTCCGACGCTGGCCGCGACCTGGTTCCAGACCTCGGTCGCTTCCACAAACTTGTTCTGGCTTTCCAGTTGCTGAGCCTGGTGGATCAGTTCTTCGTACGGCTGTTTCGGCTGGTCCGAAATTTGTTGAGCCGTGACGGCTGTCGTGAACGAAGTCGCCAACAAGCCGACGATTGCCAAAAACGCCAACATCATCATTCGAGTGGCTGGACGGTTGGTTCGATCGGGACGGCTAAACAACAAACGGGTCATGACTCAATCCTTTGAGTGTTTCGAGGGTTCGTCGAGAGCGCGACGCAAAAAAGCCGGCGCCGCAAGTCCCACATAATTAACGAACTGCGGCGAGTCCTGCTATGTCATTCGGGCGATTTGCATTGAGGCATTC
>CAZPOL010000005.1:49491-80639 GCA_964588195.1 uncultured Pirellulaceae bacterium | reverse complement strand
AACGAACTGCGGCGAGTCCTGCTATGTCATTCGGGCGATTTGCATTGAGGCATTCACTTTGGGCCATTCACTTTGGGCCATTCACTTCGAGCCATTTTACGCAAGCTGCCCGTGTTGCCGGTGGCCGTTTAGTTGAGTGGTAGAAGAACGGCGAAGCTAGCGTGCGATCTTCACCATTGTTTTTACCACTGAGTAGGCCGTTCGGACGCGATCAGGATCAGTTTGTCCGTCGCCAGAACCTCAAAGCCATCTTCTGGCAGCAGCATGTTTTCTTCTGCCCGCCTGATGCCCAGTACGACGATACCCTGCTGGTGGCAATTTTCCCGAATCGTTTGGTAATCGGAGCACTGGGCAGGAGCGGGCACGATATAGATTTGTTTGCCTTCGGTGTTGCTGGTCAATTGCGCCACGATGTTCGAGACTCCCGGGTCCTGCAATTCCTGAACCAGCATTTGTTCCGAGAGAGCGGAGATGCAGACCACGGCATCCACGTTGGCTCGGTAAAAATATTTTTCGTTTTCAGAATTCACACACTCGACCACCGAAAACACATCCGGGTTGAAGCACTCGATCGCCAAGGCCATCTTCAGGTTACGGTCGTCACTGGCATCCAAGTCCTCGACGTTGGCTTGCAGGATGGCTGAGCGAGCGGACATCAGATTGGCCTGAGTCAAAATGGACTCGCGACCGGCATCACCTTGCACAAAATGGATCGTGTCCCCACGGATTCCTTTCGGCAATTCATCGATCTGGTCGTCAATGATGACGATTTCACTGTTCGCGGTCGCAATGTCCCGACGAAGTTCAGCGAGCAATTTCGCGAGTCGCTGTTGGTTGCCAAATCCACAAATGACAACATGGTTTTCGCAGGTCATGTTTTTCAACCCTCGTACCTCCAAAGCTTTTGATTCCAGCATGTATGCGCCTCCCAGCGACAGCAAATAACCCAGCAATCCAACACCCAGAAACATCGCCGGGAATCCAACCAGCAACCGCCCGCCGGTCGTGGTTGGAAAAAAGTCCCCGTAACCAACGGTGGTCATCGTGACAATGGACCACCAAAAGGCATCGACCCACGTCAGGTCCGGGTTGTTCTTGTATTCGAAATACATGAAGCCGGTCGACGAGTACAGCAGCAACGCCAGAAACAGCAGAGGAATCTGCCAATACTTGGTGCCGAACCACTTGCCCGATCGCTTCAACGTACTGATGAAAACGTTGATTATTGTTCCGTCTCCTGTTGCGTGGCCGTCCGTTCCTGTTCTTTTCGTTCTCGCTCTTTACGTTCCTGTTCCCATAGCCTCAACATCGAAGCGGCCCGTGTCGAGACGCGTTCGCTGGCCCACAGGCCTTGTTTGTCAATGCGAGCCGTTTCCTGAACTTGTTTGTAATTTTCAATTTCAGCGAAGTCGTATTTCAAATAAACCAGCGTCATTCCTTTGGCGACCAGATCGAGTACCAGGTCGGTTTCCGGTTCGCCAGGTGTATCACCGGGTATCCACAAGGTTCCTAACAATCGTCCATCGTCGTCGATCCCTTTGGGAGAAATTTCCAGCCGGACCTGCTGGCCCACATAATTTGATTCCAGGTAGTCGACACAAACTTTGCCAATCTCAGAGATCAGAAAGTCATTGGCCGAAGCGTCGAATGACTGAATGCCAAGCAGACGTATTCGAGTACTTCCCGCGTCGTTTTCGATCCGCAACTCGTCGCCGTCGATGACCTTGCTGACCAAAACCATCTGACCGTCCTTGAATAGTTCAGGGTTACTGGCGAGCGCGCGGTTTCGTACCGGTTGAATCGAGGCATAAAAGAACAGCGAACTCAACAACAAACCAAACGTTATGACGTTCAGGCTGTGCTTGGAACCGAACGCAACGATGCGGTTGTGCCAAACACGGACTTGTCGCGTTGGCATTTCCAGGACTCGCATGGCGTTGTCGGAGATCGCGCCGACGATTGACTCCGAATTTACAGACTCCGAATTTGCAGGCTCTGATTTGACAGGTCCCGAATTCGAAGCGGGCGTGTCATTTAGCCCTCTCTCTGAGCTCTCCAGGTTTGGCTCCATTTCCGTCTTCGTAACTTGAACTCTCTTACCGTTGGCCGCCGCTCTCCTGGTTTTGCAAGTTCGAAACCCGGAAAACCTGACAAAGCATTGTAAATGATTCGAATCCCGGTGTGGAGCCTGTTGAATCGCTAGCGAGATCTGCGTCGCTGTTGACCTGTTGTGACGAAACCGGATACCGTCCCCGACCATTCTGTTTTCACCCTGTTTATTCCTTCCCGAAATCGGCGACGCGAATTCTGCACCATGCCTACCGCCATTCCAACCGAGTTGCTGGACGATTCATCGGCCGGATTGCGTCCGCTGAAAATCCTGCAGCTTGTTTCGGGTACCGACGTCAATGGTGCCTTGGTGCATTGCCGGTTGCTGGCCCGCGAATTGGCCAAGCGAGGGCATTTGGTTTCGATCGGGTGTCGAGCGGGCAGTTGGCTATGGAATCAAATGGACGACTCGTCCGTTCGCTTGATCACCTGTGATATGAAACGACGACCGGTCTCCCGAATGCAAAGTTTTGCCGACTGGATTCGCCGCGAAAAATTCGATGTGATGCAGACCCACATGAGTAGTGCCAATTTGTTTGGTGTGTTGATGAAGCAAATGACTGGCGTGCCAGTGGTGGCCACCGCACACAGTCGACACATTCAGCCTCATTGGCGCTTCAACGATCATGTCATCGCCAACTCTGCCGTGACTCAGCGTTACATGCGTCGTGTAAACCGTGTTAACCCGCAGCGTCTGACGACCGTTCACTGTTTCGTCGATGATGAAAAGTTTCGCGAACAGGAAACGATCATTTATCGTGGGCTGCGGCGACAGTGGCGCTTCCAGCTGGATGCCCGAGTGGTTGTGATTGCCGGTGACGTGGTGCCTCACAAAGGTCATTGGTATTTCTTCCAGTGCTTGCCAGACTTGCTTAAGCGATTTCCTGACTTGCAAGTCGTCGTGGTCGGGCGATTTAAGCGTGACGAAAAATATACGCAAAAGCTGCGCAGGTTTTTGCTGCAACACCGAATCTTGAATCGTGTTAAATGGATTGGTCGCCGAAACAACATGCAGGAAGTTTTAAGCGCTGCCGACCTGGCCGTGATCCCTTCCCTGGTCGAATCGTTGGGGATGGTGGCTTTGGAGTGTATGGCGGTTGGAACACCGGTCGTTGCATCCCGCACTGGCGGTTTGATTGAACTAATCGAAGACGAACAGAATGGATTGTTGGTTCCTGCGAAGAACCCACAAGCGATTGGCCAGGCGGTGACGCGATTGCTTAAGTGCGATCGGTTGCAGACGGAGTTGGTTGCTGGTGGCAAGTCGGTTGTCGCGACACGTTTTTCAACCGATGTTCTTGTTGGGCAAGTCGAGGCGGTGCTGCGACAAACTGCCGGACGCGTTGCGGACGTTGAAGATCGCAGCTGTTCATCGTCAGCCGCGTAAA
This sequence comes from uncultured Pirellulaceae bacterium, assembly GCA_964588195.1. Taxonomy (GTDB): domain Bacteria; phylum Planctomycetota; class Planctomycetia; order Pirellulales; family Pirellulaceae; genus CAJQPP01. The sequence continues at coordinate 77,142 of CAZPOL010000005.1, read as the reverse complement.
CAGTACAGAGTGTCTGTGCTGCACGGTCGAAGGGACGCGAATGTCGCCTTAAGCCAGGCCAGATCGAAAATTGCTCCGATTTGCTGAAATTCAATGTTCCAGAGTTCGAAGAAACATAAGGGATCGAGGTGGGGTTTGTTGCGTTCAAATTACCAACAAAATTTGACAATAACCCAAAAATTAGCTAGTATTTAGATTGATATTCAGTGAATTCCCAGCGGTCTGCCTGATCGAAGATACGGCAGTTCGCCGCAAGGTACACCACTCCTTCTCACCTTTGCTTCGCTATTCCCTCAAATCTTCTCATGGAATTTTGCAACACGTTACCTTGTCCCCTCGACCAACCTATTAGGTTCTCAGGAGAATGATCATGCCAAGTGGCAACAAAAGAAAAGCCTTCACACTCATCGAACTCCTGGTGGTAATAGCCATTATCGGGATACTTGTTTCCCTGCTGTTACCTGCGGTGCAATCGATCCGTGAAACGGCCAGGCGAACTGAATGCCTGAACAATATACGTCAAATCGTTTTGGCGACACAAAACCTGGAGTCGGCAACACGCAAATTGCCACCTGGTTGGACGGAGCTGTTTGTAGGTGGCAGCGAGCCAGATTACGACAACCGTTACGGCTGGTCGACACAGCTTTTGTCTTTCGTCGAAGGCGATAATCTGTTTAGAAACTATGAAGTTCGCGATGAGTACTGGTTCAACGCAATCCCTACTGGTGGAACAGTAGTCGACGATGATGCCTTTACTCCCGTAGGAATTTACATCTGTCCATCGGATTCCATGCCAGATATCAACCCGAACTGGCCAGGCCTGGAACTCGCCAAGTTGAACTACGGCGCTAATGCAGGTGTGTTGTTGTTGAATCCTTCTGTCGAGTACAACGATTCGACAACCGCAGTAGGTAGTGGCGAGTTAACTGATGGCTTGGGCGGATTTGGCGCCAACAGCCGTGTGCGTGACCGCGACATCACTGACGGACGAACCAATACGATTATGTATGGTGAACGTGGTGGAATGGACCCATTTGCTAGTGATCCAATGAATCCAGTCCAGCGGGCCAACATGCCAAATCTATTGGTGCGTATCGGTTTGCCTGCTTCTGTCAGCCAAGCCGATGCTCCACTGGGGTCTCCACTAGCTGGAATTGGTGGCGACGGCACCGCGCAGGTTTCGATGGGCTTCTTCAATTCGAATTTGGTCGCCGCAAATTCAAGTACCTACGCCGATGCGTCAGCGGTACTCGCCGAATTCTCACCGGAAGACTATCGTCCCAATGCAAGTACTGACCTGGATGGCGATGGTCTTAACGCCTATGCAATCGGTTATTCCAGTGCACACCCAAGGGGAATAAATGTCGCCTTTGCAGACGGCTCAGCGACCTTCATCGATGATGCCATTGATGACCAGTTGTTCCTGAACCTGTTGCAGCGTAATGATGGCAATGTCGTCGACAAAACAGGTTTGTAAGAACTACTTACAATTACTTGCGACCGGGCGGTTTTCCCCCGGTCGTTTTTTTATGCGCAGTCGGCAATAATTCGACTTCTCAATTCTGATGCACGAGCGGAAATTCAATGCGAAGAGACGAAGGAAGATTCAAGACCCGGATCACGTTGGTGATCGTTGGGCTCGCGTTGGGCTTCGCCGCACGCTGGATCGGCGACTTGCTCTTTCATGAAAATAGTCCGCCTCTATTCGATTCCATGCCAGCCGCAGAGGTAGACGTCGACGCTGAAAAGGTTGACGTCGACGCTGAAAAGGATGAGGCGGCAGAATAGCTGCCCGTTCGCTTTGCCCTCGCCTGTTGCAGTTCGCCAGTTCGTTTCTGCAAAGCGTTCAAGCGAATCTTTAACCAGATTCACAACTCGTGCTCTTGTTCTGTGGAGTTCTCGACAGTTGATGTGACAGCATTGCCAGCAGGTTCTCGATTGGTTTCAGGTGTTGCACTCAATGGTCGATGAACTTCGCAGTCTCATTCGGTTCGTGGATCAGCGCGATCGACTGTCGACACAAAAACTGGCTTTGCCTTTTAGGTCGGCAATTTGGTAAAGCTTGTCGCTGAAACGAACGGAAGGCGTTCGTAAACGCAACGTTTGAACCAACTACCCAGTACATTCCAGAGGCACTACCAGTGTTTAACACGATCACGAAATCAGGTTTGGCAGTTCTGGCAATCGCCGCGCTCACGTCCAGTGCTTCATTCAACAATCCGTTGTTGGCGCAGAACAACACGCAGCGAGGTGCTGTGACCGGTGGCGCAGCGGGTGCCATCATCGGTGGGATCATCGGTAACCAAAACGACGAGACGCCCGAAGGCATTTTGATCGGTGGTGCCGTCGGTGCCTTGGCGGGTGGGCTATTGGGCAATGATCGTGATCAACAAATCCGCAATCAACAATATCACCAACAGCGGCAGGTTGTCGCGTGGCAACATGGTGTATCAAATGCCGATGTTGTTGCATTGAGCCAGAACGGTGTTGGCAGTGGTGTGATTATCAATCATATCCGGACGCATGGTGTTCAACAACGAATCGGTGTCAATGAGATCATCGCTCTTAGCCAACAAGGTGTCGACAGTGCAGTGATCGATGCCATGCAGAGCGCTCCGATTGCAGGGACCATTTCACAACGTCCTGTGACTCCGGTTTATAAACCCGCTCCGGTTTATCGAGCCCCTTCGATTGTCGTCCAGCCGGTTCGGGTGCCCAGACCGGTCTATACCTATCCGCGTCGCGGCTACCACAAGCCCCACCACTACCATCGCGGTCGTCATCCGTCTCGTGGACCGAGCATCCATTTCAATTACCGGCGATAGAATCGCAGGCCTTTGATTTAGTCGGTGGCCTGAAAGTCGCAGAGTACTTGTTTGATTACAGCGATGGTCGATTCGGCCATCGCTTTTCCATCGCGGCGTTGCATCACGTTTTTGCGACCACCCTGGCCGAGTTCCAGACGACGATGTTTGCTGCGAATCAGTTTCTCCAGTTCGGCGGCCAGTTCCTGATTGTCACCAGCGGCATACAGGATCCCTCCACCGATATCCTTGATCATTTCCGGGAACACGCCGTGGGCAGGTTGTACCACCGGAACACCACAAGCCAGTGACTCCAGCACGTAAATTCCCTTGGGCTCCTGGTAATCGGTGGGAACACACATGATGTCGACCTGGCTGAGCATACGGAGTTTCCCCGCGCGATCGATCGAACCAAGATGTTCGTACTCGTCCTGCAAGCCGGCTTCGTTGAGCCGCGTGAACTGCTCCTCCGAAAAAGTCTCATGGTCCTTGCCAAGCCAACCGGCGATTTTCAGCTTGGTATGCTCCATGCCTTCACGTTTCTTGAGATCGATAAACGCTGAGACCAGGTTGTGCAGCCCCTTGTCGGCACTCAAGCGAGCGAGATAGCCAATATTTACGTCGGCGTCCTTTTCGCGATTGTTCAGCAGGCCAACGTAATCTGCGGTATCGATGCCCAACGGCGTTACAAACATCTTCTCTCGCGTCAGGCCGCAGTACTTGGCCATCAAGTCAGCATAGAAATTGCTGTGAACCAAATAGCCATCGACATGTTGATCCAACTCGCAAATTAACTTGATTGCCTGGCTCTTGTAAGGTTCATTCAGGCTGTCCAGGAAGATGTCGTCGCCTTGCAACGTGACAATCACCGGCGCGTTCAAAGATTGTTTCAATTCGCGAATGAAGCCAGCGATCAGCATGTTTGAAAGTATCAACACGTCGGGTTTGGCGTCCTCGGAAAGCCACTTTACCAAACGCTTGACCTCCTTCTTCTGATTGCCGGTGCGGCCTTTCAGCATTGAAACTGTCAGACCACCCAGCAGTTTCCCGTCAGTCTCAATCGCATTGGCTGTGACTTTGCGAATCAGTTTGGGGCTGTCCAGGAAACGGTCCAGGATTTTCGGCACGAACCGAAACAGCGGCACTTTTTGTTGCAGGTATACGTTGATACCTCCGAAAAACACCTGGTCCATTGAAACCTCCTTTTCATCCGAGCGGATGGGAGTGTAGGTGGGGACCAAAACGGTGTCATAGCCTTCGGCCGAGAGTGCCTTGGCCAGTGCGTTGTCGTGCATACAGCTGCCACAGTACATGCCAGCGGCGCCTGCAGTGATGTAGGTGATTTTCGGTTTGGCAGTGGTCACGTTCATTTCAGCGTTCATGTTAACGCTCGACTTCGGGAGCAGGTATTCGCACGATTGGATCATTCATGTTACTCGTTTCGGGCGAATGCAAAAATGGTCGCTCGGCGAAAAGCCTATCGATATTCGGTGAGAACGAAGGCTGGTCCCGAATACGACGAATACGCAGTACACTACATGCTGTAAATGTGAATTCGTCCACTAGAACGATTGTGCATTCGAAAGGACTCAACGATGGCGAAACATATCGAAGACCGGGCGGCCTTCGATTTAGTACGCTATGCGAATTGTTGGGAGGACGCGGATATTCTCTGCGAAGCACTGGAGCCAGCGGTTGGCAAACGATTTCTGTCGATTGCTTCCGCCGGAGACAACTCTTTTTCGCTGTTGTCCCACGGGGCCGAAGTGATCGCGGTCGACCTTAGTCAAACTCAATTGGCCTGTGTCGAACTCCGTAAGGCCGCATTCGCAAATCTTGATCACGCCGACCTGTTGAAGTTCCTGGGCGTGCGGCAATCGGACTCGCGCACGCAAGTCTACCGATCACTGCGCGACAGTTTGCCAATGCCGGCTCAGGAATTTTGGAATGGTAAGCCCGATTCCATCAATAACGGATTTATTCACGACGGGAAATTCGAATCCTATTTTGCGACGTTCCGGCAAAAGGCTTTGCGGTTGGTTCATTCACGTAAAACGATCGACCAGTTGTTACAGCCTCGGTCGCGACAGGAACGGATCGATTTTTTCAATCGGCGATGGAATACATTTCGCTGGCGTTTGTTGTTCAAAATCTTCTTCAGCCGCTTTGTAATGGGCCGTTTAGGGCGTGACCCCGAGTTCTTTCGCTATGTCGAAGGGCCAGTGGCCGAGCGGATTCTGGAACGCACGAAACATGCGACTACGGAATTGGAAACACACAACAACCCTTACCTCACCTATATTTTGACGGGCAATTACGGAGACGCCTTGCCGCATTACTTGCGTCCCGAAAAATTTGATGCGATTCGCAACAACCTCGACAATCTGACGCTAACCCAGGCCTCGTTCGAGAAAGCGGCTGTCGATTACGGTGGCGATGGATTTGACGGATTCAATTTGTCAGACATTTTCGAATACCTGGCTCCGGAAATTTGTCACAGCATCTATTCTGCGTTGCTTAAGAAATGTCGTCCAAACGCCCGCTTTGCTTATTGGAACATGTTGGTGCCACGAAGCTGTCCCGAGGATCTGACGGACCAGGTTGAGTCGCTTCAGCAATTGTCCAGCGACTTGTTTTTCAAGGACAAGGCCTGGTTCTACAGCGCCTTCGTGGTCGAACAGTATTGCGGAGCAGCGTAATGGACTTGCCCGCTGGATTTACAGATCCGATCACGTTGCCGGAAGTTCGCAACGCAGTGTTGGTGGCGATCGGCTTTGCCACAGTCATCGGGCTAGCTGAACTCTGGCGTCGAATCAAACAACCGCCTGTGGAATGGACCCGGAAGCTGGTGCACTTTGGTGGCGGCGGGCTGTGTCTGATATTGCCATTGGTAATCAATTCATTCTGGATCGTGTTGGTGCTGGCGGTCGGGATGTGCGGACTTTTTGTGGTTAGTAAAAAGAAAGGCTGGTTGCAGAGCATACATGGAGTGGAACGCGCCAGTCATGGAACTGAGTTTTACCCGGTCGTGATTCTATTACTGTTCTTGTTGTCCGGAGATCAGTACTGGCAATTTGTGATTTGCGTTTTGGTTTTGGCAGTTTCTGATTCGGCCGCCGCCTTGATTGGAATTCGCTTCGGCAAATTCCGTTTTACGGTGGAGGAGGAACAGAAAAGTATCGAAGGGTCCCTGGCGTTTTTCATCGTGACGTTTCTGGTCGTGCTGGTTCCACTTTTGATTTGGCAACCAGTGGGTATGCCTGTGAGTGGTTCAGCGATGAGTGATGTCTCAGGCGATTCGTTGAGCGTTGTGAATTCAACGGTGCGGGTTCGCTATTTGCTGACGGCGTGTTTGCTGGGCCTACTGGTGACTTGCATGGAGGTGGTGTCACTGCGAGGAACCGACAATCTGTGGGTGCCACTGGGAACGTGGCTGGTGTTGACCAAGACGTTCCAAACCGATGTCGCAGACTTGATGATTCAGAACGGCAGTTTCATTACGATTCTGGTCTGCTTGTTGACTATTTCGAAAACCAGCGATCTGCTGAACGTCGGCGGAGCGCTGGTCTGTTGTCTGGCCGCTTACGGTTTGTGGGCGATGGGTTCACTGGATTGGGCGATCGTCTTTTTTATCGCTTTTTCGTTCTACTTGGCGGTTGCCTGGTGGGCGGAGAGGCCGTGGCAGATTCGCGTTCGGGCGGCGGCATATAGTTTGATTCCACCAATGTTAGTGTTGGCGGTCGCTAATATATTTTTGAACAACAGTCGGGTCGACATTTATCAGCAGTTGTTCGGCCCTTTTTTGGCCGCTAGTTGCGTTTCACTGGGGCAAGCAGCATCGAACCTGGCCTCGTGGAAATTCAGAAAACAACAAGCCGCACGCTATTCGATTGCCGGCCTTACAACGTTAGTGGTCACGTTGACTGTCGTGTTGACGTCAATGTTTCGCCAGTCTTGTTTTGAATGGCTGGACTTGTGGTTGTTGTGTCTGGTGAGTTGCTTGGTCGTGGCAGTCAGCGTATATCTGCTTCCAACGTTGCCACCTGGCGACGCGCCAAAACGCTGGTTGAGATTTCGGGCCGGGTTCTCTGTGTTGGCTGCGGTTGCAATTCTGATTTTTCAGCAGGCCGGATGGTGTATGTGCTGGCTGCCACAGTAACCCACGGTTTGTGAATGTGACTACTCGTTAGCAGATTTCTGAATCACTTCGGCGACCCCGGATGCGCCATCCATCCGTACGATGTCGCCGTCTTTGACTTGCTCAAGCAGTTTCTTGATTCCGACGATCGTTGGTATTCCCATCTCACGCGCGACGACGGCCGAATGAGACAACACACTGCCACGTTCGATCAGGATTCCTGAGACGGCGGGATACAGCGGAACCCAGCCGGGGTCTGTTCGTTGAGCAACCAGGATTTCGCCGGACAGAGTCAAGTTGTCGGAAGGGCTTTTCAACACGCGAACTTTTTTCTCGACCACACCTGGGCAGCAACCCGTTCCCTGGAGTTGTCCGTCCAGTAACTCCGCCTGGTCGTCATTGTCCGATTTGAAGTCGTTGCGATGGTAAACGAAGCCATAGGTTTCGAAGCGATCGTCGGGGTCCTCCTGGCTGCGGTACTCGTCGAATTCGCCGCGACGCAACGTGGCCAGTTCATTCAGTTTCGTCGTTACGGCTGTGCCTTTGACGAAGTCCCAGACCTCGTCAATGGTCAGATAAAAGATGTCTTCCGGATCATCCAGCAGTCTGGCATCGGCGAGATGGTCGCCCATTGCTCTGAGTATTTCGCGAAGCAAACCGTAGATGCGCGTCCGGGCGAATCGCATGTTCTCGCGGTTTTTGACGCCTTGCCGAGCGCATTTCAGGATGTGTTTGAATACCGTCTTGCGTGGGAACAATCGAAAACCACCGATCGCCAGGAAGGCAGTCTGTTCTGCTTCCCGGCGAATTTTCTGTTCACGCTGGTGCATGGCGTCGACGTCCAAGACGGATTGGTCTTTCAGCTGAAGGTAGTTTCGAAGCACCTGAAAGACCATCTCGGGCTTGTCACGTAACGAGTACTCTTCCAACTTCAGCTCGTTCATGCAACGAAAACCGTACAGGTCCAGGTAGGTATCCATCATCTGGTTGAACTCTTCGTACTTCGGTTCTTCGGCAATTTGCTCAGGCAGCTCATTCAATTCGCCACCGCAAATTTCGGCGGACAATCCAGGCGTCTCGTTGGCAACCGCTGCCAATCGAAGCAAAAGTTTGGCTGGTTCAGCACTCTCGACGCCACCCTCGCCGCAGATCAAGTCGTTCTGCAGCGATCCCGTTTTGTCCTGAGCCCAGTTCTGACAATATTTTTTTAGTAAGCCAAAGTAAATCATGACGTAGAAGTCATTGATGATCGGAGCTTTCCAATTCCACAGCAGCGAGTCCTCCATTTCGTCATGCAGTCTCATCAGTTCGTGCGGCGACATGCTGTGAAAGTCGAGATCATCCCAGCGATCGTAGTGCTGACGGAAATTCGCCTCGAACTTGCGAACGATCGGCTTGATGCGATAAAAATTCCAGCCGGTTCGCAGCACAAGCTTGATCAATGCAGGAAACTCAACAAACCATTTTCGCCAGAACCCGGGGGTACTTCCGCCATCGTTCAGAACCAACGGTTCTTTCAAGCCCATCATCGATTCCATCGCCGAGGCGTTGTATTGGAATCCAGGAAACAAACGTATCAATCGATACCAGTTTTGCAGGTTGTAAAAAACGCGTCCGCGAATCAACCCCAGCATGTTTTCGAAGACGTGCCTGCTCTCCTTGACCTGCTTTTTCGGGATCCCCATTACTTCCGCAAAGCAGTGGTAGACGATCGTGTAAGCGCGGCGTATGAAACTGAATGTCATCGGCGTGGTAACGCCCGAGTAACTCTCGATGATGTTGGAGTTATCCCAGTCCAGCCGATTCCCAAGTGAAGGCCCAAATTTTTCCTGACGAGTCACCGGACGTGACTGAAGAACGTAAAGTTGGTGATGCTTGTCGAAGCAGAATTCTATGTCTTGAGGGCGTCGAAAGGCCTGTTCGATTTCCAGTGCAGTGATGGCGGTCGTGTTGAGTGCTTCTTCGTTCAGGCTGGCCTTGTTTTGTAGTTCACGATCGACTTTAGTTTCTTGCAGGCCATTGCCATTGGCTTCATCGAGCACCAGTTGGCGAGTCTTTTCGACGACATCGGACTGGAAACCGCGAGTCCGTTTGTTCAGCGTAAATGTGTCGGCGTCGAATCCGGCACTCACCAAGCCCTCGCCGACACCAAAAACGCTACTGACTACCATTTCGTCGGTGCGGCCATTGGCCGGGTTGCAAGTAAAGCAGACCCCGGATACCACTGGATCGATCATCCGTTGAATCACAACACCAATCGCGATTTCTGAAATGCGAAGATTGTTTTCCAGGCGATAGGCAATGGCGCGGTCGTTGAATACCGAGGCCCAAACTTGTTTTGCCTTCGCGATCGCTTCTTCCACGCTGTCGACAAACAGAAAGCTGTCGTGCATGCCCGCGAACGAGTGGTCGTCGCCGTCCTCGTCGGTGGCGGAGCTGCGGATGGCTACGTAAGACGAATCTTGATCGCCGGCCGACTCGATCAATTTTTCAAACGCAACGGAGAAGTCGTCGCGCAGTTCTTGTGGCCACTGGCAATTGGCGATCGCATCACGCAGTTCCTGGCACTGTTTTTTTTGCGAGTCGCCGTGCAGGTCGGCGATTCCGTTGGCCATCTCTTGAATCTCAGGAGAATGTTCGACAACGAATTGAAATGCAGACGCGGGCAACACAAAAAACGGCGGAACCCGAAAACCGAATTCAGTCAGGCGGATCAGATTTCGAGCCTTGCCGCCGGGCTGCAAGTGCTCCAGAGCCTGACTCGACCCATTCTCGGGATCGCATCCAAATACGTGCATGAAAATTTCGGGGAGAAAGTTGTCAATTGAAAGTTGATTTGGTTGCACTTTGCGTTTTAGTGCCACCACTGAAACGCAACGCCGTGACTGCGGATCAGCTCGAATGCCAGTATCAAGTCAAAGGCAATTATGTACATTCCAGCATAGGTTTCCATGCGTTTGGCATTTTTGGCGTTGTTGTCTTTCAAATATTTGAAGTAGCCGGTTAGGCATACGCAAAACAAGCCAATCAAGGCGACGTAAAACCAGCCACTCGCATTCAAGTGCCAACCGACCACCGCGACCAACACCGTGTCGATCACTCGGACAACCAGCACCGCATGTGCCGCCCCGCGGACTCCCAAAATTTGAGTGTAACTGTCGACTCCTTCGATCTCCTGGTCAGGCGAACGGATCTTGCGTGAGATCTCCCAGTTCAAAGTCACGAAGAAACCCACGAATGCATACAGCCAGAACCAGCCCGGTGCATTCCAGAAATACTCACCCGTGGTGAACGAGAATACGACCATGGCGATCAACGGCATAATCATCATGTGGCTCATGGCATAGATCAGGAAATGTTCCTTCAGCCACCTGGCCACGAAGAACTCTTTCAGCATCAACAACGAGAAACCGAGTGTGACCAGGACGGCGACGAGGGCGGCCGGTTTGCCGGTTGGCATCCAGCAAGCCGCGCATACCAATTCCAGAATGATCGCGATGACACCGGCAATTTTCAGATGCTTCAGACTGATCAGGCCTCGCTGCAGCACTCGGTCTGGGTAATGCCGGCAGTCCTCCTGAAAATCCTTGTGCTCGTCGAAAACACGCAAATGGAAAAAGATGCACAGCAGCGTGATCGCTCCCAGTAACGAGCCGAGTGTGTATAGCAAACGTTCGTCAGGCCGAGTTAACACCTCTGCTAAAAACTGGTTGGAGGAATAGTAGCTGACGATCAAAATTCCATGACTGATCAACGGGAATCGCTCTTTCATCCACGCCAGGAAGCGGGACGAAAAGGGAGAGTCCATCGACAGATTGTTGATGGTGGAGTTCATCTATCGATGGCCTCCAGTTGTTGCCGCAGTGCGTCGTAGTCAATTTTGGAGTTGTGGCGAGGGTCGACTGGCAATGGATTGGTCACCAGCACGACATTGTCGCAAGGAAATCCGTGTTGTTGCATTTGCGACTGGATTTCCACAATCGTTTCCGGCTTTTGCGATTTGACCTCGGCAACGATCCAGCAAGCCTGACCAAGCGATTCGTTGGTCACGCCGACCGCTGCTACTCTCGTCAGACCCTCCACAGAATTGGAAAGCATCTGTTCGATCAATTGTGGGTGCAGGAAGGCTGAGTCGCGGGTGATCGTAGAGTGCAAACGACCGGCCAGCCAAAAACGCCCGTCGGAATCAAGGCGTCCGGTGTCTCCCATTCGATGCCAGATGTTTCCCGCCATGTCTCGCAATTTGTTTTCGGCAGTGGCTTGCGGGTTGCGATAGTAGTCACGGCAAACGTGTTGTCCGCTGACGACCAATTCACCGATTTGATTCGGCCCGAGCGTCAATTCTTCGAGAGTCCGGCCTTGCAGGTCGTCAACGGATTTGCAGATGTGAATGACGCGGGCCTGGACCAGTTCGGAAATTTTGCCGGTGCAGTACCCCGCTTCGCTCGGGTCCAGTTCTAACCGTTGGACGGCATCGATATGTCCCACTGGTTCAGCTTCGGTCGAGCCGTAGGCCACCACAACTTGCGATTCCGGCATCAGGCTTCGCCAGCGTTCCAGTTGTCGATTCGAGACTGGTGCTCCGCCCGTTAAGACACGTCGCAGTTCTGGCTGGGTGCCGCTGGATTCAATTTGATCGCATAGCCGATCAATAAACGGTGGTGACGCAGTGCAGGTAGTGACGGAATGCAATCGCATTTGCCTGGCAATGGTGGCTCCCTGGACTTCTGCGACTTTCTTGAAATCCATGTTGGGTATGACCGAGGTGATTCCGGACACAAGGTTGTTCAAAGCGAAAATCGGAAACATCGGCATGTCGATATCCGCTGGGCACCAGGGGAATTCGTGATTCAAGGCTTGGTGTTGCGACCTCAGGAATTGATGAGTTCGGTTCGCGCCTTTCGGTTCTGCACTGGAACCACTGGTAAACGTAATCAGGGCGGGAGCCTGTTGGGTGACTTCGGTCAGCGACCAGTCTGGCGTGCCCTGCTTTAGATCTGCGAGTTTATACCTGGCGGGGAATCCGGCGAAGCGTCGACCCGTCGTCACAGTCAAGTCGATCTTGCGCAATTCGGGTTCCATGAATCGCAACCAGTGACTCTTGCCGATCCCGATGAACGCCGTGGGCTCGGCGAAATTTGCGAAAGCCGCCATACGTTTGGCCGGAATCCAGGGATCGACGAATACCGCGATCGCTCCTGATTTTACAACGGCCAACAACGTGATGTACAAGTCGATCGACATTGGAATCATGATGATCGCTCGGTCACCCGCATTCAGTCCGGCTCTTTTCAAGTTGCCAGAAAGAATGCAGGCCGACTTCCACAACTCAGCAAAAGAAATCGAACTGGCTGACGCAGAATCAGGCATGACCAACGCTGGACGTTGATTGCCATTGGCAACGTCGGCAACAAGTTGGCAAACGTTCGCGTTTTCGGTTTGATGCGTCAACTTGCTTGCTTTTTGATCAGCAGTCTTGCTGTGAGATTCATTGAATTTTTAGCGATTCGTTCGCGAATTGGTAAAGCGAATATCTTCTCAGAATTGTTCCCAGCCCGCCATCCAGTTTCGAAGATGCATTGCCGTCGTGAATCAGGCACAGGTTCGCCTTGCGGTATCCAAGTTCGATCGTAGCTTGGTAGCCCAGGTGCATCAGGGCGCCCGCAATTGAATTGCATCGATGTTCGGGCGCGACACCGATCGACTTGAAATTGACGGCATCGGCATGTTTTCGATTGAGCAGAAAGCGAAGTTTGGCCGGCCAATGGTTGGCACCTGCCATTGCGTGAACCGCGCGATGGTAGTCGATCACGTTGAACAGGAACCCGACCGGGTTGTGGTCGGAATCTTCTGCAAACAGAACCAATCGCGGGTCGGCGATCGCTTTTGATGGTCGATAGAGGTCCAGAAATTCTGATTCGGCGATTTCGTCGTACAGGAAATTGTCCCGGAAACTACGGCAGCTGATTTGATAAATGGTTTTTAACTCGCAATCGAATCGGGCTGGATCGAGCTGGCGAAAACGATATCCATGACTCTTGGCCGTCGTCAATGCATCACGAGTGGCGGCCGCGGCTGCGGCAACGTCAGAGACAACTTTGGAATGATATTGGTCAAGCACTTCGAAGCCGGCCGCTGTCCAGAGCGTTTCGTACCATGGCGGGTTGCCCGGTTCCATTAGAAACGGTGGCGAATCATACGGCCCATTGTTGATTCGATAGGCGTGCCATGTGTCGCCATTAATGGGCCCGACAATTTTGGAAGCGCCCTGTGACCGCAACCATTCGACCGCTTGGTGAAGCAGTTCGGTGATCGGTTGCGGATGGTTAAGTGCTGCAAAATATCCCAGCATTCCCAATGGTTGGCCGAGTTCGCAGGTCAGCGTTGGCGAGAGCATCGCGATGACTTGGCCAACGGTCTTCGTGTTTTGCGAATTCGCAATCCCTGTGGTCGCTTGAAAAAAATGTTGCCGGCCGGCGAAGCGAGGTCGCTGCAACGATTGCGATATCGAATTGAGTATGGGAACCTGGATCAACGGTTCTGTTCTGGACCATTCGTGACATTGGCTGGTCAGTCTGGCAGCAGTCAATCCATCGACCGGTCCGGATTCAATCATTTGGTTTTGCTAAGGGTTAGTCGTTGGCGTTGTTCGTTGATGTTTCCTCGGCGAGTTGCACGGCGTCAGGAACGATCAGGCTTGGGTCTCGCTTCGCTGACCGTGATTTTGCGATCGTTTAATGACGTTAGATTTAATTCTTCAATCGCGTTTCTGGCGTCTCCGGGATCGGCCATTTCCACAAATCCAAAACCACGGGATCGATTGGTTTCACGGTCTTTAATGATGTTAACTTTTTCGACCGGACCAAAGGCCTCGAAGGCAGCGCGTAACTCGGATTCGGTTACGCTAAATGCCAGGTTTCCGACATAGATGTTGGTCATTTCTATACCCCTTGAATTGTGGGTGAGGGCTGCTTTTTTTGGCAGTGCAGTCAGGAAGGTCAGAGCAATTGGTAAGGAATCGGCGTCGGTCGGTGGCCGCTGTGTATCAATGAAAGCCACTCGACAAACTCTGTTTAAATCATGACGGCACGAGAAATGAGAGTCAAATGTGCAGTGGCATATTCTGAACAAACATTATAAGTTCGAAGCAATGCGTAACCGGTGCTTCGGCACCGTGAACCGAATGCCCAACCCTCCTCCTGCTCCTCATCCACTCATTTTCTAACCGGCACCTTCGCCGGAGTATTCCCATGCCTAGCTATTGTGTATTGCGCCACGAGTTGCCCCCGGACGATCCACGTGACGATCATTTTGACCTTATGTTGGAAGAGGACGATGTCCTGTTGACTTGGGAATTGAGTCAGTGGCCCCCAGTGAAAACTGTCGACGACAACGAACCGCAATTCATTCACCGGTTGCCCGATCACCGTTTGGATTACCTGGATTATGAAGGCCCCGTTTCAAAAGGCCGGGGAAATGTTAGTCGAGTCGACAGCGGAACATTCGAGTGGCTGGTCAAGACTGGTAAGCAATGGTCGTTGCTGTTCAACGGCAAATTGTGCCACGGTCTGCTGACGTTTCAGATTCTGGATCCCGAGCATCAACGTTGGATGTTGTCATGGGATTCATCGATGTCCGATGATTCGGAATTTGATGTGACTTCTTGAGGGTTTGTTAAACGACCGGCTAGTCCAAGCGACTGGTGTTCAACCTGAACGGCATCGATGACACGCTGACCGGGCAAGTTTACCAAGGCGACGGCGTCTCCATTTTGTTCGGTCCATGTTAGAGAGATGTCTCTGTTCATTAACGTCTCCGCCAATTGGTCGGCCCACCAGGAATAGGGAATCGGAAAGATGCCACATTTCGCTTGATGGATCCGAAACGCAATTTGGTTGGGTTGTTGCGTCACGAAGGCGTCGCCGGATATCAAAACGGTGTGATGAGAACGATTGAATACACGGCCCGGTATTTGAAAGGCAATTTGGAATTCGTTTTGCGACAGTTTCAATCGTGGATCGAGGATGTGGTCGCTGAGCACATCTGGAAATTTTTCCGGGAGATCAGAAGCCAGCCATCCATTGATCTGTGATTCGGTAACAAGCAAACTCCATTCGGCACCACGATTCACCTGGTTGTAAGCGGTTGCCAGGCGGCGTTCGAATTGTTGACCTTGCTGTTCGTTTTCTGAGGGCAAGATTGCCAGACTCTGTTGATAGAAAACGGGTTTTCGTCGAGTTGATGTCGCTGTCCAGACGACGAGCAACAGCAAGCAGGCGGCTGCCAAGGCGATGACCACACCAGTGGCGGACCAGTTTCCAGGTCTGAACCAGGTGGTCAACACACTCGAAACAGAGTTCGAATCATGGTTCGACTCGTCGCCGGACCCATCATGATCATCAGTCTGGTCGGCGTCGTCTGCATTGGGCAGGGTCATGACTTGCCTTGAATTCGCTGGACATGGTCTCGAAGTAGCGGCTGTCACTCTAGAGCAATTCCGTATCGGCAGCAATTTCGAATATCGGTTGGCTTTTTGGGGTATTGAAGGCTTGCTCCACAAAAAAGACCTCGCTATCAAAAAGCGAGGTCTTATCGGTGTCAGGCGGCCCGTCTGGTTTTTCGGACGGTTGAGGCTACTCGATTCAATCGATTGCCAGAGGCCAAAATTGATTTAGCGATCGTCGTCCTCACGCAGTTTATCTTTGTTCTGGTTGTACTCGTTGACAGAAACAATTCCGTCATCGTTGGAATCCAGTTTCTGGAATTGACTGACTAATTCGTCTGTCCATTCCTTGCCTTTGCGGAATTCGGCCATGTTGATTTGTCCGTCGGTGTTCTTGTCGTATGAGAAGAACGTGCGATCAGCGCCTTTTCTTTCCAGGTAGGATTCGATGTCGTCGCTGGCTCTCTGTTCCTCGAAAGGTACATTTTGGAACCCGCGGATACCGTAGACTTCCTTGGTTTGGGATGATGATCCCGAACGTGAACGTGATCTTGAACGCGAACGCGATGATCGACCTTCCTGCTCATCATCGTTTGATCGTGATGATGAGCGGCGACGACGTGAGCGGCCACTTCTTGAAGAAGATTCCTTCTCTTCGGAATCAGAAGTCGTGGCGGGTTTGGCTTTGCCCGCGATTGAGTTCATCGCTTCCTGGCGATCGACATCGCCGTCTCCATTTTCGTCGACCAACTTTACAGAGCCACTGATTTTGTCTCGTTCGGCTTTGCTGAGTACGCCGTTCTTATCTTCGTCGTAACGAGAGATCAAGCTGGTGACGTACGAAGATTGGCGACCGGAAACCGAGCGTGTCGGTTTGGGAGTTGCCGCCGGCGTCGAACTTGTACTCGGTGTACTGGTGCCACGAAATGATCGGGCTGACCCAGCGTTATTCGAATTGGAGCTGGATCGGTCTCCACGTCCGCCGCGATCACCACGTCCTCCGCGATCACTTCGGTCGCCTCGGTCACTTCGATCACCACGTCCGCCGCGATCACCTCCACCTCGACGACCACCACGCCCGCCACCGTTATCTTTGTTCTTTTGAAGAGCAGCCGCGACTTCCATCTCGCCAAGTTTTCCGTTTCCATCAGAATCCGCATTGTCACCCAGAATGCGATTGACGCGTCGTGATTCGTTTTCGTCTAGCCAGCCATCTTCGTTTTCGTCGAAACGTTTCATGTAGGCTCGAACTGTATCGACCATTTCTTCGTCGTATTTATCTTCCAGTCGTCCGTCAGCTCCCGCCCGATCCTCAACGCCAAAAGCCGGGGGAGGGGTCAGGTCTTGAGGAACACCGAACTTGGATACTTTGCGTTCGCCGTCAATTTTCTCGACAAGTGCAGAGTTCTCTTCGGCTTTCTTCTTTCGATCGTAAGCCCGTTGGATTTTGGCCATTGAAAGCGGCTTGCTGGTATCCAATCCCAGGTCGTCCTGAACGTAGCTTCTCAAACGTCCGCCCAGTTCTCGCTCGGAGAGCAAACCATCCTCGTCTCGATCGGCCCGCTGCAGGTATCTCATCACATCGAATTCACCGTCGCCGCGATCGCGTCCACGACGTCCACGATCGTCCTGTGCAGAAACCGGACCGACCAATAGCATGCTTGCCATTAGAGTCGTTCCCATCACGATCATGACAAGAGCGAGTGAGCCAGCGCGGTACTGGAGAATTGATTTGAAGGGTGAATTGAATTTCATAAATCAAGATCCTGATTGATACAAACCAAAGATGGCACTCGACAGAATGCCAACAGATTCGGGTTTGAACAAAGGGCGGGTGATTGAAGACGACTTTCCTGCGGCCATTCTAAACTACTGGAATTCCGAGAATGTTACCAAGCCAGGATGTCGCCCTATTTAACCGTACTTCACCAAGAAGGTTTCGGTTTTTTCAAAGCGTCGTTGTAGCCTATTATCCTCCCTAAAAATCCGAAAATGCCGGAATTTCCAGCCGATTAAGGCAATATCTACGACGTGGCGAATCTATCCTGCAGCATCCGTACACGGCAAATATCTGCTGTGCAGCGGCATGTTCGCTCGCTTGGGCGGGATTTCGTTGACCTGGTCGGTGTCGAAGTCGATAATGATAGCTGCCTAACCAATGTCGACAGGCAACCACCAAATAAGGGAATCTGTCACTAAACCGAACTTCTTTTCCGGGCAACTATGAGTAACGAAACGACGCCGGGCCCAAACGTTCCGCCTGATTCTGCGGGAACTGTTACGGGCGATTCCAGCCGCCGCTCTGAAGCCGTTTCCATGTATCTGCAAACGGCCATGGATTCGATTGGCCGCGAGGATTTTACGTCGGCCCTCGATTCACTGAACCGGGCGATCATTGATGCCAATCAGGTTCAATTGGCGGAGTGCTTTGCGTTACGTGGCTTTGTTCGTCTGCGACTGGAGCAATTCGAACATGCTGAAGACGATTGCACTCAATCGATCCGACGTCGGGGTGAGGATCCCGAGACCTTAATGTGGCGAGCCGCGGCACGCGCCGAGCGTCAGGATTGGCGTGGTGCGTTTCGCGACCTGGACCGGGCACGGTTGGCGGATCCAAGCCAATCCGGAATTTATTCGCGGACCATGGAAAGCTACATGCCCGCCGCCGAAGAGACTTTTGAAAAAAGATTGCAAGCCGGCACGCGATTGGCTGAAACCTATTACGAACGTGGCTGTGTTTATCTGTGGGCCAGAGACTTCGAGAAAGCGAGTATCGATTTTAAGGCGTCGGTTGATGCTGACGATGCGTTCGGACCTTCATACGTCGGACTGGCGCGAATCAGTTTGCAGGAACACCGGCATGAAGATGCGATTCAGTTGGCTGGCCAGGCGATGCAATTGTCTCCGGAAACTTTGACTGATTCGCTGGCAGTTCGTGCAGAGGCTTATTCCAACAACGGTCAATTGGCGTTGGCGATCGAAGATGCCGTGCGGTTGCGTGAGAAGGTCGGTGACCGCGTGGAAGGGCTGCTGGAGTGTGCTCGCTTGCGGACGCGTGTCGGTGATTTGGCGGGAGCCGTCGAGGACTTGAACATTGCCTACGACATGAACCCGGATTTGCCCGTCGTGTTGGCGATGCGTGGGTCCGTATTCACGGAGATGCGTAATTACGAGATGGCGCTTCGCGATTACATTCGATATCTGAAACGAGTGCCCGGTGACGAACGTAGCTGGTTGCAGCTGGGCGATTTGCACATGAAGGTCGGCAACCTGGAAGAATCACGAGCGGCCTACGATCGCGCATTGGAGATCGACGACATTTGTTCGGCGGCCTATGTCGGTCGTTGCAGGGTAATGTACGAGTTGTCGAATCATGCCCAGGCATTGATTGAAAGCGAGCGGGCTTTGCGGCTGGATTCGCGCAATCCGGAAACCAGCGTTTTGCGAGGCAAGGTTTTTCAACAACAAGGCCGCTTCACTCAGGCGAACGCTGAATTTGAAAAGGCAGCCGCGTTGACCGAAGACCGGCAATTGTTGGGCGAGATCCATTATTTGCGTGGCGTATCGTTGTATGAAGCAGGCGATGCGGTGCAAGCGATCGACGATTTTCGTGAAGCGAGTCGCCTGCGTCCGACTCATGCCGGAACTCATATTTGGCGTGCAGCGACCAGCGCCAAACTGGAGGACTGGCCCGACGTGATCGACAATTTGCAAACGGCGATTCGGCTGCGACCCTCGGCGGCTCAACAGTATCGGAAATTGGGATCGCCGGTCGCGTTGAAAGCGGTCAAGCATTTCGATCGGTTGATGCGGGAAGGCAGCGTTACAGCCGACGTGTTGCGAAACCGTGGACGAGCTTATCAGTTCCTGGGCCAGGTGGACGAGGCGATCAACGACTTTACCGTCGCTCTGGATTCGGCCAGTGAAGATTACGACACGATGATCGAGCGAGCCCAGTTGTTCGCTCGCAAGGATCGGTTGGAAGATGCGATCAGTGACTTATCGAAGGTCATCCGACGCGATCCGGAAAACCAAAGGGCCTACTACACACGAGCGGTGGCCTTGATCGAAGCGAGGAATTTTGACGCAGCCATGCGTGATGTGAATCGCGCGATTGAGTTGTCGCCAGCCGAAGCACGGTTCCATGTCTTGCGTGGCGACCTGAAGCTGTATGCCAATAAGGTTTCCGCAGCGATCGAAGATTACTCGCAAGCGATTGTGCTGGACCCCGCTGATCACCTTGCCTTTCGCAAACGTGGCAGCTGTTATCAAAAGTTACAGCAACACTTGTATGCCATCGCCGATTTGACACGCAGCAATGAATTGTTCCCGGGCTTGGCCGAGACTTACGTCTTGCGTGGACAGGCTTACCTGAAGAACGAACAACTGGACCAGGCCAACGCCGATTTCGAAACCGCTTTGCAGATCGATTCACGTCAGGTTCGAGCCTTCGTCGGCCGCGCCAATTATCTGGCACAAATTGGACGTCATGAAGAGGCCTTGATTTTGTTGACCAAGGCGATGCAACCGTTCATCGGTGACAACCGGCCGATTGCCGAGCTGTTGATGATGCGTGGCAAGATCTTCTATCAAATGGGACGATTTCCACCGGCCCTGACTGACTTTACTGGTGTGATTGAGTTGCGACGCGATGACAAGTTCAGTGTGGCCGCCGCGCGGTGTGCCCGAGCCGTCGTGCTGGTCCAGCATGGCGATCTGATTCGCGCTAAAAAGGAATTTGATCGAGTCCTGAAACGATTTCCTGACCATCCGTTGGCCAACCTGGCATCCAAATGGCTGACCAACGGCAAAGGTTCACGACCACAAATCCTGTTGCCTCCTGATCGATTGGTCCGGCCTACTCGACCACCCGTCGTACGCGATCCGGCCGATCCCGGTGTCACGGATCCGTCGTGGGAAGACGAGGCCCCATTCGACTTGTGGATCGTTCGCACATCGGCGCCACGCGAATACGGGCCGGTTACCAAGTCGATGATGGATGACTGGGTCCGCCAGGGTCGAATCGGCACACGCACCCGACTGCTGCGATGCGGCTGGGAAAAGTGGCGGAAGGCGCGCCGAGTCTACACGGCACTGGATGAAGCCAAGAACAAGCGGCAGAAACGTAGCCGCAAAGAGCGCAAGGTGGAAGAGAGCAAGGAAGCGTCGTAAGGACAATACGAGCACGAAGCGAATACCAGCACGAAGCGCAAGCGAGTGGTTCAACAGCCGGTACAAATGACTCGAAAGAAACCACTCGCTTGCGCTTCGCACCGGCACCGATTTCAACTTAAATGCTCAGCGATCGTTGCCGTCGAAATCGGATCGATGACACCTCGTTCGGTAATGATCGCGTTGATCAACAAGGCGGGGGTCACGTCGAAAGCTGGATTGTAAACGTCGACGCCTTGCGGTGCGGTTTGTTTGCCAAAGCCTTGTGTGATCTCTTCTGAATTGCGTTGCTCGATCGGGATCTCATCCCCCGATGCGATCTCCAGGTCAAAAGTCGAACTGGGCGCGGCAATGTAAAACGGTATCTGATGATGCTTTGCCAGGATAGCGAGTGAATAGGTCCCGATCTTGTTGGCGGCATCTCCGTTGGCGGCAATACGATCGGATCCCGTCACCACCGCCTGCACTCGTCCCTCACGCATCACCTGTGCGGCCATCGAGTCGCAAATCAAGGTAGCCGGGATGTTACGTTGCATCAGTTCCCACGCGGTTAACCGCGCGCCCTGCAACAGCGGTCGGGTTTCGTCAACGTATACGTGCAATTGCCGACCAAGGTCCTGGGCGGTAAAGAAGACGCTCAACGCCGTACCGTACTCGGCGGTTGCCAGGCCGCCGGCATTGCAATGAGTCAAAACGCCGGTGACATTGTCGCCCAACAAGCCGGCACCATGACGTCCAATGTCATGGCACATTTGTCGGTCCTCGTCGTGGATGGCGACGGCTTCTTGCAACAGCCGATCGCGAAATTCTGCCGAAGAGGCATCCGCCAGTGTGTCGGCGACTTGACGCATTCGGTTCAGCGCCCAAAACAGATTCACTGCTGTGGGTCGGCTGGTGGCCAGGTATTCGGCGACTTCATCGAAGCGTTTGCTCAATGCCTGGCGATCGTCGCCAGCCGTTTGAATTCCGACGATGATTCCGTAAGCGGCTGCGATGCCGATGGCAGGCGCACCACGGACTCGCAACATCTTGATCGCTTCCCAAACCGTCTCAGCATCCTTGCAGTCGATCGTGATCAAATCCAACGGCAATTTCGTTTGATCGATCAGAACCAGGTGCCCGTTTGAGTCACCTTGCCAGCGGATGGTTTCGACCGACTGTTTTGAGGATGCGTTCATCGTTTCTACTTTTGTTGTCAGCCGGACTACAGGCTGGCTTGAAGTTTCTGGTTCTTGCCGTCGATCTTTCCGACCAGGTCTTTCTTGAACTGAGTCAGCTTCTCTTTCAGTCCATCATCGGCAGTCGCCAGAATCTGCACGGCGAACAAACCGGCGTTACGAGGTCCGCCCATGCCGACAGCCATCGTGGCTACCGGGACATCGCCCGGCATCTGCACGGTGGCCAGCAAGGAATCGAGTCCACCAAGTTCTGCGGTAGGAACGGGCAAGCCAATGACTGGCAACGTGGTGTGGGCGGCGACGACGCCAGCCAGGTGAGCTGCACCGCCGGCGGCCGCAATGATGACTTGCAATCCACGATCGATCGCAGTGGTGGCGTATTCACCAACGACGTGGGGAGTCCGGTGAGCGCTCATGACACTGACTTCGAATGCGACGCCGAATTCGTTCAGGGCGTCGGCTACTTTATTGATTTTGGGCCAGTCGCTGTCACTGCCCATCACGATTCCAACTACAGGTTTGCTCATTTTTTCAATTCAGGATTCAGGGTAAACGGATGTCAGAAGGGACCATTACCAGTCCCGATGAAATCAGAAGCTCATTCTGAAAGCAAAATCGTATCCTGTTTTGCAGGAATTAAAATCCCGGATAAGATATTCCCGACCGAGAACCCTGCTCGAACATTCAACAACTATTACCGTGGCGGAAGCGAAACCAAACATCATGCCTGAATTTTCAACCAGAGCGGCCAACTTGCCGGCCTCGCCTATCCGCAAACTGGTCCCGTTTTCCGACGCGGCGAAAGAACGCGGCACCAAAGTCTATCACTTGAACATTGGCCAGCCCGACATCCCCACGCCACCGGTTTTCTTCCAAGCGATTAACCAGGCGGACCTGGAGGTGGTGGCGTACAGCCCTTCGGCAGGGATCGACCCGTTGCGTGAACAGATTCAGCAATACTACGGTCGCTTGGGTCACGAATTGAACCAGGACAATGTATTGGTGACAACCGGTGCATCGGAAGCGCTCAGTTTTATCTTCGCGGCACTGATGGATCCGAGTGACGAAGTGATCGTGCCTGAACCATTCTATGCCAACTATCTGTCTTTCACGCTGGCCAAGGATTCGAAGATTGTGCCCGTGACTTCGCGTATCGAAGACGATTTTTGTTTGCCATCGGTCGAGGATTTTGAAGCGGCGATCACGCCTCGCACCAAAGCGATCCTGATTTGCAATCCAGGTAATCCGACCGGTGTGTTGTATCCGCAGGACGCCTTGCAACGACTTCGCGAAGTCGCCGAAAAGCATGACTTGTTTATCGTCGCCGACGAAGTCTATCGGGAATTCGCCTACGACGGATCGACTCATCATTCGTGTTTGTCAATGAAAGGGTTCGAGCAGAACGTCGTGGTGGTTGATTCCATTTCGAAACGATTCTCGGCATGCGGTGCGAGAATCGGTTGCGTGATTTCCCGCAATGATGAATTGATGTCGATCGTGCTGAAACAGGCTCAAGCTCGTTTGTCGCCACCCACGTTGGGGCAGATCGGAGCCACGGCAATGTACCAACTGCCGCAAAGCTACTACGATCAGGTGGCCACCGAATATTCGGCGCGGCGGGATTTGCTGAAGGAGTCGCTCGACAAGATTCCGGGCGTGCTCTGCCCAAAAGTCAACGGAGCTTTTTACGCAATGGTGCGTCTGCCCGTCGACGATTCAGAGGTCTTCTGTCGTTGGATTCTTGAAGAGTTCTCGCACAACGGTACAACCGTGATGATGGCACCAGCGGCCGGATTCTACGCCACACCCGGCTTGGGCAAGGACCAGGTGCGGATCGCCTACGTCTTGAACAAACAGGACCTGGCGGCCGCCATGGATTGTCTGGCTGCTGCGTTGAAGGCTTACCCCGGCGCGACTAACCAAAGCGTTGCCGCCTCCAACGAAGCGTAAACTCTGTTTGCGACGGGAAGTATCGAAACAGGACAGTCTGATCAAAACGGTGTAGCGATTTTGCGCAGCGACCTGATACGTTTGGCCGTTGGTTAAGAATCGATTTGCATTGCATATCGCGGCTAACAACAATTGAGAGCTTTCAAAGCTGGTCGACGCTGATCGTTTCGGTTTGGCATGAAGTTTGCCCAAATGATGGCTGGCTTGGCAATAAATCTGGTTCCGCTTCGTTTGCGTCGTTAATTCGCTTTGTTCAAATTGACAGAGCGGCAGCGTTGGTTCCAAACCGTATCGTCTACAGTCCAACCATCGGGAAACTAATGCATCGATTTACTCTCCTCGGCATTTGCTGCATCGCCATTTTTTGTTGTCACCATGGTTTGGCGATGGCCGCTTTGCCAGTCAGTGCTCCGCCGAATGATGATTCGGTAAATGGTGAAATCAAACAAGTCACACTCTATCGCAATCGTGCCATGGTGACACGTGAAATTGCCACGACCGTCGATAGTGGAACGCAATCGATCATCGTCGGAAATCTTCCCAGCCAGTTGGTGCCGCAGAGCGTGTTTGCCGAGGCGACCGCGCCGACGGTTGTACGAGCGATTCGCGTCACACGTATGCAAGGTGAACAACCGAATTCGAATGAAGTCGAAGCTCTGGAAAAAGAGTTGTCGGAATTGATCCGTGTCCGATCTCAATTGCTGATGGAACAAGGTGTTATTAAACAGAACGAGCAGTTGTTATCGCAGATGGTCTCCTTTGCAGCCGCCTCAGGGAAATCCGATCTGGAACGTGGCGTGTTGGACGCCAACGCGTTAAAGGAAATGACGACGTTTACGATGGAACAACGCAAGACGTTGGCCGAGCAAATGCTGGACGTCAAAAATCGACTGGAAGATGTGGACCGCCAAATTGATCAGACGGAGGCCAGGCAGTCGGCGGTCGATTCTTTCGAACCGAGCAAGTTCCAGGCTGAAGTGTTCGTCGATGTAGAGGAGGGACAGGAGGCGAAGATCCGTTTGAGCTACCAGGTTGACGGTTGTAGTTGGTCTCCGTTGTATTCGATTCACGGGGATTCTGCCGATTCGACGGTGCGTTTGCAGTACAGCGCGGTGGTCCAGCAAACGACGGGCGAGTCCTGGGACAATGTGCAGCTGAAATTGTCGACGGCGTCTCCTTTGGCCGACGCAACCGGTCCACAGTTGACGCCATTGCGAATCAGTTCGATTTTCGACGGCGACGAATCAATGGAAGATCCATTTGGAGACGGCCAGCAGGAAACAGACAACTCGGAAGCGTTGGCGCGCTTGACCAACATGTTGCGGAACCAGCAACAGCAAACGGACTTCAGTGAACTGAGCGAAGCTTCGCGCCGTCGCGATTTACAGTTGAATGGTTTTGCGGGTCAGTTGCAGGAGTTTGAATTGCAGGCTCAATCCCGTACGCTCCGTTCACAAGCCATCGATGCCAACGACAATCTGTCCAGTCAGTCGTATTCGATCGAATCACCTGTCAGTTTGAACTCTCGACCCGAACAACAGTTGATTCAGATTCTGGATGCCAGCCTGGAAGGCGAAATGTATCATGTGGCAACACCGCTACTAAGCAGCTTCGTCTATCGCCAGGCCAAAGTAACGAACTCATTCAAAGTCGGCTTGCTTAGCGGTAACGCGTCGGTTTACCTGGATGAACAGTTTGTCGGATTGGCTCAGTTGCCTTCGACGGCTCAGGGACAAAAACTGACGCTTGGCTTTGGCATTGATCCGCAAGTCAGAACGCGCCGCGAGTTGTTGGACAAATCGGATGCTTTGAAAGGCGGCAATCGCCAGATTCAACTGGATTATCGATTGGTAATTGCCAACTTCAAGGATCAGGAAGTCGACATTCGCCTGGTTGATCGAATTCCGGTGCCGACGCAATCGGATCGGCTGACGGTCGCACTTGAAAAATCCGACCACGAAGTTTCGGAGGATCCGTTGTATTTGCGAACGCTGCGAAACAGCGGGATTTTGCGATGGGATATCAAAGTGCCGGGCAAGAGGATCGGTTCCGAAGCCTACGACGTGCATTATTCCAGCACGTTGGAATTCGACCGAAACCAAACCTTGTCCGCTCAGTTGTCGCTGGACGCCATTACCGCAGATTATGAAGAGTCGTTGAATCGTGGCCGAGGAGGCGGCGGCTTTGGCGGTGGCGGGATTTTTTAAGCCGGTAGGCCGTTACATCACGGCGCCTTGATCCGGTTCGATCAGGTTCTTTTGGTCGGTGGATCCACGTTGTTCCAGCACCAGGCGAATCGGGACTTCGCCGAATGAGAGTGTGTCGCGGAAGACGCCCAGCAGATACTTGCGGTAGCTCTTGGAAAATGCGTCGGGGTTACTGCACTTCAGTACGATCGTCGGTGGCGAGACACCAATTTGAGCTCCATAGTAAACCTTGGCTCGTTTGCCACGGCTGTTCATCGGTGGCGGGTGGTTTTCCAGAGCCAGGCGAATCAGACGATTCAGTTCCGGCGTCGATACGCGATCACGACTTTGCTTGAACAGCATCTGCGCGTGATTCAAAAGCATCTTGGTGTTCTTGCCCGTTTGTCCGGTGATAAATGCGATCGGGACGTTCCACTGTGAAGTGAAATTATCTCGCAAGTAGTCCGCCCAGCGTTCGGTTTCCATGTGCTCGGCCAACAAGTCCCATTTGTTGACCACGAAGATACAAGGCTTGTGGAACGATTCAATGTATCCACACAGTTGCCGGTCGACTTTGCTGATTTGTCGGCTGGCATCAAAGAACATCAACACAACATCGGCGTAGCGAACGGATCGTTGAGCGCGATGAGTGCTGTAAAATTCAATATCGGTACGAACACTTTTGCTGCGCCGCAGACCTGGTGTGTCGATCGCAACAAATGACTTGCCATCCATTTCGAATCGCACATCGATACTGTCGCGCGTCGTGCCGGCGACTTCGCTGACGATCATCCGTGGCTCGTTCAACAGCGTATTGATGAACGTACTCTTGCCGACGTTCCGTTGCCCCACGATTGCGATTCGCATTTCCGGTTCTTCAACCGTTTCCAAAGGCAGGTCGGACAGGTCGCCAAGTGCCTTGCACATCTGATCGAGCAGTGTGTATTTGTTGCGACCATTCTTGGCACTGACGATCAGTGCTTCGCCGAGTCCCAGCCGGAAAAACTCGCTGGTTTCCACATCGTATTTTTCGTGATCGACTTTGTTGGCGACCAGCATGATCGGCACGTTACAACCACGCAGTCGTTTGGCGATCCGTTCGTCCAGCCCCGTGATACCCTGTTTGGCATCGACCACGAACAACAGAATGCCGGCCGTTTGAATTGCGTAATTGATTTGCTCTTCAATCTCGTCCGACAGGTCGTCGACGTCGTTGATACCGATTCCGCCGGTGTCAATGATCTCGAAATATCGCTCTTCGTACTCGATGACTCGAGTCATGCGATCGCGAGTCACGCCGGCGACATGATCGACGATGGCCAGACGCTGACCGGCCAGCCAATTGAAAATGCTGGATTTGCCGACGTTTGGGCGTCCGACGATGGCTACTTGCGGCAATGACATGATGGAGGAAAATCTGGTGAAACGAAAAAGCAAGCGGCAGACGGTAAACAGGTATCGTCGAAGAGTCCGATTGTTTCAGAACGCTTTCAAAAGTCAAACTTGAATCAGGCCAAACCAGCAACGATGACCCAGCCCAACCTTCGACAACTTGCAACCGAATACCTGAAAGGACTGCATCGGGCCGGGGTTACTGATCTGCCGGCCAATTCGACGGAAGAACTCGGGCAGTGGATACCTTCGGCGGTAGAAGATGATTCGTCTGCAGCAAAGTTGCCGGTCGTAGCATCTGAATCCGGGAAGGCGATTGCCGAGTCGATTGCTGAGTCGAAAGGCGGCTATCAATCCGGTCCACAGGATAAGCCTGAGCCTGAGGCTA
>CAZPOL010000005.1:0-49391 GCA_964588195.1 uncultured Pirellulaceae bacterium | reverse complement strand
GAGTCGAAAGGCGGCTATCAATCCGGTCCACAGGATAAGCCTGAGCCTGAGGCTAATGATGAGGCGAATGATCAGCCGCAAGCCGAGTCCGTGACGGGTGAAAAGCAAACGTCGCAGGCGAACGCGGGGCAGCCTGAATCCGTTGATGTCGCGACGCCATACGGCGCGAGTCTGGACGAGGCAGCGCGAGTTGCCGGTTTGCAGGTGCTTTCGCAGGCCGTGGCGGTGTGTACGAAATGCCCTCAGCTTTCCAGTTGTCGGACTCAAACCGTGTTTGGCGTCGGCAGCGCTCGACCTCGCTTGGTCTTCTTTGGCGAGGGGCCGGGGGCGGACGAGGATCGAATGGGCGAGCCGTTTGTTGGGCGGGCCGGCGAATTGCTGAACAAGATCATTTCCGCCTGCAAAATGACTCGGGACGAGGTGTACATTTTCAATACTGTTAAGTGCCGCCCGCCGGGCAATCGCAATCCGGAACCGGTGGAGCTGCAGAATTGCCAGGAGTACTGGCAGGCTCAATTGGAGATATTGCAGCCAGAGTTCATCTGTTGCCTGGGATCGGTGGCGGCCCGCACATTGCTGGATTGCAAGGAGAGTGTCGGCAGGATGCGAGGCAAGTTTCACCAATACCGTTCCAGTCAGGTCGTGGTGACGTATCACCCGGCATATCTGCTGCGTACGCCGGAGGCCAAAGCCAAGACGTGGGACGACATGAAGATGTTGATGAAGGCGATGGGCGTCGACTTGTAGCGGGATGCCCGCCGATTGTGCATGAACTTTGGCGATATTGGCGGTTGATCTGGTGGGCTGCAAATCGCTTGCCGTCCGGGCCGCGGTTCAGCAAGTGTCTCGTCCCCGCCTGGATCATGTCAAAAGTGAATCACAGCCCTCAAAATCGGTGCAGTATTGATAGCCGGCGCGGATCAGTGGTCCAATTTGGCGATACATCCCGTGTTTCATGAGGAAAGCCAATCTCCCGGATTTCCGGTCGCCTCAGGAAAAGCAGGCCGAGCGTCTCACCAAATTCCGATATTTCCTTGCCGGCCCAGATTTCCGCAATTACCATTAAATGGTAGTTTTCGGATGGTCTGCAGCCACAGGGGCGGTTGCTGGTCTTGGTGGTGTTTTTGCCATCGGTGTTAGCCGTAAATCGGCGTTATTGGGAGGAACCAAATGACGAGTCGCTCGATTCGTACGAAGTTGTTATCTGTTGTCGCGGCGTTTAGTGTCGTAGCAGTGGCTCACATCGCTCATGCTCAAATCGCAACTTTTCAGCCTGCGGGTGTAGAAATCGATGCGGAAGGAGTTCTGAGAACCAGATTGTTTCCAGACCGCACTGGTGATTTGACTCGGCAGCGTTTGGCAGCCGCCAAACAGGCTTTGCCGTCAGAGGTCATGCAGGCGAGTGATCTGAGAATGATCTCCTTGAATCGTTTGGAAAAAGAAATTGTCAAACGATTGGAAGCCGGTCAGCCATTGACTGACATTATGAAAAACATGGCGGGCCTGACAAAAATTAGTCACGTCTTCTATTATCCGGAAACCAAAGACATTGTGATTGCAGGTCCGGCGGAAGGATTCTTCCCGGACAATTCCGGCCGCATGATTGGCATGGAAACCGGCAAGGCGGTTATGCAACTGGACGACATGCTGGTTGCGTTACGAGCCTTCGCTCCGGAAAAGCAGTCTGCTCAAACGCTCGGTTGCTCGATCGATCCGACTCAGGAAGGTTTGGCGAAATTCCAGGCGGCAGTCAATGAGTTGGCTCAAAAGACCAGTACTAACGAGATCATCATCCGTGGCAACGAAAACAACATCGTTGACACTCTCAAGACTTCGATCGGAAAACAGGTCGTAACCATTAAGGGCGTTCCAGCGAATAGCCACTTCGCTCAAGTTCTGGTCGAGGCAGATTACCGAATGAAAATGATCGGTATTGGTTTGGAGCGCAACTACGTCGATATTCCAAGTTGGGCGGAACACGTGAAGCCACGAAGCGTTGCGAAGAACGCATTGATTCGTTGGTACTTCGAGCCAGATTATCAACGGATCAACATCAGCGAAGATCAGAATGCTGCGAAGTTGATCGGGCAAGGCATCAAGTTGGTCGGAGCCGACGAGCGAGTCGCATCGGACGGAAGCCGTCAGGCCGCCAAAGGTGGTGACCGGGCCAGCCGAAACTTTACTCGTGAATTCACCGAGCGTTACGATCGCTTGGCCGAACAGTCGCCAGTATTCGGGCAACTGAGAAACCTGATGGACATGGCCATTGTTGCCGCCTTCATCAAGGAGATGGACTACTACGGCGATGCAGGCTGGGACATGCCTGTGCTGGGTGACGAATCACAGTTGTCGGTTGAGACACTGGTCACTCCAACCCACGTCGAACCGTTGGTAAACGGCATGTGGAAGGGTGGTCAATTCGCTGCTCCGATTGGTGGCGGAGTAACAATTCAGCCTTCACGAGCCTTAAGTGTCGACAACATGCTGGTCGACGAGGACGGAAAGATCAATGAGACCAAGGGTACGGTCTCACTCAACGATCTGGCTGCCGATCAGTGGTGGTGGGACTAACGTTCCTTCGCGAAATCGAAATTTCAAAGCCCGGACAATTAGTTCGGGCTTTTTTCGTGCTTGCTGCGTATTAAATGAAACATGATTGAAACGGTAGCTTAAGTTCAAAAAGCCGGAAATGTGGCTGACTATGTCGTTGCCACGATGCAACGTGCAGGCGTAAAATCAATGATCTTTGAACGGAACAAACTATAGAGAGCAGATCCTGGTGCCATTCAACGCCACTTATACTCGCTGCACTTGCATCAACCGATTGGCGCCGAAACAGCGTCGTTGGTTTGTGTGTTTTTTGTTGTTCGTTGTCAGCACTTTTCTGGTGGCGATTCCACAGGCTGAGGCGCAGCAGCGTTTTCGCAGGCTTGATCGATTGCAGCCGCCGTCACCCAACAGACTGCTGCAGAAAATTGCGTCGCTGCAAGGTGTTTCGCTTCCTCAGTCCAGAAACCAACAGTTGATGGAATTGGGCCAGCAAATTTTGTCAGACATGCCGGATGAGCAGAAAGAACAATTGCGAGGGTTCGCAGAACAAATTCTGCAGAACCCGGATATGGAAATTCCGGATGAATGGAGCGGGTTGGCTGAGGATCTTGCCCAGCGCTTTGGCGAGGAAGACTTTCAGAACACGCCGGGCTTGCAGAGTGAGCAGTTGCGGCAGTTGATGGAACGCTTTTCTGATAGCGGCCCAGGTTCCAGTTCCACGTTGCCAAATTTTCGCTTTCCCGAGGTCGACGACCCGGGCGCTTCACGCACACCAAGTGCACCGCGCAATTCGGGAAGTCGTCCGAGTCAGAATTCCATTCCACGTCGACCGTCTGCCTTACCAGGTAGTGGTATTCCTGAAACTCCCGATCGACCGTCGTTCGACATGCCGGACCTTCCCGGGAATCAATCAGGTGCACCGTTCGAAATCGATAAACAGACGATCGAGCGGATTCGGGATTCGATTTCCGGGATACCTGAAGAATCGCTTGGTGGTTCAGGACAATTCGAACCCCCGCAGGGTCTTCTGGATCGCCCGGAATTCGAGGACGCCATCTCGCGTTTGCCGAACGAAAGTGTCGGCAACATGTTCGACCGAGCAATCATGCGAGCGGTCGAAAGACAAAGAAGCGGTTCCGGTGAATCGGCGGATCGGATCGGCGAGGCATTCAACTCGGCTTTCGGAGGCCTGATCGAAAGGATGCAAGATCGCATCGGAGGCGATAGTAATGGCCGTGAGATCGGTCGCAGAGTCCAGCAGCGTTTGTCGAATTCCCGATCGAGTAGAAGTAGCAGCGGGCGATCCTCCTGGACAGGCGGTGGAAGCAGTTGGGGTACAGGCTTTGGTGGCGGTTCAGGTGCAGGTATTGGCGGCTTGGCCGGGCTTTGGAATGTGTTTTGGCCTCTGATCATTTTTCTGATCATAGGTGGTATGGTCTTTTGGTTAATTAGAAACTCCTCGGTTGACGAAGCTGGCCAACGTTCAGGTTTGTTCGGTAGGCGATTCAGGATGCCGTCGATTCGCACTTCGGAAGACCTGGTCCTGGCGATGGATCGATTTCTGCTAAATCGATTTGGCAAGCCTTCCAGTTGGTGGCATTCGCGGCGGGCAGAATTGGCCTTGGTTTCGGAATTGCCAGGTAAGGCGTCTGCGATCAGCGAACTTGTCGACGGCTATGAGTACGCTCGCTACTCGGAAGTTGGTGGTTCGCTTTCCAGTCAACAGATCGAACGGTGTGCATCGATATTGAAGGAACTGTCAGAAACAAAGTCGACGTTGGACCGGGGCATTGAAGTGAACGATGCCAAATCGCATTCGTTGCCAACAGCGAAGGGGACGGCGTCATGATCAAAGCCAAAAACCCGCGATGCCTTCTGGTTTTTCTACTGGTACCGTTCCTGTTTGGAACGATGTTCATCAGTCAGACGCTGGCGCAGGAAAGCCAACCGGTCAGCAGGGATTGGCCGTTGCAATACAACGGCCTGGCGTTGCTTTGTCGTAGCCTGGAAATGCAAGTCGAACCCGGAGCTTCTCAATGGTACAAGCAGCCGCCTGAGAAGCGTTTGTTGATTATGTTGGGGCTTGTTTCCCCTCGGCGAAGACAATTGATCGACAGCTTCGTCGAAAAAGGTGGGGCAGTATTGATCGCGGCGGACAGCTGCAATATCAACTTTGCTTTTGACTCGAATGATCCGCGGTTGGGCTCTATCTCAATTATTCCTCAAGGGCTAACGACGCTCGTCCGAGCGGATCAATTTCTTGGGATGGCTGATTGCCCCGTGGTCAGAGACTTCTCGGGTCATCCGGTGGTCGAGGGGTTGGAATTGATCGCAACCAATCGTCCAGGCGGCATTACTTCTATTGGAAGCAGGCCCGAATCCTGGCGGCCGTTGGCGAATTTTCCAGATTCGGTGGATGATACAAGAGAGCAAGGCTTTCTGTGGACGTACCAGAATGAGAATGGAGGTCGGATACTTTTTTGTTCGGACGAATCTGTTTTCAATAATCAAATGCTGTACCAAATGGACAACGCACGCTTGTTGTTGCAAGCCCTCAATTGGCTGAGCGAAGGAAGTCACAATCATGTCTTGATCCGAGTCGACGATGAAGTTGTTAATCCACCCAACCCGACTTATCAGGAAGTCAATTTGCCCGACTTGACGCCAGAGCAAGTGCGGCGCGCGATCTCTTCGTTGCCACCTGAAATGATGTTGCAGGTTGGCAATGAAGTGGCTGCTGTGATGGAAGACGAAAATCTCATCAACGAATTTCTTGAGATGCCGTTTGAAAATGTCAGCAAACGACACCTCTTTCGCGGTTTGCTGCTGACCTTTACCTCCTGTTTGGTTGCATTGCTGCTCTTTCGATATATGCGTAGTGAAACAACCTTGCAGGATGTTGCAGGAACTGAAACCAGTGATACAGGTTCAAAGAAGAGAGGGTGGTTTGGCCGCCGCCGCAAAGCGGCCAGCGAACGGCACACGGTTGCGCGTGAATTAGTGGGACGCTTTTATGCTCGTGCGACAGAAGGACGCTACCATCATTACGTAGGATTTCCTGCCGGGCTGGAATTGGTGAATTGCGAAAACGAAAAGGAAGTGCTGGCCGGAATGCGGGAAACTGGAAAGTCATTGAAGTGGAAATCGCGACGTTGGTGGACGCAGACCCGGTTGCAGGAGTTGCAAACGAAAATCAATTTTTGGGAGCACCTGTTGGAAAACGAAAAACTGGCTTGCTCGGAAACAGGCCAGCCGGGTCATACCTGATCAGCTTGATCAAATATGTCGTCGACATGAAGCAATGGAAGATGTTGGTAAGCGGCCACATAAGACTGGCAGATCAACCGGCCGCAAGCGTTTTAATACTGTGAGGAATGAGTGAACGAACCTATTCAAATTCAGGAAATCGCCAAGGATGCCGGGCGCGTCGGGAAAGAAATTTCTGAAGCACTATCGCGGACGCTCGTTGATATGCAATCGGTGATTGAACAGGTGGTGATCGCCACGATTGCCGGCGGGCATGTATTGCTGGAAGGCGTACCCGGAACGGCCAAGACGACGCTTTGTCGATGCCTGGGAACGGTGTTGGGCATGGACTATCGCCGGATTCAATTTACGCCCGATCTATTGCCTTCGGACGTAACGGGTACCAAGATTTTTAATCAGGCGAAATCCGAGTTCGTGCTTCAGACGGGACCTGTTTTCTGCCAGTTGCTTTTGGCCGACGAATTGAATCGCGCCCCGGCTAGGACTCAGTCCGCATTGTTGGAAGCGATGCAGGAACGGCAAGTGACGATCGAGGGCGAAACCATGCCGTTGCCCGCACCGTTCATTGTGTTGGCCACGCAAAACCCGGTCGAACAGGAGGGCGTCTATCGGTTACCCGAGGCGCAGTTGGATCGTTTTATGTTTCGTGTGCGAGTCGGATATCCTCAGCGGTCCGGTGAGATCGACTTGTTGGAAATGCAGGAAGCCCCTGCACCGCCGGCCGTGAAGATTTGCGATGGTGAAAAGATTGTTCGGCTGCAAAGTTTTGTCGATTCCGTTCATGCCTCGCGTGAATTGAAAGCGTATATCGTTGATTTGATTCGAGCGACCCGCGAACATCGTGATGTGCTGTTGGGGGCCAGTCCCAGGGCAGGCATCTTCATGTTGCGGGCTGCCCGGGCCAGAGCGTTGTTGCACGGTAAGTCTTTTTGTACTCATGAAGATGTGCAGGCGATCGGCCACCCCGTGCTGGAGCATCGTGTAATTATGCGACCCGAGGCTGAATTGTCCGGTCGTGATATTTCGTCGGTGTTGACGGAAGTTATCAAGAGCGTTCCTGTGCTGGAGGGCTAAACCGAAACGATTTATGTTTACCACCCGCAGCAGCACTCTGTTTCTCATCGCAACCCTGGCAACCTTTACAGGTCTGGCTCGGTATCACGGTGGTGTTGCGCTGGCTGGTTTGACCATGATGGTCTGGTTGGCGACTCAGTGGTTTACTGTGCAGTGGGCGATTCGCTCGTCATCGGCCATTGTTGGCAGGGTCGAACGTACCATCGACGGTGAATCGGGCGACAGGTTCACGTTGGCCGTCGGCCAGGAATACACTGTAAAATTGACTGGCAAGATTCGTCGCGGACGCCGTGGCTTTCGGATCGCAATTCGTGACGCCATGCCGGAAGCCTGCGAAGTCGTGAACGGATACTCACGTTTGAAACTGGACAAACGCGACGAAGATGGTTTCTCGTTAGTGTACAAACTCAAGCCACAAGTCTGTGGTCACATGAAATTGTCCGGTGTGATGGTTTCGATCATGGACCCAAATGGAATGTTTCAAGGACAGCGGTACTTGAAGTTGTCGCAGAGTTTGACGGTCTTGCCTTTCCTGGTCCGTCCGCAAACTACGGCTTCGATAATGAAGACCAACAATTTGCAACGAGTCCTGGGACATCATCGACACAAGAGCCCCGGTATTTCGGCCGAGTTGCTGGGCATTCGCGACTATCAACCAGGCGATCCGCCTAGAAGCATCGCCTGGAAACCAACCGCCAGACTGGGCCGGTTAATGAGTTGTGAATACGAATCCGAAGTCCCGGTGCGGGCGACCGTGTTTGGTGACCTCTCCTGTTACCAATTTGTCGGACGCCCCGGGGCAGCCGTTGCCGACCGAATCATCACAGCGACCGCCTCGGTGACACGTTTGTTGTTGTCCGATCGTGATCCGGTTTCGATCGTAATGGCGTCGGAACGAGGTGCTGTGCGTTTGCCACACGGGCAAGGTGAACGCCAGTTGACGAAGACGATGCATTACCTGTTGATGGCAGCCGACCCCAATCCGCGGTTGGAGTATGTGACAGACCGTGAACTGGTGCATGTCGTATTTCGCGAGTGCTACCGTCGATTCCCCGAATTGTTCGATCGGCGTGTCAGTTTTCTGCCACAAGGTCGAACTATATTGCGGCCGTTCGCATCAAAGTTCAGTCGAATCAAAAGCCGGCTGGCACCTGTGTTGTGCGAGTCGTTGCAGCTGCCGTTGGGGCACGAGTTTCGTTTGTGCCATGACGCCCTTCAGATGCGGAAGGCCTGCGAAGACTGGGTTCGCAAATACCCTCTGGTAACAGTAAGTGTCAAATTGCCGGAGCAGTTCATGAGCCAATCCTTGCGAGCTTTGACGAACGAAAACATCTGCACTCGATTGATGGAATCACGCGCTCGAGCCAGTGACAACGAATTGTTTGTAGTGGTCGGGACTTTGCCTACCGCTTGGCAAGATGCCGAAAAGTTGCTGGACGTAGTGCGAGTTTGCCGTGCTGCCAATCATCGGGTGATCTATATCAACGCGGGCATGCCTCGCAAATCCTTGACGATTGAAGACCCGGTGGCTCGGAAATTGTTGAAGGCTGCCGAGGAGGCTGGCAGCGCGGAAGTAAACGGTTTCGTCGAACAGGAACTGATTACGATGGGCGTCAAGTGTGCCTCGATCAACGATCCTAAACTGATGGAATATGTGGCCATTGAAGTCGATTTGATTCGATCGGGCAAAGTACGTGGTGGTTTCTCTCGACGTAACGTTTCCGCGGGAGGCCGTGCCTAAGCCATGAACAAATCTCCCGATACGACAATCGCAAATCCCCCCGCCAGGAATTCACTCGTTGTCTCCAACCTGGTTCAAAAACTGCCAATCATCATTGTAATGATCGTTGCGGCGTTGGCTCTTGTTTTCAGGTTTCCATTCCTGTTGAAAGAACTAATGTTTTTGAGTCTGGTGATCGCGCCCTTTTTTCGATTGCGGTGGTACATATTTGCATGCCTGTTCCTGGTGATGGCGACCTGGTTGCGAGATGAATACTCAAACTTTCTGATCAACACGGTGGTGTTGATGAGCTATATCGTGTCCAGCATGCGTATTAGCGACATGAAATTTTGGGAAGCCGAAGACGATTCTCAGTATCAGAGCCTGCGCCCGATGACAGCGGGTTGGGTCTGGATTCCAATCTCCTTGATCATCGCAGGCGGCATTCTGATCGTCGTACCACTGGACCAATTTTCGCCGGCGAAATACGGGCTGCTGCCAAATGCATTGCGTTCGATCTCGATCCTGTGGCTGCTGGCCGTTGTCTGGTTTTTGGCAAATGGCGTGTTGAACTGGGCGGCTAACCGATCCAGGGATGTGCTTCGTGGTCGAGTCTACAATCGTTCCGAGTTTTGCAAACAGCTCGGATCCGAGTTGGGTGCGATCGAAAAACGCCGTGGAAAGCTGATCAACAAGCGGGCTCGAAAAAGAAGCTGAGTTAATCTACAAGAATCATTTTTGATTGTACGAAAACGCGAGGAAGTTATGAGACTGGTAGTCATCGAAGTTGTCGGATGGGCTTTAACGGTTGCCGGGTTGGCGATCGTTGGCTTGATCATCGTTCTGGCAATGAATCGCAACGTCTTTGAAGCGATGGCTTTGTCACTGCCCGCAGTTTTCGTGTTCCGCGCCGGTATCGGGTTGGTGCGAATGGCGACGGCTGGCCGAATCGCTCTGGGAATCGTAAACAAGGAAGAGGCGGCGGCATCCTCATGAACAAGTTTGTCGGAACAGGAAAACGCATCGTGCGCTGGCTGTTGTTAGCCGTCGCTGGTTACGTCAGTATTTTGGTGCTGTTGATGCTGTTCGAAAGCAAAATCGTTTATCCGGCGCCCCGGGGCGGTTCGCGATTGGCCAGCGAATCGATGGCCGAAGATGTCAGTTTTAGATCGGCTGACGGGACCAGATTGCACGGTTGGTATTTCGAAAAGCCTGATGCCGCTTCAACGATCGTGTTCTTTCATGGCAATGCCGAGAGCGTTGATACCAGCGGCCCGTGGATTTGCCAGTTCGCAAGCAGCCTGAACGCCAGTGTTTTCATTTTCGACTATCGTGGATATGGCAAAAGCGAAGGCCGTCCCAGTGAGAAAGGGGTCGTGGAAGACGGTGTCGCAGCAATCGACTGGTTGAGCAATCGAACCGGATTAACCAGCGATCAAATGGTATTCTTCGGCAGGTCTCTCGGCGGAGGCGTAGCCATTCAGGTTGCCAAACAAAAACCGCCGAGAGCTTTTGTATTGGTCAGCACGTTTTCATCGATCGTCGATGTTGCCTGCGAACAGTTTTCATGGTTGCCAATCCGTCTTGTGATGAAGAATCGATACGAATCGGAGCAAGCGATCACGGAGATGGACATTCCAATCTTGCAAATTCATGGTGACCGGGATCAAACGATTTCAATGAACCTGGGCAAACGATTAAATGAAGCATCACCCTCGCAACACAAGAGTTTTGTGGTGGCGCAGGGGAAGGGGCACAATAATCTGAACCTTGAGTCCTTCCGTCAGGAAATCAACGACTGCCTGCCACGTCGACCTCTCGCACCAGGATTGACTGGCCCCACAACCCATCCCCCAGGATTGACTGGCCCCACAACCCATCCCGACGACGACGGAGAATAATAGTTTGCGGTAAGGATTGGACGGGCAAGGCTGCACAAACCGTTTCCAGTTCAGCTGCAATGGTCTGGCACGAGGGTCGGGAAATTAATCATCGACGCGAGTGATGACGGTTGTACCTGTGGAGACCTGGGCTACTTCGTTCTCGCCAATTTGCATCACCATTTCGCTTTCCACGACCTGGCTCATTTTCCAAACGTTGCCTGCTTCGATATCGAAAAGCAACGCGGTCTTGGTCAGCATTTCAACTTCTGTGATCTGGCCTTCCTCGTTTTCCATTTCGACTTCGTAAACGATTTCGATGGCAGCCATCTGCACTCCGTCCACGTCGACGACTCCCAGCAGTTTTCCAGTCTGTTTGAAATCTTCCGCCCCGAACGGGACTGCGACGTGCTGTATGTCCCATTCGTCCCCCACGGAAACTGCGTCTTCCGGAACCTGTACCAATCCAATCACAAAGAACGACATCAGGTCATTCGCGGAGAAACCGAATGGGTTATCCGCGACCGCTTCTACGATTCGTTCGGGAACCTGAAAGTCAAGAATTTCGCCCTGTTTCGAACACTTGCAGGTTAGTTCCGAAGCTTGCAGCTCTTTCCACAGTTTCAGCAACGGAATAAAGGGCGGATCGGTACGTTCGTTTTCAGGATTAACACTATCAACGCTAAAGTTACCGTTACGGGTTTCCATTTTGGCAACCATCTCGGTGATTTGACTAGTGAATTCGAATCCGTATTTGTCGTTGGAGTTGATTTTGTATTCGACAAGGTAGTTATCGGATCGTGGGATAATCAGGCCCATCATGTCGATTTTCGATGATGACTCCATCCGGTACTTCAAAACGTCGTCGGCTTTGGCTTTTATCGTCAACTGAATCGCTTTGCCAGGATCTGTGATCGCCGGCAAGTCGTCGAAGGCCTCGCGAAGATCGCTATCAAAATCCTGCTGTGCCGTTGCTGTGTTACAAAAGGCAAAAGTACAGAGCAAGAAGATCGACAGAATCGCCAGCTGGCAGAAAGCAAGACAGGCCGACTGGTTCGCTGGAGAGGCGTTGGGAATAGACGTGTCGGAGGTTTGGTGAATAGTCATTTTGACGCCATCAAGGTTAATATTAAAACGAGGGAGGACCAGTTTTTTCAGACGTTTGCTTGCCGGACGCCAATTTTACTTGAACATATGTCTCAGGATGTTTGCATCCATCATTTGCCGAATTGTCACATTCGAAAAGTCTTCGCGCAGCGATTCAGCAGGCACGCTGACAATTGTACCACGATCAGAAATCAGAGATCCACACAGAAATCGAGATAGCGCCGATGCGTGTTGTTTGCTGAAGTTTCCGGACGAAATCGGTACGATACTGGTTTGATCGGCCTGTTGAACGATGTCGTAAGTATTTCCCAGGAAGGCAGCGGATTCGATCTGAGTGTCGACGCCAGCTTGGTTTGTCAGCCCTCGATTGTCAAACGGAGCGGTCAACAACAGTCCGCTGTTGGCGTCAAAGACTCGAACCTTTCCATCCACGCAAACGGTCATGAGAATCCGATCATCGTAGCTGAAACCGATTTCGATCACGTTTCCAGGATGCGTAAATTGCAACCCGCGATCTTTTCCGTTGGACGCATCCAGGATTCGCACGACACCGTTAATGTCACCGACGGCTAACAGTTGGCTGGAATGGCTGACTCGGATTGTCGTGGCGACGGCATCCATGTCGATCGGCTCAAACAATGGCTTGCCTTCGACGATATCAAGTATCACGACACGTCCCGGCTGTTCGCCCAATCGTTCGCCAGCAACGCAAAGCCACTTGTTGTTCCCCTCGAACCGAACAGAAGCGGGAACCATGCGGATGTTTTCTTTTTCCAGACGTTTGCCAGACTCTACATCAAACGTGCGAAAGTTAAGGTCGCTGGAAATTGTCGCCAAAACGCTTTCCGAATCACCCACGAACTTCATCTCGCGTACTCTACGCCGGTGTTTCAGACTGTCTCGCAGAATTTGGCCGGTTGCTGTGTCGATAATCGCGACCAGTTCTTGTTCATCCCCGTAGGCTACTGCGACGCGGCTTGAGTCGGAATTGACGACTGGTTTGCCCGGGTTTTCAATTTCAGTTCGAAACACCGATTCACCCGACGGAATATCGTACATGCAAACTTTGTCGGCCATCGCAACAACGATACGACGGTCACTGCTGGTCCATTTGAAATGCTTGACACGTTGTTGGTCCTCGGCAACTGAATTGTCATTTCCGCAGAGAGACAGGATTGCCGCAGGTCGTTTCCGGTTGGTGACGTTGAAAATATCCACGGCACCATTTTTCACTCTTCGAATGGCCACCCGATTGCCACCGGGGTGTGCGCTAATTGAGTCGGTTCGCTGGTCGGGTTCGCGTTGAGGTAGCGGAATGATTGCGTTTTGATTCGAGACGTTCCACACACGCATGCAACCGTTTCCGGTAAACAGCCCGGCCCCCGAGCAGATGACCAACGATTGGCTGTCTGGCGAGATCGCGGCGTCTCGCAATGGCTTCAGTGTAGATGGGATTGGGGAGCCCTTTGGGTCCCCGGAATTTGTATCAAATCTTTTTACCTCGAATCGCGTTGCCACAAACAGCGTCTGTTCGTCATTTGAAAAAAAGACTTTGTTGATCGCGGTGCCGATTCGGCGTTTGTCGATGACGTTCGAGTTCTCATCATACAATTCCAATTGGCCTTCTGACCATGCGAGCGCCAGTTTCCCGGAGTCGGCGGCCATGCCGATTCGTGGAACCCCTTTGTTACCCGGATCGAATTTGCGACAGTTTTCAACGTCATTCAAATCGTAGATCTCAAGTTCGTCACGCATGATTCCAAAGTGATCGGCGAGTGGGAAATCGAACCGAGTATCGAGATGCTCTTTCTTCAATTCAATCTCAAGGATCGGTTTGTCGGGCTCGCTCAATTTTCGAACCTGCAATTCTTGCCCGTCTCGCCAGGCCAAATACTGGCCGTCTGGATGCATGGCGAAAAGCACATCGTCGGATTCCACCTGGAATGTCTGAATCACTTCGTGACTGGTCGCATCAACGATTTCCAATTGTGAATTTTCCGGGTTGTGCCAAACGATCCAGTTTTTGGCGGCACTGATCTTCGCGGGTAAATCTTCGTCGTCGCCATTGGTAACCTGGATTTGAAACGGCTTTCCAACGATGCCGGTTTCAACTTCCCAGGATTGGTAGTCCAGGTTTGCCGTTTCAAAATTGCCAAGTGTTGCATCAATATGCACTGAGGCGATGATGGCGTGTTGGTGATCGCCATTGATATCAAAATCGACGATTTGGCTGGGAGATTTAAGTTCATAGATAATCTCATTCGCCTGTACATCGTGAATTCGGAATCGGAGGTCGCTGGTGTAGCTGGCGATCTGTTTTCCATCATCCGAAAACATGCACTTAATAACCATCGCATTGTGTAACCAGGTCCGATCCGGTTTGGGGGCGTTTTGAATCGCCAGGTTAAAACGCAATTGATGAATGGTCTGTCTGTCGGGATCGTCTTCCATGCCGATCGATTCCGAAAGCCACGGCAACGCCTGTAACATTCGGTTCTCATTCATCGCTTGAAGACCATTGTTGACATAGTTGTCGATCAGTCGTCGACGACTTTGGGCTTCGCTGGTTTCAGCGCGAATTCGAGCGTCGTTGGATTCGGCAAGTGCATTGGACTCGGCCAGCAACGCACGAGACTCGGCTTCCAGCGCCTTGGATTTTTCGTCGAGGGCATTCAGAGCAATATCGTGTTGCTCGTCGACCTCCTGGTACGCCTGGGAAAGCTGGCGATTGAAGATTGCGCCTCCAGTAATCAGGCCAACCAGGCCAAGCGCCGCCAATCCGATCATGGCAGCGGCCCAAGGTTTGCGACGGATCCATTTGCTTACCCGCTCGATACCTGAAACCGGACGAGCTTCGATCGGCATGCCCAGTTGGTATCGGTTCAAATCCTGAGCCAGGTGTTCGGCGCTGGCATAGCGGGCACGTGGGTCCTTTTCCAGGCACTTCAAAATGATAGTGTCCAGGTCGCGATCAACATTTGTATTCAGTGAACGGGGCGAGGGAGCTGGGTCGTTGATGACCTGCATGATCGTCTTGATCGGTGTCTCACCCGAAAAAGGCGGTTTGTCGGCAACCATGTGAAACAGGATCGCACCCAGTGAGTAAATATCAGCGGCCGGTCCGATTCGTTTTGCTCCTTTGGCTTGTTCCGGCGCCATGTATCCGGGTGTGCCCATGATGGCGCCGGTTTGAGTCTGGTGCGAATCTTGCTCGACCTTTTTTGCGAGTCCGAAGTCTGTGATTTTCGGGCGGTGCTTGCCAAGGTTGTCAACGTTGACGGATGTCGAACTGTTGCCACCTTGGGAGATCAACACATTGGCGGGCTTCAAATCGCGGTGCACGATGCCTGCCAGGTGAGCTGACGACATGGCGTGGGCAAGTTCTTCGACGATCGCAACGGACTCGGCAATCCCTAAATTCTCTTTGGCCATCAAGTCGTCCAGACCGCCGCCATCGATGAACTCCAGAACGCAGTACGGTTGTCCGTCGGCTTGTCCAACGTCGAATACTTGAACGATCCCGCGATGTTGCAGCTGAGCGACAGCTTCCGCTTCGGTACGAAAACGAGCCAGCGAATCGTCACTGGCATGAACACCCGCCAGAATCATTTTGATGGCAACGATGCGATTGAGTGAGACGTCGCGTGCCTTGTAAACCACGCCCATTCCACCACGACCAAGCTCGTCGAGAATCTCGTAACCGGGGATGCTGATGTTTCGCTGAGCGATTGGTTGCCGAGAAAAACCTGTTCCTGCCAGGCTGCCGGCAATCGTGCGGGCAGGGTCAGATGCGGCGGAGGCCCCTGCCCTTCCGGTGCTGCCGGGTCCGATGGTGGCGTCGGGATCCAGCGTTTGACCAGGCCCGATGGTAGCGTCAGGATCCAGCGTTTGGCCGGGTCCGATGGTGGCATCAGGATCAATGTCGGAAGGTTTGTTTGCGAAAGAATCTTCTGGCCCGAGCGTTTCGCCCGCATCGTATTTTTGGTCAGGTTTTTCGGATTCGCCTTTGGTCATTCCGTCAGGTACTGGTTGATTCCGTGTGTCGATTCCGAAAAAACAAATTTTCGGTTAATGGAATCTATTCTAGTCACAGACCCTGTCCGAAGCGACAGGCGGTGCGATGTGGAATGCCGAAGGTCGAGAACTATGGAGTGAAAACGGGGACATAGTTATACGGGATTTGCAGAATGATGCAGCACATTGCGGTGGCAAATTCGCGGCAGACTCGCGGGTCATCCCAGACTCCGTCATTCGCCTTGCCCAGTAACTCGTCGCGAATCGCCGGATACCACTCGTTCCAGTAATGGGGGTGTTTTATTTGGGCATGCCACATCGCCTGGACGCCGTAGTAGTGAGCGTAATAGTAATTCATTGGACTGACACTGGCACCGCCGCCGCCGCGTCCGGTTGGTTTGCGGTCGAAAAGCCATTTCAATGCCTTTTCTATTTTCTCGCCTTCGTAGATTCCAGCGCTGT
This sequence comes from uncultured Pirellulaceae bacterium, assembly GCA_964588195.1. Taxonomy (GTDB): domain Bacteria; phylum Planctomycetota; class Planctomycetia; order Pirellulales; family Pirellulaceae; genus CAJQPP01. Next base: position 33,317 of record CAZPOL010000005.1, on the reverse strand, counting down.
AAAGCGAGACGACTCCTGCAGCGGTCAGAGCCAGCGAGATGCGGCCGCCCCGCAACATGTATTGGAAGCTGCCGTCTGGTTTTTGAGACTTGTAAACAAAGTCCAGTGTTTTGTCGCGGACTTCTTCGGAAACAAACATCCCGGCGTCATGTGCGGCGCGTAAAGCCATGATCTGGCAGATCGTGATCGACAAGTCGCCTTCTTGTTTCGATGGGGCGTAGCGCCAACCTCCACGATCGTTCTGAACCTTGCATGTCATATCGAGCGCCAAACGAAGTTTATCTTCGATTTCGCGCGTGCCGGCCATCCCGTAAGCCTGACTGAGATACAGCATCCCGTAGCCGTGGCCATACATGTTTGATGCCTGAGCACCACGTGCTTTAATGTATCCTTTGTCGGATGTGTGTCTCAGCATGTAGGATGTGCACTTGCGAATGTTTGACTCGTACGGCCCGCCATAGGGTGTTGAGCCACTGCACATGAACGCTAAACCGGCCAGCGCGGTGACGGCTGGTCCCGAGGCGTAACCAGTCGTGCCGAACGCACCGGCGAATTCGCCAGACGAAACTTGTCGATTGGCCAGGAATCGCAGGCCACGGCTGATCGCCGTTTTTGTTTCGGGAGTTACCAGTTCGTCCACCGATTTTACTCGCTCCGTCGTTTCCTGGTTGTGCTGTTTGTTTGCAGGTCCCCCTGGGAGAATCAACGAGGAGGCAGAAGCCGGGATGCCTTTAGTGCCGGCCAGCAATCCGGCGGCCACAGTGCCAGCTAGTAAGTCGCGTCTTCTCATTTTTCACTCTCGCAACGGCAAAGAATTAATGGGGTGCGAACGATTAAGCAGCAATATTCAGATCGAATTATAGACGTTTCGAAAAGCCGGTGAAACCAAATACAGTCATAGAATATGTGCAATGCGAAATTCTGTCGAATTTAACCACTAATTTCAGCTAAAAATTCTGCAGGCGAATCGACAGCTTGTTGCCGATGGGGACGCATACTTTAATAGAGGCTGTGACTAAATTGTTTTTCCAGACCCGGAGCCTAATTGTGTTTCATCGGACCCTGATATTTGCCCTAGTGCTGTCCTTTGTGAGTTGTCATTCGTTCTGTTCTCCTTTGACGGCTCAGGAAGATACGCAAACTGAAATAAAAAAGTTCGACCAGGAAGACAAGTTCCGTCAGCTGGAAGAGATCTTGCCGACGCCCAATGAGTACCGAACCGCATCGGGCGCTCCGGGCCATCAGTACTGGCAACAAAAGATCGACTATGTGATCGATGTTGAAATCGATGACGAAGAGCAGATGCTGATCGGCTCGGAAGAGATTACCTATACCAATTTTTCACCCGACCCTTTGCGGTACGTTTGGTTGCAACTGGATCCGAATATTCGCGAACCACACTCGGATTCGCGAGTGACTGCCGATGATGGCAATCTGGATTTCAGTTCGCTGGATCAAGTGCGTGCCATGTTGGAACGCAGCAAGTTCGATGGTGGCGTCAAGATCTCGAAGGTTGCCGATGTCGAATCGGGGGACGACCTGAAATTTACGATCGTCAAGACGATGATGCGAATCGACTTGCCAGAGGCTCTGGAAAAGGACGACTCCTATACATTTCAGGTGGACTGGAAATACGCGATCAACAATTCGAAACTCGTTCGTGGACGGACGGGCTACGAGTTTTTCGAAGCAGACGAAAACTACATTTACGAGATGGCTCAATGGTTCCCGCGAGCATGTGCTTACACCGACGTAACGGGTTGGCAACACAAACAATTTCTGGGACGCGGCGAATTTACACTCGACTTCGGCGATTACGAAGTCAACATCACCGTGCCTTCGGATCATATCGTGGCGTCGACGGGTGTGTTGCAGAACCCGGAGGACGTGCTGACAGACGAGCAGCGGGAACGTTACAAGGAAGCGGCCTCGGCCGAAAAGCCTCAGTTCATTGTGACGCCCGAAGAAGCCAAAGAGAACGAGTCCAGCGAGCCGGATGGCAAGAAGACCTGGACTTTCAAAGCCGAAAACGTACGCGACTTTGCCTTTGCCTCCTCACGCAAATTCATTTGGGACGCGATGGGCGTCGAACTGAGTGGCAAGACTGTGATGGCGATGAGCTATTACCCTAACGAAGGCGAACCACTTTGGAGTCAGTATTCGACGCACGCCGTGGCTCACACGTTGGAGGTCTATTCAAAGTTTACATTCGATTATCCTTACCCCATCGCCATTTCGGTCAACGGTCCGGTGGGCGGCATGGAATACCCCATGATCTGTTTCAACGGTCCCCGCCCCGATGCGGACGGAACTTATTCGCCTCGGACCAAGTACGGTTTGATCTCGGTGATCATTCATGAAGTCGGGCACAACTGGTTCCCGATGATCGTCAACAGCGATGAACGACAATGGACCTGGATGGATGAAGGCTTGAACACTTTCATGCAGTTCCTGGCCGAACAGGAATGGGAAGAACGTTATCCATCACGTCGTGGCAAGCCCGCCAACATCGTGGGGTACATGACGAGTGCCGATCAGGTGCCGATCATGACGAACAGTGATTCAGTCTTGAACCTTGGCCCGAATGCTTACGCCAAACCGGCAACGGCTTTGAATATTCTTCGCGAGACGGTCATGGGTCGCGAGTTGTTCGACTTTGCATTCAAGGAGTACTCGAATCGCTGGCGTTTCAAACGCCCGATGCCTGGTGACTTTTTCCGTTCCATGGAAGATGCCTCTGGCGTTGATCTTGACTGGTTCTGGAGAGGGTGGTTCTACACGACGGACCATGTCGACATTGAAATCGTGGGAGCTGCGGTCGTGGATTTTGACACGCAGAATGAGTACCTTGAAAAACCAAAGCGGCTGGAAAAACGCGAAGCGGAAGGACTCTCGGTCAGTGAGGAGCGAAACTCGGACCTGCCCAAGCGTGCGGACAAGTTTCCGGAACTAAAGGACTTCTACAACGAGTACGATCCACTAAGCGTCACAGAATTCGATTCATGGGCTTACGAACGTTTCATGGAGGGGCTGACAGACGAGCAGCGGTCGACGCTTGATAACCTTCCCAACGCTTATCTGGTTCGATTCCGGAACGTTGGAGGGCTGGTCATGCCGTTGATCATCGAGCTGGAATTTCAGGATGGGACGAAAGAGATCCGCCGAATTCCTGCAGAGATCTGGAGACGTAACAACGTGGAAGTATCGAAAATGTTTATTACCGAAAAGCCGGTAAAACAAATTTCGATTGACCCACGCAGCGAAACCGCTGATTCCGACCTGACGAACAACTTCTTCCCGAGACGGATCGAGTCGAAGTCCGTTCCATTGTATCCCGGTGGCCGAGGCGGATTTGGCGCCGATAATCCAATGCGGCGTGCCAGGTTGGAAGCGAGGATGGGTTCGGATGAATCGGATGAATCGAAAGATGCTGAGAAGTCCGAGGACGCCGACCTGAAAAAACAGGACAACAAGGCTCGCAAAGAGAATAAAGAAATCAAAAAGGATGATGGTTAACTGACGAATGGCAGTTGTTAACCAGTACCTGCTGCGAATTTGAAACGAAAAGCCGAGGCAAGTTACTTGTCTCGGCTTTTTTTATTTTCGTTCGAATCGCTAACGGAATTCCATGCGGGATATTAACGCGGAACTTTAGCGTTTGTCCGTCGGAATCTGATAATCACGGTAGAGTTCCAGCCACCATTTCTGTTGGGCATTCAGGTCGGTACGTGTTGCGAGAACTTCGGTGGCCAGCCGCTTTGAACGCTCCGGGTCTCTATCCTGAATGAATTTAAGCGGTCCCATGTATTGGCCTGCCGAGGGATCCAAAACATACCGTTCGATCCAGGGCAGGGAATGCTCCGCGTCCATTAGAGTCAGTGCTCCGAGCAAATGCTGTTCGACGCCCTCCCAGCCCTCGTCAAATTTCAAAAGCTGTTCGCCGATCACCTCAATCGGACCGACTTCGTCCAGATTGGCTAACGCCATGGCGATCGAGTAGAACTTGCCTGGATCGCGTTCTGTTTCGATTCGTACGGAAAGGTATTCACGCACCTGCAGCGTATCGGCGAAACCCAAACCTTGTAACGCGATCCAGTGTCCAAAGCCAGGCAGTTCCGGTTTCTTGCAAAGTTCCAGAAGATCTTGTTCATCTCCCGAGGACCAGGTGGCTTCCAGCAGTGGCAACATTGGTGTGCCTTTACTGTAGCCGTGTTCAATCAGCAGGCAGACCGCACGATAGCCAGCCGAACCATGTTGACCAAAGTCGGATTCCAAATTGATGGCGTCATCGATAATGTCCCGATCGATCATGCGTTCGCTGGCCAGTTCGTACAGCTGCTCCATCGTCGGTTTCTGTTCTTGTGCGTTGCAATTGAGATTCGGCCAAATCAAATTCAGCAGGCCAACCAACATCAACCAACCGAGATAGTTTCTTGAGTGAATCATTTGCTGGCTCCAGTTGAATACGAATATCAGACTTTGCCTACTTGCCGGTCTTCAACAAGATATCGGCTGCTTGCAGAATTTTATTCTTGAGACGCGGCGAGTAATCGGGGCGCTCGTCTAAAAAACTGGTAACAATTTTAGCCGCTGAACGGTTGCGATGCCCGCTGAATGTGGCGACCAGCCAACGTTTCGGGAAAAAGATGTCGCCGGTCGTTTGAATCTCCTCCAGCAACAAAAGACTCGGCAGGATGTACTTCTCCGCCTCTGCAGATCGAAGTGGGTGATGCAAGTACGACATTCCGTCCAACGCCCATTGTTCTGGCCGCCGGTTTTTTGGTTGCTTCAAGGATTCAAAGAACTCGTCGCGTACCGCCTGATCCGGTGATAGCGCTGGCTTCACAAAAGCAAAACGCTTCTTGCGATCCTCGTTTTCAACGCGCGAAAGTTGGGTGTTCAGGATTTCATCGCTTTGGTCCGGCATTCTCAATGCCAGTTCATAGGCCAGGGTCGTGTAATCGGGTTCGCCAAGAATCAGACCTGCTTTGTTGGATTGCGTTTCCCAAATTTTGTACAGACGTTTGACGGTGTCGTCGGTATTGGCAATCCGTACCAGAGTCTTGTAATAGGCCGACTTGGCGTCCAGTTTTGTGGTTTCCGGATCAGCGTCGATCCATTGCCAGAGTATTTCTTCTATCTTTGGCGCAGATGAAATTCGTTCTTCGGCTGGCAGGAATCGCCAATACAGCACTTCCAGTTGATTCAGCAAGTTTTGGCGATTCAGTGGTTCTTGTTCGCTTAACAGACTGCGCTGGATAGCCTTTTTGAACTCCGTCCGATCGACTTCGCCCCGAATGAAAGACTCGTAGAGCGCCAACCAGGCGGCACCACGCGTCACGTCGTCAGTGATTGAATAAATGTTGGCAAGCAGGAACTGTTTGCTCTTTTCATCCAGTTGAAAGTAACCGTATCCAAGCTCGGAACCGTTGGCCAGGTAGAAATCGAAGTCGGTGATATCGTCAGGCAGAGTGATTTCGGTGGTTTCGCCGTCGATCATTTCACGAGACTGGTGGATGACTTTGCCAGCCTTCATGACTTTGATGTCGACTTGCTGAGCCCAGTATCTTTCCTGACCCGTCTTGCGAACTTGTTTGATCTGCAGCGTGTTTTTATTCAACTCACTTGTCAGTTCGGGCGTACCAGATTCCTTGACCCACGCGGCGCTCCATTGTTTCAGGTCAACGTCCGTTTTGGCATCAAGGATCTCGATCAAATCATCCCAAACCGCGTTGTCGAAACTGAACTTGGTGAGGTACTCCTGCAAACCGTCCTGCAATTCAGCACGACCGATCATTGTTTCAAGTTGCCGCATAACAATCGGCGCCTTCATGTAAATGATTCGGCCGTAAAGTGTGCCGGCGTTTTTCAGGTTGTCCAGTTCTTGCTGGATCGGATAGGTGCCGCCGGTGCGGTCTTCGCCGTAGGCGCTGGGATGATGCTTCAACATGAATCCCAGGTCGTGATTGATATCTGGAAAGCTGGGGTTCACAATCTTGGCGGCCATGAAGTTGGCAAACACTTCCTTCAACCAAACATCGTCGAACCACTTCATGGTGACCAGGTTTCCGAACCACATATGTGCGGTTTCGTGGGCAATCAAACTGGCGCGGTTGAGTTTTTGATCTTGGGTCGCTGACTCTTCCAGGAACAGGCTATCGGCCCGGTAGAAGATGTTTCCGATATGCTCCATGCCTCCGTAAGGAAACGAGGGGACCAGCACGAAGTCGAATTTCTCGAATGGATATTTGATGCCGGTGTAGTCTTCCATCCAGTTCAATGACAGTGCGTGCAAAGTGAAGATGTCGTCGATATTGCGAGCGACTTTTTCTTCGTCCGACTCGCGATGCAGCATCGTGACGTTGCGCCCTTCGATTTCCCGAGTGACCGTTTGGAATTCACCAGCCGCAAAGGCAAACAGGTAGGTGCTGATCGGCTTGGTTTGTTCGTAGACGCAAGTTGTACGGCCGTTTTGATTGTCGGTTTGGGCCTTGAGAGCTCCATTGGCCGAGGCGACCCAGCCTTCCGGCAATGACAGCTTCAATTTGAATTTGGCTTTCAGGTCGGGTTGGTCGAAGCAGGGAAAAACGGTCGAGGCACGATCGGGAACCAGCAGTGTGTACAGGAATTCCTCGTTGCGATTCAGTGATTGATCGCCGGCCGTAAACTCGATGCGAATCGTTTGCTTGCCAGGCTCCAATGCTTTTTGCGGAATGATAATGTGACCGTCGGCCAGTTTGTAAGCCACCACGTTTCCATTTAGCTGTACGTCTTTGACCAAGTCTTCCGGGGCGTTGAAGTCCAAGACCAGTGGCGCGGTCAACTCGGCCAAGTCGAAGTCAAGCGTGACGACCGCCGGAATGGGATCAGACTTTTGAATCGTCAATGAAAGATCGTATTCCAGGTTGGTGATCGTCGCTTTTCGAACGGTTGCCAATTCGAATGAAACGCCTCGCTCGAAGCGGGGCTCCTGGCCTCGGGCGGCCGCGGGTGCCAAAGCGGAAATCGTCATAACGCATGGATACAAAATGAATAGCCAAAGGCTTTGTTGTTTGAAAGTCATCAGTCTCTCGAGGACTCGGGATACGTGCAGTTTCTGGTTGCGTTTCCACAGTTTACACGACTGATTTGACGGTTCTATAGCCCGAGGTGCAGTTCAAGGTCTTCGGTTTTGCAATGAACAGAGATTAAGGCAGTGTGATTTCAGGAATCACAAGGATGAATTGTCCCCGAAATATTCGTCATATTTCATTCCCGAACGAGACACGCCCGGCAGTAGTCGCCGCCGGGCGTGGTTGGATCATGAATTGTTGTTCAAGCTATTTGTCGCCGGTTTTTTTCAATTCCGAATCGCTTTGGCGACTTGATTCAATCTCGCCAAACATGGTGTGAAAAAATGGAACCTCGTTAACGTCGATGGTGCCGTGGCATGCTTGGCAGTTGTTGAATCGCTTTACCGCATCGGCATGATTGAATTGTTCACCGGCCAACAGGGCATTGTGGTAGTTAATCAAGTCCAGGACCGAGGAGTCTCTGGCGATCCCCTTTCGTTCAGTCAATGTAACGCTTGCCTCAACTGATTTTCCGCCGCGAAGGTAGACGAGCTTCAGCTCATCACCGGTCTGTTTTGCTTCGACAAGTGCCTGGAACTGTTCCAAATTCACCAGCAATTGCTCGTCGATTTTCCAAAGGACATCGTGGACCTGAACGCCCGCGTTTGCGGCTCCACTTTCCGGCGTAACATGTTCGACGACCAGGCCAAAGGCTCCTTCCAGCCCAAGTTGGCTACGCAAGGTTGCGTCGGCCTGGCGGACATTCACTCCAAACATCGCCTTGCCAGTCCCTTCCCCTTCCATGAAGGCCGGTTGTCCTTTCGTTAGGTAAACCAGTTGTAGTTCCTGGTTCAGTTCTTTGAGTTTTTGGGCGTCGGACCACTGAAGCTGCGCGATGCGTGTCTCAGTGCGGCTTTCAGGCTTGGTAGCTTCTTCTTGCAGTACTGTTTCAGACGATACCGGCGGTTCGCTGGATGTCGTTTGCGAATTAGCATTGGTCGCGAACAAAAACGTCAGACTGGTTACGATTCCGATTGTCCAGACGTTAGATAAACGATTTCGTGAAGCCAATGCAAATCGGCTTGTTTCATTAATATTCATTTCAGTCCTTTTGTTGATGTTCTTTTTGTGGATGTTGGAGTCAATGTGCTTGTTTCGGGGATTCTGGTGTAGCACGAAAAAAACACGTGCACGAAAAAATCTGATGTTTGATCAAGTGCCTTGCGCTGGTGTGACAAACGAAGTCTGGTAAGGGACGTTCATGAGTCTTGGCTTGCCGGTTTTCGGGTCGGTGATCTGGACCTGGCGTTCCTTGATTGCGGTGTACTTTCGGACCGGGATTCTTCCATCCAGCAAAAACAGGCCTTCATCGATCAATTGAATTTCTTGCTCATCGCCCATTCGCAGTTCGCCCATTCGCAGTTCGTTCTGAGTGGTTGTCGCGATATCGATGCCAGGCGAATCGGGTTGCTGTGGATCAGACGAATTCACCATCGGAATTGATTGGTCGTCGTCGGCAGAAGTATTGGAGGCCGTTTCGAGCGCCACACTTTCGTTGCGATCTGGAAAGGCCTGTCCTGCCTTGAACCCGATGAACGCACAAACCAGACAGGATGCGGCAACGGCGGCGGGCAACATCCACGCTGAATGGCTGGTGCCTGGACGATGTTGCGGATGCTGTTTACGAGTCAACGAACCAATCCGCTGGTCGAGCGAATCGGACGGGTGTTTCAACGACATGCCCTCCAGCAGTCTTTCCACATCAGTATGGTCGTTCGGGCCCAGTTCGTCATTTGATTCCAGATTCATAATTGACCTTTCAGTTTCTGATGGAGTGTTTGCAGAGCGCGGCGGTAACGCGTGGCGACGGTTTTGGCAGGGATGGAAAGTACTTCGCTTACTTGATCAAAAGTCAGCGCGGAAAATGTTTTCAGTAACACAATTTGCCGACAGGGTTCGGGTAGTTCGTCAATCGATTTACGCAGCAACGAGTCGCGTTCGGCAGTCAGTACATTCGAATCGGGCTGTTGAAAGCACTCGGCTTTTGGTGGAACGAAACCATTAAAAATCGACTCGCGAAGCATCTCGTGTCTTTTACTGCGACGTCGAGTATCAAGTGATGCGTTTCGGACTGATCGATAGACATAGGCGACCGGATCCGGCAGTTGGTCAAGCGGCTGTTTCGACAGGTTTGTAAATGCCCGATGAACAGAATCTTCGGCAGATGACTGGCAGCCAGTGATCGACAGCGCCAAGGTAAACAGGCCTTGTCGATGCGTGCGGTAAATCGTTTCCAACGAAGGAGCAGGCATTGCGGTTGTTTGTCTTCCAGTGGATTGGCATTCGAGCATCCAGCGAATTGCCGGTTGCTAAATAGTTGACGCATGCCGCCCTGGCATTTCTTCAACTATCGCGAAATTTAGATGAAAATCATTTTGTCCGGCTGCGACCGGCTGCGGAAGCCAACGATGTTTCGCAATAGATATGCTTTTTTTGCTACATTAAGACGATGTGCTGGCTGATTGGATTCCACTCTATCCAAAACCCGCTCCATTTGAATCAGGTCGGCCAGAGAAATCAGAAGGTAAAAGAGATGCAAATCGTACGCGGCGAACAGATCGAGTTTACTCCAGCCTCGCATGAGGATCCCAACGACCCCGGCGTTTTGAAGCGGGTGTTAGCGACCAGGCACGACTTGATTGTCGGCAAAGTGCAGATGGTGAATTGGGCTTTGTTGCCGGTGGGGAAATCGTTCCAGCGACACTATCACGAAGATATGCAGGAAGTCTTTATCATCGTGACGGGCACCGTTGCCGTGACCGTTGACGAACATGAAGACCGTTTGCAGCGCGGCGACGCAATTCTGGTTGATCCTCGCGAAGTCCACAAAATGGAAAACATCTGCGACGAAGACGTGCACTACATCGTGTTCGGTATCTCGTGCGGTGAAGGTGGCCAGACGGTTGTTTGCGAATCGTCGTAGATTCTATCGCCGCTGAATCAGACTTGCAGTACGCCGGTGCGGAATGGTTCGTCTTCGGCGTGCAAGGTCACGGATTCCAGACACTGAATCAAGACTTTGCGAGTGTCGACGGGGTCAATGATGCCGTCGACCCAGCCGCGAGCGGCAGCGTAACGAACGTCGGTCGAAGTGTCGTAGGCCTCGGTGACCTTGACGCGTAGGGCCTCAAGTTCCTCGGCGTCAGGTTCCTGCCCTGCTCTTTTCATCGCCGAAATGTTGATGTCCAGAATGGTTTGAGCCGCTTGTTTGCCACCCATCACGGCGTAACGCGCATTGGGCCAGGCGAAGATGAAACGTGGGTCGAAGGCTTTGCCGCACATCGCATAATTGCCGGCGCCGTAACTGCCACCAGTGATCAAGGTGATTTTCGGAACGCGGCTGTTGGAAATTGCGTTGACGACTTTGGCACCTGCCCGAATGATCCCGGCCTGTTCACTGTCACGACCGACCATGAAACCCATGACATCTTGCAGGAAGATGATTGGCGTCCAGGTTTGGTTGCAGTCCATGATGAAGCGAGCTTCCTTGTCCGCGCTGTCATGGTAGATCACGCCGCCGAATTGCATGCCCTCTTTCTTGGTCATGACGGTGGTTCGCTGGTTGGCAACGATACCGACGGTAAAGCCACCGATGCGAGCGTAACCGCAGGTGATCGTTTGCCCGTATTCGGCCTTGTATTCGCTGAACGAATCAGTGTCGGTGACAACGTTGATCAGATCGCGAACGTCGTAGCGAGCCTGTGGGTCGTTCGGGACAATGTCGTAGATTTTGTTTTGGTCTTCTTTGGTCTCGCCATTTTCTTCGCGACGGAATTTGGCGTCACGATTTGTTTCGGGCATCATGCCGATCAGTTCGCGTACACGTTCCAGAGCCGCATCGTCGTCCGGTTCGCGGTAATCGATGGTGCCACTGATACCGGCGTGCATCTCTGCGCCGCCCAGTTCTTCGGAAGTGTATTCCTGGCCGATGGCGCTTTTGACCAACGCCGGGCCTGCCAGGTACAAACCGGAATTGTCGGTCATGACCAATTTGTCGCAGAGCACTGGCAGGTAGCCACCACCAGCGACGCAGTTACCCATGATGGCGGCGATTTGCGGGATTCCCATCGCTGAGATCACGGAGTTGTTGCGGAAGATGCGTCCAAAGTCGTCTTCGTCGGGAAAGATTTCATCTTGCAGAGGCAGAAACACGCCGGCCGAATCGACCAGGTACAGCAACGGCAAGTGACAATGCATGGCGATACGTTGGGCTCGCAAAACTTTCTTGCAAGTCGCCGGGAAGAAGGCACCGGCTTTCACGGTCGCGTCGTTGGCGATAATCATCACCAGGCGATCGGAAATCTTGCCGATCCCGCACACGACGCTGCCGGAAGGCGAACCACCCCACTCTTCGTACATGCCAAACGCAGCCCACTTGCCGACTTCCAGCCAGTTTTCATCGTCAGTGACGTTGGCGATTCGTTCCCGCGCGGTCTGACGCCCTTTTTTGTGTTGGCGATCGATCGAACGCTGGCCTCCACCTTCGCAAATTTTGGTGGCCTGTTCTTTGAATTCGTCGATCAGCGGTTGCCAAGACATGGCGGTTCCTGTGAGTGTGTTGGCTTGTAAAAAAGCGGTTTGAAAATGCGGTATAAAAAAGCAGTGAGCAAGCGATACGGCAACGACATCGTTCATCGGTAATGCGCTGGTCGCCCCCGGGCGCGAATGGCTGAGCAAGCAGCTTGCCCGCTCGGCCATTTCGATACAACTTTAATCCGGGGGCTTCCTTGAAGACTATACTTCGAAATCGTGGGTCAGCCAGTCTTTAGCCGTGGCGACCATTTCCTCGTCGAAGTTGCCTTTCAAATCGTCGAAGCGTTGGCGGTTTCGTCGCTTCGCCATTCGCAAGTACAACGTTCCCGTACGGAACTCTTTCATCTTGACCGGCTCTTCGATCGTGCCGTTGGTCATTAACGAATTGAGTCGCGAGTAAACGCAGCTGGCCGTAAACAGCTCGGTCGCGATGTCACCCAGGCGAGCCTGAATGAATTGTTTGTTGATAATCCCTTCGCGGTTCTTGGCCAAGGCGGTTTTGCACTGCCACGAGAAGGCCGAGATCTGCTTTGCCAATTGGCGCCCGTAGTACGTCAGGTGATCGTGTTTTACGGGAAGCTTGGGTCGGGTCGGAGCCAGTTTCAGTGCTTTGAGAGGGCTCTTCAAAACCGCTTCCATCTCTTTACCCAGATGACGCAAGCCGACGGCGGCGACAAAGCATCGCAACACATCGTTGGCGCCTTCACCAATTTGGTTCAGCCGCGCGTCACGCATCATTCGCTCGAACGGCTCGTCGGTGAAGAAGCCTTTGCCGCCCCAGATCTGCAGGCAGTCGTTGACGATCTTCCACAACTGGTCGCTGGCGAAAACTTTCAGCATCGCCGTTTCGATCATGTAATCGTCGGCGCCGCTGTCGATCAGAGCCGCCGTGTGGTAAGTGGCAGATTCCATGGCGTACGTGTCGGCGGCTGCTTCAGCGATTTTTTGTTGAACCAATTCGAACTCGCCCAGCGTTTTACCGAACTGGATACGATCATTGGCTCGCTCGACCATTTTCTCCAGGCAGAATTTGGCGGCGCCGGTGCAACCTGCGCCGAACGTCGTGCGGCCAAAGTCCAGCACGGTCAAAGCGACCTTAAGTCCTTTGCCGACCGGGCCAAGAATGTTCTCTTTCGGCACTTTCATGTTCGTGAACTTCAACTTGCCGGTTGCCGTGCCACGGATACCGACCTTTTCCATCCGTTCTTCCAGGACTTCGAAGCCAGCCATGTCGGGAGTGACCAGGAAGGCGGTGATCTTTCCGTCGGGTTCAGCGGGATCGGGTGTACGAGCCATCACGGTCAGGCAATCGGCGATTCCACCGTTGGTGATCCAGCGTTTCTCGCCATTGATGATGTAATGTGATCCGTCTTCCGATGGTTCGGCGCGAGTCCGCACGTTGCCCGCGTCCGAACCAGCGTGTGGTTCGGTCAGAGCGAACGCGGCCAGTTTTTCACCAGTCATCATTGGCGCCATCCACTTCTCTTTTTGTTCGTCGCTTCCGAACAATTCCAAAGCGCGAATGCCGATCGAGTGGTGAGCGTTAACGAAGACGCATGTCGAGCCGCAATGGCCGCCGATGATTTCCATCACGCGACAGAAATTCAGTTGCGACATTCCGGCTCCGCCATATTGCTTGCCGATCGTCATGCCCAGCACGCCAAGTTTGCCGAGCCCCAGAGTCACCGAGTCCGGGATCTTGGCATCGCGGTCGATCTTGTCGGCGTCGATGTGTTCGTTGCAAAACTCGCGAACCTGTTGAATCGCATCGTCGCCCACCGCCTGAGCGTCTTCAGGCAATTCTGGAAACGGGAAGATCGACTCCTCACGAAAACCGCCGAAAAACAACTCCTTGCAGAAGCCCTCTTTGGCCTCGCCCGAGAACAACAGTTCTTCGGCCTGAGCCATTTGCTTTTTTTCCAGATCGGTCAGTGTCGTTGACATACTTCGGGTTCCTTCGTTTATGTTCGCTTGTGTTCGGTTGGATTCATTTGAGGTCGACGAAAGTCGCAATCAGGTCGCTACTTCGCAGCAACGTTGGCTGTTGAATGTACGCTCGTCAACGAAAGCACAGTTGTTTTTGTTCGTCTGCGATTTCATCGGAGTCTCGGCAGGTGCCTCGGACAAGCTTGGGGCTTGGGCAGAGCGGCCAGTAAATGAATCAGACAGAAGCAGGTTCTGTGGAGTTTTCATTGTTTGGAGAGAAGTCCAAGCGGCGATTATCGCCAATTATGCGAGAAACGCAACTGGCAGAATTCCTGGTTTGCCCATGATAAACCGCCAGGTTGGGCGGGTTGGCCCGGTGCCCATTTTGAAATCAGACCCTCGCCGCAACCGTTCGGGTTGGTTAAATTAGGCGACCGAATATTAAACTCTCGCGAGAATCAATAAAGAAAGACGAACGATGGCAGACGCATTCATTATTTCCGGGGCCCGGACCCCGATCGGCTCATTCCTGGGCGCATTCAAGACGCTGACCGCATCGGACTTGGGCGGAGTGGCCGTCAAAGCGGCAATCGAACGCTCCGGTCTTGGCAACGAGGCAATTGACGAAGTCATTATGGGAAACGTTTTGCAGGCGGGTGTCGGTCAGGCTCCGGCACGACAGGCTGCATTGAAAGCCGGCATGCCAAATTCAATTGCGGCCGTAACGGTCAACAAGGTTTGTGGTTCCGGACTGAAGGCCGTCATGATGGCTGGCCAGGCGATTCGTTGTGGCGATGCTTCGGCGATCGTTGCTGGCGGAATGGAAAACATGACCGTGGCACCGCACCTGGTTCGCGGGATGCGCGGTGGTGTCAAATTGGGCGACAACAAAATGGTCGATGCCATGGTCTCTGATGGATTGACTTGCGCGTTCGAGGCTTGCCACATGGGCATGCACGCCGAACACATCGGCCAGAAATTCAATGTGACTCGCGAGATGCAGGACGAGTTCGCGTTGACCAGCCAGCAACGTGCCTCAAAGGCAGTCGCCGACGGTGTGTTCAAGGACGAGATCGCACCGGTGACGGTCAGCAGCCGCAAAGGTGACACCGTCGTTGACACCGACGAAGGGCCTCGCGCCGATTCCAGCGCGGAGGGCTTGGCAAAACTACGAACTGTTTTCGACAAGACGGGAACTGTGACTGCTGGTAACGCTTCGACGATCAACGACGGCGCTGCTGCGGTTGTCGTTTGTGACGAAGCGACCGCCGCCAAGGCCGACTTCAAGTTCCGCATCGTGGCCAGCCACACATCGGGCACCGAACCAAAGGACCTGTTTATCGCTCCGGTCGAGGCCGTGCGTGGTGCTTGCAAGAAGGGCGGCGTCAAGTTGGAGGACATCGATCTGTTTGAAATCAACGAGGCGTTTGCGTCACAGATGGTCGCTTGTGTCAACGAGTTGGGATTGGATATGTCGAACGTAAACGTCAACGGCGGCGGCATTGCACTCGGGCACCCGATCGGAGCCAGTGGTGCTCGCGTTCTGGTAAGCTTGATGTATGCAATGAAGGCTCAAGGCAAAAAACTTGGTTGTGCCAGCCTTTGTTTGGGTGGTGGAAATGCCGTGGCGATGATTATCGAGGCGGCATAGGCGTTTTGTTGTCGATCCGCGCAGCATAACCTGCGCAACGATGCAACGCGATATCCAAAGGATCGTCGTGGTCGACCGCAGTTCCGGTGACCTGTTGTCCATCAACACGGATGGCGAATCGATGGGGCGTGAGGCAATGTCTGTCTTCTTTGCTGCCTGCGGGGCGGAAGCGGGTTTTGGGGTCGTTGGACGAAAGTCCGTCAGGCGACTTAACCCGGATGATCTTTCGGTCGAAGCGGAATACGTTTTTGAGACAGAAGCCGACCCGGTCTCCTCCGGACGCTTTGGTTTTGCAGCTGGATCAGAAGAGATCGAGGTCAAGGACATTTGGCTGGTGCAATTCGACGAGTGATTTGCAGGTGGGTATTGAATCAATCCCTCTCCTTAATCCGCCACCAAACCAGCAGCCCAATCAACATCAAATCCAACGCAGCCTCAAAAATCATAAACGGTTTGGCGTAATGATCCGTGTCCCAATAACTGATGGGACTGGAAAACCGGTACGTCCAATTGAACGGGTAAAACAAAACCGGCCCATCGTCGTTGTGAGTCAGGATGTCGACGATGGAATGAAACAGGCAAGCAGCCAGGAAGAAGTTGCACCAGCGGCTGAAGCGTTCCGATATGCGACCCGATCGACTCGCCCACCACACCAGCACAAACAGAATGGCCAGCATCGTTGGCGAGTGGAAAAAGTTGTGCAGCGTAATCCAGACGGGATCGTTGTAGTACAAATTCTGAAAAATGTGCTGGCCCATTTCCTGGCGAGGCATTTTTTGCCAGCTGCCGAAATACCAGATCGCCCCGAACGATAGAAAGTACAACGCGATGTCGGGTGCAATCGAACCCAGACCCAGTGCCCAGCGCGGAGTTGGCTTGCACGTCTTCTTGCGAACGAGTCGCCCGGAAACGATCGTCATCAACCAGTGCGATGGTGTATTCATGGATTGGTTGGGTGATCGCTGGAAGTCGTGGATTGGAGAGGCAAATCGTGGGTCAAGAATCCGAAAACCCCGATCCGGGTTCGAGTGCTCTGAAATCGTCCGTTTGTCGGGAACGATACGGCCTGTTCTTTTAATCCAGGTTAGCCAATAATCGGGTTCGAAAACAATGACTTCGTCAATCCTGACACGCCGAACCCCAGAAGAACAAACAATGGACCAGCTAATCTCCGACATTGCAAATTACGTACACGATCACGAAATCACCAGTGACCTGGCATACGATACCGCTCGCTGGTGTCTGATGGATAGTCTCGGTTGCGGAATCCTGGCGTTGAATTACCCGCAGTGTCGAAACATGTTGGGGCCGATGGTTCCAGGAGCTCGATTGGATGGCGGTTGCCGCGTGCCAGGTACGCCGTTGGAACTGGATCCAGTGAAGGCAGCATTCGACATTGGAACGATCGTTCGTTGGCTGGACTTTAATGACACGTGGTTGGCTGCCGAGTGGGGGCATCCTTCGGATAACCTGGGCGCGATCCTTGCCGTCGCCGATTACCAGAGTCGCATTGGTGGCCAGAAGCTGACGATGCGTGACGTGCTGACCGCCATGATCAAGGCCCACGAGGTACAAGGAATCCTGGCGATCAAGAACTCGTTCAATCGTGTCGGACTCGATCACGTCTTGTTGGTTCGCATCGCCAGCACGGCAGTAGCCGCCAAAATGCTGGGCTGTGATTTGCAGCAAACCATGAACGCCGTTTCCAATGCCTGGATCGATGGCGGAGCACTACGAACCTATCGTCACTCGCCGAACACCGGTTCACGAAAGAGTTGGGCGGCCGGTGACGCGACCAGCCGCGCAGTGCGACTCGCGCTGATCGCCAAGTCGGGCGAGATGGGTTACGAGACAGCCATGACCGCGCCCAAGTGGGGATTCCAGGACGTGTTGTTCAATAGCCAGCCCGTTGTGTTGTCGCGACCGCTGGATGCCTACGTGATGGAGAACGTGTTGTTCAAGATTTCATTCCCGGCAGAGTTTCATGCTCAGACGGCTGTCGAGTGTGCTCTGGAATTGCACCCCAAAGTCAAGGATTGCCTGGACGAAATTGAACGCGTCGAAATGGAAACGCAGGAGCCCGGCGTACGTATCATCGACAAGAAAGGGCCGCTCAATAATTATGCTGACCGCGACCACTGTTTGCAGTACATGGCAGCGATCGGATTGATATTCGGCGAACTAAACGCAGATCACTACGAAGACAAAGTCGCCAAGGATCCACGGATCGATGCCTTGCGTGACAAGATGGTCGTCAAGGAGAACGAGTCCTACACGGTCGATTACTACGACGAAGAGAAACGCGCGATCCCGAACAGCATTCAGGTGTTCTTCAAAGATGGCAGCAGCACGGACAAGGTGGAGGTTCACTACCCGATCGGACATCGCAGTCGTCGCGACGAGGGGATTCCTGTGCTGGAAGAAAAGTTCGCCCGCAATATGGCGACTCAATTCACCGATGACGTTTGCCAGTCGGTCATTGGATCGTTCGACAACAACGACTCGTTTGATGCGATGCCGGTCGAGGACTTCATGGGAATGCTGGTGAAACAGGGTGCCGATATCAACACTTTGTTGGCGTAACGATTTCGCCAATCAAGTTTGCCGATCGAGTTTGCATGACGAGTTCGCGTTAGCCTGGGGATTTTCTTGAATACATTGCCTTCCGTTTCACCGACGATCGATCAGGTTGGCGTAGTCGAACGCGCTTCGCGGTTTCAGACGCGTAGTATCAAGAAAGAGACCAAGATGGCAGGGCTGAAGATGGTCCTGAACATGATCGACCTGACGACGTTGGAAGGAATGGACACCGAAGGCAAGGTGCGGCAGCTTTGCTACAAGGCTCGGCACTTGCACGATTCAGTTGACGATCTTCCGACGGTCGCTGCGGTTTGTGTCTATCCGAACTTCGTAAAGTTGGCCAAGTCGGAAGTGGAAGGGGCAGGCATCAAAGTGGCCTCGGTCGCCACCGCATTCCCGAGTGGAAATTCGTCCCTCGAAATCAAACTGGACGATGTGAAGATGGCTGTTCAGGGAGGCGCCGACGAGATCGACATGGTGATTTCTCGCGGCCGCTTTCATGGAGGCGATTTTCAATACGTGTTTGACGAGATCGCTGCGGTCAAGGAAGCATGCGAAAAGGCCCGCTTGAAAGTCATCCTGGAAACTGGCGAGCTAGGTACATTCGACAAGGTTCGTCGTGCCAGTGACATTGCCATCGCCGCCGGTGCGGACTTCATCAAGACGTCAACTGGAAAGATCAAGCCGGCTGCTACGATGCCGGTGACGCTTGTGATGTTGGAGGCGATTCGCGACCACTTTTTCAAGACCGGGCAAATGGTCGGCATGAAACCGGCAGGCGGCATCTCGAAGTCAAAACTGGCTCTGCACTACCTGATCATGGTCAAGGAGACGCTGGGGCCTGAGTGGTTGACCAATGAATGGTTCCGTTTCGGAGCGAGTAGCCTGGCGAATGACGTGTTGATGCAAATCGTCAAACAACAAACCGGAATTTATCAATCTGCCGATTACTTTTCCATCGATTAAAATCCTGGTGTACCGGGACCGATGAGCAGCGATCGAGTTTGGGAATGAATTTTTAGTGCAAGGTTTTTTATGAGTGATTCGGATTCCGCCACTGCCGACTGGGAACTTGCTCCAGCGCCTGAGAGTGCAGGTCACGTTCAATTGCAGGACTCGTACGACCTGTTTATCGGCGGCAAGTTCGTCAAATCGTCGGGCAACAAGCGGTTTGATTCGATCAACCCGGCCACTGAGCAGGTGATTGCCAAGGTGACCGAGTCGACAACGGCGGACGTCGACAAGGCGGTCAAGTCGGCGCGGAATTGTTACGACAAACATTGGTCCAGGATGTCGGGCGCCGAGCGAGGCAAGTACATCTTTCGAATCGCTCGCATGATGCAGGAACGGGCTCGCGAGTTATCGGTAATCGAAACGATGGATGGCGGCAAACCGATTCGCGAGTCGCGTGATGTCGATATCCCGTTGGCCGCCGCGCATTTCTTTTACTACGCCGGTTGGGCTGACAAATTGCAGTACGCCTTTCCAGGACGACAGGCCAAACCAATCGGTGTTGCCGGGCAAGTCATCCCGTGGAATTTTCCGTTGCTGATGGCGGCCTGGAAAATCGCTCCGGCACTCGCCTGCGGAAACACGGTGGTCTTGAAGCCAGCCGAAACGACATCGCTGACGGCGATGAAGTTGGCCGAGATCATTCAAGAGGCTGACTTGCCTGCCGGTGCCGTCAACATCGTGACCGGACACGGCAATGTTGGTGCCGACATCGTCAATCACCCGGACGTCGACAAGATCGCCTTCACGGGGTCGACCAATGTCGGCAAGATCATCCAGAAATCGCTCGCTGGTACCGGCAAGCGATGTACTTTGGAACTCGGTGGCAAGGCTGCCAACATCGTTTTCGAAGACGCCGCGATCGATCAAGCGGTTGAAGGGATCGTCAACGGAATCTATTTCAATCAGGGACACGTTTGTTGCGCCGGCAGCCGTTTGCTGGTTCAGGAATCGGTGCACGACGAAGTCATACGAAAATTGAAACACCGTATGAAGTCGCTGATTGTCGGTGACCCGCTGGATAAAAACACGGACGTCGGTGCGATCAATAGCAAGAATCAACTGGAAACGATTGATTCGTATATCCAGATCGGTAAGGACGAGGGAGCTGATTTCTATCAAGCCGAATGTCAGTTGCCGTCCAGTGGATACTGGTGCCCGCCGACTTTGTTCACCGAAGTGGCTCAGTCGAATCGAATTGCTCAGGAAGAAATTTTCGGCCCTGTGTTGGCCGTGCAAACATTCCGCACCGTTTCAGAAGTAATCAAGAAGGCGAATAACACGCCGTTTGGGCTGTCGGCTGGCGTTTGGACGGACAAGGGATCCAAGATCTTTAACCTGACTTCGCAGATGAGAGCCGGTATCGTGTGGGCAAATACCTACAATAAATTTGATCCGACATCGCCGTTTGGCGGGTACAAAGAGAGCGGATTCGGTCGCGAGGGCGGACTGCACGGTTTGTCCGCGTACCTGAATCTGGAATAATAGATCGGATGCGGAATGCGGAATGCGGAGTTGGGAAAGTAAATGGGTAGCGGATGTCAGTTGAGAAGTATCTGAAACCGGAAGTTATCAATCAGATCAAGCGACTGGATCTGCGCGCCAAGTTCGTGGTCAAGGGTTTCCTGCAAGGCTTGCATTCCAGTCCTTACCACGGATTCAGTGTCGAATTCAGCGAGCATCGAAAGTACGCTCACGGCGACGACCCGGCACACATCGATTGGTCGTTGTACGCCAAGACGGACAAGTACTACGTCAAGAAGTTTGAGGCAGAAACCAACATCAGCGGAATGTTGGTCATGGATTGCAGCGAATCGATGGGCTACACCTACCGCCAGGAACTCAGCAAGTTTGACTATGGCGTCTGTCTGGCTGCGGCACTCGCCTACATGATGATCAGCCAGCAGGACCCGGTTGGTCTGATCACGTTTCAGGAAACAATAAAGAACAGCTTGCCTCCGCGTTCCAAGCGAAATCATCTGGGCCACCTGCTGACGTTGCTTGCCAAATTGGAACCACAAGGCAAAACCGACTTGTCCCGCAGCCTGAACCAGTTGGGGTCAATGTTGCGAACGCGAACGCTGGTCATGGTGTTCAGTGATTTGCTGGACGATACCGAGGCGGTTTTTAATTCGCTGTATCGGATGCGACATGGTGGGCACGATGTGATTTTGTTTCACATCATGGACGAGGCCGAGGTGAATTTCCCATTCAACGGGATTTGCGAATTGGAAGACCCGGAAACGAACGACAAGTTGAAAGTCGACGCCAGCGCCTTCCGTGCTGATTACATTGAACAGGTCAATGAGTTCCGTGACGATGTGGCCAGCAGATGTGCCAAGGCCAGTATCGATTACGTCAAACTGGATACCAGCATGCAATTCGATCGCGCGTTGATTGAATATTTGCGTAGTCGCCAGGCGAGGTTTTAGACATGGCGTTGGCGCATGCGTTAATTCTGGGGCTGGGTGGACTGTTGATCGGGATTCCGATTTTGCTGCATATGTTGATGCAGCCCAAGCCTAAGGCCTACCAGTTCCCTGCTCTCCGTTTTGTGAAGGAGATGCATCAGACGAATCAACGCAGTTTGAATCTGCGTCACTGGGTTTTGTTGTTGCTGCGTTGTCTGTTGTTGTTGGCCTTGGCCGCAGCGTTTGCCAAGCCGAGTACGGTTTCCAGTGCGTTCGGAAACTGGTTGGGAGTCGGCGCTGGATTGGTATTGAGTCTGTTGGTGGGCGGGTTGTTCCTGTATGCATTGTTATGGTCCAAGCCGGCAAACATTCCGTTGGCGGTCGTCGTTGGGTTGGTGTTGGCATTGTTGCTGGCCTACACGGGATACACGTTTCAGGCGGCGACCAGCAAGGACACCAGTCACATTTTGGCAGACCAGCAAGCCCCGGTTGCCTCGTTGATTTTGGTCGACAACTCGCCACGCTTTTCGTATGTCCGCGAAAACCGCACGCTGTTGGAAAAGGTCCAGGACCACGGTCGCTGGTTGATTGGGCAGTTGCCGCTGAACAGCAAGGTGGCGGTGATGGAAACGGACGATGAGTTTCCATTTTTCTCGGTCGATATCAGTGCCGCTCGCAAACGCCTGAATACGCTGGATATCAACTACGCGACCTCGCCGTTGCCCGAAACGATGGAGCGGGCGATCAAGTTCCTGGCTGATACGGAGTTCGAGCGAAAAGAGATTTATGTCTTCACCGATATGACGCGCGTCAGCTGGAATAGCTCTGGCGATTCGCTGAAAAGATTGCTGGAGCGGAATCCGGATGTCAGTGTTTTCGTGATCGATGTTGGCGTCGAGGATCCTTCGAATTTCGCCTTGGGTGAACTGAAGATGTCGGCCAGCTCAATTCCGATGAAGGGCAAGCTGGAACTGGAAACACAGGTCCGCTCCAACGGTCCGGGCTCGGATTTGTTGTTGCGGATGTTTCTGGAGAAACCAGATGAATCGCGGCCGGTGCGACGGGACGGTGAGACGCTGGTTCCCGAACAACACTGGACTCGAGTCGCTAATGTGGCGGTTGAAGATGATTCTGTCGTTTCGGCAAAAATCATTTTACAGGACGAACTGGCCGAGGGTGTCCATCACGGCTGGTTGGAAATCGAGGGCAGCGATTCGCTTTCCGCGGACAACAAAAGGCACTTCACGATCGAGGTCAGACCAAGTTGGCCGGCACTGGTGGTTCATCCGGAAAACGTAAAACCTGGCAACGTGCAGGACATATTGGAAATCGCCGATGGAATGTTTCAGGCAAAGGCGATTCCTCAGTCGCAGCTCGCCGGCGAACCGCTGCAGGATTACAGCTTGATCATGTTGCTGAATCCCAAGCCAATATCGCCGCAGATGTGGGGGATTCTGGAAAGTTATGTGGAAGCTGGTGGAGGTTTGGCAGTTTTTCTTGGTCACAACGCTTTGACGCTGCGAAAACCTGACGAGGCGTTTCGCACCGAAGCGGCGGCTCGGGTCCTGCCCGGTATCCTGGCCATCGATTGGCTGAAGAAGAAAAGCGGAGTCTTGATGACATTCGACAACCTGACTCATCCGATTTTGAAACGGTTTCGCACTCAAGATACTCGTGGCATCTGGCAACCCTTCCCGGTTTACCGGCATTGGGAAATTCAAACCGATCCTTCGGATGCCAACGTGCAGGTGATTGCAAGGTATTCAAACGGTGTTGGGGCGATCTTTCAGCGAACGATTGGTGGCGGGCGTGTGATTTGTATGACGACACCAGTCACCGAGCCGGTTTCTCCTCGTGACCGAAAATCCTGGAATGATCTGTTCAATTTCGGAAGCGGGTACTCGCCGTGGCCTGGAGTGATGCTGGTCACCGAGATCGCCAGTTTCCTGGCCTCCAGCAATCGCGACCGAATCAATCTGGGAGTAGGGCAATCGATGACGATGTTCAACGATATCAACCTGATGCCCGCGGACTATCGCTTGTTCACGCCACGTAACGAAGAGCCGATTCGCGTGACCAGTGCGGAAGGCCTGTTGCGGTACAAGTTTACCGACACGCCCGGCGCCTATCGTTTGAAAGGTCAGTTCAACGATCAGTCGATCTTGCGTGGGTTCAGCGTCAACATGCCTGCCGACAGCACTGACCTGAATCGTGTGGACGAAGCAACCCTGACCGGGATTCTGGGTGAAGAGCGTTTTCGTTTGGCTCGCGAACGTGAAGAGATCGAGCGCCAGCAGGGTACAACCCGTTTGGGTCAGGAATTTTATCCAGTGTTGGCATTGTGTATGTGTTTGCTGTTAGCGTTGGAGTTGATCATGTCGAATCGTTTCTACAAAAAAGTTGAATAGCGAAGGTAAGCGTGGAAAGTTTTTCGATTTCTCCCATAGCGGGTTGGTGGATCCTGATTGCGATTTTCGCAGTCATGATCGCTGCGCTATGGGCTGGACCGAACTTTGCCCGCTTGACTGACAAGCAACGTCGCAAGCTGTTTCTGATTCGTTTGATGTTGATCGGCATGGCGGCTCTGGCGATGCTGCGACCGGGTGTTGTGTCAAAAATCAGCCAGCGACAATCGGCCGTTTTGGCCGTGATGCTCGATTACTCGCGGTCGATGAAGTTGTCGCATGAATCGACCGGTCCGAATCGCTGGAAGGCGATGACCGACCTGATCGCCGAGAACAAGAATCTGATCGAAGCGATTCGCGAAGAGAACATCGATGTTCAGTTCTATGCGGTGGGCAACCGGCTGAAGCCGCTGGAAGCAGTCGACGGCATACCTGAGTTTCCGGATGAGCCGACCGACGGCGAATCCGATTTGGGTACCGCCATTTATTCGTTGCTTGACTCGGTTCGTGACCAAAGGTTAATGGCAATTGTGTTGGCGAGTGATGGAGTTCAGAACGCCTCCGATCCGGAAATCGAGTTGGCTCAAGCAGGTAAATTGCTGGAAGACACCCAAACCCCATTGCTGACGGTGCCGTTTGGTCAGGCGGCTCAAACCGACCAGTTCGCAGACATTTCGGTGGAGAACATGGCGGACCAGTTCACGTGCTGGGTAAAGAACGTGCTGACCGTTTCGGCGACCGTTAATGCTCGCGGTTTCGCCAACCAGGAAATCCCTGTGCAATTAATCGTCATCGACCCGACCGGCAAGGAATCAGTCGTCGATACCGTGCGGCAACCGTTCACTCAACAATCAGAATCGGTGGCGGTTGAACTGGAATTCACACCGGACGAACCTGGTCAGTATCAGTTGGTGGTTCGTGCCGACCCTCAGCCTGGCGAAGTCTCGCCTCGCAACAACGAATTGCCAGGGTTCCTGACGGTGAACGAAGGCGGGCTGAAAGTGTTGTACGTATACGGCAGCCTGAACTGGGAGGTTTCCTTTCTGGTTCGTTCATTGGGAGCGTACAAGGATATTCAACTGGATCAATTGCACATCGATCGACGCCAGAATTGGCCAGTCGATAAGAGCAGTTTGTTTGCCGACGATACTTACGACGTGTTTATCTTGCACGATGTCGATTCGCGAGCACTCTACAAGCGTGGGTCGCCGCAGCAGAACTTGTACAAATTGGCCGAGGCGGTTACCGAAAAGGGCAAAGGCCTGATAATGATCGGTGGCTACCATAGTTTTGGTGCTGGTCTGTATCGAGTCTCGCCTTTGAAAGACATTCTTCCGATTGAAATGGAATTCTCGGAGAAGCAGGATTTCGATGAGGCGATTCGGGAAGACTTGCACATTCCCAACGAGCTGAAAGCGGTGCCCAAGGGCCACTTTGTGACTCGGTTGGGTGACCCGAATGAAAACGAAGCGATCTGGAACAAGCTACCTCCATTCGTTGGAGCGAATCGATTTAGCGGGATCAAGGACACGGCGGGCGTCTTGCTGGAGAGTACCGATGGTGCGCCGTTGTTGGTCAGTGTTCGTGTCAGTGGTCGAGTGTTGGCGATGGCCGCCGATACGACTTACCTGTGGTGGACTCACGGTTTTGCCGACGAGCACAAACGGTTTTGGCGGCAGGTCGTTTTGTGGTTGGCCAAAAAAGACAGCATGTCGGGCGAGAACATTCGTATCGACTTGTCGCAACGCCGCTTCAAACCCAACATCCCGATTCG
The DNA here is from genome assembly GCA_964588195.1 of uncultured Pirellulaceae bacterium. Taxonomy (GTDB): domain Bacteria; phylum Planctomycetota; class Planctomycetia; order Pirellulales; family Pirellulaceae; genus CAJQPP01. The sequence goes on along the minus strand of CAZPOL010000005.1, from coordinate 7,914 downwards.
TTTTACGGCCGAGGCCGAAACGGAATCCAATCAACAGATTCTGGATGCTCAATTCAAGGGTGCCTTGCTGGATCCGGAAGGAGTGCGATCGGACATCACGGTGATCAATGGCGGGCCATCGCAAATCGACCGTCGGTTGCTGGAGAAACCAGGGATCTACACGATCGAGGTATCGGGGAAGCGGTCCGGTAAGGATCTGGGCCGAGCGGAAGCGAAGTTCGTTGTCTTCGATAATGACAAGGAACAAGCCAATCCGGCAGCGGACCCGGACCAATTGAACCGGCTCGCCGAACGAACCGCCGATTACGGTGGACGCATGATCGATCCCGGTGCTTTGCCGGAAGTGTTGAAGGAACTTGCCGAGTTATCTCCCAAGATGAACATCGAAGTACCGATCAAGTGGCAGCTCGGCGACACCTGGTACGACGCGTTAATTTATGTCTTGCTGTTCGCTGGCCTGTTGACTTACGAGTGGTGGTTGCGGAAGAAGTGGGGACTGGTTTAGTCTCACGCAGTCTCCGCTTGTCACTTTTCGACGATGGCCAGTCCGGCACGTCCATCGCACGACCGAGCCTCTGTTGTGTACTCGTAATGCAGCCCAGTCGGGACAAAAAACGGTTGAAGAAAAATCTTCAACCGCGAGATCCTGGAATTGTAATTCAACTACTTGCCAAAGTTGTTGCTGGGTTGGTTGAAAATCGAAGGAGCGTAGAGAGGCGTGATATCGGTCACAATAATTCCGTCGTTTTGTTCACGAATTTCCTCCAAGCGCTGTTGAGCCTCTGCCCATGTCCCGGCAATTCCGACGACAACAAATGGCTGCCGGATAGAGACGTGATCGCGACGCTCAATGACATCGTAATCCGGTCTCTGAGCCAGCCAGGCATCTGCTTCGGCGCGACTGGCAAACGCTATCTTGCCCATTCCGCTGTCCGAATAGTGCACGAGTGGCCGGTTGTACTCAATCATATGGTAGCCAAAAAGTTGTTGTTGGATTGATATCTCGTAGTCGAAGATTGAGTCGTAGTTGCTCCAGAATGAGTCCTGGGCGCTGGCGGCTTGGCAAGCGACAAATGTAGCAACGAATCCGGTGATTGCTTTGATAAATGACATGGTTTTTGTTCTTTACTAAAGGGTGAGTGTTATGTTGAGCCGAGCAAAGGCTCCGATTTCCTTAACAGCGGCGACGCTGCAGATTTGTTACAACACTTTTTGAAATCATTCAGAAATCTGTTTGATCGCCAGAAAAATCGCGGTTTCAGTTCTTGTAGTTACCGTCTCACAGGAAGCTGTGGTGCGTTATAACCAAGTGGTGAAAAACTCAGACCATACGTTGCTTACAGGGTTGCGACATTGAGTCACGATGAAATCCGATCCGTCATTGATCGATTGGCGCGGGGAATCGGCAGGCAGCAGTGTATTTCGATGGAAGATCAACACACTATATCCACAAACGTGATGGCGATGTATACCGTTAGCTGGGCCGGCAACGATAGTGATGTTGTCTTTGAGACATGGATGGACCCAGCAAGCAAGACTGCAAACAAGGCCGGCAAATAGCATGGACGTTGCGTGAGTTGTTTTGGCATGGCACACCGTATGAATTTGGAATCCAGTATTCAACAAGATCCTCGAATCGAGGACACTTACGCCGAAGCGTTCGAAATGAACTACACGCGGCTGATCGTGACGGGATTCAATCGAACGTGGCTGGAAATTGCGGCAGCCGAATTTTGTGGCTACGGAACTTCGGTCATCGGTTGTGACGCCGAAGCGGGAATTGAGCGGTTCCTGTTGCCGGAACAAACGGCTGATGGTCGGCCTGGAGTTTCGATTTTGGCTTTTGGTTTTTCATCGCAAGAACTGATCAAGGCGGTCGTCAATCGCGCCGGCCAATGCTTGATGACCTGTCCGACCACGGCGGTTTACAATGGTCTGGTGCCGGATGATCCCGAGAAGTTGATTCCTGTCGGCAAGTTCTTGCGCTTCTTCGGCGACGGTTTTCAAAAGAGCAAGAAGTTGGGCGAGCGTCGTTTTTGGCGAGTGCCCGTGATGGACGGCGAGTTTATCTGCGAAGAGACCTTGGGGGTCGCCAAAGGGATCGCCGGCGGCAACTTTATCATTCAGTCGCTCGATCAAGAGAGCGGGTTGTTGGCGGCGTCGGCGGCAGTCAAGGCGATCTCCGAAATTCCCGACTGCATCACTCCGTTTCCAGGTGGTGTGGCCCGTAGCGGCAGCAAGGTTGGCTCTCGCTACGACAACCAGATCGCGTCGACGGCCGAGGCATTCTGTCCGACGTTGCGTGGCCGGGTGCAGTCGCAGCTGCATCCCGACGCAAGTTGTGCCTACGAGGTCGTCATTGACGCGACGAATGAACCGACTGTGCGAGAATCAATGCGGCTCGGAATTCAAGCGGCACTGGAAAGCGATTCAAGCAATCGCCTGCTTCGCATCAGCGCAGGAAACTATGGTGGAGAATTGGGCAAGTGTCTTGTGCAGTTAAAGTCGCTGTAAACGGCATGGAATCTGTTGTGCCGGGCTCGACGCGCTGAAAAGTAAGCAAATTACGGTTGGTTATCAGCAAATGTCAGGGTTTTTGGTTGCGTCCGTTGCCTTTCACTTTTACCATTACTCGATCATCTTACGGTCGCCACGGCGACGACCAAACACGGACAACCCCCAAGCATCCCTGCGTTTCTATATGAACATCCCTCGAGCTCTGGTCGGGCTTTTGTTTTCGCTAATGATCGGCTTCGCACCTTCTCTGTGTGTGAAAGTTTCAGCCGACATCCGGTTGCCAAAAATTTTCTCGGACAAAATGGTTCTGCAACATGGCACCGTCGTCCGAATTTGGGGCACGGCGGATCCCGGGCAAGAACTGGAAGTGTCACTTGGCGAAAGTTCTGAACCGGTCGTGGCAGATGGCCAGGGGGCGTGGTCTGTAAAACTGGTTCCGCCTGAAATCGGTGGCCCCTACGAATTGACGGTGGCCGGCGCAGAATCAAAGGTGGTCTTCAATGACGTGTATGTGGGTGAAGTCTGGATCTGTTCCGGTCAGTCCAACATGCAATGGTCATTGAATCAATCGCTGAGCTTTGAAAACGACGAAGAGAAGGAAGCTTACTTCGCCGAAATCAACAATCCGAATATTCGCCTGTTCACCGTACCACCAAACGCGATCGAGGAACCTGCCGCTGAGTTTTCCGATGCCGTTGTCTGGGAGGAATGTCGTGGAGAGGCCGTGGCTGAGTTTTCCGCCACCGCATACTTCTTCGCCACCGCTTTGCAGAAGTATAAAAAATTCGAAGACATGCCGATTGGCTTGATCGATTCCAGTTGGGGCGGGACTCCCGTCGAATCTTGGACTTCGATGGAGGCCTTGTCCGCCAACGAAGAACTCAATCCGCTTTTGGAACATTGGAAAGAGAACGTCGAAAACCGTTCGCCAAATCGGCCGGCCGTGTTGTTCAATGGAATGATCGCTCCGCTGATTCCGTACTCAGTGCGTGGCGTGATTTGGTATCAGGGCGAAGCCAACGTTGGGCGAGCGCAACAGTATCAAACCATCTTTCCGGCTATGATCAATGATTGGCGGACTCGCTTTGACAACGGAGACATTCCGTTTTACTACGTCCAGTTGGCGCCACATCGGTACGACAAGGATCCACGCGCGCTGGCCGAGTTGTGGGACGCGCAACGAAAAGCATTGAAGGTTCCAAATACTGGCATGATCGGAAGTTCGGATATTGGAAATCCCGAGGACATTCATCCAATGAACAAGGACGTCGTCGGCGATCGGTTGGCTCGTATGGCGATGGCCAACACGTATGGAGCGACCGATGTCGTCGGATCGGGTCCGATTTATGACCGCATGGAACCTGCTGAAGAAGCTGGCAAAATCGTAATTCACTTCGAAAATGCTGAGGGGCTGAAGACTTCCGGTGGCGATATGGTCGAAGGATTTTTGATCTGTGGGGAAGACGGAGAATTCAAACCGGCGAACGCCAAGGTCGTGGATGAGACGGTAGTGGTCTGGGCGGCTGAAATTGAACGACCGACGCAAGTCCGTTTCCTGTGGGATGATACAGCCGTCGGCAAGCTTTTTAATGCGGCCGACTTGCCAGCCATTCCATTTCGAACCGACAGTTTTGAGCTGCTGTCGGTTGGCCAGGATTTTTGATCCTGGTGTTCCCCAATTTTCACATTTGCCAGGTTTCCGATTCCAACCTGGTTTGACCCTGTTTTTTTGAGTTTTGGTTGGTTAAATTCAGTCCATTGACCGCTGGATTCTCGCTGAATCGCCACCCCCTCTTTGAAGTGTTGAGACCATGACAAGTAACCAGGACGAATCGAACCGTTCAAACGAAAACGTCGACGCCAATGCCGAGGCAGCTGAACAAGCTGCTGATAAAAAAGCAGGTGCTCGCAAAATCTTGATCGGATCGCAACGCGATGCAGCGGACCCTGACATGGGAACTCCGAAAGCGATTCGCAACGCCTCATTCAATCCGGACCAGGTCGGTGCAGCGATTCAAGGTGGTGCGGCAACCACACCGGCAGTCACTGAAACAACACCTTCGGAAACCAAGCCCGCCGAAACGGCACCCGCCGAAGTCAAGCCAGCCGAAGTCATTTCTGCCGCCGCAGCGCCGGCGACCCCGGCATCCGCTCCTGCAGCAGCGACGGAAGCAGCAACGGATGCTTCGATGAAAGCGACCATGGATGCGGCGATGGAAACACCCTCGTCTGCCAACGCCACCGTCTCGGTTGCCTCGATGGTGGCCCATAGTGCAGCGGCCAACGCCCCAGCCGAAATTCCGACCAGTTCGGCAGACGCTGAATTGGAAGCGGCTCTGGACGATCTGAAAATGGATTCGTTGATGGGCGACAATCAACCTGAATCTGAATTGGATATCGAATCTCGCATCAAGGCCCTGGTGACTCGCATCCACAACGAAAACGTATTCTTCAGTTTGAAGGGTCGCTACGAGGGAATCGCCTCGATGCGTCAATTCAAAACACCGCCCGAAGAGGGCGCGATGTTGGAAGTGATGATCGTCGGATTCAAGGAAGAGGAAGGGCTGTACGAAGTCTCGATCCCTGGAGCGTCGGTGAACATCGCCGATTGGTCCGATCTGGTCGAAGGCGCGGTGGTCGAGGCCAAGGTGACCGGTTCGAACACCGGTGGTCTGGAAGTCAATCTGAACAACATTCGCGGCTTCATCCCCGCCAGCCAAATCGATATTGTCCGCGTCGAGAACTTTGGCGACTACGTGAATCAAAAAGTGCAGTGTGTTGTTGTCGAGGTGAACGAGGGCCGCAAGAAACTGGTACTCAGCCGACGAGCGATCATTGAACGCGAACGCAACGAACAAAAAGCGGAACTGATGAAGACGCTGGCCGAGGGTCAGACGATGGACGGCCTGGTGACCAAGCTGATGGACTTTGGTGCTTTTGTCGATATCGGCGGCGTCGAAGGCCTTGTGCATGTCAGCAAGATGAGTTGGGAGCGGGTCAGTCATCCCAAGGAGGTCCTGGAACCCGGTCAAAAGATCTCTGTGAAAATCGAGAAGATCAATCCCGAGAACGGCAAGATCTCGTTGTCCTATCGCGATACGCTCGAGAATCCATGGGCCGACATCGATGCGAAATACCCGGAAGGCTCTGTGGTCACCGGCAACGTTTCGCGGTTGGCTCAATTCGGAGCGTTCGTGCGACTGGAACCGGGTGTCGAAGGGTTGGTTCATATTTCGGAACTGGCTCACCATCGGGTCATGGCGGTCAAGAATATCGTGAAGGAAGGCGACTCGGTTTCCGTCAAAGTTCTTTCGGTTGATCGTCACGCCCAGAAAATCGGATTGTCCCTGAAAGCAACACAGGCCAAACCGGTAAAGGCTTCTGATAAGAAGACGGAAGAAAAGGAAGAGCCATTGCGTGAATCAGCGGTCAAAAAACGTGACGAGCCACTGAAGGGTGGTCGTGATCGCGGAAGTGGTGGTGAACAATTCGGATTGAACTGGTAGTCGATGTTCTGGCGCTATCTGGCTCGTCCCATTCTGTTTTCATTGCCCGCTGAAACCGTCCATCACTGGTCGATGTCGATGTTTCATGCATCGATGTTTCCTCCGTTTTCGTCGCTGTTGGCCGCGATCAATCGAGTCGCAGATCCACGTTTGCGAACGACGGTGTTTGGAATCGACTTTCAAAACCCGGTCGGTTTGGCTGCTGGTTTTGACAAGCAAGCGACATGGTTCAACTCGCTGCGACACTTGGGCTTTTCGCATATCGAAGTCGGCACGTTGACTGGTCAGGCACAGTCCGGAAACCCACAGCCCCGCCTGTTCCGCTTGCCCAAGGATCAAGCGTTGATCAACCGCATGGGATTCAACAACGCGGGAGCCGAACATGCCGCCGCCGCACTTGATCGCACCACCATCAAGCCGATTGTCGGAATCAATATTGGCAAAACGAAAGTCGTCGACGTTGACAAAGCAGTTGACGATTACGTCAAGAGTTTTCGGTTGCTGTTTCCGTACGCTCGTTACTTTACGGTCAATGTCAGCTCTCCGAACACGCCCGGTCTAAGAACGTTGCAGGACCGTGGACCGCTGACCGAATTGCTGAGTGAGTTGATTGGACTCAACGAATCGCTGGCTGGTGAACAACAAGTTGCCAGGCGACCGATCCTGTTAAAGATCGCTCCGGATCTGAATGAAGATCAGGTTACCGACATCGCCGCTCTGGCCAACGAGCTGTCGATCGATGGGATCATTGCCACGAACACCACGATCTCTCGCGACGCATTGAAGACGCAGCAAGCAACGGTGGATGAAATCGGAGCCGGCGGGCTATCTGGAAAACCGCTGACGACGGTCAGTCGAAACATGGTTGCCAATCTGTACCAGCGAACGGAACGAGCGATTCCAATCGTTGGCGTTGGTGGAATCATGAACGGCCAGGATGCCTGGAATATGATCTGTAGCGGAGCCAGTTTGGTGCAGTGTTACACCGGGTTTATTTACGGCGGTCCGTTGTTTGTCGGTCGGCTGAACCGGTACCTGTCCAGGAAATTGCAGCAGACCGGGCACGATTCAATCGCCGATGCCGTCGGAAGTGACCTGGCTTAGGCACAGAGAACCGGCAACGAGTCACTGGGTTTTGTGGAGGAACCTGGTTGCGTCCACCGAACCGACGATCATACCACTGGAGCGTACGGCAAGTGAGAATCATGCAGAACGATTTTCAATTTTCCTTCAGCATTAATCGTGTAGGCAAATGAATACTCAACCTTCACATCATCGCCACCTTCGGCAGGCGTGAAATAGTAGTTCCCCATGGCAACGCCCATGTCCCCGATGATCTTGGTTCCGATATTCTCCCACTTAACGTCTGACCAAGGCTTAATCGCGAATCCGTGGTCTTCTGGATAGTTCTTGTTTCCACCAACGAAGTACGACAGGGCCCCTTCAAAATCCAGCCGGAACTGTTTTTCTGAAGTGAGTGTTGGCTTGAATAGAACTGTTCCTTCCTGATAGTTGTAAAACTCATTGATGTGCTCTTCGGCAGCCGCTTTGTAGTCTCCTTTATCAAGAAAAACTTTTCCAATCTTAACGATTCCTTCTCCCCATGCTTTTTGAGCGTCCAGGATTAAGTTGTCTGCGATCATTTTGTATATCCATTTACGAGTAAGTTTACTTTTTTCTGATTTCGCTTCTCAGTCGCCTAACTAAACTATATAAATGCATAAATTATGCAAGTGCATTTAAAAGGCATTTGATTCATTAGCCAACAGGAGAATTCAAGTGAGCTTGGTGAAACCGAGAATTGAGTTAACGGCCGACCTTCACCAGTTCAGCAAGGATGTCTTTGGTTCAATAACGGGTCTCGTTCGCCCGCTAGTTGCCAGAAAAAAAG
>CAZPOL010000004.1:100407-102999 GCA_964588195.1 uncultured Pirellulaceae bacterium | reverse complement strand
GGCCGGGCAAGAGTGCCCATCCTACGCGCTTTCCATTACGTGAAAACAATGAGGTGGTGCCGTACGAACTTCAATCAAACGGGCTTAGGAAATGCCTTCGCGAACGGCCCATACGGCTGCGGCGGTGCGATCTTTGCAGTCAAGTTTTCGCAAGATATTTTGCACGTGTTCTTTGACGGTCTCGACACTGATTTGCAGTGACTTGGCGATCTCGCGATTGCTCAAGCCAAACCCCAGGTGCCGCAAGACCTGGGCTTCGCGGCTGGTCAGGTTTTGCGGGTTGTTCGGTGAGACATCCCTGGACTGCAGACGGTCACTGATTTCCTGGAACAACCGATTGCGTTGCGTAGGTTGGGTGGTTGTGGCGCCGGATCGCGTGGTCGCTTCGCCGTTGAAATGGCTGTTACCGTTGGAATGGATGTTGGCGCTGGAATGGCCGTTACTTAACTGACCAACGCTTTCGTTCTTGCCTGCGACTTTTCGCATGGCATTCAGCAAACAATCAAAAGGGTCAGTTTTGAGAACGTAATCGTCGGTGCCGATGGCGGCCGCTCGTGCCAGGTAGGTCGGGTTGGTGTCGCTGGTGTAAACGATCGTCCGCACATCGATGTCCTGGAGACTGGCCAGCATTTTCAAGCCATCGACTTTAGGCATACGGATTTCCGTGATCACGATCTCGGCTTTACTTTCACGGACGGTTTCAACCGCATTTCGTCCATCGAAAGATTGGCTGACCACGGCAAACCCGTTACCGGGCAACGTGCAAGTAAGTGCTTTGTGAATGACAGGGTGAGGGTCGAATACTGAAACGCGCAAGAGCTTCACCAGGGAAGTGAGGATGAGATGAAAAGGAGGAGTTAGGGAGAGGACCCAAATTATACGCGAATTTGCCAGAAAATCCAAAAGCCACAAATTACGTCATTGCAAGGAATTCGGCGTTTTCTGCGGATTGTTCGGGTTATTGCGTCTTTTTCGGGGGTGCAACCATTCCTTTCCCCCGGAATTCACAATTTTGCGGACTCCTGCTTTGACCCGATCCCGGGCGCAACCTAGATACAGTCAACACCTGTTGTGTTTTTACACCGTTGAAAATTTTTTGATGTTAGTTCGCGACTGCGACCCGACTGATTGCGAATACTGGAAGACCGATGAATCAATCAAACGCCAACAAGTTGCCCCAGATGTTGCTGGTCGACGACGACCGTCTCCTCCTGGAATCCATGTCCTCGTGGCTAACAAGCCAGGGATACGCGGTACAACCGGCAGACGGCTGCCAATCGGCTCAAGAAATCATCGACAACGTTCCACTGGACGTTGCGTTGGTCGACCTGCGACTTGGGGACGGCGATGGTTTTCAAGTCCTTGAGTACTGCCGCCAGGTTCAACCCAACCTGCCCGTAATTCTGCTGACCGGTTACGGAACAGTTGAAACGGGTATCGAGGCATTGCGTTGTGGTGCTCACGACATGCTGACCAAGCCGCTGATCGATGAAGAACTGCTTCTGTCGATCAAGCGAGCCATGAATCAACAACAAGTGCTTGATGAAAACAAGCAACTGAAGAAACAACTCGACCATCGATTTGGTTTGGAGAACATCGTCGGTTCCGCTCCGCAAATGAACAAGATTTTCGACATTGTCGATAGCGTGGCTGACACACGAGCAACTGTTTTGGTCACAGGCGAAAGTGGTACTGGTAAATCGCTGGTTGCCCGCGCTATCCACCAATGCAGCAGCCGCCGCGACGAACCATTTGTGGAAGTCGCCTGTGGTGCGTTGCCTGAAAACTTGCTGGAAAGCGAACTGTTTGGCCATGTGGCCGGTGCCTTTACCGGTGCGACGGGCAACAAGGAAGGCAAGTTCATGCAGGCCGACGGAGGAACGATCTTCCTGGACGAAATCGGAACGGCATCGCCTGGTATGCAGGTGAAGTTGTTGCGAGTGCTGCAGGAATTGCAATTCGAACAAGTCGGCGGCTCCAAGACTTTTTCCGTCGATGTAAGAATCATTCTGGCGACCAACGAAGACCTGGAAACAGCAGTGGCAGAAGGCCGCTTCCGTCAGGACTTGTTGTATCGAATCAATGTGATCAATCTGGAATTGCCTTCGCTGGCACAACGCTCGAGTGATATTCCAACTCTGGCAGACCACTTCCTTGAAAAGGTTTGTGCCAATACTGGACGTCAGTTCGAAGGGTTCGACAGCGGAGCGATCAATGCCATGCAGTCTTACAACTGGCCTGGTAATGTCCGCGAGTTGCAGAATGTGATCGAGCGAGCTGTATTGTTGGGCAAAGGGCCTCGCATTACGATCGCCGACATGCCGGCTCATATTACACAAGGTGTTCCTGTGGCGACCGTTGCCGCCAGCACCAAGCAGACTCTGAAAGAAGCTCTGGAAGGTCCCGAGCGTCAAATCATTCTTCAAGTGCTCCGCGAAAACAACTGGAATCGCAACTTGACGGCCGATCAACTCGGTATCAACCGTACTACCTTGTACAAGAAGATGAAAAAGCTCGGTTTAGAGAATCCCAAAGCGATTATTGGCTACTAAGCTAAGCCGACTAGTATTCGATCTGCAAATTTTCGTCACG
>CAZPOL010000004.1:84902-100307 GCA_964588195.1 uncultured Pirellulaceae bacterium | reverse complement strand
GTAGGGGTTTTCGATAGTGATTCGTTTTGATCGAAGGTTGAATCGATAAAGCGTTTGGAAGTCAGAGTTCGGATATGTTGTCGGTCAACGCTTTTTTCGATACCTGTCTGGAGCAGTTTAGAGAGTTCGAATGGGGGCGGGTCCTTTATTTCGATTTGAATCTCGGCCTCGCTTTCAAACCATTCGCCATCGCCACCACCTCGCCACACTCGAGCGACCAGTATGAAAAGAAGCACGGCACATAGTGTTATCAAGAATGGGCGGGCGCTAATTCGACGTGTTGGCGGTGGGGGGTTATCCGTTGTCATGGCCTGGATGCCTTTCAATTCTTTCTGCCTGTTTGTTTATCTGCCCGGCTTGGAAAATCCTAACTTCAATTGGGTCGTTCGTCTATTCTTTTAGGTTCACGAAGCAATGCTTCCCCAGTTGCCAATGTGTGATTCTGGATTTTCGATGCAGCGATTGTTGATGCAAGTAGTGTGGGTTGGTTACCAGAAGTTCAGGTGGGGAACCACGTGGTGTGTCTTTTTATATTCGGCGACGATCGAAATTTTACAGTCGCTTTTGAAAGTAATGCACGTCGTAGCTCTGGCCAAACTTTTCGCCAATTTGAACGAGTGTGCCCACACACTCGAAATCAAATCGCCTGGCGACTTTCAAACTGACTGTGTTGTTGTCGCAGATCTTGGCCAGCAGGTTGCGAAAGTTGTTTTCTTTGGCGACCTCGATTAGTCGGGAAACCAATTGGCTGCCAATTCCTTTGCCGTGAAATTCTGCGGCAACGTAGTACGAGATTTCGGTCGTGATCTGATAGCCATGTTTTTCGCTCCACGGATCCATTGCCGCCCAACCGACGATTGGCCATGTCGGGGCAACTTCGGCCACCACGACTTTGTATCTGGCCGGGCGGTTGTGTAGCCAGTCGGTGCGTTGCTGGATCGTTCGAGGCTTGGTGTAAAATGAGGCCGTCGTGTGCTTGATGGCGTGATTGAAGATTTCGGTGATTGCCGGCACGTCGGAATTTCTGGCCTCGCGAATCTGGCAGGTGGTCAGACCTGTTGTGCTGCTGGATTGATTGTGTTCGTTGGAGTTGCTGGGTACCATTGCGGCATTCTTTCAATCAAGACTTCGCTGAAAATCGACGGGCTGTTGGGTATGACTCTGGAAAACCAAACCACCAATCATCTGCAAGGCTATTCAAAGCAGGTCGATGAGTTGCGAGAGATCGGGCGACTGTTTTATAGCCGAGGTTGGTCGGTTGGGACCAGCAGCAATTACAGCCAGGTCGTTTCCCGCCAGCCGCTTGAAATTCTGATAACGGCCAGCGGAAAAGATAAAGGGAATCTGACCGCAGAGGACTTCGTGTGCGTGGGTGAAGACGCCAAGCCGGTCAGTCCGGGGCAGCCGAAGAGTTCCGCTGAGACCTGGCTGCATGTGGTGGCGGCCGCCAACGACTCGCAAGTCGGATCGGTTCTGCATACTCACAGCGTCTGGGGGACCTTGTTGTCGGACCTGTTTTTTTCCGCAGGCGGCTTTTGGATCGAGGGCTATGAAATGCTGAAGGGGCTGGAGGGCGTAACGACTCATGAACACCGCCAGTGGGTCCCAATCTATGACAACACTCAGGACATCCCGGCATTGGCCGAGCAAGTGAAGCCGGAATTCACAAATCCGACACATCCGCCATTGCACGGTTTTTTGATCCGCAACCACGGATTGTACACCTGGGGCAAAGATGTTTTCGCGGCACGGAGACATGTAGAGATTTTTGAGTTCTTGTTCGAGTGTACTGCACGACGTCGTCAATTGGCGTGAAATTTGAACTCGAAAGAAATCCAGAGATGTCAAAATTCACAAGTTGCCGGGACCAATTGTGTTTGCAACAATATCGGGCAACTCTGTCACCCTTTCCCAATAAATTCGTGACCTTCAATTCAAGCGAGTAACCTTTCATGGCAACGGTTCACATTCCGGACAACGATCAATCGATTACCGATCCGCAAGCAATCAACGAATTTCTGGCGCCTCATGGAATCAAGTATGAGAAGTGGGATGTCGAAGGACGGATTGGATCTGACGCAACAGACGAAGATATCTTGACCGCGTACGCTCCGGAGATCGAGCGATTGAAGACGGAGGGTGGTTACGTGACGGCGGACGTGATCAATGTCAAATCGGACACGCCAGGCCTGGATGAAATGCTGGCCAAGTTCGACAAGGAGCACACGCACAGTGAAGATGAAGTTCGCTTTACCGTTGCCGGAAGCGGAGTCTTTCACATTCACCCCAAGACCGGCTCTGTTTTCAGTGTGACGGTCGAATCAGGTGATTTGATCAACGTGCCCAATGGCACAAGGCACTGGTTCAACCTGTGTGGCACTCGCAATATTCGTTGCATCAGATTGTTCGAAGACATGACCGGCTGGACGCCTCACTACGAAGAGAATAGCAAACACGTTGACTACGATCCGCTTTGCATGGGGCCTGAGTACTTCCCGAAGGACGGCGACGGTGGAATCGACTCGGTGGTCGAGCTTTAGTACCGGGTGCACGGAGGGTAGCGTCTGCGATTCGTTACTTTCTGAATTAAACTGGCGAAATCTACGCGACCTGTAAATGGAAGATGCTTTGATGGCGGAAACGATTCAATGTCGTAGCGTGCTTTTGGATATCGAGGGCACGGTCGCTCCGGTCGAATTTGTTTATGACGTGATGTTTCCTTATATCCGTGAACACGTCGCTGCGTTTCTAAGCAACCATTGGGCTGTTGAAGCGGTGCAGAATGCCGTGGCTTTGGTCGGTCAGGATGTTGGCCGTGAAGACACCAAACAGTGGTTGAGCTCTTGTGCTGCCGGACAGGAATCGCGGGCGAACGTTGACGCTCAGCAGAAAGTCGTCGTTGATGCTGTTCACCAGTTGATGGACAAGGACGCCAAAGTCACTGGCCTGAAGCAACTGCAAGGTTTGATTTGGAAAGATGGATTTACCAGCGGGCAGTTGGTGGCCGAGTTGTTTCCAGACGTGCTGCCGAAATTGAAAGAGTGGCAGGCGGCCGGATTGAAACTGTACATCTACTCGTCGGGCAGTATCGCAGCTCAGAAGTTATTCTTCGGGCATACCACCCAGGGTGACTTGCTGGAAATGTTCGTGGACCATTTCGATACCACTTCGGGCAACAAAAAGCAGGCCGCAAGCTATTCGACGATCGCATCCGCAATTGGCAGTGACCCGGCAACGATCTGTTTCATCAGCGACGTGCAGGCTGAATTGGACGCGGCCGCTGACGCAGGTATGAAGACGGTATTTCGGCCGACTAAAGAAGCAGCGGCCGGCAATGATTGTCCTCACCCGGTGATTGGCAGTTTTGACGAACTTGGCTTGGCTGCTGCGTAGGTAACAACGGCCGGCATCATCGACTACGCAGCCAAAAGTGCGTGTGTACGTTAATAAGTTGCACGCGGCCATGTTTCGAATTGACTGAGCCACTGGGGTCGAGCTGTCCGAACAAAATGAACCGGCGACCTTGGCGGAAACTGTTTGCACCAGCGCCGGCGGCCGCCAGGACATGTTTGCTGGTACCTAGTACTTTGAACGTGATCGTTTCCTGACCTTTGACCGTCGGGCTGTTGATTTGATTGGCGACCACTTCGGCCGAGATCATAAACCACGGATTTTCGGTGTTCGTTTCTTCGGCGAAAAATTTGTTGCCCTTCCCTTCAGCGAACTCGGTCCTTTCCAGGTCGTCTTCGATGCTGAGTGTGATTTCGTCAATGGCTTCGTTCCAGCGTTCCTGGTCAGCACCCGGGTTCCTTGAAAACCACTCCATTACCTCGTCCATATGCCTGGACATGTTTTGCATCGAATTGTATTCGGAGTCCAATTCTGCGGTCCAATCCGTTTTGCGACATTCGTCAACGGCTTGCATCAGGTTGGTCATGATCGAATCAAATTTTTGTGCGGCTCGAACTTCAGCGGAAACAATCGGATCGACTTCAACGTCCGACTCCGCACCTGCGCCTGTTTCGCCGGCGGTTTGTCGAATCAGGTCCGCGCTTCTGGTGAATGCTTGCAGTTCGGGCGAGCCAGCCGGAACGGAAGCCAGAAGTTCTCGCACGACTTTGACAGGGACCGCAATAGACTGTTTGTCGGGTTGCAGGCCTGTGTTGATCGCATGAACGATTCCGTTCTCGTCAATGATCGGGCTACCCGCTAACTCCTGAGCCAAATCGGTCGGCAACCGGGGTGGCGCGACAATCCACCTGATTTCTGTGTCTTCGTGCAAACCAGCAGATTCGATTTCGTTTTTAATCGAATCGGACAACTGAGACAGCGGCTTTCGGCCTGCGATGCGACACTCGGCCAGCCATTGTCGATGTCGGGGTGGTGGGGTGCGAGCGATCAACATCCGTTTCGACTCGACGAGATTGTCTTGTTCCGCCAGTTTGATGTCGGCAAGATTAATCACCTGGGCGCGATTAATTGAAATCAGTGCCAGGTCGTGTTTTGGATCGGTGGCGATGATGCCTCGTGACAAATCGACCAGTTCTCGAAACGGTGGCTGATCCGACAGGTTCTTGCCAGCCAACGTAACGGTTACTTGTCCGGCGTCTTCCAGGCCTTTCAGACTGGTAACGACCCACCCGCGAGAATCAACGATCAAACCGGTCATTGTGCGATTTCGCAGTGGAGTTTTGACGTCCAGTTTCACGAGGTAGCCGTTGACTTTGCTCCAGGCGATTTCGCACTGTCGAGCGTTAAAGAATTCCAGAGTCTCGTCGACGGGCGGCAGCTCCGGGGCCTTTTTCTCTTTTGGTTCGGCTTTGGATTTTGACAACGCGTCGTCGAGCGCGTCTGTCTCGGTGACAACGTCTTCGGTATCGGTTTTGGTTTGTTGTGGCTTGTCGGCGGGTTGTCCCAGGATCGTGACGATGGTGAACAGGCCACCAATCGCGGCGACCGCCAGTAACAACGATGTGATCGTAACCCAGATGTTTTTCCTGGGCCGCATGGCATAGTGAGTCTTGCCTTGCAGGTTTGATTCAATTGCGATGTCTGAGCCAGTGGTGGCAGTCGACGGCGCGGAAGGTGCCAAGGGAACCGAGAGACTTTCCGTATTCGGTTTTGCCTGAAAGGCAGGTGGCAATGACGAATCGGCGTTGAATTCGGGAGGGCTTACCGAAGGAGTGCTTTGTAAACGTCGGGGCGCCTGAGCCAGGTTCGCTGGTTTGGCCGGCGGTGCAGAAGGCGTCGCTGTTGGTGCAGGCGGCGGTGTGACGGGAGTGCCTGCGTGTCCCGCGCGTGGTTCAGTCGGTGGTACTTGAACGGGCGGTGGCGTGGCTGGTTTCTGGCCGGGTATATCTGCCGCCGCGGCGCCCGCATCGGTTGCTGGCCGTCGCTGGCTTTTTGACGCCGCTGGCTTCACTTTGCCGGCAGGTTTTATGTAGTTGGTTTTGAAGCTGGTTTTACAAGCCGGGCATTGAAGACGCGCCGGTACCTTGTTGATTTTGAAACGAGCTTCACAAACGGGGCATTCCAGAATGACAGACATTGACCTTGATTGGTTTATAGCTCAAACAACAAAAGCGTAACGTCCGCTCGTTGATTGTTCGATGCGGCCTTGGTCTGTGGTGGTCAGCGTATTATAGGGCGCCGTCGCCGAAAACAAGCAGTTGAAGTTGCTGCATGTGATCGAATTCCCGAATGAAAAGGCAGTCAACCCAAAGGTTTGCCTGCAATTCGTTGCTCTTTCCAACGCCCGGTGACCTGCCCTGTCGATCTGGTTCAATCCGTGAAAGACAGGGCGAGCCTTGATCTGCGGTCGCATTTACCGGTTTTGGCTGGCACCCTGGTTTCGCATATCAGCCGTCGTTTGCGACTGTGAATAGATGAAGTTCATCAAGTCGTTAATTTCGGGCAGCGTCAAATGATCCAGCAAGCCATTTGGCATTGCCGAGGTTTCGGCGTCCACAATGTCTTCAACCTCATTGGAAGCCAGCGTCAGTTTTTTACCCGAATCGGTCAGCACCAGGATGGCGCCGTTGCCAGCTTCGGAAACCAGGCCAATGTGTTGCTGGCCGTCGACGGTTAACACCTTCTTGCCAGCGTACTGGGAAGGAATAATTTCCGAAGGATGCAAGATCGATCGTAGCGTTTCCCGTTTCGAAAAACGTCGGCCGATCGAGGACAAATCCGGACCCATCGCTTCACCCTGACCATTGAAGCGATGACACTGGGAGCATTGGGCCTTGGAGAACAAGGCCATGCCGCGGTGCAAGTCACCGGGGCCAGGTGCTGTACGGGCCGATGATTCAATGTACGAAAGAATCTCATCCACTGAGTAGTTCCCAATGGTTTGTTGATCTTCGAATGAAATCGGCTGCTCGTCTGGATACCTTTCGTTGAACCACTCAGCCCACGATCGAATCGTTGACTGCCAATCGCTCTTTTCAACTTTGTGTCCAGTCCAGTGTTGCAACAGTTGGTTGGCCGATTGCACACCTGATTGTCGCAAACGGTAACCGGTAAGGATGGCGTCCTTCAGGAATTTCGGTTCCTTGGGACTCTGGTTGACGGTTGCCAGTTTGGCAAGGACTTCACCGGCGGTGTCGTCGCTTAAATCGTCAAGGCTACTGATCAAGTACGGCCAGTTTGGGCCATCCGGTTTTTGGGCCAGAGCCAAAACGACGTTGTTACGTCGATCCGGTTCGTGACGCCATACTTCTCGTAAGTAATACATTGATTTGTCGTCGCCACTGCGACCCAGCACGGCCACGCATCCGATGCGAGCTTGCAGGGCGGCCGAGTCGGTACGCTCTTTCAATTGTTGATCCATTTGCGTGATCCACTCGATCTGCTGTTCCGTCAATTGCTCGGGCAATTTGTAGAAAGCACTCAACGCAGCGGACGGCCACTTGGCTCCGTTCTTGAGAATTTCCGACACCTGAGTGTCACTGACTTCGTCGGACCAGGTACCGAGAATACTGGTCAAGTAAAGACTGTAATTGCTCTCGCTGACCTCTTCGTTCGTCTTCATTTTTTCGATGAACGAAATGACAGCTATTCGCTGATCGTCAGTGAATTCATCGGCGATCGTTCCCAGGTTCAAAATGACCTGCAGTTTATCCAGATCGGTATCTGTGGATTCTGCCAGGTAGCCCTGGATTTCCGAAGCGACCCGAGCGTCCTTCAGGTACCCGATGATTCTGGATAGTTCACGATTCAGGACTCCGTTGCCCGATGGGAACTCTGCCAGAATTCGATCGTGGAAAGCCGGGATCCTGGAAGGGTCGACTTCCGCCTGGTCCAGTGCCAATTGAGTGACTCGCAATAGATCTACGAACTGACTGTCGGTAACGAATCCATCCATGACCGAGGTCACACGAGCCAGAACTCGGTAAGCGTTTTGCATTTTGGGTTCCACAATCATCAATGCTGTGGCACCTTGCAAGAAGACTCCCAGGTCGTCGACTTCCAAAATCGAATCACGCCATTGATTGACGGGAGTCGCTTCCAGCAAACGGCGAGCAGCCATCGCTTCGGTGCGACTGCTGGATGCCAGTGACTGAACGTAGTTAGTCCACAGTGTTGTGTGGCCCATGTGTCGCAACGATTCACACGCGGCACGTCTTACTCGCGGCGAAGTATCGGACAATGCCTTGACGACAACGGGTTTGAATTCTTCAGCGGTTCGCCAGCTGATCAAGTTGATCGCTCGTTCGCGAACATCCGAATCTGTATCGGCGGCCAATTGAGCCAACATGCGATCTGTGGGAGCCGGTCCGTACAGGCCGAGAATTTCCAGAGCTCGAATTCGATAGCTGGAATCGTTTCGAGGCTCCATCAGGATTCCGTTTAGTGTGACGGCCCATTCTTCACCCATGAACTTTCGTAGCTTCGCAAGATCCTGGCGAGTCCAGGCCGATTGTGGCTGAGGACGTCCAACCAGCTGCGACAACTTGTCGGTCAACAAGCGGAATTCGTCTGGAACCTGGCCATCCCATGCGACTCGATAAACGCCGCCTTGAGTTCCACGGCCTCCGGTTGAGAAGTACAGGGCTCCGTCCGGGCCGACGGTCAAGTCGGTGACGGTTAGCGGTTGCGAAGAAAGGAACGTTTCAACTTGTGTTTCGTAGGAATCGCCTTTCGGTTTCATGCGTACCGCCAGGATGCGACCCTCAGACCAATCACCCAGGAACAGTGCTCCGTGATAACGAACAGGCATCATGACGTGGTCGTAGACGACGGCACCAGTCGGCGATCCACGCCCGGTATCCGCAATGCCCGGAATGGTATCGATGAAGTAGCCCGGGAACTTGGCCGTACCACTCCGCCAACCGTATTCTCCGCCTGCCGTGGCGTGGAAGACTTGTGTTGGTCGGTACCAAGGTGTGCCAATGTCTGATTCCATATCGGAATCATGAATGAACAAGTCGCCTTTTTGGTTGAACGCAAGGTCATAGGCATTGCGAACGCCGGAAGCGAAGATCTCGCGTCGTTGTCCGTCCGGACTGATTCTGACAATCGTTCCACCCGGTGCTTTGACTCCAGCCGCATGACCACCCGGATCGGACAGTCTCGGCAGCACGTCTCCTTCATGAAAGTGAGTTGAAGGGCTATTGGGATGAACCTTGCCTTCGATGCCACTGGCGTTGCCCAGCACGATGTACAGCATGCCATCAGGGCCAAGCGTGATTCCGTGTGGGCCGTGTTCGCCCAGTCGACCTTTGAAGCCAACCATTTTAGGACCGGCTTCGTACATTCCGTCACGATCTTTGTCGGAGAGTCGATACAGGCCCAAACCATCTGGTCCGTCGCCTGTGACAAACAGATCACCATTCAACGGCAAAATGCCTTGAACATTTTCCATCACGTCGCAACATTGGCGAACGGTGACTTTACCAGCTTCTGCTCCGCTGATATCGCACAGCAACAACTTGCCTCCCTCGCGTGAGAGTACCAGTTGTCCGAATTCGTTAAACTCCATCGCAATCAGCGAACCGACACTGCCATCGAGAATCTGTTGGACAGCGAAATTCTCGGGCACAACGAACTCTCGTTCTCGCTCGGGAATATTTTCAGTCGAGTTGCCAGCCGTCGAACGCGGTTCCGATTTGGGAGGGCTGATGGATAGTGGGTTCGACCTCATGTTTTCAGGCGTGGTGCCTGGTATCATTTTTTCGATCGAATTGTTTTGGTTGCCCGGCGGATTGAGCGCGGGGTTTTGCTGAGTGGGTACGGAAGTCGCCGGAGGAATCGAAAAGTCCATGGCCAGGTCGGTATCGGTTTTTGATACAGACTGCGTTGTTACGGGCGGCGTTAATTCGGGCTGCGTTGTTACGGGCTGTGAATTGTTGTCGGTCTTGGGTTCGTGCTGGGGCGATTCAAATCCGACGGTCTCTGCAGGAGTCGATTTGGTTGTCAGAGGTGACAGCGTGTCGGCCTTGGTGGCCACGGCGTTGTCCGACATTGAGGGTTCGCTGGTGGTTGGTGTTGCGGTCGCCACGTTTCGAGTCTTCATTTCCAGTGGACCTTTTTTGGCTGGTGGCACTGGTGTCTCGTCGGCAACCACTGTTGGCGTGGTGGGCGGTTGCATTGTGGTTCGGCTGGCTGCGACTCCCGTAGCCTTTTGCTTGCCGCTCATCCGTGAGTTATCCCACGGGGCGGTCGAGCCGAAGGCGCCAAGTGTTTGAGTTTGTCGCCATGATTCGTCACTGTATTCAATATTCTTCCAGCTCTGGGCGACCGAAACCTCTGAAACCCAGGTCTCATCGGTTGCCAGCCAACGCCAGGCGGTTTCGCCCTCCAATCGAAATCTTGCAATCGCAGCCAATGCGCCGGTGTTACCTTCGATGTTCGTAGCGCGAATCGCCAACAGGTTCTCACCATCCACCAGTTGCGGAGTCAAGTCGATCTTGGTCAGCTTCCTGTAGCCGTTACCGTACCCGATCAATTCGCCATTGAAATAAACTTCGAACTCATCGTCAGCCGCCAGAACCAATTCGGCAACGACTGGCTTGGGTAACGAAAACCGTTTGCGAAAGTGAACGCTGCCATGCGGTGTGTTGCCATTGATCTGGCCAGAATTCCAGATCCACTTGGCTTGCTGAGCAAACAACGTTTCAGAAGCAAAAATACCCATGAAGATCGCAACCACCAAACTGACGATGGCGACGCGTGCTGTCACGGCTTTGGGGTAAATACGATTTAACGTTCTGGAATGGAAACGACGCATGATGTTCTCTTTGCGTGTGAGTTTTTCTGCAATAGGACGAAGTTGGTCTGTTGGAAATCAACAAACGATTCAGGATTGACCAGGGGGCTGGTTCTGCAAAGCAGAGCCTGATATGTCGGACGACGGTTTTGGCGTTTGCATTTTCGCGAACGTCTTGATGACCTCGTACAAGTCAGGAGGTAACATGATTGGGTCGTTGCTAAAGTCGTCGACCCAAGGCTGCTTTTGAGTCATTGCCGTAACCAGGGGTTGCAAGAACTCAGACAGCGGCAGTTGCTTCAAATTTTGATTTGGAAGCGGTTCAGGACTCGACGGTATCAACGGCGATTTCGCTGTTGCTGCTGTCAAGTTGGTAAACCGATTTCCGGGTAGAGGAACGTTCATCATCCTGATGGTTTCCTGTTGTTCTCAATTGTTTTTTGCGAGCCTTCCATGGCTACGCAACGATGCCACGCGAACGCAGCACGAACTCTTGTCTTTGCATCGGCAATTCGGGCTGGTCCGGTTAGGTAAAGTTTTCCGGTCAGCTGGATTTTGTGTGCCTTGGCGGTGCCAGCGTGGAATCAGCCAGCGGATATGAAATCTCGCGAGTCTGGGAAAAATCAAATGCCAGCGGTACCATAGGCGACGAAGGCGTGCTGGGCGGCTAGGATGATTACGTACTTGATGAGACAAGATTCGCGTCGCAACCCGTTCGATCCAGTAGCAAACGCAAGTAGAAAGCGGTCAATTAACAGTGAATAACGAATTCAGGATTGTCACTCTGCATGACTCGACCAAGGTCAAGGTCCTGCTATCCGAGCAAGAGATTCAAGAGGGGGTGAAACGCACGGCCGACGAGATCTTCCAGTCCTATGGAAAGGAGCCGCTGACCATCATTGCTATCATGACCGGTAGCATCATGGTCTTGGCCGACATGATTCGGATGCTGGAAATGCCTTTGCGTGTTGGCGTGATTCAAACCAGCAGCTATCGCGAAGGTACTCAACGAGGTGAGCTGCGAATCAATGACAGCATGATGCTGGACATTCGCGACCGGGACGTGCTGTTGGTGGACGATATTTTTGATACAGGTCACACGTTGGCCGGTGTGATCGAGCGAATCAAGCAATTCAAACCTCGATCGCTGAAGTCGGCAGTGCTGTTGAGCAAGACGGAACGATGCGAGGTCGATTTTCGGCCAGAGTTCATTACTTTTGAAATCCCTGACGAATTTGTAATTGGCTACGGCCTGGATTACGAAGATGAGTACCGTAACTTGCCGTTTATTGGTTCGTTGGTTGATCCGCCACAAGCTTGCGGGTAATTAAAACACGTCACGATCACCTTATCCGTTGAAATCTGAAAATGAATCTGCGTCGGGTGTTTTTGATCAGCAAAAATTTTTGGCCGGTTTCCGGCCAGACGGAGCTGTTGGCGGCTGCGTTTGCTGAGCAATTGGCGGGGCAAGTTGACCAGGTAGATGTCATCACATGGCGAATGATTCGGCAATGGCCGGATCGGTTTTTGTGTGGCCGTTGCAATGTGATTCGTTTGCCTCAGTCGCACCGAACCAGTTGGTCACCCGCAGCGTTGGGGTATTACGGTCGCAATCGTTGGCATCGCAGTTTGCAACGCTGGATCGTTGGCCAGGGGAATGAATACGATGCCGGATTCGTATTCGAGTTCGAGAGTGATGGGTTGGCTCCGAGCGTGATTGTTGGCAAAACCGGGATTCCGATCGTGTCTCGAGTCCAGCAGAAATTGTTCAGAAAACCGGGACGAACTTCGCTCCGCGATCTTAAATCGCTTAAACATCAGCCGGTTTGTTTTGTGACGCCGGAACAAAACATGTTGCTCGATCCGTTGGCCGCTGATGACGGAGTCTTGGCCGGTTTGCGATGCGTGCCCGATGGTTTGCCGTCGTTGGAGCAACGCTCGGTTCAGCCGACGCAAAGGCCTGATGTGATCCAAAGGCAGGATAAAGTTCGAGATTGCCAGCAGGAAGCGCGTAACGTACTGCGACGAGTTCACCCAATTTTTCAGTTGGAGGAAGGCGCCTTACTGTTGGTTTGTGGCGCCGAGCTGACTTTTGAGAGCGGCGTTTTTTCAGTGGTCCGTGCCTGGCGGCGAATTCAGGCAACATATCCCGACGCTCGATTGTGGCTGATCGGGACGGGGCGAAACGCTCCGGAACTCTATCAACGCATCTGTGACCTGGACATGCAGCACTCAGTGTTGTTGACCGGCAATTTTGACGATGTAACCGACTTGCTAACCGCTGCTGATGCCTACGTTATTCCAGGCCTGGAACGACCAGGTTGGTATGCCAACACTGCCAGCCAACTCGGTCTTACGGTTATTCATCACCGCGATTGTGCCGACGTTCAATCGACGACCGGAACCGTCACTTTCGATGATGACCATCGCCCGATTGATTTGGTGCTGGGGCGTTGGGCAGTGTCACGTCAAGGATTAGAAGACGACTCGCCCGATTCCGATCGGCTGTCCGGCACCCCAGCCAATCCAAAGGAGCCGGCGATTTCGAATTCCGACCATGGGTCGCTGGTATCAGGACCGGATATCGCCCAAATGGTCGTGGAATACGTTGCTCTGGCCCAGCAGCAACGCCAAGCCATCAACGGTTGACGTCAAACTGATCTGGCCAGATTTGGGCAAAATCGGTTAACACTACTGACTAATAAAGTCCTGGAAGTGGAGCCTTAGAGTCTTCGCACTTTGACTTCACAAACTGTTCCTGACGCCCGTTATCCCGTTGATCATTCGAGAACTGTACCTTGAATCGTTGCCTGTTGATTGTCGATCATCTGAACCCGCTTTCGCCGACGGGCGAGGTCGGTTCATTCGCCGAGAAGCTGCGGTTGCAGGGCGATACGGTTCGAGTGATTGAATCCAGCCGATTGTTTCAGCGGCGTCGTCTTTGCACTCTGTCGCTGCGACGCTTGCATGATCAGATCAAAACGTTTCGACCGGACAAAATTTATTGTTGGGGATCGCAGTCGCTGCAGGTCGGTGCCTGGCTCAAAAGAATTCCAGTAGCCTGGACCGGCGCATTGGGTTGGTGGGCATGCAGGGCGACTCAATGGAACGCCATCCATACCAGCGCAACGCGATTGCTGAGCGAGCCGGCTGGTATTACAGGAGCGCTCCATTATTCGTGTTTCGATCGACATCATTTTCGTACCGAGCCCGCACGACATGCGGTGCAACAGCAGTTTCCAAAGTGGCGGACCCTTGTTTTGCCCTGGACTCGGCGACAGGCATCGGATGATGGAATCGATTTTCAGTTGCGTCGCCGTCTGAGCATTCCTGATGATGCGACGGTGATTGGGACCGCAGCCGAATTGGTTCCACGTTCGCGAATTAAAGACTTCATCTGGGCCGGAGATTTGATGTCGTGTATCCGCGACGACGTCTACTGGCTAGTCATCGGCCAAGGGCAACAGAAAACGAGGTTGCAACGATTTGCGGGGCACCTGGAAATCGGTGACAACTTGCGGTTCCTGGACTGGCACGAAAATTCTGACCGGATTGTGGCCCAGTTGAACATGTATGTGCAGATGTCGACGTATGACGATTCATGTATTGGAATGCGGCATGCTCTGGCCAACGGAGTCCCCGTGATTGCGACCAGTGCGCAACCGCATCGCTGTTTGGTCAATCATGGCGTGAACGGATTTGTAGTCGAGCAAGGCGCTGGCAACGAGATTGCTCGATGCGCCAATCGGCTGATCAACCAGCCTGAGATTGCGGCGTCTTTTTCAGTTGCGGCGAAGCGAACCCTGGAAGCAATGCCGCAAGCTGCCTGATCGCTATTTCAGCCAAAAATTTCAACCAAAGAAAAACGGCCGTGCAGGCCGTTCGTGTCTTTTCAATTTTCAGGAAGTCGGAGACTACTTCTTGCGGTGCCGGATCTTGGCACGCATGCGTCGCTTTTTGCGACCTACTTTTCGTCGACCTTTACCTGTCTTTTTGGTTCCCACGTTTTAAAACCTCGTTTGTGCTCTGGAGGCAGAAGCGGCACGTTCAGTGTCGATTCAGCCAATGATTTTCAATGAATTACTCTGATTAATATCGGAGAAGTCTAGCGGGAAGTCTAGCAAAAGGCGTTACAAAACGCCACGACATTGTTCAGATTCGCTCAAAATATCAACGGTAAAAAAGACATAGGGCCGGCTGGTTCTCGACTGTCCAGCAAACCTGAGCAGTGGTTTTTTGCATTGAAACATGATGCCCTGTGGCAGTCAGGGGCCGTTAATCCTTCGATTTCGCCTTCGTGGAGCAATTTGTGGCCGGTGTGGTATGAGGTGGCGATTCGTACTTTCGGCCGCTTTGACAACTCGCACTAGACCAAAAAACCGCCTAGGGTGTAAAATGGGCGTTCGCAAAAACGAACACCGGGATGGTGAACGTTCACCCTCCCTTTCGCAACCATTTGGAGAATTTATGGCCAAAGACGAAGCATTTGAAGTAGAAGGAACCGTGGTCCAGGCATTGGCCAATACCAGGTTCAAAGTCGAGCTGGAGACAGGCAATGAAGTACTTGCCCATGTCGCCGGTCGCATGCGAAAGCATTTCATCAGAATTGTTCCAGGCGACAAAGTTCGCGTCGAACTATCTCCTTACGATCTGACCAAAGGTCGAATCGTCTACCGCGAGCGTTAAAGAAACGAGCAACCGTAGCGAGCGTTAGATCTGCAACGCTACCCTGCTCCATGACCATCAAGCCAAATTAGTCGGATACTGCAGCGGTTTATCGCCTGTTGTTGGTCCACAATTCCGTCGTTTTCGCGGGGTTTTATTGAGTTGAATGGTTGTTGGCGAGCGACTTTCTCGCGAGATTTGTGGTTTTTCGAAAACCCGACAGCTGACTGAGGGTATGTATTAACGTTCCCGGGTGCCCGCTTCCATAATTGGTTCCCATGGGTTAGCAGAGCGTCGGAAATTCAGGCATTAGCGTGGCAATCTGTCGTTTGATGGTTGTCGACGATCGAGTACCGATCCCGTTGGTATCGGTAAATTCTGACAAGTGCATTGCATCAGCTGCAAAACAAGCAAGAATCTATGTTCTTCCTGTGGGATTTCCCAATCGGTGGCGGGCTGTCGTATTGGTGTGTGGTTATTTCGTACACCAGAATTACCGCCTGATTTACCTGGGAACTTACACCTTTGGG
>CAZPOL010000004.1:77415-84802 GCA_964588195.1 uncultured Pirellulaceae bacterium | reverse complement strand
TGGGAACTTACACCTTTGGGTACTTACCCAAGGGATTTGAATTTCAAACTACAAGCGAATACTCGACAGGCTCATACCTGGGGATCGCTTGAATTCTGGCTTATAACCTGGAGCAACAAAAGTGAATAGAATTTTGTCAGGCCTTCGATTGGCAACCCTCGGATTGCTGATTGCCGTTTTGCCTTCGCAAGTTCAGGCGCAATCGATGGATTTGCAGCCGGGAGTCGTCATCTCATTGACCAATGTTGAAGAGCATCTCAGCGACATTGAGCATTTGATGGAAGCAGCGGGAGTCGGCCAGTTGGCTGGTTTGGTCCGCATGACTACCGGAGAGTACCTGCGGGGCATCGACGTCGACAAACCGATTGGTGCCTTGCTGTTTTTTGATGAAGACAACCCTGAAGAACCCGACGTGATGAGTTTTCTTCCCGTCACAGATTTCGAAGATGTGCTGGATACTCTGGCACCATTCGTCGACATCGACGAAGACGGTGACGACTTCATTCTGACTGCGGCTGACGGTACCGAAATCACGACTCGCGTGACCGATGGTTACGCTTTCATGGTGATGGACAAGGAGATGCTGGAAACATTGCCAGAAAATCCGGCTGAGATGCTTGAGGACCTGCCCAAGGAGTACAACGTTGCGGCCAGAGTGTTCGGACAGAACATTCCGGAAGGCCTGCGTCAGCAAGCGATCGATCTGATCAAAGCAGGCGCCGAAAGCGAGATGAGAAATCTTGGAGACGGACCGGAAGCTGATCTGCAACGAGCCAACTTCGAATACACGATGTCTGAAATGGAAGGCATCATCAACGAGACAGAGGAGTTCGTTGCTGGGCTGGCGATCGATGAAGATGGCGGGCGAATCTATATCGACTTCAAGATGGTCGGTGTGGAAGGCTCCAAGCTGGCTCGTCAATCCAACGAGTTTGCCAAAGCACCAGCGACCCGTTTCGGTGGATTCCTGGTCGAAGATGCGGCAGCGAATTTTCATGTGAATGGAAAGTTGTTGGAAGAAGATATTGAGAAGGTACAAAAAGTGATTGGCGACATCGAGAAGGCTGCCAGAGCACAAATTGAAGACGAAGAGCTGGAAGGGGAAGAGGCCAAAGCTGCCGAGCAATTGGTGGATGACCTGGCCCAGGTCGTACGTGACAGCGTTGCCAAGGGTCATATGGACGGCGGCGGATCGCTGGTTATCGAAAATGGCGATCTTCAACTCGTCATGGGAATGTCAATTGCTGAAGGCGCCAAACTGGAAGCTTCCGTCAAGAAGTTGGCCGAGTGGGCGAAGGCGGATGATGTACCCGCGAAGTTTAATTTCGATATGGCGACCGAGAACGGAATTCGATACCACCAAATCGTGCTGGAAGTCCCGTCGGACGAAGTGGAAGCTCGCGAAATGTTTGGTGAAGAACTGGAAGTTTTGTTGGGCGTTGGTGACGATGTAGTGTATCTCGCCGCCGGCAAGGACTGCAAAGCTCTGCTGACCAAGTGCATGAACGGTACCGCTCCGACGATGGAGGAGGGCATGATGACTCAGATGAACATGAGTGTTTGGCCAATCCTGCGGTTCATGGCAACCGTTACCGATGAAGCTGATTTGACTGACATTGCGGAACTCTTGCCGGAAGATGCCAGCGGTCGTATTCGAATGACGATGCGGGCGGTGCCGAATGGCCAGCAATTCCGATTCGAAATGGAAGACGCAATGCTCAAGGTTCTGACCGAAATTGGCCAGAGCATGGGTGGTGGCGGATTCGCTCCGGATGACTTTTAAGTCGCTTTTTAATGACTGCGATTCGCACTCGTCAATCGCGATTCTGTAACTAAACAAGCAAGGCCCGCCTGATCATCAGGCGGGCTTTTTTATGCGCCGATCTCGCGGCGTAGCTCGATCACTACCTGGTGTAATCTCGAGTTGCAAAATCGGCTGCTCTCCGGTCGCTTGCCGCGGTTCGTCCCGTCGTCGTCACCGTCTCGTCACGCAGCGTTCGGCTTGCTTACCGTAAGTCAATCTTTTGCTACCTACCGTCAACGTATTGGCAACGTATTGGTAGCGCACTGGTAACCGGGTGAAGTCTGGTGGGCTTTTCTATTCGTTCACACGTTGTTGGCGTTCAATGGTGGTGTCTTTTCACCAAGCCCTCGGCGGAGGGCGAAACAACCTGAGCAAGGAGAGTATTCGATGAGTGAATCTATCGGAAAAATTTCCAGCGGACGCTTTTACTCGGATCGTTTTCAGCAGAGGGCATTGCGAAGTGTCTGCAAGGTCCCCCGCGGTCTTTGCTGTCCCGAGTGTCATCATCGGTTTGACATTGTGGTCAGTCGGAAACAAATGGAAGGAGGAATCCTGTCACGCAGGTTCATTCGGCATTTTCGCTGCCGGGTGTGCGAGCATCGATTTGCTCGTTGGAATCCCAAACTGACTCGTCAAGTGACGCGACTGGCTCTGGTTGTTCTCGCTTTTGTTGCGCTGGTCTTTGGGCCCCTTTGGATCCAGGGCTGAATCCAAACGGACAGGATGTTGAC
This sequence comes from uncultured Pirellulaceae bacterium, assembly GCA_964588195.1. GTDB lineage: Bacteria > Planctomycetota > Planctomycetia > Pirellulales > Pirellulaceae > CAJQPP01. The sequence continues at coordinate 82,267 of CAZPOL010000004.1, read as the reverse complement.
GTGTTGATTGGACACACGTTTCTGCTTTGAAAACTCAACAAGGAAAAATCGAATGAAAATAACAATTGAATTACGACGATGGCTTCTCATGGCGACCATGGTGCTTGCTGCGCCAATGTTTTCCACCTGCGCAGTCAATTCACAAGCTAATGCCGGGATTCTGGATTACGACGACGTGATCGGCCAGGATGTAACGTTCACGAATTTGGTGGAGACCAGCACCCTGGGTGGCGAATTGTATGGGCAACCGTTCGCCGACGATGGTGACTTGATTTCATCGGGCAGCGGCTTTTTGGCTCAGTCGGCAGGCGGCGGGATTCAGTTGGTTGACGGACGACTTCAGTTGACCGTTACAGCGGACACCGGATTCGTATTCGACGAAATCAGTGTCGAAACGTTGGGCAGTTATTTTGGGATAGGCGCGGACGCCTTAGCAGTGGCGAATTCCTTTCTGACCATCGAATCGGACGGGCAGTTCTTTACCGCTGGCGGAACGGTTACCGAAAATGGCAGTGGCAGTGTTGGCTGGCAAGACGATTACTCAATCACTTTCCCGGAAACCGATCAGGTCACGCTGACTCTGAATACTCAGTTACTAGTAGCCAGTGGGTTGACCTCGGCGGCGTTCATTGACTCGTCATCGATCCGGATCGGCGTCAATGCTTTTGCGACTTCGGTCCCCGAGCCATCCTCCGTTGGATGGATAGCAATCGTCATGCTGGCAATCGTGCGTCATCGTCATCGTACGGCTGCCTGATACTTTTGATTTATCAATTGGTTCCGTCAAACCATTGGCGCGGCAGTGATCGATTCGATTGTTGCCGCGTTTTCTTTTTCCAATCGATGCCATTCGTCCAATCGATACCATTTGCAAAAAAGCCACCGTTGAGAGAGCAAACACGGCGATGGTTGCTGGAGCCGGTTTTTGAAACGGTTGTTTAGCGATCCCCCCGGCAACTGACGTTCCCATCCGCTGCAAAATAAAGTGAATTTTATCAATCTTCTTGGTTGTCATCATGTGCGGCCACTTCTCTAATTGATTACGAGGAAGGCTTAGTTGAGTCGGCTTGTTTGGGTTGCCTGAATCGCACCCCCTTTTCTGACAGGTCGACCACGGACATCTATTCAATTCGTTGTCGGATGCGCAAGCGATGGCAACAGGACCGGTTTGAAAAAACATGGATTTTCCGAACGGTAACACGATGGTTTTCGTATTGCACGGATTCTCTTCTGGCATTGCTTGCCGGTTTTCAAATGGTCGACAGACTTTGGGAGGTCACTATGACGACGCATTATTCCGAACAACCCGGTTTCAATTCTGATGAAGCCAAAGTTGAGTCCAACGGAATGACAGGGGCAAACAAGTTTCTTTCACAAGATTTTCAATCGGGGGCGAACCAGGCAAATTCAATTCCACTAGATGATTTGGCTCCCGGAACGCCGATCGCTTACTCGATTCGCAAGATGGCGCGGGCTCTTCAGTTTTCCATTGATTGCGATCGATCCAGGTGGGACTTTGCTGTCGAACTGGCAGACCTGGACGCCCTGGGGATCTCGCTTGACGAACTCCGATGGCTGGTTGGTAAAGGACTGGTCGAGCACGCTCGCGAAATTGGCGATGCTGGCGGGATAGGTCGCTCGTTCGATTCGCCAGGAGGGTTCTCGTTTTCCGAGCAATCCTGTTTCGTTTTGACAGCGGCTGGATTGGGGTTGGCCGGCGAATTGGCGAGCACGTACGGTAGCGATTTTCTTAATTTGCCGATTCGCGAGCCCTCTTCCGTGGCACGCCCGGAACCGAGTTGGGATGACCAGCGGAATGAATTGCGATTGGGCGATGTGTTGGTGAAGCGTTTCAAGTGGCGGGCGGCCAACCAGGAGGCGATCCTTGCCGCATTCCAGGAGGACGGCTGGCCGGCTCGTATCGACGACCCTTTGACGCCAGTGCCGGAAACCGATCCCAAACGGCGGCTTAGTGACACCATCAAGTGCCTCAACCGAAAACAGCAGAACAATTTACTGCGTTTCAGTGGTGACGGAACGGGTGAAGGTGTCCTGTGGGATGTGGTCGACAAAATCGATTAGCCTGGTTGGGATGGTCAATTGACGACGTTCGCGAGTCGATGGCTCGCGAACGTTTGTTGTTAATCGTTGCTTGCCGGAACTTTACAGTTACAATTCGCGTTACAGCGTCCGCCTGAACCATTCAGTGTTCCATTCGGTGCCTTCCTGGTGGACGTGTCTGAGAGTTGGAGCGAATTGTGTTTTTGGATCGTGTTGAAATCGAAGTAACTGCCGGAAACGGCGGCGACGGCTGCATGAGCTTTCGCCGCGAACGATACGTTCCGCAAGGTGGTCCCGACGGAGGCAATGGCGGTTCCGGTGGCAGTGTAATCGTGATTGCGCGGCGGGGCGTTGATAGTCTGGTCGCGCTGGCTCACCGAAAACATTGGCGAGCAAAAAAAGGTTTAAACGGAGCGGGCAGGAAACAGCAGGGCCGCAGTGGTGCAGACGAAATTATCGAGGTACCCACTGGTACGATTGTTCGCGACGCTAAAGAGAACTTTGTGATCAAGGATCTGATCGAGGAAGGCGAGCAGTTCATTGTGGCCAAAGGAGGGCGTGGCGGTCGCGGAAATTCGCAGTTCAAATCGTCAACGAATCAAGCGCCCCGTCAGTGGACTCCCGGCGAAGAGGGCGAATCGCGACGCGTCGTCCTGGAATTGAAGGTGATCGCGGACGTTGGCCTGGTCGGGTTGCCAAACGCAGGCAAGAGTACGTTGCTCAGTCGAATCTCGCGGGCTCGTCCACAAATCGCCGACTATCCATTTACAACGAAGTACCCGAACCTGGGGCTCGTGCAAATCGACATGAGTCGTTCCTTCGTGATGGCCGACATCCCTGGCTTGATCGATGGAGCCCACAAGGGTGTCGGATTAGGGCACGATTTTTTGAAACATATCGAACGCGCCGGAATCATTGTGCATCTGGTCGAGCCGATGCCGATCGACGAGTCCGATCCTGTTGCCAACTACCGCTCGATTCGCAACGAGCTAACCGAATACAAAAAGCAATTGGGCGAGCGTCCGGAGATTTTGGTCGTTACCAAAGCAGAGTTGCCGGTTGCCAAAGAGATTCACCAGCGTTTGAGCGCCGATACCGGAAAGGATGTCCTGTTGATCTCTGCAATTACCGGGCAAGGCCTGCCGCAACTGACGCAACAGATCGCATTGCACCTGGACGAGCAAACACTATGCAAGTAGTCGCGGTGGATGTTGGAAACAGCTCGATCAAACTGATGGCTGCGACTCTGCAAGGTGACGCCGCCGACAGCCTCTCTTTACGATGGCCCCGCGTTCGAACCTTGCGGTTGGAAGAACTGCAGCGGGGCGAGATCGCGGCGTTCCAGGGATTGGAACAACCGGTTCACTGGTTTGTCTCATCAGTCAATCAGGCCAACCAAACTGGATTTCGCGAGTTGGCAGAATCAGCCGGTATCGTCGAATCGTGGCACGTGATCCAGCGGCAGGAGATTCCGCTGGCGATCGAGATCGAAAAACCCGAGACGGTTGGTTTGGATCGAGTCCTGGCCGCATTGGCCGCTCATCATCTGTTCGGAAAAGACAGAAACAAAATCGTGGTCGATTGTGGAACGGCGATGACGATCGATTTGGTCAAGCCACCGGGCGTATTTTGCGGTGGAGTGATCATGGCCGGACCGTCAACTAATCTGTTGGCACTCAATTCCATGACGGCTGCCCTGCCCGACCTTTCCAACGCGGAACTGTTAAAACCGGATGGTGTCCTCGGGCAAACGACAACTCAGGCGATGCTCAGCGGTGCCTGGTATGGTGGTCTTGGTGCGATCAAGGAAGTGGTCGGGGCAATGCAGGGTCTCGTCGATGGAGACGCCGTTGTCATTGGAACTGGTGGTGGTCTGGGGCCGTGGCGTGATGTGCTGCCAACAGAATGGAAATTGGTCGAAGACCTGGTCCTTGACGGAATTTTTCAGGTCGCGCGCCAGTCGATCGAACAACAACGGCAGGAAGGCTGATAGTCGAATGCCTGATTTGATTCCGTTGGTTACGAATCCGGATCGAGCGACGGTCACTGAGTTGACGGCGGCCGGGCGTGGTGCGATTTGTGTGTTGGCTGTCAGCGGCCACGGAGTGCCAGGCAAACTGCAGACGTATTTTCGGGCAGCGAATCGCAAACCGCTCGCAGATCAATCGACGATGAAGCCGGTCTATGGTCGTTGGGGCAAGGAGGACATTGTCGTTTGCGTGCACAGCGATCAGTTTGTCGAAGTGCATTGTCACGGTGGTGACTTTGCCAAGTTAAGAATCGTTGCCGATCTGGAAACAATCGGGTTTTCGCTGGTGCCGGTGGATGGTGCGATTGTTAGCGCCGACGCTACGGCGAATACCGCTCAAGCCGCTTTGTTGGCGCTCGCAAAAGCAACCACTGAAAAGTCCGCCGCAATCTTGACCTGGCAAAGCGAAGGTGCTCTGGACAAAGCGCTTCACCAGATTGAACGGCTGGCCGAGAGTGGCGATCACGATCAAGCGATTGTTGCAATCGATAATTTACTGAAGTTTGCCAGTGTCGGTCTGCATACGACCAGTCCGTGGAAAGTGGCGATTGCCGGTGCTGCGAACGCGGGAAAAAGCAGTTTGATCAATCAAATCGTTGGCTACAACCGATCGATCGTAATGGACATGCCCGGTACGACTCGCGATTTGGTTTCGGTGGAAACAGCGATCAATGGTTGGCCGGTTCAGTTGACTGATACGGCCGGGTTGCGTGATTCAAATGACCAGATTGAACAGAGTGGCGTTGCCTTGGCTGAGCAAGC
>CAZPOL010000004.1:73582-77315 GCA_964588195.1 uncultured Pirellulaceae bacterium | reverse complement strand
TGCGAGCCGACGTACGGCGCGGCGGTCCCGTTCCTGGTGACTCAGGTTCAATGGCTTGAGCAAAAAAGAAGTGAGTCAATAGTAGCACGGCAGTCCCCGCCGTAGCATGATGCTGCAAATTCTGAGGCTGTAGAGTTAGTGCAGTTTAAGTTTGTGCCCGGTAGAGTTTCTGCACTTTGCAGTTGAGATACTGCCTTCATACCCTGCGGTCCTGCGGTTTGGCAGGATGCGAATCGGCCGGAGACGGCCGATCAACTATGTTTACAATTTTCATTCAACCAATCAAGGTAAGCCTTGCTTCCATCGATGATCGGCACCACGATAATTTGAGGCTCGTCGTAGTTGTGTTTCACCTGGACTAATTTTTGAATCAATGGAAACAGAGTCCGAACCGACTTGATCGAACAGGTCCATTCGGTAGCGGTCTCAACTTTTCCTTGCCATCGGTATACTGATTCGATGGGGCCACCTATTTGAACACAGGCCGCCAGTTTCAAATCCACCAGATTCTGTGCGATTTCCTGAAGCGTTTCCTTTTGATCGCTGGTCGTACTAACCTGAATAAATTCGTGCATGGTGTTGAGACTCGAAAAAAGCCGGAATGGTTTGAATTTAGAGAGAGGAAGTTAATGACCGAGAGTGTACCTGATCGTGAATCCAGCGAAAATGAACGGAGTCAACTGGCAGACTCATCGGTTCGGTCCAGAAAACGGATTCGCCGTTTGTTGGTGGTCGGGTCGCTGTTGATCCTTCTGTTCGGCCCTTACCTTTTCTATCGTGCGACCAGTTTTGGTGAGCGGGTCCGGGTATTCAGCGAAGATGGACCGGTCGCCGTGGCGCCAGAAACACTGCGAGTCATGATCTGGAATATCGCGCATGGTCGAGGCGTTGAGGATTCGAATTGGTCGGAAACGGCGGAGCCCAAAGTTGACCGCATTCTTGAGATAGCCGAGCTGATCAAGCAACAGGACGCCGATGTCGTGATCTTGAACGAAGTCGACTACGCGGCGACGTGGAGTGGCAACTTCGACCAAGCGGCCGCGATTGCGGATGTTACCGGCTATCCGTATTACGCTCGGCAAACCAATCTGGATTTCGGTTTCCTGGTAGGGCGATTCAAATTTGGCAACGTTATCCTCAGTCGTTACCCGATTGTCGCAGCCGAAGCATTGGACTTGCCTGCGTTCGTTGCCTGGGAAGATTGGTTGGTGGGACGCAAACGCGGATTGTTATGCGACATTCAATTGGGCGAGCAACAAATCGTCGTGGCCGGATTGCATCTGGAGGCTCGCGGCGAACCATCAAGAATCGCGTCCGTTAAATATTTGATCGAGCGAATCCAGCAGCTCCGTTCCGACGGAAGATCGTCGCTGATCCTGGCTGGCGATTTGAACACTACGCCTTCTCACGCTCCGAATAGAAAACGCAAATATACGGCCGAGGGCTACCGTCTGCCAAAGAATTCTTTCGATAAGCTGGCCGAAGAATCGGGGCTGACTCATGTGCCGGCGAAAATTGCAGATGCCAGTCAGTTTACCTTTCCTTCGACGGCGCCCAGGTCGGCGATTGATTGGGTCTTCTTCGACGATGCCAGTTTCAAGGCAACAAGCCATCGCGTGTTGCAGTCTGAGTTATCAGATCATTTGCCGGTCGTTGTTGACTTGCAAATTAGAAAATGAGCTTCCGCCCATCAGTCGGCCAAGTCGGCATTCTCGTTGAGTGCGTGCAAACCCATTGGGTGCAGTAGAGCGTTGACACGCTGCGCGGTTTCCTCGTCAACCTCTTGTTCGAACTCGATTTCAACGGTGGCCTTTGGCGTAACGCGTATGGCAGCGCAGAAGCCAGCCAGTTCATCGCTTATTGTCTCGATGTCAAACGTAGATTCGATTTTGTATTTCAGAGTGTTCATTGGCAAAGAGTGTTAAATCATGATGAGGGCGGCCAGCTCGATTTTCAAAATATAAGTTCGAATCCAAATCGGTAAGTTGTCGACCTCCAGAAAAGGGGACAACCCGATGTGAAATGGTTTAGAGTCAGCTGGCTTGCCGGAAATGCAGGCTTCGATAAGTAGTGGAAAAGCGGCAATCAAACTCTGTTCGAACCATCGCGATCCAATAGCGCTGATTAGCCAGTCGCGAATCGCCCAGCACATCCGGGCGTCGGTGGATGCTTGGACCAGCGACCGATTGATGAATCAGGATCGGTTTCCACGTTTTGATTTGTGGGTCTCTTTCTGATATTGTCGAAAGCTGAAACGTGCAAACCAGAGTTTATTGCTTGTCAGGCATTCTATGAAAATTCGCTTCGATATCAACGGACAGTCATTCGAAGGCGATTCCGCCGACGCGATTTCGATTGCGATTCCGATGGACTTTGAAGGGCCTCAACCGAGCCACTTTGGAGCACCAAGGGCGGTAAGTGCCACTTATGAAGCCAATGGATTCGTTGGGGATACAAATCGTGGCGGCAGCTGTAATGTCAATTCTTTGACGATGGTTCCACATTGCAATGGAACTCATACCGAATCGGTTGGCCACATTGTCAACCAGGATGTGTACATCGGCCATTCCGCAGCTGACTCATTGATGACCGCCACCTTGGTAACTGTCGAGCCCGAATTGTGGAAAGATGTGAAGCAGAGCGACCAACCAGAGGACTATCGACCGCCGCTGGACCCACAAGATTGGGTGATCACCGCCGCGCAGTTGAAGTCCGTTTTTTCCGAGTTGTCCAGGAGTACGCCGATTGAGAGGACGACTGCTCTGGTTATCAGAACGATCGGGTCGATTCCGAAAAAGTCGGCAGCGTACGGTGACGCGTTACCACCGCCGTTCCTGACCGTGCAGGCGATGGAGTTGTTAATAAGCCGAGGCTATCGTCACTTGTTGGTGGATTTTCCTTCCGTTGATCGAATGTACGACGACGGGTTGTTAACGAACCACCATTTGTACTGGGGCGTCGTCGAGGGCAGTCACGAATTGGGCGTCGACAGTCGCCAGGATAAAACGATTTCTGAAATGGTGTTGGTGCCTGACGAAGTCGAGGATGGGTTGTACTTGTTGAATTTGCAAGTTCCCGCGTTGTGTACCGACGCTGCACCATCCCGTCCCGTGATTTTCAGGACGCGCAAGATATAGGTCGATAGTCCAGGTGTCGGTGGTTCCGTTTGTATCGAAGTTTTCGAAAACAACCAGAATGCACGGCTGGGTAAATTTTTTTGTCCAGCTAGCAAGACTTGGCCGATAACACATGTACACAACCAGTTTGCGATGGATCGGCGATTAGGCCCCTGTGGAATGAGGGCACTGGTGAATTCAAGTCAGTGTCCATCTCGTGCCAAAAAGGTTGGTCTATGTCTACGCAAACGTTTCGTCTCGTCACTCGTGATTCTGATGGTTCCATTCGCGAAAGGGACTACGAAGACGCCGAGACACTTCTTAAGAACTACGAGCAGATTGGCATCGACGACTGCAGTACCGACCTGGATTTGCGTGGGATGCCTTTGTTCCGAGGACTGATCGGTCCTATCCCGGCAGGCAATGGCGTCGCTCGTTACGAAACGGCCGATGTGTTTCAAGCTCTGACCAAAGAGTGGGCCAAGGCCAAGGTTAAACGTCGCCGTCGAAGAAAAGCTGCAGAGATTGAGGCGGCTGGTTTGCCCGTCGTTGATGGTCTGTCAGCCGGCTTTGACGGAATGCCTGTTACTTAAACAGCTCAGTTGAACGTTCAAGCT
>CAZPOL010000004.1:23193-73482 GCA_964588195.1 uncultured Pirellulaceae bacterium | reverse complement strand
TCGGGCTTGTATTGCTTGGGCCTGTATTGCTCGGTGATTAACTGATCGCGGCCAGTTCGTCAGAGGCACCGAACATGTGGGCCAGCAGCGCCGCTCTCGCCCAAACGCCATTGCGGGCTTGTCGAAAATACATGGCACGCGGGTCCAGATCGATCGATTCCGGGATCTCTCCAACCTGGCTATCTCTGGGAAAGGGATGCATGATCGGCGTGTATTCCTTCAGCTGTTGCGCACGTTCTGGTGTCAACTGAAATGCCGTCAGATCGATCGCCTTCATCTTGTCTTCGTCATCGTTCGAATTGTGCTCTCGCTGAATTCGCGTCATGTACAAACAGTCGGTTTGCGCCAGCAGCGAATTCCCCTGGTGTTGCGCGTCCAGCGAATGATGTTCGAAAACGTTGACGCCGGCGTCTAGTAATCGCGACTTCAGTTTGTCGTCCAGTCGCAACGGTTGGTGATCGGGTGAAACGAAATGCATGGTGATGTTTTCGTACTGAGCAAGGACGGTTGCCAGCGAGCGCACTGTTCGACCGCGACCAATGTCCCCGTTGAAAGTGTAGACCTTGTTATCGAATCCGCGGCAGAGGTCCGGGTGTCGGCTGCGCAAGTCATTGAATCGTTCGTCGGTGCCTTGTCGATTGTTGAAGCGGAATGACCGCTTCAGAGTGTAGATGTCCAGGAGCGCCTGCGTCGGGTGTTCGTCGGAACCGGATCCGGCATTGATGATCGGGACCCAGCGGCGATCTTGCGTTCTCAGGTCGTTCATCAAGTAGGAGCATGATTCGGCGAAGGCGGCCAGCGGACTTCGCATGATGATCACGTCAAAGTAACTGCTAAACATACGAATGCCGTCCATCCGCGATTCACGTTTCGCTTCGGAGGACGTCTTTGGGTCACGGACTTCGTTACACGTTAGGCCCAGAATCTGGCACGCTGCCATGAAGGAAAGAAAGGTTCGTGTCGAAGGCTGGGTGAAATACAGCATCGCCCGTTTGTGACTAAGCAAGTCGCGAAGTTTGTCGGCGGTCGCTTTTTTTCGATTCAACAAACGGATTTGATCCGCCATATCTGACAACTGATCGATCAGATCGACAGTCAATTGGCCGGCGTTGATCAGGTGTAACAAACGACCGTCCGCCTGGAACTCGGTATTCTTTTCAGCCGTGTTCCGCTGGAGTCTTTGCTCGTATTGAGGGAATTCCATCGATTCTTGTCGCAGGTGCCTACAGAAGGTTTGGCGTATTGTGCCAGAAAAATGCGACGGCGAAAGTGCTATACTGCGATTGTTGTTCCGCCCGGGAACACTGACCAACTACTTAAATCGGTAACCCGTTGATGACCCAACAAGAACTCTTTGAAGATCGAACGGCCCCCTGTTCCGCTAACCCTTTCGACTGCTGGCCGACGGACAGTCCCGGCTGGACCGACGCGTTGTCGAAGCATTTTCAGGAACCCTGGTGGCAATCGCTGGCTCAATTCGTTAGTCAGCAACGTGACCAGCATGTTGTTTACCCAGCGGCTGCCGACACGTTTCGGACGTTTGCTTTAACCGACTTGTCAGACGTACGTTTTGTGATTTTGGGACAGGACCCGTACCACGGCGAGGGTCAGGCGCATGGGTTAAGTTTTTCAGTTCCATCCGGGATCCGAAATCCTCCCTCGCTGGCCAACATCTTCAAGGAGTTGCAGGCGGACCTGGGCGTCGCCGGGCCCGAGTCAGGCGACTTGACCGCATGGGCCAAGCAAGGTGGCTTGTTGTTGAATACCGTGCTGACAGTGCGGGCCTCTGAAGCGAATTCTCATCGCAAGCAAGGGTGGGAGAAGTTTACAGATTCGGTCATTGAAACAGTGAGTTCGCGATGCGAGCACGTGGCATTCGTGCTGTGGGGTGCGCCGGCGCGCAAGAAGGCGAAGTTGATTGATGCAGAGAAACATCTGATCGTTGAATCGCCGCACCCTTCCCCGCTCTCGTCCTATCGTGGTTTCTTTGACAGCAAGCCATTTTCGAAAATCAATGAGTACCGACGTCAGCTCGATTTGGCGGAAATTGATTGGTCGCTTTGATAGCGTTTGTTTCAAAACGCTAATAATACCAACGGGTGGCAGCCGTGTATTTGCGTTGGAGAAATTCCCTGGAGGGGCTAAATTGTTTGTCCGCCAAACGTGCTCGAATTCGGGCTCGAATTTAGCCGTGCGGAATCGGTGATTTGGCGGACAAAGTCCTGGCACGGATGTCGATGGTAACTGATGAGTTCTACACCCCGGAAAATTGACGCTCTGGATCCTGTCGCAAGGACGCCCATCGGTGGCGCTGCGCAAAATGGGTTCTACCTGGCAGAGACGCTGCGGCCGCTCGTCTGCTTGATCTTTGTGATTCCGTTTTTGCTGATCTACGAATTGGGCGTGATTTTTTTGGACAACCACTCAATTCGCAACGGGCTGGATGTTTGGCTGAGTGGCGGGTTGAAGTTTATCGGCATTGGCGAGCTGTTGTTGTTGCCGCTGATTACGACATTCATGTTGTTTGCCATGCACCATTGGAAACAAGATCGGTGGCAGGTTCGTCCTCTGGTCTTCGCCGGGATGATCGTGGAGTCGATTGGGTTGGCGTTGATTGTGTTGTTCGCCGCCAAGGCTCAGCACGTGTTCCTGCTGGATTACTCTTCTGGCGGCACATTACCATCGATGCTTATTTCCGGGGCATCGGAAACGCTAACGGTAAACCAGACCGATTTTTTGAAAGCCCAATTCGTCTCGTTTTGTGGCGCTGGGCTTTACGAGGAGCTGGTTTTTCGGTTGCTGATGTTGCCGGGCGTTGCTTGGCTGTTTACCAAGGCCGGGATGAAAACATGGTTGGCCGTAACACTGGCGATCGCGATTACCAGTCTATTGTTCGCAGCCGCCCATTATGATCTGCTGAATCCAGCGGCAGAGCCGTTCGAGTTGCCGGGGTTCATGGTCCGCGTTGTCGCAAGCGTCTTCTTTTGTTTGGTGTTTCTGTTTCGCGGCTTCGGTGTGGCGGTGGGAACACACGTGGCGTACGACGTGTTGGCTCAGTTGCCAATTTAGGGCGAAGTAAGAGCGAAGTGCGGGTGCGGCTCGCGGTGGTATTACGTCTGGACCCGGTTTTTGGGTGCCATGTTTACGCGAAGCGTAAGCATGTTTCGCGAAAGACTCGCGTTTCGGCGACAGTCAAGATTTCGAAAGTTTAACCGTCGCGATCGCCAAAACGGCTGATCCCGAAATAAAATCCAGCAGACCACTAGAACCGCAAGCCTGCCTCGATCAGAAACGACTCGTTCAAGTCCACTTCAACTTCGTCCAGGAATTCCAGCGTACGTGCAAAGACATAGCCGATGTCGAAGTGAAAGCCGGTTCCGCCATTCAAGATCCGCTCGAAACCAACGCCGACACGAAAATCACGCAGAGTAAACTCGTCGTCTTCGCCGCTGGTCCGTCTCACTGCCCACTCGCCACCACCAAACGATCCGTGCAGATAAACCCAGTCTTCCAGCACGAAGGGGATGTGGCTTACTCGTCGCGCAATTTTCGGTTTGGGGAAATTGAGTTCAAACCGAGTGTTCGGTTCGGGTACCCATGTCAGCCCGACACCGGGAATAATGTTGACGTCATTTCGGCCGGTGTAAACGACACCGAGAGTGAAAGTCAATTGATCCGGGATTAGTTGGTAATTGACCAGGGCCAATCCGCCCAATCGAAAGCCGTCATCGTCCGCTTCATCGTCGTTGTAAAAGCCTGGCTGAATGCCGGCGACTATATTCAGTCGCTCGTTAATAACCCTTCTCCAGCCAATCACCAATGATTGCGAAAAGAGTTGAGCTGGGACGTCGATGTTTGCCGGGCCGTCGATCCAATCGACTCGGTAGGCCGGTGTCAGTACCAAAAGATTGTCGACCGAACCGAGTGGCACGACCAACGTGATACTGGCAGAGGCCCATGAGTATCCAAGATCGTTCGCGCCATCGCGAGCAATGTAGCCGCCGCCCAAATCTACTTTTTGCACAAACGAATTACGAAATCGTTCGATGGTTGTTGAGTTAAATACGTCGTGATCTGGTGTGCCTGGATTGCCCCAACTGCCAGGTGGAATATCCAGAGTGTTCCAGGGTCGCAATTGGTATTGGACATCGCCGGTGTTGGCTGGAATGGTTGTGTTTGGAGCCAGCCCGTTGTGTTGCAGGCCGCTGTTTTCCAGACCGCTATTCGAGAAGGAGCCCGGATGGTTTCCATCTGGTACCGCGAGATTGGAAAACGGGATGCCCGTGTTTGGCAGTGGTGGCGTTTGCAAGATTGGATCGGGCGCCGCGATCGGTTGGTATCGCTGCGCGTGATTGACGGCTGGAGTCATTGTTGACACAAACAGAAATGCCAGCAGCAGCCATAGCCAGAATCGGTTTTTAGAGCTATCGTTCGTCAAGAAACTACTTCGTATCCGCAAGAATTTTTTTGGTCGCCTGGTCCGTGGGCGGACAGTACAGATTGAGCTATCGACCGTCAACGGAGATGATGTTGCTGGCAGCGACGGCCGGGTCATTTCACGATGGTGCGGAACCTTACTGCCGCCAAAAAATACTTGCTACCAGGCTGGATGATTCAAGTGAGCGAATCGAAGACTCAATCAACACGGCTGATTGCCACCGAGACGGTTGGCTTGGCGTTGTTGATGGGCTTGCTGGTGTGGGCGTTTCCTCCTGATGTCAACGAGGCTCATTATTTGGCCAAGGCATTGCACTTTTGGGATCGCGATTTTTGCTCCAACGACATCTTCGTTACTTCTCACGAGTCGCATTGGTTCTTCTATCTGACACACGGATGGCTCTGTCTGTTTCTGAGTTTCGAGACCGTAGCATGGGTGGGACGAGTCGCCGCGTGGTTGGTGACTGCCTGGGGGTTGGTGTTGCTTAGCCGTTGTTTCGATCATCGTCTGGCGGTTTCCTGTCTTGTTGGCTGCCTGGTCGTTACTCTGAATGAGTACTTGAACCTGGCGGGTGAATGGTTCGCCGGGGGAGTTGAAGGGAAATGTTACGCGTACGGTTTTGCTTTCGCGGCGTTGGCAATGTGGTTCCGGCAGCGTTGGCATATCGCCTGGGTGCTGGGTGGTCTGGCGTGTGCTTTTCACATTCTGGTTGGGCTGTGGTGTGTCGTTGCCTGCTCGATCGCATTCGTCGTGTCGAAGTTTGTAAAACGAGACTCTGATCAAGTGCGGACGAATCGAGTAGACGATTCGACTGGATTGGCCGCGAAGATCTGTCTGCTTGTATTGGGGTTGGGGCTGTTTGCGGCAGGGTTCATTCCGGCTTTGTCCGGTTTAATCGATGGCGGCGAGCAGGCAGGGATCGCCCCCAGCGAAATTCAGGCATTGGGGCGCTTGTCGCATCATCAGTTTGCGTCCGAGTTCACGAGTTGGCATTTGTTTCTGCCGTTGGTGCTGGCGTGGATTCTGTTGTGGCGATTCAACCAGAATGTTTCCAACCAAAATGCTTCCGATCGAAATTTACAGAGCGTGCGAAGCCTGCGGCAACTGAACTTGTTGGTGCTGGGTTCGATGATGATTGCCTTGGCAGGTTTGTTTTGTTCGTTGGTTGTAAGTACCGTGGCCGAAGGAGTGCTACGTGACTTTTGCGTGCGAGTGTTGACGTTCTATCTGTTCCGGTTGGCCGACGTCTTGGTGCCATTGGGGTGTGTGATCAATGGTCTGGTTTTTGTGAACCGATTGCCTCGGACTTTAAACTTGGCAGGCAGCGCTGGCTTTGTCTGTGTATGCATCGTGGCAGCGTCGATTGGTTTCAACTGCCAGCAAAATTTCGTTGACGCCCGGTCAGGCAGTGCCCGACAAGCCGCGAGGACTCCACAAACGGCGGAGCAATTAAAAAGAGAGATTGAAGCCGAACGTAACTGGATCAAAACCTGTCAGTGGATTCGCGAGAACACACCAGCGCAAGCTCGTTTCATCACGCCTTACAATCAACAGACTTTCAAATGGCATGCACGACGGGCGGAGGTCGCTAATCGCAAGGACATGCCCCAAGATGGCCGTTCGGTGATCAAGTGGTCCGGGCAGTTGGCGTTGCTTTACGAAGGTACGGTCCGCCAGCCGATTGGTGAATTGTCAGCGGGCGATTCGAATCAATCGATTGACGTCGGTTTTTTGCCGCTGGGATTTCGGGAACATTTGAAAGCGGTTGCCGAACACCTTTCTGCCGACTACCTGGTTGTCGAGCAACGGTTGGTTGATGAGTTCGTTTTGTATTACCGGCTGCCTGAATGTCTTGAGCAAATCTATCCCGAGACCGGGCAGCGCAAATCGACATATGTCGTGTTCAGGTTTCAATAGGCAGAATCGCCGAGCGACAGAAGCAGATTACTTCTTAAGATGGATTTCGCAGGCGTCTTCGCATTCCGGTTCGCCGACTGGTTTGTTCCAGCGATACCGTCGCACGGCGACCTGTTTGTACATCCATTTCCAAAGTGGCATTGAAAATGGAATGTGCAGTAATGGTGCCATGATCCAGAGTAGCGGCAGGCGACGGGAAAGGTAACGAACCGCTTCAGCCCCAGCGTATCGCTGGCCGGAATGAGTGACAACGTACATTTCGTCCATCAGTTGTTGATGGGTCAAATCGGGGTAACGTTCCGCGACTCGGGGGTCATGCAATGAGATGAACGACAATCGATGTTGGTTGTTATCGTAGCGGCTGAGACGCAAAACCTGCTTTTGACAAAACTGGCAATCGCCGTCAAAGATCACCACGTCCGCTTCCGGGTAATCTGCCGGGTCGGCCAAATTCAGACGCCGGGTAACAATATTGTCACTGGCAGCCGATTCATTTGTCGTTGCGGTCGCGTTCATGTAACCTTCTGTATGAGATTAGTGAGCGGCAGGGGGCTTTGCTGTCTTGCCGAAATTGTACCTTCCGGAATGTTATCGGGTTAAGATAAACCTTCGCCAAAAAGGGACTCTCAGTACTCTTTCTCAGTTCAATAACCGTGATATGGCCGTTTGAATAACAGAAGTTCGGATCAAACCAGTGAATTCAGCAAACTCAATCAGTAAATTCTCTATATCTGGCAAGCGAATTGTCGGTTTGTTGATTTTCGCAGGTTTGATGGCTGCAATATTGATAGGAGCCGGTTTATTGGACCGACCTACGCCACCGGGTGTTGGTGACATGTCGGACCTGGCACTGGATGACCAGGCTGAGATGGCGATTCAGCAAGGCGACTGGCATTGGGCTGGCACAGTTTTTGAGCAGATGTTGGATGCGGACCCATTCGATGCCAGGTCGATGTATTATCTGGCCTACTCCTATCGAAAGCAGGGTCGATATCAGGACTCGCGAACCTGGTTTGAAAAGGCGATGAGATATCATACCTATCGTTTGTCCAGCCGTTATTGGATGGCTTGCAACAGTGCCTTGGAGGACAAGCCGCAGCAGGCACTGGAGGAATTGAAGATGGCAATCGACAACGGTTTTACGACACGACGCGGAATCGAATCCATCGCAGATCTGGCTTCGTTGCGAGAGATGAAGGAATTTCAATTGTTGGTCGAAGCGGAAAAAGAGAACCGCGAAAAACGCAGACGGCGTTGATTAAGTCTTGCCGTCGATCAAGTCTTGTAACTCGTCGGTTGTCAGGATTGGAATCTCCAGTTTCCTGGCCTTTTCAGATTTTGAACCGGAGCCGGGGCCAGCGACCAGGTAGTTTGTTTTTTTGGAAACGCTGCCTGTGCAGGAACCACCGAGCGATTCGACCAGTTGTTCCCAGTGCTTTTTGCCTTCCGGGAATCCACCGCTAAAACAAAACTTCTTTCCGGATAGCGAGCCGCCGGTGGCAGGCAATTCGGGCTCGACGTACTTCAACAGCCGATCGATTTCGGTCGAGTGTTCTTCCAGATAATCGTGGATGGCGAGTGCTGTTTTTTCGCCAATGTCTTCGACAGCTTCCAGGTCTTCGACACTCGCCTTGCGGATTTTCTTGAACGAGCCAAAGTGAGTCGACAGCGCTTTGCCAGCCGATTTGCCGGCGGCATCGATTCCGAAAGAAGCAAACAGTTTCCACAACGGAACGACTTTCTTTGTTTTCCGGGCCTCGTCAATCAGCGACTCCAGTTCGTCCTGTTTGTCGGGGCTGGGGATCATTTGAATGGCGGCGACGGCCAATGCGGATTGTCGGTGAGTCAAATCGCAAGACATGGCGTCTTCGATATCCAATTCGTAGAAATCGGCAGGCACGGCCACCTTGTTGCCTTCGACCAGGCTGGTCACGCGGCTTTCGCCAAGCCCCAGCACGCCAAACGTTTCCAGGTAGTGACAGAGTGAGCTGATGATTTGTGCCGGGCAAGCGTTATTAGGGCACGTCAATTCCAGCATCGCTGTGGAACCACCCTTGCGCAACTTGGTCGGCTTCTCGCAAGCCGGGCACTTCTTCGGAAAGTCCGGTTTGCTCTGACCTTTAACGACGCCCGTGACTTTGGGAATGATCTTGCCCGCCTTGCGAACGGAAATGGTCGAGCCGACGGCAATTTGATTGCGGTCCATGAATCCTGCGTTGTGCAGGGTGGCGCGTGAGACATTGGTGCCCGCCAGGCGAACCGGGTCAAAGATGGCGACCGCCGTAACCTTGCCAGTTCGTCCGGTCTTCCATTCGATTTCCTTGATTTTTGGCGTCGCTTCTTCTTCGCGAAATTTCCAGGCGATCTTGCCTTTTGGGTTACCCGTCAGCGGGTCGCCGTGACGTCCCAGTTGTGTCTGGTCTTCCAGGTTGTTGACGCCGATGATGACGCCGTCGACTTCGAAATCGAGTTTGGAAATGTTAGCTTCCATTTTGGCCAGGTCGGCAAACTTGAATTTCTTCGTTTCAATGTACGGCACACCCAATTTCTTGTTGCAGTATTCGGCGCGTTCCAGTTCCGTTTCGTAGGGCGGGTTATCCTGAGCCTCGATCGTGTAAGCGATGAAGCTAAGTCGCATTCGTTTGGTGTTCTCGGGGTTCTTGAATTGGCGAATGCCACCTGCCGCATGATTCCGGGGGTTGGCACGCAGGCGAGCGCCGGCCTTTTCCAAATCGGCTTGAACTTTGTCGAAGTCCTTCAACTTGCAAATGAGTTCTCCACGAATCGAACAGGTCACTTTTTGTTTCAGTTTATCCGGAATGCCGGCAACGTACTGGCATTGCTCAGTAACATCTTCGCCGTTGATTCCGTCACGCGGTCGCAGACCAGCCCGCGCTAGTTTGCCGTCTTCGTAGTACAGCGCCAACGCAACACCGTCCAGTTTGTAAGCCTGGTAGTAATAGTCTTTTGGAATCTTGACTGGTTCGTCTTTGTACGTCTTTCCTTTGATGCTGGTCGTTGCCTGATCTGCATCTTCGCCAGCGGCGCCGATCAGCCACTTGAACAGCATCTCCTCCTGGCGTTCGACGATTTCGTGGCTGGCTTTTTCGATCGACGTCAGAGGCGGATCATGCACGACTTTCCGGGCAGCCGAATCAACCTTCGAGGCAGTTGCCGTTGCAAACAGTTTGGATTTCGGCGCGACCTCTTTCAGTTCACGTCGCAGCGCATCGTATTCGCCATCGGTGACGACAATGCCCGTGTCGGGGTGCAGACAATCGTCGCCACGTTCGTACAGCGTATCCAGGTGCGAGATAATTCGTTCGAGGTCTTTGCCGCGTCGCTTTTTACTGGTGGTCGATTTTGACATGGGCGTTATTCCGAACCGCATTCAGGAGCTTGGGTGATGGGTAAATCGTATGCTGCATTAGGGATCAGGCACAAGAACTTGAAAGGTGCATCCGATTGATTGCGGAATTGATGGACCTCATTCGGTTGAACCAGAATCACATCACCTGATTTGACGGAGTGGGCAACGCCGTCTTCCAGGATCGTGCCCTGCCCTTCGGTGATGTAAACTTCGTGCTCGTAAGGATGGTGGTGTTTGGGGGTGTGTCCACCAGGGTCGACCTGAAATTCCCGCATCGCAAAATTTGGTGCGTTGTCTGCCTTGCCGATTAACCAGCGAACATGACATCCACTCGACCCCGGCATCTCAACCGGTTTTTGTTCTACGTCCGCGCCGCGTGTTACTTTCATTTGCGAGCTCCTTATCAACAGTATCAGGGTTCCAGCAGAATTAACATCAAGCCTGTTGATTCGGTTTGCCAGGCATGGCAACATTGCGTCAACAGCAATCTGGTGAGAATTTTAACCGAAGTTTTCATGCGCCGCAGCCGAATTGCCTCCGATAACTTCCGGTCAGTGACGCTAACAGCTCCGATTGTTGTTTTTCGCAGTACCAAACTCGGATAGAATTCGCATGCACCCACTTTGCAACGCCTGACATTGAACCGTTCGTTCTGACCCGAATAACGTCCCCGGCCGCCGATGATGAATTCTGCCAATCGACAAGTCACCAGAAGGCGACGGCCTGGAAGATTGGTCATTCTGGTGATATTGGTGTTCACGCTGGCGAGCCTGACGAACTCCGCGAATCGAGTCCAGGCTTGGCAGGTAAAACAAACGAACCAAAACCAGCAGGTCCTGGACGACCAACCATTGCCATTGTTTGTTCCGGCACCGCGCGAATTGTCGTTGCCATTGAAAAAGGCCCGGGAAGCGATTGAGCTGCAGGACTATCGCACGGCCGTTGAGTTGCTGGGCGCAATCCTGGCGTCCTCAAAGCACGGCGACTACTTACAGCCACTGAAGGGCGAACCGTATCGCTCGGTTAGCATCCATCAGCAAGCTCAGCAGATGATGGGCCAAATACCTCGCAAGGAACGCCGCGATTATGAGTTGCGTTTCGAAGTTGATGCAAGGCAAATGCTGGAGCAGGCGGTTGCCAACAGCGATTTCATTTTGATGGCAAGAGTCTCAAGAAAATTCTTCTATACCGATCCCGGGATTCAGGCGACTTACTTGTTGGGGCATCACTTTCTGGAAATCGGGCAGCCGGTGTCGGCCGCCGCCAGTTTTCAGATGCTGGTGCAAGACGACGATGCTCGCGAAAAATTTGATCCACAAGCTTCCATCCTGTTGGCAACCAGTCGGTTGCTGAGCGACGATCAGAACGCCGCGCAAGAGGCTCTGATTCAGTTGGCAAATCGAAATCCGGGACGCCCGGTGCAGTTCGGCAACCAAACGGTTCCGATGTTCACGGATACCGACGCGGCTGTTCCCTGGCTGATTGAATTGATCGGCAACACTTCGCTGGCTGGCTATCAAGCAGTGGAAGATTGGGCGATGTTCCGCGGCAACCCGCAGAGAAACGCCACGAGGGGAACCGGTTTGCCTTTGCCGTACGCCCGTTGGTATGTGCCAACAATCAACGAGCCCGATCATGAACGAATGGCAGACGAGGTGTTTCGCAGTAGGCTTTCGCGTGCCCAAAGTGTGTTGCCGGCGATTCAACCTGTCGCGGTCGGTGATACCGTCATCGTGCGTTCTCTGGATCAAATGATCGGAATCGATTTCAAAAGCGGGAAACGGATCTGGGAATTTCCCGCGTGGAAACGTCGTTCGACCGTGGGGCCACCGCAAGCAATGCAGGCTCGTCGTGCGGAAACCGACAATTGGCACATCGACCAGCGATTGTTTCGCGACAATCTTTATGGCCAGGTCGCAAGCGATGGTCGTCGAGTCTTCGTAATTGACCGGCCGGGTTACGCAGCGCCTGTGAACGAGCGGTTGATTCAGCAACGTGGTCTGGTGACGAACGATCCCAATTCGGGAAGAGTGACGAACGAATTGAAAGCGGTCGACATCGTCCGACAAGGTGCGTTCTGTTGGGAGGTCGGCGGTGAGACGGGCGGGCGTGTGCCTGAACTTGCAGGCTGCTTCTTCCTGGGAGCGCCGTTGGTGCTGGATTCCGAGTTGTTCGTGATGTGTGAATTGAACGGCGAGATTCGATTGGTTGTGCTGGATTGTGAAACGGGTCAACTGAACTGGAGCCAGCAAGTTGCAGCGATCGACTCGTCACCGGCGGCGATCGTCGAAGACCAGCCTCGTCGCCTGGCGGCTGCCACCCCTTCGTTCAGCAATGGCGTCATTGTTTGTTCGACATCGGCTTATGGTATTGTCGGGATCGAACGATCGACTCGGTCCCTGATGTGGGGGACTCAGTTTCCGCTTGAGTGGATGGGGAATCAGCGGGACTTGCTGCGCGGCCGCCAACGCGCGTTGCGTCAAAAACAAACGCGACTGGATACCATCTCCATCGATTCGACGGTCACGATCGCCGAGGGTCGAATCGTTGTTACGCCTCCGGAAGCCGATCGAGTCTATTGTCTGGACTTAATGACTGGTCAACAGGTCTGGGAACCGGAGACTCAACAGCAACGTTCGGTCTCAGGGCGGCCGATCGAGGACACATTATTCGTTGCCGGGATCTACGGTGGGCAGATTCTGCTGGTTGGAAAGAGATCATTCCGTTCTCTGGATTTGGAAACCGGAGCAGTTCGCTGGAACATTTCGTTGGACAAAGTTGGTCAGCCATCGGGGCGCGGGTTTCGCACCAGCGATCGATACTTCTTGCCAACCGCGAATCGTAATCTGGTAGAGTTTGACATTCAGAGAGGCGAGATCGCCAAGGTAGATCGCACTCAACGAATTCTGGGCAACTTGATTTGCTACAAGGGCGACCTGATCTCACAGGGATATGACTGGGTATCTGTGTACCGGCAATCGCAACCGATTCGCGAACGAGTCCGGCGATTCCAGGATGATCCGGAATCAACGGACGAAAACCGCTCGGATATTTTGTTGTGGCAGGCTCAGTTGCATGCTCAGGATGGCCAGCTGTTGCCGGCCGTGCAGTCGGCCGACCAGGCTTATCAATTGACGGGCGGTCGCCGTGAGAAGATGGTACTGCTGGATTTGATGCTGGAGTTGATGGAACAGGATTACGCGTCAGTTCGTCGTTATGTGAACACCTACGCGGACGAACTGGCGGGTTATGGGAAGCTGAAATACACGACCGCACATTTCTGGGGCTTGTTAAACGATGGCAACCTGGCGGAAGCCCTGGACTTGATCGACGAAGAAAATTTCGGCCGTATTGATGAAGAGGCCGGTTTCCAGTTGGTTGACGATGGCGGATTGAAGATTCGCGTCGACGCCCAGCTGAAACAAAGATTGCGGGCTTCGCTTGTCGCTTCTGATGAAGGAGGGAGTCAACGACAAGACGAGTTGCGAAGTTGGTGCCAGACGAATTCGCCGGAAATGTCGCCGTTGCGTCTTTCGGTCATTCATGATTTCGTTGGAACAGGCTACTTGCCTGTGGAGCAGTTGTTTCGGCTGGCGAAATGGCATCTGCAACAAGCCAACTATACGGCGGTCGAGCAAGTACTCGATTCAATCCAGTTGGAATCGATGGCTCCACTCAATCGATTGAGCGCCGAGGCCCGGATCGAGGCGATTCGCTTGATGTCGTTGGATGCTGCTGGCTGGAAATTGCGAGCGGACGAGCGTGCCAAGGCTTTCCTGACCAAGTGGGAAAAGACTGATTTCATTGATCCACTTTCGAACGAAGAAGAGAGCGCAGACAAGAAAATTTCGGGACTGGAATTTGGGCAGCGGTACTTCGCCGACCAACCGGACAAGGCCGTCCCGCACGATTGGAATTTTTGGGGGTATGGAGGCGTTGAATCGCAGATGGCTCCATTGCAATCTCAAAGACGCTACCTTTCTCGAAACATGGTGCAACCAGTATGTCAGGCACGAACGGGTCAAGCACCAGTCAATATTCGTCTGGAGGTAGCGATCCAGGAGGCGATGCTGTTCATTCGCGACGAATCCGGGCAGGAGATCGGTAAAGTCCCCTACCGAGACAACACTCGAACACTGTCGTACTATCCATCGAATACCTACACCGGCTCGTATGCGATTCATGGCAGTCTGATGTTGTTCACGTATGCCTACGACATGATTGCGGTTGATTTGAATTTACTGAAATCGAATCAGGAAGGCTTGCTGTGGCATAAAAATCTGAAGCAGTCCGCTTCATCAACGCAGGTTCGCACTTCCTATCGCCAGCAATCTATTCGTAATCCATGGGGGCCAAACCTTCTGGCAATGAAAAGCCAGAGCAACGATTTTCCGATCGGGAACTTCGCCAGCAATGCACGGCACGCCTTCTTCCGGATTGGCAATTCCATTCAGGCGGTCGACGTAAGGACTGGAAATCTGGTTTGGCAACGAACCGATACTGAACGGCCCGGTTGGCTGGTTGCCAATGAAAATTCTGTAGCTCTACTGACGTATTCAAAGAAAGGCACGACGGCCAGAGTCTACTCCGAGGCGACCTTGTTCGATGCCGTATCGGGACGAAAGACTCGCGAAGTTGACCTGGAAGCGTTCTCGAGACAAACGCTGTGGCACTCGGTCGGGTTGCAAATGATTTTCACAAACAAGACGGCAAAGGGGCAAACGCTGGCCGGTTTCGATCTGGAATCGGAGCGACAGGTTTGGGAGCGATCATGGCCGATCGGTTCCAAGGGAGTGATGCGTGATCCGAAATCGATGGTGATTGTCCAGCCCGAAGGCCAAATGGAATACGTTCAAATGGAAACCGGGCAGTCGTCGGCCAGTGAGAAACTGCGGGATACGAAATTTACATCAATGCGTGTCGTCCCGTTGCTTGATCATGATTTGCTGTTGATGGATGTGAATCGACCGTCACCCAACGCACCGGTTACGCGATTCAATGTGCGGATCCGGGGTGGGTTGATGTCGCAGGCTCTTTTGTTTGACGGCTGGGTTTATTGTATCGATCGTCGAACGGGTAAGATGCAATGGCCGGCAGCGGTACGGCTGGAGAGCTTTGGGATTCCGATGGCTCATCCGATCGACGCTCCGATTCTGACGTTGTCGCGCGTCGTTTACCCTATTGATCAGCCGGCTCGCGGAAGCGACAACATGGTCGAACTGCATTCGTTGGACTTGCGAGACGGGCGACTGGTCGATGTGCAACGTATTCCGGGCTGGAGTATTCAGACACACCGAATCGAATCGAACCCGGCCGAACAAACGATTACCCACCTGTTCAATGACCGAAAATTGACACTCAAACTATCTACTCAGGAACTTCCTCCTGCCGCGCCGGCGTCCTTGACGAATGAGTTGACGTTGCCAGGTACCAAGGAAGTTTTTGATAACGGAAATGCAGCCAACCAACGCGCGAAACGACAAGCGGAAATTATTCGTGAGGCGCAGAAAAGGAATGACAAATGAATGGACAGGAATCCAGTGACTCATCCGACGGAGTCGATCAGCGATCCGTCGAGAAGTTGAGCGAAGCACGCCAGAAAATTCACGATCAATTGTCGCAGGTGATCGTCGGACAAGACGAAGTCATTGAGCAGTTGCTGATTTCAGTTTTCAGTCGCGGGCACTGTTTGCTGGAGGGAGTGCCAGGGCTGGCTAAGACGCTGATGATCAGCACGCTCGCCCGCACGCTGGACCTTTCGTTCAGCCGGATTCAATTCACGCCCGACTTGATGCCAGCCGATATCACCGGCACCGAGATCATTGAAGAGAACAAGAGTACCGGTCAACGTGAACGAAGATTCCTGGAAGGGCCTGTTTTCTCAAACGTGATTCTGGCAGACGAAATCAATCGAACGCCTCCAAAGACGCAGGCTGCGATGTTGGAGGCCATGCAGGAACGACAAGTTACGGTCGGTCGTGTGCGACACGAATTGGCCAACCCGTTTTTCGTGCTGGCCACGCAAAACCCGATTGAACAAGAAGGGACGTACCCTTTGCCGGAAGCTCAGCAAGACCGCTTCATGTTCAAGATTTTCGTCGAGTACCCTTCGTTCGACGAAGAATTTTCGATCGCCAAGCGAACCACCGTTGGTAACCAGGTTGATATCAAGCCGGTGCTGACGGCGGCAGAGATTGTCGACTTGCAACAATCGGTACTGAACGTACCCGTCGGCGATCATCTGGTTCGCTACGCTCTTTCGCTGGTTCGACAGACTCGTGTCGGACACGAAGGCGTCCCTGACTATGTTTCGGATCTGATGCAATGGGGGGCCGGTCCACGAGCGGTTCAATTCATGTTGATTGGATCAAAAACCCGCGCTCTGATGAATGGTCGAACGCATGTCACCGCCGAGGATATTCAGGCGATGGCCAAGCCTGTATTGCGTCACCGGATCGTGCTGAATTTCGCCGCCGAAAGTGATGGTGTGACTTCGGACCAACTGATTCAACGCCTGATAGACGACACTCCCTCTCGCGAAGACGAATTGTTAAACGATGCCCGATTCCAAAAGATTTTTGCATCCTGAAGCAATCCGTCGTATCTCGAGAATGGAAGTTCGAGCACGGCACATTGTGGAAGGATTCCTGTCTGGTATTCATCGCAGTCCTTACTTTGGGCAATCGATTGAGTTCCTGCAGCATCGCCAGTACGTTCCCGGTGACGATTTGCGTCACGTGGATTGGCAAGTCTGGGCGCGGCAGGACCGCTTGTACATCAAGCAATACGAAGAGGACACCAATTTGCGGTGCCATCTGTTGATCGATGTTTCAGGCAGCATGATGTATGGCGACGGTGACTTGAACAAATACGAATACGGTTGCACGGTCGCCGCCTCGTTGGCCTATTTGATCTTGAAGCAACAAGATGCGGTCGGAGCCATCACGTTTGACTCACAAATTCGAGAACGAGTCCCCGTCAGTAGCCGCCGCAATCACATTATGTCGATCGTCAATGCGATGGATTCGCAGCAACCTGAAAACAAGAGCGACATTCAGAGCATTTTTCAAAAAGCCGCCGAGATCTTTCCACGACGCGGCATGATGATTTTGGTGTCGGACTTGTTCACCGATCCCGATGCGACTTTGGCCGGGCTGCGATTGCTACGCCAGCGAGGTCACGATGTGATGGTGTTTCATATCATGGACGACGACGAACTGGACTTTGAATTCAATGGTCCCACCCGTTTCGAGGACCTGGAATCGGAAACGGTGTTGAACTGTAATCCGCGGGCGCTTCGCGAAGGGTACATGCAGGAATTGGAAAAGTTTCTGGGAAAGGTGCGACGCGGCTGTGCGAAAAACATGGTCGACTACGCCTTGGTGCGAACTCGGGATTCACTGGACGCGGTGTTGGCACACTACCTGAGCAATCGATTGGGAATGCCACGGTAACGAAATGCAAAACATCCTGACATCATCGCCGTTACTGTGGACTGGTCTGTTGGCCAGTGCCGTTCTGCTGCCCATCTTGATCCACTTGATCAATCGGCTGCGACACCAGCGTGTTCGCTGGGCGGCGATGGATTTTTTGCTGGCCAGCCACAAGAAGAATCGCAATTGGGTTTGGTTGAAGCAACTGTTGTTGCTGTTGGCCCGGATTGCCTGCCTGTTGTTGATCCTGTTGGCCGTTGGGCAGATCGGATGTAACAACGACAGCATGGCCCGATTTTTGGGTGGCAACGTGACGCATCACTATGTGTTGGTCGACGATAGCCTTTCGATGGGCGAAACCGATTCCGGGCGAACGTTAATGGATCGAGCTCGTGAATCGATCGGCATGATCGGGACTCGGATCGCTGGTCGCGACAATCAGAAAGTGACTCTGATCCGCTTTTCACAAGTCGCAGCCCTGGCGGATTCCAGAACTCAGGCAGAAGATGAACCAGTAGAAGATGAAAACAGATCCGCCTTGCTAAATGCTGTCAGCGTTGATCGGGGAATCGAACGCATCATGACGGACGCGGCAGGCAGTTTGATCGTCACGTCGTTGGCGGACGGTCCCGAACCTGCAGTTGAATTCGCACTGGACCTGATCCAGCAGCGTTCCAGCGAGCAAGCCATCGTCTATGTGCTCTCTGATTTTCGATCGCAAGATTGGGAGAAGTCGAATTCCCTGAAGCAAGCGTTCCAGCAACTGGATGCTTCGGGCGCGGCGACCGAATTCATACGATTGGCCGATACGGAAAATGCCAACCTGGCGATCACAGCGCTTGAGTCATCGGGTAGCGTTCGAGTCGCGGGCATTCCGCTGATGATGAGTTTGCAGGTAACTAACTTTGGCCAAGAGCCCGCTCGTAAGGTTCAAATCAATTTGAAGTCGGCAACTTATCCGGATGAAGCAACCGAGTCAGTCACAGCCGCCGGGATTCAGCCCTCACTCGATGACTTGCCTGAGATGTTGATTGAGGAAATCCCTGCGGGCGAATCGGTGACTCGCCGCTTCCCGGTCTACTTCACCAGTCCCGGACAACACGCCGTTCATGCCGCTCTGGTTGCCGATGCGTTGCCGGGTGATGATGCCAGTTGGGTAGTCGCGCGTTTCTCGACATCCGAAAAAGTCCTGGTCGTCAGGGCCGGGCCTCCTGCAGAGAGTCGTTTCATGTCGATCGCCATGGCGCCAAATGGAATGACGGGACTGCAAGTCGATCAGGCCAACCCGGCTGTGTTACGAGATCAGGACGCCAGCCAGTTGTCGGCGTACGAAACGATCTTCTTGTTGGATATCGATCAGCTGGAAGAATCGGCGAATCAGCATTTGCAGGAATATGTTCGACAAGGTGGCGGGCTCGTGTTTTTCACGGGGCCGAATGTAAGTTTGCAGCACTATTCGGAGACTCTGTACGCACGCGGCAATGGACTCTTTCCTTTGCCGCTGGCTGGCACGTCGATGGTGGCAGAGCAACTGGATCAACAGTCAGCCGATATCCGAGCCACGCGGCACCCTGTTTTTGAATCGGTGCTGGACGTCAACTATTCGCCGCTCGATCTGGTGCAAGTCAAACGCGTTTGCCATCCGCCACTGGAATGGGATGCGAGCGCAGACCCGGCGGTCGACGTGATCGCGACGATTCGTGGAGACCAGCGGCGACCATTGATGGTTGAAAAAAAGTTTGGCAATGGAACAGTGCTGGCGTGTCTGACCACCGCCGATGGTCGTTGGAATAACTGGCTACGTAACCCGACATTTCCAACAACCCTGTTGCTGATGCAAGACTACGTCGCGCGTGGCAATGATAAAGATCATCGATTGTTAACCGGGTCGACCAGGGAATATCAACTGCCGATTCAAGACTATCGACCGGACGTACAGTTCGTGTCTCCCACCAGCGATTTGCTGGGACTCGGTTTCGATCGAGCCGCATGGCAGGCGAAGGCCAGTCAGGTGAATGCCTCAAACGAAAACACTCCCGCGATCACTTTGGGCAATGTACCTGGCGAAACGAGTCTGCCAGGAGTCTACGAGACCTGGTTGCAAACGAATGCCTCAGAATTTCAGGTTCAACGATTTGCACTGAACGTTGACAACAAGGAAAGCGATTTGAGTTTGGCAACTCGCGCCGATCTGTTGGCTACGGCCAGCAACGCCAATGTCGTGAATTGGGAGAACTTTGGCCCCAACGCAAACCAAAACCGCGGGACTTCGCTGGTTCGAATTCTGTTGGTGCTGTTGTTGATCGCTATGGTGGTCGAGCAGTGGTTGGCCTGGCAGTGTTCGTATCATCCGGGTTCAGGCAGAACATCGGGCAGTGCACAGGGCAAAGGCAAAAGTAGACAGACTTTCCAGCCAGCGGGCAAAACAGAAGGCAAAGACTCCGGGCGATCGAAACGTCGGCCACCGAGTGCCGCCTGATAGAAATCCGGGAGTGTTCCCGACCAACAGAAAGCAAAAACTATTTTCCACCTCATTGCACAAACCGATTCACGAACATTTTTCGAATTGGCACCGTTGTTGCCAATCGGCGAATGGTGGCAATGGCTGTTGTTGCTGGTGGTCGTGGTCGCGGTGACCGGGTTGAGTGTGGCCATTTATCGGCGAGACTCTGCGGCACTTCCCAAACCGCTGGCTGTCGCGTTGTTGTCGCTGCGGTTGATGGCGCTGTTGGGTTTGTTGTTGTTTTTTCTGGGCCCCGAGAAGCGTAGCGAGGCGCGTTTGGTCAAGCCGTCGCGGTTGGCCGTGTTGATCGATACCAGTCTGAGTATGGGATTGAACGACTCGGATTCCGTTGATGGTAGCCAGCAAGTCCGACGGATCGATCGAGTCATCGACCTGGCGAATGATGCCGGTCTGTTAACTGATTTGAATCAACAACACGAACTGAAACTCTACCGCTTCAGCGAAACGAACAAGCCCGAATTGATCGCCGAAGCGGAAAAGCAGCAGCCGATCTCCATCGCGCGGGATGAGGGAGCGGCCGATGCGACGGATGCGGCCAGTGCAATCACCGGTATGTCGACATCCCGGAGTTTTGGATTCGTTGGCCAAGTCAGTATCTTGATCGCGATCTTGTGTTTGCTGGCCTCCATCGTGTTGCGAATGAAGCTGCATCGTTTCGGACCATCGACGATGGCGGGGGGCAGTCTGCTGCTGGCCTTGGGTGTTTTGATCCTGGCAATCGCGGACTTGTTGGTCAGCAACTTGCCTCTGCCAGTATCGCTTGGCTGGCAGGACGCTGTCGCGGCACAGAACGAGAACGCCGTTACCGAATTCGAATCAACCAGCACGCTCGAAACAACGAATTCAGGTGACTCGCAGTCCGCTTCCGATCTGGACGATCTGGATTCGATCGATTGGAATGAGCAACTGGCTCCCCGCGGCATCGCCACCAGACTCGGGGCGGCGGTTGAGCATGTTGTTAGCAGTAGCCGAGGCACGGCGCTGGCCGGCATCCTGTTGATCACCGACGGTTGCCAGAACCAGGGCACCTCGGCATCCAGAGCGATCGCCATGGCCAGCGACGCCAACATCCCGGTTTACGTTATCGGCATCGGCAGTGAGCAACCTGCCCGAAACATTCGTGTCAGTGAAATTGAAGCACCCGGTCGTGTTTTTCCCAATGACAAATTCAAGGTCAATGGTATCGTGCAGTCGTATGGTTTCCAGGACGAATCGGTACGTGTTCGTTTGTCGTCGACCAATGAGGACCAATCGGACGGACCGGTAGAGGTTGAGGACGAGCGGTCAATCAGGTTGCCTGCCGACGGTGAGCCGATCAATGTGAATTTCGAATTGGCGCGGCAGGAGGAAGGACGCCGGCGTTACTTCATTGAAATCGATGCACCAGCGGGAGACCTGGACGCCACCGACAATTCTCAATCAACCGTCGTTCAAGTATTGCAACAGCGAACGAAGGTGTTGTTAGTCGCCGGTGGGCCGAGTCGAGACTACCAATTCCTCCGCAACCAATTGTTTCGTGATGAGAATGTCCAACTGGATGTCTGGCTGCAAAACGCTCGCCCGGGTGCGGATCAGGAATCGGATCAGCTGCTGTTTCAATTTCCGGAAACGGCTGAGCAGTTGAACGAGTACGATTGTTTGGTTGGATTCGATCCTGATTGGCGGTTGATGTCAAAGGAACAAATGAGGAACCTTGATCGCTGGGTTTCTGAGAAAGCTGGCGGAATGTTGCTGATTGCCGGACCAGTGTTTACGCCCGAATGGACGCGACGACCGCGTGGTGAAGAGACGATCGATCTGATTCGTGGCTTGTATCCAGTTTCGTTTTACAGCCAAGGTTCAGCCGCCCTGAAGCTGGGTCGGTTCGGTGGAAAGCAGGCTTTCCCGTTGGCGTTTAGCCGTGAAGGTCGAACGGCCAAACACTTGTGGCTCGGAAAAAGCGGAGCAGCCGAGAGTATTTCGAATTGGGAATCATTTCGTGGCGTGTACGGATACTACGCGGTGAACGAACCGAAAGCCGGTGCCGAAATTCTGGCTCGCTTCTCCGACCCGAGTACAGAAATCGAAGGCGAGTTGCCGATCTACCTGGCCTCGCAATATTACGGTGCTGGTCGAGTCTTCTTTCAAGCCAGCGGCGAAATCTGGCGTCTGCGAACTGCCGATGTGCAGTACTTTCAGTCGTACTACCTGAACATCATTCGCTGGGTATCTGAAGGCCGGTTGTTGCGAGACTCAAATCGAGGCGTGTTGTTGCCGGATCGCAATCGATGCTGGGTTGGCGACCAGGTCACGGTTCGTGCCATCCTGCGAGACGCAGCCGATCAACCGCTTATGCAAAAGAACGTACAGGCGACTGTGCGGAACCCGGATGGCTCGTCGCAAACGATCCAGCTAACAAATATTCAGGACGTCGCCCGGCCGGGCAGCTTCACCGGCCAGCTGGTGACGACCAACGAAGGCAATCACGAGATCGTTTTGCCTCTGCCGTTCGATGCGGAGGGCCAACCGTTGAAGGCGAGTATTCACGCGGCGATTCCTGATTTGGAGAAAGTGAACCCGGAACGGAACGATTCCTTATTGTCGGAGATCGCAGCGCGGACCGGTGGCATTTACTTTTTCGATGTGGATGGGAACGGCCAGGCAAAGACGATTGCCAATACCGATGATCCTGATTTCAGTACAGCACAGTCAGTCAGCTTGTCCGGCTCACAAGGATTGAGTGGCAGGATCGGTGTCGTTGACCAGGAGACGTTCTTGCCGGGCAGCCCAGACGAGTGGTTTGCCCGAAAGTTCTCACGCTGGTTGGTCTTTTGGCTGGCCTTGGTGTTATGTACCGAATGGATCGTGCGCCGGTTACACAAGCTGGCGTGACTTCCTTTCAGAGGTTCCAGATCGATTTTTCCACGTTGGCATCAGCGATCAAATCGGCAATCGCTTTGGTTCGATTCAATCCATCGCGAATCGGCGCGTACCACTCGCCGGACCTCAACTGTTGCATTGCCTGGGTAGCCAGTTCGGCAGCTCGGTCTTCGTGGTCACAAGACAAGGCGTCGTCGGGCAAAGCGTCGAAGTAATTTCGAAAGTCGGTTGTCGAGGCGAAGAACTCGCGCATGCCGACCTCGTCTGCCAATGCGGCTTGCAGCCTGAGTGCGGCGTGTTCAAAAACCTGATGGCTTTGATCGTCGTAGACCAGCCCCCAGTCCTCCTCAGAAAACGAATCTGGTCCAGCGACCAAGGCATGGCACAGCTCATGCAGAATCATTTGGGCCAGTGAGTCATCGGGGTCCAGCGTTTCGGTGGTTCCGATTCGCAATACTCCTTGTCCATCCCAGGACGCGAAGACTTCCGAATCGCGAACGACCCTGATCCCGCATTGCCGCGCAACGTTCAGCCAAATGATCTCAAGCGGGTCTTGGTAGTGTCTGGAAATTTCTCGTGTCATTACTCCATCGTAGCAATCGCTCACCCATGTGAAACCGCTACGAAATGTCTGCTTGTTTGCGAAAATTGTGATACGAATGGTGGAAAGCGATTTTGTGCGTGTCACAGCACAGAAACTTTGCTCAATTCGCGAATAATAGGTCATCCGAACGGGTGATTAGTGTGTGGCTTAAAGTCCCGCTCCGATAGAATGGAATGGTACGAAAACGAGCCCGGTCGAAGCCGCGTTGCCCGGGATTTGAAACGGAAGTTTGAAAAGGCGTCAACTGACCCAATCTATGAACGCTGAAACACAGAATGCGAATTTGCCAAGGCCGTTGGATCGCCCATCGGATCGGCATGAGGTCATTGATCGAGTGCTGGATTCGCTACGCGGCAAGATTCGCCAGTACGTTTTGGTCCACGGATTATTGTTGGCCGCAATCTGGGTTTGTTTTTCGTTCTGGATCGCCTTTGCACTGGACTATTTGCCAGTCACGTTGGGATTCTCTGAACTGTCACGTCCGGTGCGTCTGTGTCTGTTGGTGTTGATCGCAGCGGTCTTCGGTCACATTCTTTTCCATCACGTTTTCCGCCGGGTCACTCGTCGTCTCAGTCGTGAATCTTTGGCGATCCTGTTGGAACGACGTTTTCCGGATCTAAACGACGCACTGGCAACGGTCGTGCAAACGCCGGAACTGAATCAGAACGCTGAATTGGCTGGTTTGTCGGCGACAGAATCTCAGGCCGCTCGCCAGCAACATGAACGGATGATGCGGTCGGTCAAGGGTCATGCCGAATCGACTCTGAAAAAATCAGCGTTGTCACACGTGTTCAACTTTCGTCCGTTGATTTGGGCCGGGTTGGCCACACTGGTATTGGCCAGCAGCGTCGGCTGGTTTGCCGTTGCGAAACGAGATGCATTTTCCACAGCGTTCCGTCGAATCTATTTTCTGGATCAGGACAAGTGGCCACGCGATTGCCGAATCGAATTGGTCGGCCTGAAAATCAAACACGCCGAATCGATCGACGGTATTCCAGAGATGAACAGGACGCAGATTTTTCAGGAAGATCAGATTTTTGTCGGTGCCGCCTCGAAAGTCTCGTTGTTGGTCAAGGCGGAGATGCCCGATGCGTCCAGCAAAGAAACAAAGAACCGACGACGCTTGCCGCGGCTCTGCGAATTCACCTGGCGTTCCAGCAGTGGCAAGTCGGGCCGAATGCCAATGACTCGGATTGGCGGCGCCCGGGATGGCTTTCAAACTTATGCACTGGACCAGGAGATTCTGGACGGTGTCGTTGAAGACCTCACGTTTTACGTGCGTGGTGATGATCATCGAATCGGTCCCTTTCATATCAAGGTCGTTTCGCCGCCCATCGTCGTCCAGCGAATCGCAGATTGCGTCTATCCCGATTACCTGGTCGATGAAGTGTCGTCCAGGTTCACGCCGCGCCAGTTGCCAATTACATCCGGCATGAAGTTGCCAATTGGAACGGCTGCGAAAATTCAGGTCGAAGCCGACCGTCCGCTGCAGCGCCTGTTCGTGCTGGGGCCCGAAAATCAAGTCTTGCAAACGCTGGATGGAAAACGACCGGTGGAAGGAAAGCAAGCAGAGGCGCGATTTGATATCGCCAATCTGCAGATCCAGGAAACGGTCGATCTGTCGGTCATGATTCAGGACCAGCACGGCGTCTTTTCGGAAGCTCCGACCCGGATTCGCATCGCCGCCGAATCGGACAAGCCACCGCAAGTCAGTTCACGTTTGCAAGGCATCGGAGTTGCCGTTACTCCGGACGCACGAATTCCATTGGTTGCCGAGATTAAGGACCAGCACGGTGTCCAGGAAGTTTGGTTCGAGTTGCAAACGCCGTTGACCGATACGATGATCTTGTCGCAAGAGGTGACCAACGGAACATTGGAGGGCGAGATCGATTTGCGCCAATTGCGAATCGGAGGACAGATCCCGGCCGATTTGCCGACTCAGTCGCCCAACGAGATTGTCTTGTCGGCCGTCGCCAAAGATTTTTGTGACCTCAACACGCAACCAAATATCGGAGCTGGCAATCAACATCCACTGGAAGTTGTCAGCGCGGACCGCATGTTGCGAATCCTGGAACGGGAAGAGGCCGATCAACGTTTTCGACTGGAACAGATCTACCGAGAGATGACGGAGGCGCGAGATTACATTCGCCGCGGGCAGGCTGATCGAAACAATGCACAGTCTCGTGACGCGGGATTTGAACCAGGTGACCGAGCGAATACACCGGCCAATGCGGAATCGTCACAAGATTGGGATTTGCGTTTGCTGTTTTTGCAGCGTGCCGTTTTGCAAACTCAAAAATCCAGAGGCGAGATTCAGGGTGTGGCCTTCTCTTTCGATCATATCCGGTTGCAGCTGATCAATAATCGAATCGATGCCGAAGATCGCAAACAACGACTGCAAGATCAGGTGGCGACGCCTTTGAGTAAGATCGCCGAGAGTTCGATGCCGGATCTGGAAGATCGGTTGGGCGAAGCGATTGCGGTCTATCGGGAATTGGCGGAGAGGACTCAGCAAGATCGCTCGCCCGAATTGGCGAACGGTTCGGCGGCGGATTCGGAACGCCTGGCGGACGAGTTGGCATTGGCGTCGTTGACTTCGGTCGATGGCGTTCTGGCTGAAATTCAAAGCGTGTTGGATTCGCTGTTAAAGTTTGAAACTCAAAACGAGTTGCTCGACCTTGTGCGGAATATGCTGGAGCAGCAAACGGAACTGCAAAAACGTACTGACGCACTCAGAAACAAGGAGGCATTCGATGATATTTTCAATAAGTAGAATCTTGAACGTTTCGATGCCGGTGCTGTTTTGTTTAACGATGGCGTTTGGGTTTGGTGGCGTTTTCGGACAGCGTTTGGATGCGTGGCAAGAACAGGACTCCAAAGAAAAGATCCTGGCCGAACAGCAGAAGCTGGCCGAACAATATGACTTGCTGGAAAAGAAACTGTTTTCGCTCTACCAATTTGAACAGGACAACAACCCGGAACGTTCCGAATTGTTGCAGAAGGCCTATCAGTCTTCGCGTGAGAGTTTGACGCTGCAAAAATTGCAACAGGCGGTAAAACAACTCGATCAATCGCGGTTCCGGAACGCAGGAAAAAGTCAGGCGGAGATCGCAACGGAACTGCAGGCTTTGCTGGACCTGTTGCAGAGCGAAGATCGAAGTCAACGAATTCGAAATCAAATCGATCAGTACAAGGAATACGTCAAGGAGATCAACAAGATACTCCGCATCCAGCAAGGCATTCGCGGGCAAACCGAACGTGGCAAGCAAAGCCGGAAGCTGCAAGAGGACCAGGAACGAAACTCGAAGCGAACCGAAGGTTTAAAGGAAGATATCGAGAGAAACGAGGCGGAACAGGCTGATGGTTCTGAGTCGCAGGACGGGCAACGGTCAGGCGAGCAATCGGGTGAATCAAGTGAGTCAAACGAATCAGGCGAGCCAAACGAATCAGGTGAACCAAGCGAATCAGATGAACCAAGCGAATCGGGAGAGCAATCTGAATCGTCTGAGGGCCAGCAAGGTCAGCAGGGGCAGCAGGGACAACAAGGCCAGCAAGGACAACAAGGCAGCGAGCAACAACAGGCTCAGCAACCGCAAAACCCGGTCGCCAATAAATTGCAGCAGGCTCAGCAGAAGATGCAGCAAGCCCAGCAGAAAATGCAGGAAGCGAAACAGGACGAGTCGATCGAGAAGATGCGCGAGGCTGAGCGAGAACTGGAACAGGCTCGACAGGAACTCGAACGCATCCTGCGTCAGTTGCGTGAAGAAGAGATCAAGCGAATGTTGGCGTCGTTGGAGTCGCGGTTTCGGCAGATGCTGGAAGCGCAGGTGAAGATTCACGAGGACACAGTGACATTGCACGACGTGCGCGACAACTCGGCGAATGATGAGGTGGAGATTCAGGCGGGGAAGTTGGCGGTGCGCGAAAAGGGTCTGGTGACCGATGCGGCTCGCGCGTTGTTGGTGCTGGAGGACGAAGGATCGTCGGTCGCCGTCGTTGAATCGTTGTTGCAAGTCCAGCAAGACATGCAGCAAGTGGCCGATCGATTGTCGACAGCCAAAACGGACTCGACGACTCAGGAAATTCAAATGAGTATCATTGAGACGTTAGGGTTTCTGGTGGAAGTATTCGAGCAAGCTCAGGAAGCTCAACAACAGCAATCGGAACAAGGTCAGGGACAATCCGGCCAGCAACAACCAGGAGACGAGGCGCTGGTCAATGAGCTGGCTGAATTGAAATTAATTCGCGGCTTGCAAAAGCAGATTCTTGGTCGGCACCAAAGATACGCCAATCTACTGGTGAATCCGGAAGACAAAGTCGGCCACTCAGATGACCCGGATGTCCGCAACGCTTTGGAAAAACTGAGCGAACGCCAACACCGGCTACAGCAAATCACACATGACATCGTCGTGGGCAAGAACAACTAACAGGTGAATACCGTTTTCATGCAAATCAACTGTTCCAAAACAATTGCGAATTCGAATTCGATATTCGTGTCCATTCCACGCACTGCGATTCTCGTGATGTCGTTGGCTTTGGTTGTTTGTGTTGGCGCCCCAGCGTTCGCGCAAGAGCTGGAACGCCAGGCAACGTGGCAACAACCTGATAACCAGCAAATGACGCAGTGGATCGAGGAATGGGCTGCGGCAGCAAAAGTCGATGCAGCCACTGGCTTGCGTGATCTGGACGCTCGAATTAGCCAACATCCGCAATCCGCGCAGGGAGTGGTGTTGGAATTGATCGTTGGGTATTTTCCGCACACCGCTGAAACCATCAAGCTGTTTGGGCGGGCTCCCGAGGACTCAACGAATTGGCGCAACATCATCGAGCCGCAGTTGTTTGAAACGGAAACGTTGCCGGCTTCCGCTCGTCATCAAATTCGCCTGGTGGCCGGGTGCTGGCTCGCGCGACATCAGCGATACGATGATGCGCTGGAGTTGCTGGATCCACTGACCACGGAACAAGTTTTCGATCCGTCGCAGTTGTTGTTTCATCGCGGTTTGTCGCAGCAGCGGTTGTTGATGATCAAGCCGGCGCTGGAAACGCTCAATCGTCTGCAGGAAAATGAGGGCACGATTCCACGCCGCTACGCTACTGTCGCTGAGTTGATGATCAATGACATGGAGTCGTTGGAATTGGATTCGCTGGATGAGGTTTCCAGATTGATGCAGGATATTCGCCGCCGCCAGGCACTCCACCGCAGCGGAACCCGAGTTATCGACCAGGAGAAAGCGGTGCTGGAAAAGCTTGATCAAATGATCGAGGAGTTGGAAGAGAAGATGCAACAACAGCAGAGTCAGTCGGCTTCCGCTCAGCCGCAACAAGGATCTTCCCAGCCGATGCAGGAGTCTCAAAATTCGGGTGGCAAGGGATCGGGTGAAGTGACGGAACGTGATATCGACGGAGCTGGCGATTGGGGAAGTCTGCCACCAAAGAAACGGGCCGCTGCACTTGCCGAAATGGCCAAGGACATGCCGCCTCATTATCGCGAAGTGATTGAAGAGTACTTTCGTCAGTTGGCACGCGAGCCTGCACCGTCGGGCCAACGATCAGGGAAGAATCAATGATGCGTGCCAGGTGGATGATCATCTTTTGCCAAATGGTTGCCATCGCGGTTGCAAACGCGACGGCCACTTCGGTTTCGTTTGCCATGCCGCAAGCGGCGACGGTGACGATCGAGGGCTCGGAAAAACAAGCCGTGATCAAAGGGTTGAACGAATCAGCAATCTCACTTGCCTTTGACGAAGAAGCATCTGCAGAGCCAGTCGACCTACCGGTTGAGCAGGTCAGTTTGATTCGTTTTTCAGATGCCATAACAACGTCCCGTGCGAATCGGATCCGTTTGGTGGACGGTTCGATGATCATGGTGGACCAGTTCGAAATTGACGATGATTCGCAATTAACGTTCCGCGAGTCGGCCGATACCGCCGCGATCCAGTCGTTGAATACTCGCAATGTCGATTGGGTATTGATGAGTCCCGCGTCTGCGGACACGCTGTCGCGATGGGGGCAGTTTCTGGAATCCGAACAGCGGGCTGGCGATTGGTTGATCATTGACCGTGAGGGCAACTACGACTTTGTCGAAGGGATTATCGGCCAGGTCACGAAAGAGACGATCGGTTTTACCACCGACGACCGGACGGCCGAAGCGCCGCGTGATCGAGTAAGCGGCATGGCATGGTTTCACGCCGCGACCAGAAATTTTGTCGAGCCCGTTGCGCTGTTGGCGACGACATCTGGCAGCAAGTTTTTCATTCGCACGATGCAACCAACTGAGGCAGATTCGCCGGAGACATTTCTGATTCAATTGGTCTGTGGTGAGAGTTTGATTTTGCCGAGCGATGAAATCGAAACGATTGATTTCAGTGCTGTGCGATTTCAGTACGTCAGCGAAATGACTCCATCCACCGTCAATTGGAACCAGTTGTTTGTCAGTCCACAAGTCTACGATTTGCAAGCGAAATTAAATGGCCCTCGATTCAACCAGTCGCACACGAACGAGATTCTCAGCTTGAACATTCCAGCGGAAGTCGGTGCGGCCACTACATTAAATCATCGAGAATTCACTTCGGGCGTCGCAATGAAGGGTGGCACACGTGTTGTCTACCCGCTGGGCCGACGCTTTTCACGTTTGGAATCATGGTGTGGGTTCGCACCGGATGCACCTCTGGACGGTTTGGTTGAGATTGTCATTTCAGGCGACGGTGCGCCGGTCTACCAGCGAATTTGGAACAACCAAACAGATACCGCCGAGTTGTTGGATATCGATATTCAAGAGGTCAACCGATTGACGATCGAGGTTCGCTACCACGACGGGCGAAACATTGGCGATGTGATTCACTTTTGCGATTTGAAGGTAAGTCGATGAGCCACAACATCAGATGGAGCATCTTGTATGTCGCGCCAGCCCACACGGTGGCTCGCGTCGCGTGGGCGATTGCTTTGATATTGTTGTGCTTCAGTTTCCAGGCGGCGTCGCTGTGGGCTCAAACTTCGCGTGAGTCATCTCAGGATATCACTGAGAAAAGCGATGAACTGCAACAAGCTTTGGAAAGCGATCGGCAGCGGGTCGATGTCATTGCCAAGGCGACCGCAGCTTCGATTTGTGTTTTTTCGACGGACGGAAACGGTGGTGGGTCAGGTGTGGTGGTAACTGCCGACGGTTATGCGTTGACTAATTATCACGTGGTAAAGCCATGCGGCACCTGGATGCACTGTTCCATGCCAGACGGAGAATTGTACGACGCTGTGTTGGTTGGAATTGATCCGACCGGCGATGTGGCGTTGATCAAATTGTTGGGACGCGAAGATTTTCCAGTGGCTGAATTAGGCGATAGCGACCAATTGAAAGTGGGCGAGTCCTGTTTCGCTGTCGGCAATCCATTTTTGCTGGCTACCAATTTTGAACCGAGCGTTTCCTGGGGCATCGTTTCGGGAGTCAATCGGTACCAGTACCCCGCAGGTACTCTCCTGGAATACACCGACTGCATTCAAACGGATGCCGCAATCAACCCAGGGAATTCTGGTGGCCCCTTGTTCAATGGCAGTGGGCAACTGGTTGGCATCAACGGGCGTGGTTCCTTCGAAAAGCGTGGACGCGTCAATGTCGGTGTGGGCTACGCAATCTCAATCAATCAAATCAAATTGTTCTGGAATCATCTGGCCAGCGGGCGGATCGTCGACCACGCGACATTGGGAGCGATCGTGACGACCGATTCGCGAGGACGAGTTGTCGTTGACGATATCCTGGGTAATTCGGACGCTTATCGCCGTGGCCTGCGTTACAACGACGAGATTGTTTCTTTCGGTGGCCGGTCGATTGAAACGGTGAATGAATTCAAAAATGTGCTTGGCATTTACCCAAAGGGTTGGCGAGTGCCCTTGGAATATCGTCGCGATGGTGAGCTCAGGAAATGTGTGGTGCGGCTGCAAGGTTTGCACTCGCAAGAAGAATTGATCGGGTTGATTCAGGGCAGCCCTCGCGTCGAACGGCCCGACGCACCTGACGATAAGCCGAAAACGCCTGAACCGAATGAAGCAAAACCAATTGAAATCAAGCCGGAGAAGCCAGGCGTACCCGAGGCGGCGGCTCGTATGATTGTCGAACGAGCGGGCTACGCGAACTACTTTTTCAATGAGCAGATTCAAAAAGAAATCTGGGCGAGTTCACAGCAGACGGCCGCGACGACTGATCTACCGGCCAAGTGGCGAATCACCGGACAACTGGCTGATGGGACTTCTATTCGTTTCGGATTGAGTCCCGGTCAGGCGGGAATCCAGTGGGGCGATTCGGCGATCGTGCTGGACCCCGCCATCGATCTGGCTGGACAACGAGTGCCCGACGGATCAGGAGGCTTGTTGGTTACAGCCCAGCTTTGGCATCGTTGGTTGACGCAAGGTCCCGACTCATTTGGCGAGGTCTTTTACCTGGGTGGCTTGCCTGGAGTCGATTCGCAGTCGGTTCAAAATGTTCTCGTTGGGCGGTACGAGTCGGTCGAAATGCGATTTATGTATGACCAGGCAACCAGTCGTCTGGCTGCGGTCGAATTGTGGACCGATCGGGATCTTGATCCATGCGAGATTTATTTCAGCGACTATCGATCCGTTGACCAGGACAGCGAGGTTCAGCTGCCTCATCAATGGCTCATTCGATATTCAGACGATTTCGAATGGCAGCTTTCAATTAACAGTTTCGAATTGGACCAGCCGGAAGCGGGTGAAAAATGATCAAGACGGGAATCATTCGCTCATTACACTTTTTGATCATTGGGTTGGTTGCCTTTTTGATCATCCAGGGGCCGGCTGGAAAAGCGGAGGCTCAACAGGCATCGTTGCCAGACGTTATCGATTCGACTCAACCAAAGATGGTAAAAATATTTGGCGGCGGAGGCTTGAAACGACTGGAAGCATGGCAGAGCGGTTTTCTAATCTCTGAAGATGGATTAGTTGTGACTGCATGGAGTTATGTACTCGATTCCGAACCGGTGATCGTGTTCGATGATGGACGTCGGATGACGGCGACTCTGGTTGGCTACCATCCACAAAATGAAATCGCGTTGTTACGTGTTGATGTCGAGGCCCAACCGTTTTTCAATCTGGACAATGCGGCGCTTGCGAACAACGGCAGCCCATCGATCGCATTCAGTAATCTGTATGGTGTTGCTAACGGTAATGAACAGTGCAGCGTGCAAATCGGTGTCGTATCGGCGGTGATGCCATTGGACGCGCGGCGCGGTGCCAGAAAAACCAATTACACAGGACCTGCGATTATTTTGGACGCGACGACGAATAATCCCGGCGCCGCAGGTGGTGCCGTAACCGATCACAATGGATTGTTGATGGGTATGATTGGCCGAGAGTCTCGAAGTGCTGCCAGTGGACTCTGGTTGAACTACGCGATCCCTGCCAGGCAAATCTCAGACGCAGTGGAGCAAATCCTGACTGGTCAATCGAACAAGACGGTCCGGAATGATCGGCAACCGACCGAGTATTTGACTCTCGAACTAATGGGGTTGGTCTTGGTGCCGCAGGTCGTCGATCGGACTCCGCCCTTTGTTGACCAGGTCATGCAGGATTCGGCGGCCGAGACCGCGGGTTTTCGAGCAGACGATTTGATCGTGGAAGTCGACGGTGTGGTTACCAGTTCTCGCAAGTTGTTGGTCGAACAGCTGCAAAAAATCGATCGCGACTCGACCGTTTCGTTCCTGGTGCAGAGGCAGGATGAGTTTCTGAATCTAACCCTAAGGGTGACTGGCCAGTGAGAACGATCGCCACCGCTTTGTTGTTTCTGTTAGCCATCGGCTGGACTTTGCCTGAATCGGCGATGGCGCAGACGAATGTTCGAATGCCATCGCAGCAAGCCGTTACGGGCGCGGTCGACAAAGTTCGCGATGCCGTAGTGCAGATCGAAACGATTGGCGGGATGGACCAGGTCGGTGGCGTGCGAGTGACGAATCATCCGCGAACCGGCTTGATCGTGAATAGTGACGGTTACATTGTGACGGCGGCGTTCAATTTGGCCCACCAGCCAAACACCGTTATCGTTCGCTTTCCCGACGGACAGCGCTTACCAGCCGAGGTCGTGGCAGAAAACCACTCGCGACAAATCACACTATTGAAAGTTGCCAGCCAGCAGTCGTTGGCCTCAATCGACTTTGTGTCGCGTGACCAGTTGGCGGTTGGACAAACTGCAATCGCTGTTGGTCGGTCGCTTGATCTTCAACAAGTGAATTTATCGACCGGTATCATCAGCGCTACGAATCGGATTTGGGGCAAGGCGATTCAGACAGACGCAGCAATCTCGCCGCACAACTTTGGCGGGCCGCTAATCGATTTGGGCGGAAACGTGATGGGTGTGCTTGTTCCCATGTCACCGCAAGGGACCAGTGTGACGGATGGCACCGAGTGGTACGACTCGGGGATTGGATTTGCAGTTCCCCTGGACGAACTCAATCTGGCAGCGATGGTACAAGGGATCGAGCAGCACTCAGGTCGATTGGGAGTGACGTTTAAGGAACAGCTTGGTTACGCCAGCCCGCCCGTCATCGCCGTCAGTCCAGGCAATTCGCCAGCCGGTTTAGCTGGTTTGAAACCGGGCGATCGGATCACACAAATCGATCAGATGCCCGTGCAACGTGTTCACCAGGTTCGTCACCAATTGGGTGCCAGGTACGCAGGCGAAAAAATTACCATCGACTATCAACGCGGTGATCAAGCGTTACGTGCGGAAGTCGAATTGGTTGAGAAAATCGAACCGTGGACCCGCCCAATGCTCGGCGTGATTCTTCGACAGGTGGACGACGGCTTGCAGGTAGCACAGACGCTTGTTGATGGTCCGGCGGAGAAAGCTGGCGTCAAGACTGGTGATCGGTTGGTCCAGGCCGGGCAGTTGACCTTGGAAGGTTCGGTCGAACAAATGTTGTCGGCGCTGAACGACCAACTGATCACGATGGAGGTCGATGCGACCGTTGATCTGGTGGTTCAGCGAGACGGCAAACGTGTGGAGCTGCAATTGCAACTGCAGCCTATGTCTGCCTCGCCCGTCGAGGTGTTCAAGATGTTGAATGCAGAACCGTCGGAATTGGTGGAGATCAAGGTTGCCGAGCATTCCAACGTTTGCCAAGCGTATTTCCCCAAGTCAGCGGAGCCTTCGGGGCTGTTGATGTGGTTGGGAGAACCAGGCGAGCGGGACGCGGAGAAGGAATTGTCGGAATGGCAAGCCTGGTGCGATGCCACGAATACGGCGTTGTTGTTGCCGCAATCGCTCGACAAGAAAAGTTGGGCGCCGGATGAGGTCGAGTTCTTGAACAAGGTCGCGCAGCAGGCGGTTGAGATCGGCAACATAGATCCCGAGCGAATAGCGGTGGGTGGTCGCGGCACAGGTGGCACGATGGCTTCGTTGGTTGCCATGAGTGAACGAAAGACGTGGCGTGGTTTGATTCTGGTTGATGCCGTGCCAAGTGGCAGAATCGACTCGGTAATCTCTGAACCGGGCTATCGACAATTGATCCTGATGCTGAACGAATCGGATAAAGAGAAGCGAATGGATGAAAAAACGCAGCAGCTTCGCCGGAATGGATTCGCGGTCCATTTTCAGAAGGCCGGCGAGGACGTTCAACAACTGATCGCAAATTGGGTAGCAACGATCAATCGTCTTTAGATAGTACCACGACCGTCCCGGTCGTATCTCGATACAAAAAAACGGCCAAGACGGTCGTGGTACTATTTAAATCGGTTGGCGGCGAAGCGTAACCCGAAGTGCACCAGCAAACTGACCACCACCAACCCGACGATCAAGGGAAGCAACCTGGGGCGAATCGCAATAAAGATGACGCTTCCCAGCAGTACCAGGTTCAACAGCATCGGCGCCTTGTCGATCGACTGTTCCAACGAAGGCCATGCCAGGAAAATGGTTAGCAGTACGATGCCGACCTTGGAGCAGACTCCAACCAGGAAAGCGTTCGCCTCGTTGTATCCGAACACGAAGTACGTGTAGAGCGCAACCAGCACCATCGCCGCACCCAGTGCGCCAAGAATGATTCGTCGCGGGTTCCATTGGTTCGGTTTATTCATGCTTTGCAATGCGCGAGGATTGGCAGGACCTCTGTTTGCAAGCCGCCAGTGACGATGACTTCCTTGTCGGGTGAAATGTAAACATTGATCTCGCTGCGGATTCCGAACTCGTCCAGATAAATTCCAGGTTCAATTGAAAAACAAGTTCGTGGAATCACCGTACGGTCCTCACGTGTTTCC
This sequence comes from uncultured Pirellulaceae bacterium, assembly GCA_964588195.1. Lineage (GTDB taxonomy): Bacteria > Planctomycetota > Planctomycetia > Pirellulales > Pirellulaceae > CAJQPP01. The sequence continues at coordinate 38,085 of CAZPOL010000004.1, read as the reverse complement.
AGGTTGTCCATGTGAGCTCCATTGCCGTGCGTTTCCTGGCCAATGTTGTGACCAGTGCGATGGTTAAAGTATTTTCCATAGCCCGCTTTTTCGATGACTTCACGACTTGCCGCATCGATGTGCCAGCCAAACAACGTCTCGCCTGATGCAAACGCTTTTTTGGCCGTTTCGATTCCGGCGTCCCGCGATGCAGCGACGATGTCGAATATTTCTGTAAACTTCTCAGGCACCGTTTCGCCAACGTAGCCGACCTTGGTTAAGTCGGTATAGATTGCGCCCGGTTCATCCAGTTTGGCCCACATGTCCAGCAGTACAAAATCGCCTTCCTTGATCTCGCGATCCGAACCGGCAACCGGTGCATAGTGAGGGTCACCGCTGTTTGGGCCGGCACCGACGATCGGTGGGTGATAAGTCGTCATGTTGTTGCTGTGATAGTAGTCCATCACTTTTTGTTGTAGTTCAGCTTCGCGAAGCGTCTTGCCGCCACGGACGTGATCGGCGATCGTTTGCCAGGCCATTTCGAAGGCGGCTTGATTCAACTTGTCCGCTCGCAGATGACTCTGCCACTGTTCGTCGGTCAAACGAGCTTCGAAATACTGGATCAGGTTTCCTGAGCTAACCACTTCCTTGCCCATCGATCGAATCAATTCGACCGTACCGGCATCGACTCGTGAAACGTACGGGTTGCCGGCGTTCTCGGAGTATTCCATCGCGATCTTTTTGTTGTCGCCCAGCATGTCACGGATGCCGGCTTCCAGTTCTTGCCACTTCAGGTAAACCGTTTTGTCGCCGGGCAGGTGGTCCAGTTGAGCCGCTTCGATGGCGTGAACCAGTTTACGAGGTTGGCCCTCGGCGGGAACAAAGTACAGCCAACGGCGGGACCCGAGTTCGTCTTCCGGAATGTTGGCGATCCGCGCCGCCAGGTAGTTGATGCCACGGAAATCGTACATCAGCCAACCATCCATGCCGAATTCGTTGATTGCTGCCTGAGTATCTTTCAAGTCAAACATTTTGATCCACGTGTTGATGCCATGTTTCGTATTCAATGTGCAGATTTTAGGTAGCCAAAACGTGATTTGATAGGCTGGCACTCGACAAGATTCGCCATTGCCCGAAAATTCCGGTTTCCCGGTTGCACGAAAACGTACACCAAACCATAATCCGGTCCATGAACACCAGCTTTTTCAACAGCCGCGCCAGACGCAAACACCAACTTGATTGTCGGTGGCCGGGATAAGTACGTTCGTGCAAATTGAATATCCAACCCAGTCTTCCGGCTGGGTTTTTTTTTGGAGTGTGGTCAACTTAATCCCTGCCGGTTCCTCGGAATACAAAAGAAAGAGATAACGGATGTCAGGAACTTCAGATCGAAAAATCAGAGACTTTATTACGACTCAGGATTGGTCTCAGGCCGAGCTGCAAAGCATGCTGGACGTGGCCCGCCAAATGAAACAACAACCTTTTCAGGATTCGCTGAAGGGGAAATCCGTCGCCTTGCTGTTTCTGAATCCATCCATGCGAACGCGGACCTCATTTCAAGTCGGTGTCCACCAGCTGGGTGGCTTTGCCGTCGTATTGCAACCCGGCAGTGACGCCTGGCCAATCGAATTTGAATTCGGTCAAGTGATGGACGCCGAGTCAGAGGAGCACATTTGCGAGGTCGCTCAGGTGCTGTCGCGTTACTGTGATGTGATTGCGATTCGGGCCTTCCCGAAATTCAAGGATTGGCAGAAGGACCGCACCGACTACGTCATCCGGGCTCTCGCACAGCACTCATCCGTTCCCGTTATCAATATGGAAACGATTACCCATCCCTGTCAGGAGATGGCTCACATCCTGACGATGCAAGAACGCCTGGGTTCGTTGGATGGAAAGAAGTACTTGTTAACCTGGACGTGGCACCCCAAGCCATTGAATACCGCTGTCGCCAATTCTGGATTGTTGGCCGCTACGAAGTTCGGAATGGATGTGACGTTGCTGATTCCCGAAGAGGCCTATCTGTTGGACCCTCAGTACATGGATGCTGCGACCGCGAATGCCAAGGCGCATGGTCGTGATGTGACGATCACTCATGACATTGACGCCGCCTATGCCGACGCCGAGATCGTGTACTGCAAAAGTTGGGGTGCCCTGCCCTATTACGGTGACCCAAAAAGCGAGTGGGAACTTCGTAAGAACTATAAACACTTTATCGTCGACGGACCGAAGATGGCGAAAACGAAAAACGGGCTGTTTAGTCATTGCTTGCCACTACGAAGAAACATCAAGGCAACCGATGAGGTCATGGATGCCGATTACTGCGTCGCGATCGATGAAGCGGAAAATCGGCTGCATGTTCAAAAGGCAGTTATGAGTCACTTGATCGATGTCAACTCAGGAATCGAATAACGAACTCGCGTTCATGATTTCGGGTCAGGATTGATCTCGCGAAGGTTTACAGCGATTCAGTAAAATCCCGATTAGTCACGAAGCAAGACACCATGAATTCGCTTGTTACGAATTCAGTTAATACGGAAGCAAGTAACGATGACAGAGAAAATTGTGTTGGCCTTTTCGGGTGGACTGGATACCAGTTTCTGCCTCTGGCAATTGAAGCAGCAGGGTTTTGAAGTGCACAGCGTGTTCGTTGACAGCGGTGGGGTTTCGGACGACGAGCGGCAACGGATTCAGAGTCGTGCGGAAGAGTTGGGGTCCGACAAACACTGGACGGTGGATGCCAGCGACGATATTTGGTCTGAGTTTGTGGTTCCACTGGTTTGGAGCCACGCCCGGATGCTGGACCAATACCCGATGTTGTGCAGTGATCGTTATGTCATTGTTCGGAAGTGCCTGGGAATTTGCGAACAGGTTGGTACTAAAAAGTTCGCTCATGGCTGTACCGGAATGGGCAATGATCAATTGCGATTCGATCAAACGGTCCGCAGCCTTGGCGACTATGAAATCATCGCTCCGATTCGCCAGTTGCAATCCGAAACGGATCAGGTGCGTGACTTTGAAATCAAAGCGTTGGAGGAAGCTGGTTTTCAGGTCCCGGTTTCCAATAGCCTGTACTCCATCAATGAGAATTTGTTGGGCGTTACGATTTCTGGCGGTGCCATCGACCGTTTTGAAACACCCGAAGACAACACCTGGCAATTGTCGCGACCACGTAGCGAATGGCCGGAAGAAAAATTGCAGATCGAGATCGGCTTCCAACAGGGAGTGGCCGAGACGTTGAACGGCAAAAGTATTGACGGTCCGCAATTGCTTGGCGAACTGAATCAGGCTTTCGGGCAATACGGGATTGGGCGTCACATTTATACAGGTGACGTCAGCATCGGTTTGAAGGGACGGATCGTTTTTGAATGTCCGGGCGTCACGGCCTTGTTGACGGCTCATCGCGCGTTGGAGGATTCGATCAACACGCGTTATCAGAATCAATTTCGTCACATCATCGCGGCTCGCTGGGCAGAGTTGGTGTATACCGGGTTCTTTTACGAACCACACAAACGCGATCTGGAGGCCTATCTTTCCAGTTCACAACGTCACGTTTCTGGTACGGTGACGCTGGAGACCAGTGGCGGAATGCTGTGGGCGACGGCCGTCGAATCGGAAAACATCCTTGCTGATCAATCGGCGGTTTATGCTCAGAGTTGCAATTGGTCTCCGGAGGAAGCGGTCGGATTCATCAAATTGCTGGGACAAAGTTCAACCTTGTCGGCGCGGATCAACGGCGTTGCTCGCGATTAGAGCTTTCCACTATGAAACAACAAATCCTTGACAGCCTTGCAGCGTTGGTGGCATGCGACACGCAAAATCCGCCTCGTGAAATTTGCGCCGACAGCGACCTGTTTCAGTTGATTCGCGATCAGCTTGGAACAGAGTTTCGGTTTCAGGTTCAGGATTTTGGATTGGGGCGAGTCAACCTGCTGGCCACACGTGGCGATTCGCAACGTTTGTTCAACGTCCACCTGGATACGGTTCCGATTGGCGATCCAGAGGCATGGACACGGCCGCCTCTGGAGTTGACTGTTGAATCGGAACGAGTGTTTGGGCGAGGTGTCTGTGATATCAAAGGCGCTGCGGCCTGCTTGATTGCGGCCGCCAAGAGCGTCACTGCCGATGTGGCGATACTCTTTTCGACTGACGAAGAGGGTGCCGAGAGCTGTTGCATTCGTGAATTTTGCGACTCGGACCTGTTCGCTCCGTTTCATCAGGTGGTGGTCGCCGAGCCGACTGGTTGCCAGGCAGTCGTCGGGCATCGTGGGTACCTGTCGGTGTCGATGGAATTTACAGGCACGGCTGGTCACACTTCGCAATTCGATTTGTTGGGTGAAAGCGCCAATCATCGCGCGGCTGAATGGGTCGGGCAGGCGCTACAACGAGTTCGTGACTTCGAGACCGGCACATTGAATGGGCAATCCGCTTGCTTCAACGTAGGTCGGATCGAAGGCGGAATCAAAAACAACATGGTGGCCGATCATTGTCTGGTGACATGGAGTGTCCGCTTGCCAGCCGGCTTCGAAAACCAGTTGTTGCTGGATCTGTTGTGTCACGACACTCCCGACTACCTGACATGGAAGACGACTTTTGGCGGAGCACCTCTGCCGGTCAAAATGGAACTCTGTGAACTCAGCCGGCAATGGTGTCAGCAATACGATTTGGAAGTCGGTGATGATGTGGACTTTTGGACGGAGGCGGCGATCTTTGCGCACGCCGCTAATTCACAAAAGCCGACCATTGTGTTGGGACCCGGCGATATTGCTCAAGCTCACACTGTCGACGAATGGGTCGCAATGGAACAGCTAACAAAAGTTGCGGAGTTGTATGCTCGCCTGATGAGTTCCTGATCCGCTAGATTACCTGAAACAACCTGAATAAATTCAGCAGACCAATCCTGAAATGAAAACACGTGAAGTTGTCATCGAATTGCTAAGCCAGTTGGGCAGTAGCCGCGAAGCCCGCGAGTATCTGCGTAAATTCAGCAGCAATGAATCATCGCAGTTCGCCGTCATCAAGGTGGGAGGCGAGGTGTTGCAAAACGACTTGTCGCAATTGGCCTCGTCGATCGGGTTCTTGCATCACGTTGGCTTGTTTCCGATCGTGTTGCACGGCGCGGGAACGCAGTTGAATCAAGCTTTGGCCGATGCCGGAATTGAGTCCACGAAAATTGATGGCGTTCGTGTGACGACGCCGGATGTCATGTCCGTTATCCGGCCGGTTGTCTATCAGCAAAATCTGAAATTGGTCGAGGCGCTTGAGAAGCTGGGGATTCGCAGTCGCTCGTTGCAACACGGTGTGTTTACCTGCGACTATCAGGACGAAGCAAAGTTCGGATTGGTTGGACGGGTCACGAAAGTAAATCTGGACAGCATTTTGTCCACGATCGCTGCGGGTTCTTTGCCGATCGTTACCTGCTTGGGCGAAACGGCGGGTGGGCAAGTGATGAATATCAACGCCGATGTGGCGGCTGCGAATCTCGTGTTGGAAATTAAGCCACAAAAGATCATCTTCTTGTCGCCGACCGGTGGCTTGCTTGATCAAGACGACGTGATCATCAGCGCGATTAACCTGGAAACTGATTACCAGCGGTTGCTGGAATCGGATTGGGTGCATTCGGGAATGAGGTTGAAGCTGGTGCAAATCGCCGAGTTGCTGCAGCAGTTACCGCAGTCCTCATCCGTCTCCATCACATCCGCCGACAATTTGACTCGCGAATTGTTTACTCACCGAGGAGCTGGCACGTTGATTCGACGAGGTGAAGGGTTTGTATTGGAAAGTGAGATCACGGGCCTGCGTCGCTCGGAACTGAAAACACTGATCGAAGTCTGCTTCGAGCGACAGATCACCGACGAGTACTTCGAAAAACTGGAGTTGGACCGACTGATATTTGCCGGGTCCGGACGCGCGGCGGCGGTGATGTGCCAGGGGATCGACGGAGTTCCGTATATGGACAAGTTCGCCGTGACGCCGGTCGCACAGGGCGAAGGACTTGGTACCGCTTTGTGGAAACAGATTCGTCAGACGTGGCCAAAATTGTATTGGCGCAGCAACAGTCACAACCCGGTTAACTCGTGGTACAACCGACAAGCGGACTTTTGCATCCGACGTGGCAAGTGGCAAGTGTTCGGATACGGAATCGAAGACGCCCGGATGATTGGACGTTTGGTTGAAGACGCAACGGCGCGTTCCGAGTTCCGGCCCGCTTCGCTGGATTCTTCGCAGGAGACGGTGGCATGATCAAAGTTGGTTTGGCTGGAGGCCGTGGATATGTCGGCCAGGAATTGCTGGGATTGCTGGCTGGGTCGCCGGATTACGAAGTCGTCTATGTCGGCTCTCGAAGTTCGGCAGGGAAAACCGTGACGTCCGAGTACCCGGACTCCCGCTGCGATCTGACATTCGCCGACCTTTCCAGCGAATCGATTCAATCTTGTGCAGCAGATGCCTGGGTTATCGCTCAACCAAATGGAAAGGCCGATCAGTTTGTCCAGTTGTTTGACGAATCGATCAGGATCATCGACATCAGCAGTGACTTCCGCTTTGATGAAACCTGGACCTACGGTTTGCCGGAATTGAATCAAGCGGCGATCCAGACAAGTTCGCGAGTTGCCAATCCGGGATGCTATGCAACTGCCACGCAATTGGCATTACTGCCTCTGATCAACCAGGTCACGGGGGTGCCGACCGCTTTTGGAATTTCCGGCTACAGCGGCGCGGGACGCACACCCAGCGACAAGAATAACCCGGATCGATTGGCGAATAACATCCTGCCGTACTCGTTAACCGACCACACCCACGAGCGAGAAGTCAGTCGCCATTTGCAGCGAGCCGTTCGCTTTATGCCCCACGTCGCCTCCTTCTTTCGCGGCATCACGATCACAGTCAATGTAAAGATGGCTGACGAGATCGAGGAAACGGAATTGCTGCCGCTGTTTGAAGACTATTACAAATCGTTTCCGTTGGTTCAGGTGACGGATTCGATCCCCGAGATTCAGCAAGTTGCTGGAACGAATCGGGCCGTGGTGGGCGGTTTTGCAGTCGACCCGCGTGATCGAAGACGTGTCGCGATCGTTAGCGTCATTGATAATCTCAGGAAGGGCGCTGCATCGCAGGCGGTACAAAATATGAATTTGATGTTTGGATTTCCATCTGAAAAAGGACTCGTCGAATGACACAGTATCTTTGGTCCAAGCACGCGAATGCCGGCCCGACGACACAGAGGATTCAGGAGTACATGTCGGGGCAGGACGTCGTGCTGGACCGTGAAATCTTCTTGTACGACATTCTGGCGACGAGTGCTCATGCCATCGGGTTGAACTCCATTGGAGTGTTGACCGAACAGGAAACCGCTTCGATTCGTGATGCGCTAAACGAGCTCGGCAAACAGTTTCAGGCTGGTGAGTATCAACTCGACGCGCCGTTTGAAGATGGCCACTCGGCGATCGAGTTTTGGTTGACTGAAAAACTGGGCTCAATCGGTCAAAAAGTACATACCGGTCGCAGCCGGAATGACCAGGTGCAAGTCGCCATGCGGATGTACCTGAAAGATCAATTGCATCGTCTGCAAGCGGCCACTCGGTCGTTGGCGCTGGCCAGTCTGCAACGCGCGGAGGCCGATCAGAATACTCCGTTGCCGGGCTACACTCACTTGCAACGCGCGGTGCCCTCGTCAATTGGCCTGTGGATGGGCAGTTTTGCTGAGTCGTTTCTGGACGTTTCCGAACTGGTGCAATCGACTTGTGCCTGGATCGACAGTTGCCCGCTCGGTACAGCGGCCGGATACGGAGTAAATCTTGGATTGGATCGTCAAAAGGTTTCTGATGAGCTCGGCTTCCGACGTTTGCAAATGAATCCGATGTACGTGCAAAACAGCCGAGGTCGTTTCGAATTGCAGTGTCTTTCGGTTTTGATGCAGGCGACGCTGGAACTGCGACGGTTGTGTTGGGACCTAAGTCTGTACACCAGCCAGGAATTTGCTTTCGTGAAACTGAGTGAAGATTTTGTAACCGGCTCTTCGATCATGCCCAATAAATCGAATCCGGATTTTGTTGAATTGGCTCGCGCTCAACACGCCGTAGTGCAAGGCGCGGTCAGCGAACTACAGTCGTTGTTGTCTTTGCCTTCGGGATACCAACGTGATTTGCAACTGACCAAGCCGCCCGTGATTCGCGCCTTTCATTCTTCGCTGTTGGCGCTGGAATTGGCGGTGGACCTGATCGCGTGGATGGAATTTGACCGATCAAAAATGGCCGCAGCGATTGACCCGGTGCTCTATTCGACCGATGTCGCGATTGAGCGAGTCGCCAAGGACGGAGTGCCGTTTCGGGAAGCTTACAAAATGCCGCTAACGACGGAGGATCTTGCCGATCGAACGCCTGAGGCCAGCCTGCAAGAACGTATTTCGCCCGGAGCATGCGGCGATTTGCGGCTGAACGAATTGCGACAACGGATGGAACAATAAAGTCGCCTGGTCTAAAACAGTTATTCAATCATCACCGTTCGCCAGAAGTTGTTTACCCGAGGTCCATCATGTTGAGTTTGAACGTTCTGCAATCCGTCCTGTTGTCGATGCTGGTTTCGTTTCAAGGTGGTGAAAATGATTGGGCCGAGTGGCGTGGCAGTGATCGGGATGGCGATTGGACAGAAGAAGGTCTCGTTTCGGAGTTCGATGCGGAATCGTTGCAAGTCTTGTGGCGCCAGCCAATCTCGTCTGGTTACAGTGGCCCAACTGTCTCGGACGGTTTGGTCTACGTCATGGATCGAATGACCGAGGGCGACGAACAAACCGAGCGAGTGCTCTGTTTCGATATGAAATCGGGCGAACCGGTTTGGCAACACGAATACGATGCCAACTACGCCAATGTGGGATACGGTGCCGGCCCGCGAGCATCGGTGACTATCCGTGACGGCCGAGCGTATTCGATCGGGACGATGGGGCATGCGAATTGTTACGACGCGAAAACTGGCGAGGTCATTTGGGAACGAGACCTGGACGCCGACTACAAGATTTCCGAATCGAAACGGATGCCGATCTGGGGGATATCTGCTTCGCCGTTGTTGTTCGGTGACAATGTGATACTGCATATCGGCGGAGTTGACGGAGCTTGTATCGTCGCACTGAACAAACAAACGGGAAAAGAAGTTTGGCGGGCGCTGGACGATCGGGCTCAATATTCCAGCCCTGTGCTCGTTGAGCAGAATGGCAACGACGTGGTGGTTTGCTGGACTGGCGACAGCGTGGCAGGATTGAACCCGAGTACGGGCGAGGTGTATTGGCGACACGAATTTACGCCGTCGCGTATGCCGATTGGAGTCGCCACGCCGGTCGTAAAAGACAACAAAATCTTTTGTACCTCCTTCTATGACGGATCGCTGATGCTGGAAATGAGTACGACGGAAATGAGTGCCTCGGAGGTTTGGCGTGCCAGTGGCCCGAACGAACGGACCACTAAAGCGATTCATTCGATCATCAGCACTCCCGTTTGGATCGACGATCACATTTACGGCGTCGACAGCTACGGCGAGTTTCGTTGCCTGAAGGCCAGCGACGGGTCGCGAGTATGGGAAGATGAGACGGCGGTTCCAAAATCGCGTTGGAGTACGATTCACTTCGTGCAAAACGACGACCAGACGTGGATGTTTAACGAACGTGGTGAATTGTTGCTCGGCAAATTGTCGCCCGATGGCTACAAGGAATTGAGTCGCGCCAAAATCATCGATCCAACGACGGAGCAATTGAGACAGCGTAACGGAGTTTGTTGGTCCCACCCGGCGTTTGCTTCGCGTTGTGTTTTCGTCAGAAACGACAATGAAATAGTTTGTGTCAGTTTGGCCGAGTGACCCTGATCACGAACGATCGTCCAGTTTCTGATCGATGCTTTTCAGGGATTTCGACGTGTCGAAAATGGCGATGATGGTCTCGAAGAATACACGACAAAACAGCACGCTAAGGATGGTGCTGACGACCATCGTCAGAAAACTGAGAATCGAAAACATGAACATCATGACCGATTGAAAGCCGGAGGTGCTTTTCGATGATGAGCCAGATCCACGGCCACGTTTTCCCGCATCTTCAACTCCATCCAGAAACTTGTTCAAGCTGTCCACATCGGCCTTGCCATTCAGCACATCGTTAATGTTCAAGGAAGAAACATCAGGCAGGGCAACGGCGTCGGTCACTGAAAACGATTGGCCAAAGAATTGGTAGCCAATAAACGCTACGGAGAAAAACGCGATCCAAAGCGCGGCGAATATCAAGATCGTGAACCATGAAACCTGGATGATCAAAGGAGTCCAGAATTTCTTGAATTGGAAATCGAAGAGGGCTAATTTTTTCGAGTTGCGATTACTCGAACGATTGGCCAAACGATTGGCTTGATTTGCCGCAGTCGCCATCGTGTAGTCCGCGTTCGGGTCAATCGGTTCGTGCGTCGTTGTTGGCGATGGATTGTTGCTTGTCGGATCTGTGCCGGATGGAGTAGGCGGAATTTTTTGACCCTCGGCGATTTCGGATGGCGTCGAAAAGGCGACGGACTCCTCCGTTTCGAATGGCGACTCAAAATCAGAATCGGCAGCGTTCTCGGCAGACTGATTGGAAGTCGTTGCAAAAGAGTCACCGCATTTGGGGCACTTGACGGTGTCGCCTGAAAAACTGTCCGGCAGTTTCAATTTGGCGTCGCAAGAGGAGCAGCGGATTTTTCGCATGGGAAGGCCTGACAAAGCGAGATTCGATACTTCGATTCTAACCGGATATTCAAAGCCGCGAGCCAGTTTTTTGTTTGAGGCGGTCCGGTTTCAGTCATCCTTTCAGCCATCAATTGGTTGAGTTGCAGAGATCGTGAATCAAGTCGGTGCTTTTTTCGGGCTCAACACAACCTCATTCTGCATTGGCGATTTCTCAACGACCTGAATGTCAATTTCCAGAAACAGATTGATGATGTCGATTTGGGTTTTCGTGTGCATGGAGAGTTCGCCGGTTAGAAAACGACTGGTTTGCCCTTGATGGGCGGCAATCGCCAACGGCAGCAGCAATTGATCTGCCAGGTATTCACCAACAGGTGCTTCGTGTGCCAGGTAGGTCGCGGTCTGTTGCCAGGCATTCGTTGCGACTTGCTCAGCCGTGACTCCCTTCTTCCCGAATCCGGTAAAGATCTCGGTAACGTTGGGGAACTTCAAACGAATCATCACACAGTTTCCAGGACCCGGAGAATTCGTAATGTTGCGAACCTGGCAATCACGCAGTTTCCAACCCGCTTTGCGACGGATCTTTGTAACTTCGCGTTCGCCAATGTGGACTGGCAATCGCGAAACCAAGGCGGTGACCGTGGGTTGGTAAGTGCCACCATGATCGATCAACTGCAACGACTTCAGTTCAGGCACAGGATCGATTTCAATCTTGATGTTCCCGCCTCCTGCAGGAAAGAAACCGTAAGTCTGAATGTTACTCTCGAACTGAGGTCCCAGTTTGCTTACCAGCGGAAGATAGGACTCGCTGACAAAATCGAATGGTGGGGCTGCCATGTTGTGTGTGCCACCTTCGATTTCAATACTCGATTTTCCATCGGCGGTTATCAAGGCAGGCAGGACGGTTTGAGCGACCAGAGTGGCGCTGCCGGCGGAACCAATCGAGAAACGGAAGCCACGGGTCTGGACCGGTCCCGGTGCGAAAGTGAATTGGCTGGAGAGCAATTCGGCTCCCGTAACACCCGCACCGCAGATCTCGCGAGCCGCTTTCAGCCCGGTCAGGTGTTGTTTCAGCAGGCCCGGTTTCTTGCGGCCGCCGCGAATGTTGCGCACCTCGAACGCCTTGCCAGTGACAGCCGACAATGCGAGTGACGAGCGTATGATCTGCCCGCCACCTTCTCCTTGCGATCCGTCGATTTGTAACATGTCACTGGTTTCCGATAAGTCTGAGTCGAATTTTGGTTCGAGAAAAATGAACTGTAACTTAGACGCCGCAGGCTGAAACAGGTTCGCTGTTTAAATAGTTGATCGGCCGTCCCGGCCGATTCGCATTCGGCACCTTTTTCGCGGGTGTCTATGCTATTAAATATCCTTCAACCGAACGCCCAAGCCAGGTATGCTGCTACGGCCGGGACGGCCGTGCTACTATTTAAATGCCAACAGGACGTGCGTCTTTTCTACTTGGTGGTATATCGATAGGATAGGTACTGATTGGCCGAGGCGATCCTGCAGAGTCGATCGAGAAAATGGTCCGAAATGGCCCGGAATGATTAACGAGATTTTGAGAACATCATGATCAAAAACGTTTTTTGCAATTTAGTTCTGATCGCAATGGTTGTCGCGAGTGCCCAGATGGTCGCGGAGCCGTTGAACGCCGCGCCTCAGGCGCAAGGCAATCGGGGTTCTGCAACAAAGCAGCAAGAGAAATCGGATGCGAAAAGAGGTCAGGACGAAGCCACGATTCGTGGATCGTTGCTGGTTGAATCCAGGGTCGTGTCGGATGTCGATTGGGATGTCTTTCAGGGAACGTTGGGGCAACTGGTGCCACTGCAGCAGCCAAAGCTTCCGGAAGACTGGAACAAGCGGGACCAGGAAAATCGGCAGAAGTGGATCACTGCCTACTATGAATCGGAAGAGGGCAAGAAACTGCAAGCCAGCAACAAAGCCAAGCTGGAAGGTCGGCACTTGCAGAACTTTACCATTCGGCGTGAGGGCAAGTTCGTGATCTACGACATTCCCGATGGCCGATACGAAATGCGGATCGTTGGCCAGAAAGTGATCGGTGAAAAAACTTATGTGTTGCAACATTACGGACAGTTCGAGGTCGGCGAAGCAGATGAACTGGATTTCTCAGATACGAAGCTGGATGTGTTGCGTCTGTTGAAGATTGGCGAGCAGGCACCCAGCGTCGAAGGAACGTCCGTGGAAGGCAGGCGGATTGCACTGGCCAATTATCGTGGCAAGCATACGTTGATGGCGTTTGGCTTGACCAGCAATCCAGCTTTCGCGGTTACGACAAAATCACTGAAGCAAGTGCTGGAATCGGAAGAGCTGAAAGGCAAAATGAATTTGTTGACGGTGACGGTCGACGAGAACCTGAAGGACGTCACTGAATTCAATCAGAAGAACGAAGTCACGTGGGACAGCCTGAATCTCGGCAAATGGGATCAGGAGACACTGGATAGTTACGGCCTGAAATCCGTGCCTTCGCTCTGGTTGCTGGATGCTGAAGGCAAGATTGTGCTGACCGGCCAGCAGTTTATTTTCGAGCTCAATCGCACGAAGTTCTCGGTTGCCAAGCTGGTTGAAGATACGATCGCCGGCCGCTTGACGATCGGTGGTGAAAAGGAAACCGGTCCGACGCCCACGGAAGCTGCGGACCCGAACGAAAAAAAGAAGGACGGGCAATCCGATAACAAAGCGCCGGGCAAACGGTAGTTCGTTTTATTTTGTTTTAGCCGATTTCTTTCGGCTGCCAGAGGCGTTTCCTGAGCGGGCACGTGGGTGTGCCCGGTGGTAGGCTTCGCGTAGTCCGGCCGTGCTGACGTGCGTATAGATCTGGGTAGTGATCAGGCTCTTGTGTCCCAGCAATTCCTGCACGCTGCGAATGTCGGCGCCACCATCCAGTAAATGAGTTGCAAAGCTGTGTCGCAAGGTGTGTGGCGACGTGCGTAGATCCAGCCCGGTGATCTTCAGGTACTTTTCCAGCATGCGAGCCACACTGCGTGTCGAAATTCGATTGCCGTATTTGTTCAGGAACACCGGCACTTCGTAACCGGCCGCAGATTGCTTCGACAACTTGCGGATCGACAACCAACGCTTGAGCGCCCGTACCGCGAATCTTCCCAGCGGCGCCAATCGCTCCTTCTTGCCCTTACCACGAACCCTAATCAGTCCTTGCTCCAAATCCAGATCGGCTTCGTTCGCCCCAACCAATTCGCTGACTCGCAAACCAGCCGAGTACATCGTTTCCAGCATCGCTCGATCCCGCAGGCCCATGCCTTCTCGCGGCGGAGCATTCAGTAGCTTGCCAATTTCTTTAGTCGTCAGGAAATGTGGCAGCTTGCGTTGGCGTCGCGGGTTCCTGAGCGGTTTGGCGGGATTGGTTTCAGCCAGTCCCTCGCGTTGTGCGTATCGGTAGAAGCTGCGGAGTGAAGCGAGCTTTCGAGAGATCGACGACGGCGCGTATCCGGCCTCGTTCAATGCCGCCACGAATTCACGCAAGTGAGAAGGGTCGACCTGGTCCGGTCGCGGCGCACCACCCATGACCTCGCTTAAATACTCGGAAAGCGTTTCCAGGTCTTCGCGGTAAGACTTGATCGTCAGGTCCGAAGCGTTTCGCTCGACCTTCAGGAATTTTAGAAACCGTGGGATAGCGTTCTGCATACGCGAATCAGCCGCACCAAATCAGGCGGGGTCATCTCCAATCCACATGTCGTCAGGACTCGGGAAGTCAGGATAAGAATCGCTACCGTGTGGTGTGCTGCTGCGATTAAAATTATCCAGTTCGAACTCGGCGACTTCGGACGACTTTCTGGTCTTGCGAACTTTCTGGCTGAGTACCGCTGCGTCGTACCAGGAAAAACTGAGTTCAGGATTCGAAGCGTACTGTCCCAGTTTCCGCAGCGTCTCGGATCGACTGTCGTCGTCGAACATAAAAACGTAACGCTCTTCACCTTTGACGATCGCTACGATGTTAACTTCACCCGCCATATGATTCTTTCCGCCGATGCCGGGAATGCCAGCAATTTTCCTATCCGTGCCTCGCGTCCCTGATTGCGGTTGATCGATGCAAACAGAACGCCTGATACTTCAGATATCGGCGACCACAGGTTACCCCGTTAGCATAGTGCGGAGTCGCTGCGAGTTTCCTGAAATACTGGTTAACAGAGATGGGATAAACGGTACCAATCAACCCGATTGCATGCGAATCGTACGCTACCAGGGGAA
>CAZPOL010000004.1:18963-23093 GCA_964588195.1 uncultured Pirellulaceae bacterium | reverse complement strand
CGACCGGTCGAAAAGCGCCGATTCGGATCAACGGTTCAACCGTCAATGGCGGAGTCGGACCGGTGCTGCGCGGGAGATGTCACTGGCGTTCAGCTGCTTAGTCGACGAGCCAGCGCCTCTTCGCAAATCGAAACCACCTTGGTCGTAGCAACCAGGTCTGTGCGAAGAATATCATCCTCTTTTTCATTGCCAACATTAAATTCGACAAGGAATGCACCGACGGCAATACCCTGCCCGGTGTAGGTTGGAGGCCAAAAATCTTCGGCTCGAGTTGCCAATGCACGTGCCAGCAAACGAGTCGCTCGACCCGAGAAACCGCCTAGAGCCATTTCCAGGCGACCTTGTGACTCGCGATAAATGTAGAAGACCAGTGCGACGTGTTGCGAGCGTTTGCCAGCATTGGCCTGCACCCAGTTTCCGCTGGCATCTTCGTAGTAAATCCCAGGCTCAAGATCTTTCTGATCCCTGGAAAGACTAAGACCGCCCACGCTGGAGGCCGGATGAGGATCCGTATCGCGATAGCGGAAGAAGAACGGACAAGAACGATCTTTGGGCGAAGCTACATCGTCTTGTGAAACGAACGGTTCGCATCCGAACGAATTCGCCATGACGATTTCAACCACTGGATTACTCTTGGTGCTGCCAAGACAAACCAGCGCTTTGTCGCCGGATGAATCGGAGAACTCACGATAGCTTTGTGCCGATTGCGTCTTGAGTTCGCTCTCGGTTGTTTGGCCCGGGCTCCAGACCAGCATCTGCTTCAGATGTTCCGGTTGCGAAAATGATCCAGTGGCTGCTGCCACTTCTGTTCCGTCTTGCGGCTTCTTCAACTTGGCCGTTCCACCCAGCGTTGTGACACCGTTTAGAATTTCACCTGCCAGCACGGAATCTGATGCAACGACAAAAGCGGTGTCCAGATTGTTGTTCTCGACATCACGGCGAACGCCAAGACACATGACCAGTCGCCGGCGGCGTGCCAGCATTTCCCAGAAATTCTCAGGCTCGACGGCGAACAGAGCTCCAGGCAATTGATCGGCAGTGGCATGACCATGTTCAATCAGGTAATCGCACAATCGTGAAAGTGCTTTCAACGGAATGTACTTAACCTCGTTCTTCAGCAACGCGGCGACTTGATGGCGATCAAGGCCTGTGTATTCAACGATTGCCTTGATCGTGCCTGGTCGTTTGCGAGGATCAGGTACGTGTCCGAGTAATTCTGCAAGTCTGAATGAGTACTGCATGATTTTTTTCCATTGTCCAGCCAAACCGTCTTTGAAATGGGTTCAACACCAATCAATTGAGCGGCAATTCCAGCCAACTTTAATGCCAGTTCCAAACCCTTAGAGAATTGCCGAAGGGAGAATTCCAGCATAAGTCGGCTAGTGTGAATTTCAACCCCCTTGTTTAAGAAAGCTTTTAAGCAGCGGCCGATTCCTGGTCGTATTCCTTTGGTTATCCCCTTAGGTATCCCCAGCCTGCCGCTGAATTGCACTCATTTCCCGGCCGTTAACACCGGCAGGAATTCCACATCGATTCGCTCTGGAGTCGCTGAATCGCATTTGATACCGTCTGCCACCCTCAATCAAGGAAAACCAACCACGGAAACTCAGTTTCGTAAAGCGCGAAACGAACAGGAGAATTCGATGTCGAAGAAAAAACGATGGATCGTTGCGGCGGTTCTGATTGGCTGTTTCTCGCTGACTGCAGTCACCGAGGCTCAAGTTCAAATATTCAAAAAGCGAGCATCTACTGCTCTCACAGAGCATGACATTCAATTGACGCAAGGAGAAGGGCCCTGGCTAATCATGTGCGCTTCCTTTACGGGTGAACGCGGCATGCAACAGGCGTTGCAATTGGCCAACGAACTGAGAAATGATCATGGGTTGAATGCCTATATCTATCGTCACGTTTTTGATCATCAGGACAAAGTGCAAGGATCAGCGTGGGACGTTCCGGACGAGCAAGGTGCCGCCCCGGAATTCAAAAAGTGGAGGGCTGCCAAAGCGGATATTTACGAGAAGGTTGCCGTCGTCGTGGGCGACTATGCATCGGTTCGCGATCACAGCACAGTGGAAGCCTTGAACACGATCAAGTCGCTGTCTCCGCGTTCCATGATGAACAGTTCGTACGTTGATACTGAGCAATCACTGGAACAGCAATTCCGGGCTGCGGGGCGCGGACCTTTGAGCGCTGCGTTTCTGATGCCTAATCCATTGCTGCCAGAAAGCTTCTTCAACAACACGACAGAAGTTGACGAGACAGTACGCAAGATGAACAAGGGCGTGAAATACAGTCTGTTGAAGTGTCGCGATCAATACACGGTCCGGGTAGCCACATTCACTGGTAAAAAGCAATTCAATGTCAGCTCGGCCGATATCAATAAGATTCGCCGTCAAGATGAAGAGCGTCGGCGCAATGGAAGTCGAGTGGAAAGCGATTTGATGGATGGGGTTTACAAAGCCAATGTCCTGTGTCGAGCGCTCCGCAAGAAGGGTGTTGAGGCTTGGGAATTCCACGATCGATATGAAAGTTACGTTTGCGTCGGTGGATTCGACTGGGCGACGCGCAAATTGGAAGACGGCAAGGATTTGCTGAATCCTGAAATCGCCGATGTCATTACAAAATACAAGGCGGTGCCTCAGCGGACATCTCATGGCACGATCATGAAGCGACGAACTTTGGCTGCCTTCCGCGAATACAGCATCAATTTCGATGCTCAGCCAATTCCAATTCTCGTTCCCCGGGCCAGTGCCCGAACGGCCAAGCGTGGATTGTTTGGTAGATAGAATGTGGGGCGCGAAGTTCACTTCGCTGTCCAAACCAGAATGAACAACGGGCTTGTCGCATGTTTTGTGACGGGCCTTTTTTTGTGGCTGCAGGTCCCGTTTTTTGGCCGTAAGTCAGCTCTCCGGGTTTTCGCTCTTGGGGTAGCGATGGGTGGGGACCGGGCGACCGGGTCGGAAACTCTGGCTGCGGCGCAAGTCAAACTCGATATTCATTTGTTGGCAAACGTCTTGAATCGCTTGCTTGACTTGTTGGTCCAGTTGCTCCGGAGCCACGGCGACCCGCGCGTTGACGACGACTTCTGCTTTTTGCGTCTGACAATCGGATGGCAGAGACAATTCAGCGTCTGAATCACTGCTGACCAGATTGGCCACGCCATGGTATCCCTCCCACAAACCAATCGCTTTCAAGTGTGCGGTCTCGGCATCAATCTGACCGAGCGATACTTTCAGTTGTTGAACAATACCAAGCAACAGGTCATCGAGTACGAAGGGCGTGTCGGCGGTGGCGACGAAACTGCAATTCAACCAGCCAAGTTCCGCTTCTCCATCCGCGTAAACATCGTAGTCAATGTCCAGGATTCGTTTACCAAATTCGTTGCCAGCTTCGGCGGGTCGGTCGAACATTTCGATCAGGGCATCAAAGCCGATCCCGTCACGGGCCGAAATTTTCAGAACCGGAACATCGGGATGGGCCTCGGCGAGTAATGATTCCAACTCCGTAATTTTGTCAGCGGAAAGTCGATCGATGTGATTCAGGATGATGAAGTCGGCTTCTTCCAGTTGTTTGCGAAAAATGTAAGCGGCTTTTGGTGAGAAGCCGGCCCGCTTTTTTCCACTGAGTATCTTTTGTCCGTGTGAGGGTTTCAGAATCACACCATAGGGCGCGATCTCGTATTGCTGGTCGTACAGGTGGACCAACGGTTGAATCACGGTCGCAACGAGATCGGTGCAGCTGCCCACGGGTTCGGCAATAACGACATCCGGCTGGTGTTGTTTTCCAAGTTCGGAAATCGTGTCGGCGAGTTCGTCGAAGTTGCAGCAGAAACATGCACCAGCGACTTCGCCCACGTGATTGCCCTGTTCACGCAGCGTCAGCGTGTCCACGAGATCATCGGCCTGGTCGTTGGTAACGATGCCGACATTCAAGCCACGACTTCGATACTCATTGGCCAATCGAGCGATCGTGGTTGTTTTTCCGGCTCCCAGAAAACCGCCGATCATCACGAAACG
Organism: uncultured Pirellulaceae bacterium; assembly: GCA_964588195.1. Lineage (GTDB taxonomy): Bacteria > Planctomycetota > Planctomycetia > Pirellulales > Pirellulaceae > CAJQPP01. Next base: position 19,077 of record CAZPOL010000004.1, on the reverse strand, counting down.
TATGGACATGGACTACCTTGTGAACTGTGTTGGAGGAATTGAAAACTTGAAAAGAGGGTGATTTGAAATCCCGAATTCACTGGTTTCTGTCGCCGCAATTTTCTTGTGCGCCTT
>CAZPOL010000004.1:1920-18863 GCA_964588195.1 uncultured Pirellulaceae bacterium | reverse complement strand
ATTTTCTTGTGCGCCTTTCTTGTGCACCTATCAGCCGAATTTCAACATGTGGGATAGAGTGAATCGACCAGGTCACGAGTGCCAATCGGTTTAACGGGAATGACAATCTCTCCCGCCGCAAAGCCAGCGGCCGTTCCCAACGCGATGGCGCCATGACGGACACGATCGAAGATGCGTTGTTTGGCCGGTGGGAATTGAGTCTTGTAACACTCGATCGCTTGCATTTTTAGTTCGAGTGTTTCGCTGATATCGACCGTCATGTAACCGACCGTGTTCGGAATGCTGCTGATGTCCAGGCCCAGGTGAAAATACAGTTGGTGGTCGATGGTGTGAACGGGCAAGCCATCGAAGTACTCGTCCCATTTCGTCAGCCGACTGTAGAAGACCGCGGCCTCGGCGATCTGCATGGCTTGCCAGTGATCCGGGGAGGCCATTGGTGTTTTGGCTCCGAAACAGAGTACGATCTTCGGTCGATACTTGCGGAACTCTTTTGCCAACGCCACTCGTGATTCAAAATTATCGAACAGCCTTCGGTTGGGCAGGTCCAGGATGACCCGTTTGTGTACGCCCAGCACATCGGCGGCTGCTTGTGCTTCGGCCAGTCGAACTTCGGGGCCGGGGCTTAACGGGGTTGGTTCGCCATCGGTCAGATCGATGATGCCAACGCGATGGCCTTGCTGGACCAATCGCGCAAGTGTACCGCCGCAAGCGATTTCAACGTCGTCCGGATGCGCTCCGACAGCGATCACATCCAGTGGTTCAAAAGTTTCGGTCATGCGTGGCAATCGATTCCTGTTGGATTCCGGTGTTTCCTGATGCTGATTCAGGAAAGAAACGACCAGTCAAATCGCCGGTCGTTTCCACCACAGGTTGATCGATTACTTCGACAAGTTCAATGCGTGGACCTTGGAAAGCTCGATTGGAACTTCGGTTTCACCGATCTTGATAACAACTTGCTGTCCATCCATTTTCACCAATTCGAACCCGTCGTCTCCACCGATTACGAATCGCTGACCGTCGTTTGTGCGAATCAGCCCGGAATCAGCGGACAGAGTTGGCGGGCTGGATCTCCAGAAACTGGCGGTCGAATTGCTGAATTCGATCCGTCCAGGATCGTCTTCGCCAGGGATGCCCATTGACTGCAAGGTTGCTCTGGCGATTTTGGTGGGGTTGTCATCCAGGGCCATTGCTTGCTCAAGCGATTTGGCTCCATCCCGTTCGTAACTGAATGCGCCCTCGCCCCAATCGAATTCGCCAATTGCGAAGGCGACTCGATTCAATGGGCGAACCATCACCATGTCTCCGTGCTCGAAATCACCGCTTTGCGGATAGCGGCAGAGTTCGCGGGCGTTCCAGGTTCCGATTACATCATCAGCGTTGATGTTCTGGTTGCTAATGGTCGAAACGATATTGTTTTGTTCCAGTTGGCAATGCACGACGGAGCCGTTCGTAAGCATTACAAACACACCGTGTTCAGTTGGATTCCACCACCCCAGCGATTTGTATTCTTCCGACGTCGTACCGTCGGCACGCCACCAGCTAAGACTGGAGTTTCGATTTTGTGGCATCGCGATCCATGCCACATTTGCAATTGGCAATTCGAAGTCACCAAGGTCGGCGATCGAGGATTTCAGTTCAAGTTTTTCACCAGCGAATTTGATACTGTCGACCAGGAATCGTTGCTCGTCCCTAGTCGTGATCGCAATGTGCGGAGTTCCTTCGTCGACCAGGTCGCTGTAATTGATGTCCGAACTAACGATCGGATCAGAATAAGTCAGATCATCGACGGCGAAGTCGACGTTTGTCAATTCCGTGGCGGTGTAAATGTTTTTTGAGATCTTCAGGTAAGCGATTTGATGTCCGCTTTCGATTCCGAGGAAGGAGTTCTTTTTGACCGCAGACTGGGCCAATCCGATGATATGGCCATCGGCGTTGTAGGCTTCGACGATTGTTTCGCGAGGCTCAACGATCTCGGCAAAAAAGCCTGCCATGTTTACACTGGCCGGCAGTTGCTTGTTGCCAGGAGCACAGAAATCAATTCGCATCACGCCCTTGTACCGGGCTTTTTTGCGAGTCACTGGATTGATGAACAGATTGCCGACCGAACGATTGCGACTGCGACTCTTCTTGAACTTATATCCAGAGATCACGACGGATCCATTGTTGGATTCACAGTTCAAAACACAGCCACGAAAGGCAAACAGGTCTCCGACATCGAACGACTTGTCGATCGCCATTTTTTCGCCTCGTGAACCGACGTCAAAGTCGACTACGCGATAGCCTTCATTGACTTGACCCCAGGCACGCGTGTCGTTTTCCTCTGGCGATTGGAATACGTCCTTTGGGTTCATGATGATTTTGGAGGTCATTTCTACGGTGTTACTTTCTTTCTTGAATTGACCAAACGATGGTTGGGTCATCGCATCGACGCAATTTTTTCGATTGAAAGTAACGACCTGGTCTCCATTCCATTTTCCACGTAGTCCCCAATCACCGATGTCGCCTTCCAGTATTGTGCCGTTTTTCAGCGTGAGGATATCGAAGTCCAGTGCGAAGCGGGTGACGTTGTTGTCGCTTTGTTTTTCCAGGAATTTCATGATGCGACGAACTCGGTAGCGCACTTCGGGTTCGTTGTGATTCATGGCTTGATCAATTACTTCTTCAAACGGCTTGCCCTGCTCCAATAGCGTTGACTCGGCGTGATGGCGATCGCGATAGTTGTCGCTGGCCAACTTGGCGACCAGTCCGCGGATACGTGCGACTTCATCACTGGCAGGGCTTTCCGTAAATTTCAGCGACTGGATGTCCGAAACATTGTATTTGCCGTGAGTAATCGTCCCGTCGGTAGCGACGGTTTTCCAATCAAAGGTGTCTTCTTCAGGCGCAACGCGAACGACGCTGCCGTCTCGCAACACAAACGACATTTCTTTTGGCGATTGAGCCCGGGCTTGCTGGGTGAAGCCGGCCAGCACTACCAATACGGCCAGTAACTTGGGCAGCGAGCGGAGGAACATATTTCGAAGTTGGTTCTGTTTGTTGGGAATTGAAATCATATTAAGGGGCGCCTTTTTTGAGCTGTGCTTGGATTTCCAAAGTTCCGTTTTACTTCACCAAATCAACGATTCAGTTTGTTGACATCAATGTAACGATAAGTACCCAGGTTCTGGGCGGCAAGTTTCCGCATAAAATTTGTGCTCTGTTGCAGCGAACCCGAACCGAATTGCAGGCAATGGATTTGCGCCCCGGCCGCCGAACGCCGTATTCGGTCCAGTTGAGACTCGTTCATAGTCGGCAATCCACCGTCGGTCAGGAAAACCACCACGTCCGGTCCCAGAGCCAATGCTGCGGTTAAGGCGGATTCATGAGCCGTTCCGCCAAAGGCAGCTAAATTGCTCATAAACCCCGACACTTGTTGTTTGTTCTGGTCCGTCGCGTTCAGCAGGCTGCGGCTTTCGATCGTCAACGTGCGGTGGTGATAGGCAACGATCTGGAATTGATGGTAGTTTTCCAGGCCGTTAATCGCTTTGGTCAATTCCTTGTTAGCGGCATTCAGCACGTTCAACCCCTGGGCACCCATACTGCGCGAACGGTCGACGACGAAAACGAACTTTCGTCCAGAGAATTCGCCCGATCCAAAAACGCGGATGCTGGTCGGTGGGCCCTTCGGTTTTCGAGCCTCAAAGGCGGCACTTTCGCGGGCCAGCATTTCTTTCTGGGCGTCGGTAAGTTCGGCCTGTGGCAAACCGGAATTCGATTGAGTCGGTGCGGTCATCTCGGACGAGCTGATTCCGGGCAATGGCAAATCGATCGGTGTGACCTGATTGATCAAATCGCTGACGTCGATTGGCGGTGCTTCGTTCTCCGGTTGTGACAGGCTTTCCGCTGCCGCCGCTTCGGCCGCCGTTTCGGTTGCCTCGGCCGAATCGGATTCGTCGAAGTACTCTTCGTCTTCTCCGGCTGCTGCCAGGACAATTGCGACTCGTCGAGGTCCTTCGTCGCCGCTGCCGATCGTACGGCTGGTCCAGACCAGTGCCAAGCCGACCAGTAACGCCGTGTGAATTAATACTGAAAGCGCAATCGAACGATAGTTGCTTCGCCCGTTGGGAGAAGAACTGGTTGCATCTTCTGGAATCTCTGTTGCCGTCGACATTACTTTATTATGGAGCACCTGGGCTGGTTTGCAAATGAACCGTCGCAACATTGCGATTCCTTGCCTGAATTAACAGTCGATTTACACAAATCGTGACTAGCCAGCTGAAGGGCCTGTTCCTGTCGATGGGTGTGAACGCTCGAACAAAGCTGCCCAAACAGATTTCGAGTTATCGCTATCACTGCAAATTCATTCTAGAATCTGCCGTGTAGCCGGTGAGGCTCATTCCGCCTTTCCGTTCCGCCATTCCAAATTGAATTTTTTGAAGACCAGCGAGCCACTCATGATTTTGAAAGCAGTTTCTACGTTTTTGTTGGCGGTTTGTTTCTTGCCCGGCGGTACCGCGTTGCTTGCTCAGGAAATGAAGATCGATGCTCCTGAAGGTTGGCGGAGCGAGGGCGTTGAGTTGCCGCCTCCATTTGCACCTGAACTGAAACTGAAGGGGCAGGCTCAGTTGCAGTTCTCGCCCGGAATGTTCGACAAGGACTCGGACCTGTTCTTCACATACGTATTTGCGTTTCGAACCGAGGCCGAGCCAAAATTGGAGCAGGAGATCATCGAGTCTTCTTTGTTGGCCTACTATCAAGGATTGGCAAAGCGGGTGTCGCGAAACCGCGAACTGGACGTCGACACGTTTGAGCTAAAGCTGGAGAAATCAGAAGAGCAGCCGGACGATGCAACTTCGTACACGGGAACACTGGATTGGACCGAGCCGTTCGCGACCAACGCCAGCCAAACGTTGAAGCTGGATGTCGAGAGTCGATTCGATGAGGAATCCAAACAGAACTATTTGTTCGTATGTGCTTCACCTTCAGAAGATGAGGAAGTGTGGAAACAGTTGCTCGAAATTCGCAGCGGTTTCAACAAAAGCCTGAAGGCGGGCAAGTAACCGGTCTGATTCACAGTCCCCAGCAACTGTCAACGGCCAGTTTTTAGCGCCGATTTTCCGTGGGGATTTAATAGAGTCCAATAACTTATTGGCTTGCCTGGAAATTGTTGGTTGGCCGGTGTGCCAGCCAGGTTTTGTTCCGTCGGTGGTGAATTGCCGTTGTTTTTCGGGATTTTCTGGAACGATCGATGCGTTTGATGGTTCTATAAATGGAGTCGATTGACAAAAGCGTTACATTTCCGTGGTACTCAACTAGTGCAAAGTGCCATTTGGGTTGGTTACAATCGAGATGAGCAATTACGAGGCAAAGCGTCGGGGGAGGAATTGAGTGTCGCAGGATAATGCGAAACTCCAGGCCCTCACGGCGACTTAACGGATTTGCTCAAACGCCGGCAGGTGTCAGCGTCCCACTGAAGAACAGAGAATCAAAATTGAAGCGAACACCAACCCGTTGTCGGCCAGGTGCCTGATGGTATCACGACCGGGTTGGTCAACTTGCAAGCTGTCGCTTCAACCAACGGTTTGCTGAGTTCATGCGGCTGGTGCAATCGGGTGGTCAAGAATTCTGACCCCTTGCGCAGCAGTCGTGGTGTGATCAATAGATCAGCTATCTGATCCAGCGAACGAGCGAACGTTCTTTAGCGGGCATGCGTAACAATTGTCGCAACCAATTGCTCCGAACCTCTGACCATCAAAGGTCTGAGCATACGACCCGCACACATTCAGATGACCTTCACGAACAGGACTGCTTTTATGAACTCGCCCAACGGTCAATCAAACGACAATCTCAGCAAAGATGAATTGCAATCCCTGGAAAACCTGAAGACCGCCAATGCTTCGGTACGTTCCGAATTGGGAAAGATCATCGTCGGTCAGGAAAAAGTGTTGGATCAATTGATGATCGCCATTTTTGCTCAGGGCCATTGTTTGCTGGAAGGTGTTCCGGGATTGGCGAAAACGTTGATGGTCAGCACGTTGGCCAAGACGTTGCACCTGAACTTCAACCGAATTCAGTTCACGCCTGACTTGATGCCGAGTGATATCACCGGAACGGAAGTGATTCAGGAAGATCGCACCAGTGGGACGCGTGAGTTCAAATTCCTGAAGGGCCCGATCTTTTCAAACATCATTCTGGCGGATGAGATCAACCGAACGCCACCGAAGACTCAGGCCGCGCTGCTGGAAGCGATGCAGGAAAAGCAAGTCACGATCGGCGGACAACGGCATTCATTGCCTCAGCCATTCTTTGTGCTGGCCACGCAGAACCCGATCGAACAAGAGGGAACCTACACGCTGCCGGAAGCCCAGCAGGATCGTTTCATGTTCAAGGTGTTCGTTGAATATCCTTCGTACGATGAAGAATACGCGATTGCCGCCACGACGACTGCCGACGTGGTTCCGGAAGTCTCTCAAGTGCTAACCGGCGAAGACATTTTGCGTTTGCAGCAGATGGTTCGTCGCGTTCCAGTGGCTCCGCACGTGATTCACTACGCTCTGCGAATGGTACGGGCCACACGCGTGGCTACCGATGACGCCCCGGAATTCGTGAAGGATACGATCAGTTGGGGTGCCGGGCCTCGTGGATTGCAGTACCTGTTGCTGGGCGGCAAGGCCCGTGCAGTGCTGGACGGTCGTTTCTACGTGACCACCGAAGATATCAACTCGGTTGCTCACCCTGTGTTGCGGCACCGCGTGATTACAAACTTCAATGCCGAGTCATCCGGGATCACTTCCGACAAGGTAATTGATCAGTTGATCGAGTCGATTCCTGATCGCAACGACAACGACGAAGTGGCACCGGAATTGGCCAAGGCGTTTGCCTAGTCTTCCGCTGTCCGCCCCACCCGGCCAAACATGGTCCTGCCTGTTCAGCGGCCATGTTTGTTTGACCCTTACGTATTTGATTTAAAAGATTGAGTTGCCGTGTCCACCGACGTTCCTGCTCAAAACTATCTGGACCCGAAAGTCCTGGACCGCGTCAAGCGAATGGATGTTCGGGCGCGTTTGGTTGTGGAAGGGTTTATTACTGGCCAGCACCGCAGTCCCTACAACGGCTTTGCTGTCGAATTCGCGACGCACCGTGAGTATTCACCGGGCGACGATTTGCGACACATCGATTGGAAGGTTTGGTCCAAGACTGACCGGCTCTATATCAAGGAGTACGAAGAGGAGACCAATCTGAAGTGCACGATCTTGCTGGATACCAGCAAGTCAATGCGTTACGGCGAGGAGAGCGATTCCGAAGGCATGAACAAGTTCGACTACGCGGCCACCACGGCGGCGTCGTTGGCCTACATGATGCAGCAGCAACAGGATTCGGTAGGGATGGTGTTCTTCAGCAATAAAGTCGACAAGAACCTGAAGTCCAGTTCGCATCCCTCGCACCTGAAACTGATCCTGCACGAACTGGGGCAAGTCGAACCTTCCGAGCAAACGGATGTGTCAGGCATTTTCGGCACGTTGGCCGGACAGGTGCGACAACGCGGTATGGTGATTCTGATCTCCGATCTGTTTACCGACCCGGAAGAATTGAAAAAGACGCTGCAGAAATTCCGCCTGCGAAGACACGAGGTCATCGTTTTCCACGTCATGCACGAGGACGAGATCTCGTTCCCGTTCCAGGAGAACACCTTGTTCAAAGGACTGGAACACGACCTTCAGCTGCATACGGAACCACGGGCACTCCGCGATTCCTACCTGGAGGCCGTCGATCGGTTCATGGCACAGGTGCGAAAAACATGTGCAGGTCTGGGCGTCGACCACGTGCTGCTGGATACCAGCAAGCCACTGGATGCGGCCATGGCCAGTTACTTGGCGTTTCGGCAAAAGCGTCGCAAGACGCTACTGAAAAAATAACGATCGAAAGTAGCCAGCACGGTTGGTGAACACGACGACAGCGACGACATACGATTACAAATACAAACTAAACAAATTCAACGAGACACGGTTTATGGCCTGGTTAGCAACATGGTTGTCCAACCCGCTGATGTTGGGAGTGGGCGCTTTGGCTGTTTTGTCGCCAATCATTATTCACCTGCTGAACAAGCGGCGATTCAAGATCGTCAATTGGGCGGCGATGGATTTTCTGTTTGATGCTGACAAGAAAAATCGCAGACGTGTCAAGCTGGAAAATTTCCTGCTGTTGTTGCTGCGTTGCCTGGCAATGTTTTTGCTGGGCCTGTTGTTGGCCAAGCCGTTCTTGCCGGCCGGTTCGTTTGGCGGAGAATCGCAGCAGTTTCAGCGGATTATTCTGCTGGATGATTCGCTAAGCCAACGCATCAAGGTTGGTAACCAGACGGCGTATGAGGTGGCCAAGGATCGTTTGAAACAGCTACTGAAAAAGCTGGCCGTCGATGGCGGAAACGATTTCCTGACTCTTTACATCACCAGTTCACCGGACGAGCCTGTCGGTGGTTTGGCCAACGAGCCGATTACGGTCGATTCCCTGGATGCAGTAATGTCGCGGATTGACGAACTGAAGTGTTCTGATCAAGTCGCCGATTACACTCAGGCGCTGTTGAAGATCAACGAATTCGTCGAAAGTGATCGAGCCGCCAGAAATCAGGTGGTGTACGTCATGACGGACATGCGACGTCGCGACTGGAAAGATGTTGCTTCCGATGATGCTGAAACGACACCTGCCAAGTTGATCGAAAAAATTAGTCAGGCGACTCCGAACACGTTTGTTGTCGATGTCGGTTCCACGCTCGAAGAAAACCTGGCGGTGACAGAGGTGCGTGCCCAGGACATTCTGGTGGCGGGTGCCATTATTCGTTTCTCCGTTTCCGTGACCAACTTTGGCGAGACGACCGCCGAAAATGTGGACTTGCGGTTCCGCGTCGATGACTATCAGCCTCAAATCGAAACGATCGCAACCGTCGCTCCTGGCAAAACGGAAACAGTAACGTTTCGTTATATGTTCCAGCACGATTCTCAGGAATTCAATTCGCTGGAATTCGAGGACAAGTTGCAGGACATCACCGTGAACTCTCGAATACAGGTCGAGATCGTTCAGAACAGCGCCAACGGTGATTCTCTGACCGAAGACAGTGAGGGGTTCTTTGCCGCTCAGACCTTGAAAGGTATTCCAGTACTGATCGTCGATGGCGATGCGTCGTCGGTGCCGGAACGAAGTGAGTCGTTCTACTTGCAAACGCTGGGACTGCCGGGTACCGGAATACTGGTCGACACGCGAACCGTGGGCGAACTGGAAACGATTTCCCTGACCAAATACAAAGTGATCTTCATTTGCAATATTGATGAAGCTTCGGCCGCTCGGATCGAGGCTCTGCGGCAATGGGTCATCGATGGTGGTGGTTTGATTTTTATGCCCGGTGACCGGGTACGCGCTTCGACGTTCAACAAGTCGTTCTATCAAAGTGCCGACGGCATCGATGGCGAGGGACTTTCGCCGATGAAGCTGGAGGTGATGGAAGGCGACGTTAGTCGTAGCAGCTGGATCTACATGCAGATCAAGGATGCCGCCCACCCGGCTCTGAAGGTGGCGTTGGACGAAGAGATTGGTTTTCAGAACTCAGAGATCTTTTCGTGGTGGCGTGGTTCAGTGAAGCCCGCTCTGGATGGAACGCTCGTTTCGACTCCCTTGCTACTCGGCAACGAAGACCGAACGCCGGCCATGGCTGATCGAACGCTTGGCAAAGGTCGCACTGTAACTTTTGCCTTCTCGGGCGATGCTGACTGGACGATGTGGCCCGGTGATCCGACGTACGTCTGTGTGTTGTGGGATCTGGTGAACGACCTGGTAGGTAACCGCACCGAAGCGACGAGTTTCCAGGTCGGCAGCTCAATCAAAAAACTGGTCGACCTTTCACAGTACGGTTTGAAAGTCGCTTTGATTGACCCGAGTGATGAGAAAACAGAAGCCAACGCTCGACCCGTCGGCGACGAAAGCGAAGACAATGTGCTCTATGAAGTAGAGTTTCCATCGATCAAAAAGCGAGGCTTCTACGAATTGGAGTTCCGACGCGAGAACGAGGATACGGTCAGGCAGCTGTATGCGGTCAATATCGATCCGGGCGAATCCGATTTGCGACGCTTGGATGTTTCCTCTCTGCCGGACGACTTTTTCGGAGGCATTGCCAAATTGGTCAGTGGCGACGATCTGGTGACTCAGGATGAGTCGGGAGCGAACAACGATATCTGGCCACAGATCTTGATGCTATTAGCAGCGGTTCTGATCGGTGAGCAATTCTTCGGTTGGTGGTTCGGCCGTAAACGTTAATCCAAATTGTTAAATTCAAAGCAACAAACCTGCCAGTAAACAATGAAAAATAGCTTGATGAAAACACGAATGGTTACCAGCTCGTTCCTGTCGATTCGTCTGATCGTTTTGGTGATCGGTACTTTGGTACTGAACGCCAATCTGAGTATTTTGAATGCGGGTGAATATCAGAGGCGAGCGTTCGCGGTTGAGGTCGTTCAGGAGGACCCGGCCGTCGAAGGCCTGGGCGACGACAAATATGCTGGTGGCGGAGTTTTGAAGACAGACCCAGATCTGGAAGATCGTCTTAAGAAAGCGGACGAGTATCGCAAGGATGGAAACTTTCGCGTCGCTTCGAAGTTATGGCAGAGTGTGTTGGATCAAAGCGGTGACATTCTGTATCCGGATGAAAAGAAAGAGACGTATTACTCGATGACCAAAAGGGTCGAGTCAATCCTGGCTGAGTTGCCGGCTGGCGGAATCAGTACGTATCGCATCGCTGCCGACGCGGCCGCCCGGGAAATTCTGGCTCAAAGCAAAGGCGACTACGATCTGGAAACGCATACCCGAGTCGTAAAAAGCTACTTCATGAGCTCTTTTGGTGACGAATCGGCATACAAACTCGGCTGCATCTACCTGGACCAGTACGATTTCGTCGGCGCGGCTCGCTTGCTGCAAAAAGTGGCAGAGCAATATCCGGACCCGACGGTACCGCTGTCCGATGTCTGGATGCGTTTGGCGATTGCCTACACCTTTATCGGAGACCGCGACTCTGCCGAAACAGCATTGAACAAAGCGAACGAAGCCGGCGCAGATAATGAATCGCGATTGTATGAATCGATCACTGCGTTGATGAAAGACTCGCCACAATTAGATCGTAAAAATAGTGCCAGTAGCCAATGGACGACTCGCTTGGGCAATGCCACCAGGATGGGGCAGATGCCGTCTTTGCCGGCCAGCTTCGATGAAGATTTGATGGCAGTCTGGCAGTACCATTACGAACCCAACGACACATACCTGAAAGAAGCCTACAAGGGTGGAACGATCGCAAAGTTCGATCTGCAGGCAATCAAGGATTCGGTTTCCGAACGCGAAGAAAAGATGATCGCAGCATGGCGCAAAGGAAACTGGCGACCAGCAGGCACGTTACTATTTAATGAAAAGCATGTCGCGTTCCGAACAGGATCCGATCTGACAGTTTGGAATCGCAATCTGGAATCCGAGCCCGTATGGCGACCGTTGTGGCTAAACCACTTTAATATCGATGCCGCTTCGCAAGCCTGGCAACAGCTGTACGAACACAACCAGGCGAGTTCAAAAAAGAAAAGAAGCGTGCCCAAGAGTGCATCGAATGTGCAGATGTTCGGCGATCAAATCGCTCAGTCCATGACGACACATCGTGGCGTGCTGTATAGCATCGAAGGCAAGGAATACAGTTGGAAAGACACCAGCCCTGGCAAGCGACGTTCGGTCCAACAAAGTGGATATCCATATGGCTCGACGCCTCGTCGCACCCGCACTAATCGGTTGGCGGCTTACAACATGGACAATGGCAAAATCATGTGGCGTTTGCCGACGGTTGAGCTGTTGGCGGTGGCGCGTTCCGATCACGATGCGAAGGTGGCCGAAAAAACAAAAAAAGGCGAATCGGAAAGCGAAGAGAATCATTTTGAAGACATTGGCTTTATGGCCGCACCGGTTGGATTTGGTGATCTGTTGTTGGCTCCCGTCAATGTGAGTGGCTCGATCTGGATCTACGCTCTGGACAGCCGCAATGAAGGGAAGTTGGCATGGAAGTCCTATCTGTGTGACGAGCCTGGTAGTGGGTCGCAACCCTGGTCTCCGATTCACATATCCGTGGCTGGCAGTACGGCATATGTAAACTGTGGAACCGGAGTTGTGTTCGCCGTGGATCCCATGACCGGCGGTATTCGTTTCGCGCGTAAATACATTCGCACCGGAGATTCATTCAATCTGCAATACCATCGTGGTGGAGAGGTCCTGGAACTGGACGGTTGGTCGGAAGACATTGTGATTCCAGTCGGCTCGGAATTGATCATGTTCGCCAGCGATTACAACGCCGTCTGGGCGATCGATCGGCAGACCGCAAAGTTCCGTTGGAAAACCGAGAACCGCCCTTTTGGAAACAAGTTCGATTATCTGATCGGGATTACGGACGAGTACATTTTTCTGGGCGGACCGGAAACCGTGGCAGCGATCAGTATCAAGGCTCAAGGTCGATGGACCTGGGTGCATTCGTTTGAGCAAGACACGTCGCGCGGCCGCGCCATGATGACCGAAGACGCGATCTACGTTCCGCTCGACAGCAAGATTGTCAAGCTCGGCCACGATGGCAAGGAAGGTTCTGGCGACGTGCAGGCGACAATGAATGTGCGACTGGGAACCAGGGCACCACTGGGAAATCTGTTCTCTGACGGCGAGCGAATCTGGGTCGTCGGTGGCAATCGACTTTACGCTCTGGGCCCGGACGATGGCACGGATGACCCATCAAAGTCCGACGAGTCTAAGCAAGACGAAGGTCAGCAAGACGAAGGTCAGCAACAGAGTGCACTGCGTGATTTGCAAGAAACAATCTCGCTTTTGAATCAGGAGCGGGAAACACTGGTGCAAAAGTTTGGTAACGGCCATCCCGATATGGTTTCGATCAATCGTCGGATCGAGTTATACGAAGAATTGGCTCGGAGCGTAGTTGAAGCTGATATGAAGGCTGGTAGGTAAAACCGGTCGGCGGCGAATTAGGTCGCCGCCAAGAATTTAGACTTGAAGACACAGACTATAACAACCAATTGAAGACAGCAGGTGAAACGTTGAATTCGTTTTGGACATGGCTACTAGGTGACCAACAAACGCGTGAGGGAGTCCCTCAATTGCAGTGGGTTGGTATGCCTGAATCCTGGGGTGTGTTTGTACTGTTCCTGATCATCGCGGTAATCGGGGCATTCGTGTTCTGGTTGTACACGCGGGAAATTGATACTTGCCCACGGCCCCTGAAGATCTTGCTCGGTTGTATGCGATTCGCCGTATTGTTGCTGTTGGTGCTGATGTTTTTGAAGCCATCGGTCGTCTTCAGACAAGTGAGCACGATCAAGCCGAATATCGCCTTCTTGCGAGACGGGTCGTTGTCGTTTGCTCGCAAGGATAAGTACACCGAAGAAGCCGAGTCACAGCGTTTGGCCCTGGCGACCGGATTCGAACAGAATGAAATCTCGGAAGGCAAAAGAACTCGCGCCGAGTTGATGCAGCAAGCGCTGACCAGAAACAACAACAGCGTCCTGAACAGTTGGCGGGAAAAAGGTTCGCTGCGAGTAATCGATTTTGCCGAGGTCGTTAGCACGTCCGGAATCTTGCCAGCGATTGGAAACGAAGCGACAGACGAAGAAGCAAAAGAAGACATTGATCAGACTTTGCCACCACTGATTGCCAACGGGCGTGGTACTGATATTTGGCAAGGCGTCCGCGAGATGCTTGGCAACACAGGTCGACTTTCGGCGATTGTGTTGGGTTCAGACGGCCAGCACAATGGTTCGGAAGACCCGATGGAACTCGCATACAAAGCCAAGGACCTGGGCATCCCGATTATTGCGATTGGCGTCGGAAATCCTGCGCGACCGAAGAACCTGTCGGTCAGCAAAGTCTATGTTCGCAACCGTGTTCCAGTGAATGAGCCGTTCGAAATCGAGGCCGCGATGTACGTCGAGGACTTCGATGAAAGCCAGGTGCAGGTCGAGCTGTTGGAACATGCGATCAATTCTGAAGGCAAGCAGGAAATTGGGGTCAGTATCGATTCCAAAGAAATCGATGTGCCTGCCAGTGGCGGGCGACTTCACACCAGTTTCGAACACACGGTTCGCAATCCGGGCAAGTTCGCTTATTCGGTCAAGCTGGCCGAGGTCGAAGGTGAAAGCGACGTCGTGGATAACGCCAGTACTTCGCAGCATGTCGACATCGTGGATCAAAAGGTCAAGGTGTTGCTGATCGCCGGGGCTCCGACCTGGGAGTACCGAATGTTGCAGCGTCTGTTCCAGCGGGATACAAATATTATCCTTAGCGGCTGGCTGCAGACCATGGACACCGACCGACCGCAAGAAGGTAACGAACGAATTGCCGAGCTGCCTCAGACACTCGAAGAACTCGGGCAATACAACGTGATCATGATGATCGATCCCGAACCGGATCAGTTTTCCGAAGAGTGGGTGAACAACCTGAAACAGTTTTGCAAGATTAAGGCTGGCGGTGTTTTCTACATGGCCGGTCCCAAGCACACCAACATGTTCGTAACGTTGAACCGACTTTCCGGTATTCGCGATATCCTGCCGGTGCGGTTTGGCGACGAAGAGTTCATCGATACTCAGCAAATTCTTTCCAGCGCGACCAATTCGCGTCCCGGAAAAATGCTGGTGGTCAATCCGAACCTCGGGCACCCGATCATGAGCTTCGTAAACGACTACGAGGAAAATCTCCGTTTGTGGGGCCTGATGCCCAACATCTACTGGAGTTTCCCAACTCTGTCACCCAAGCCGACCACTCAGGTGCTGATGGAACGTGGCGACCAAATCAATGTCGAAGGCAACCAACCCCTGTTGGTGACCGGTCGATACGGTCGTGGCAATGTGGTCTACATGGGATTCAATGGAACCTGGCGTTGGCGTCGCATTGGATATCGAGCCCAATACTTCGATCGATTCTGGATTCAGGTGGTCAACTACCTGGTCGAAACTCGTTCGCTGCAGGGGAAGCGACGCGGCATGATCGATTCAGATCGCAATGAATACGAACTGGGAACCAATGTGACTTTGTCGGCAACGGTTTTGGATGAACAGATGAAAGAGCTGACTCAACCTGTGATTCCAGCTCGTATCATCTCCGAGGACAAGCCGGTTAGAAACATCGAACTGAAACTGCTTCCCGGTTTGACCGGACAATACGAGAGTACGTTCGTGGCACCGAACACTGGTAGTTTCAAGGTGCTTGTCGATTTGCCAGGTGCCAGCGAAGAAACAGGTATCGAGCCGGTTTCTTACATCGTGAAGCCGCCAAGTGTCGAATCACGTGCCTATTGGCTGGACGAGAAAAGGCTTCGCGACATTGCCGAAGCATCCGGCGGACAATATTTCCAATTGCACGAGCTGGATCAAGTTGCCGACATCCTGCCACAACTGGAATCGACCAGCGAATATACCAGTCCGCCCGAGCCGATTTGGGATATCAACAACAAACTAAGATACCTGACCTTTGTGTTGCCCTTCCTGTTGCTGACGATCGAATGGGCAGTGCGCAAAAAATATAAATTGCTTTAATCACCATACGGAAGACCCGATGTCATCCACCACGATAAATAAAACGACAATCCCGCAATCTATCAGTCAACGGCTCAAGCAATTGAGATCCGCGATCAGCCGCTTTCTGCTGGTCGACGGGCTGAGCAAGGTGCTGGTCGCCACGCTGCTACTGGTGCTGGTCGATGTCCTGTTGGATCGCGTTTTCAAAATGGACCTCGCGCAGCGTGGAATCATGCTTTGCGTCATTATCGCCGTGATCTTGATCGTGGCGTTTCTGAAACTGTTCAAGCCGTTTTCAAAGAGGATTACCGATGACGCGCTGATCCTTCAGGTCGAAGGCAAAAACAAGGAGCTGAAAGAGTCAGTCATTAGCGCGGCCCAGTTTTCGCGCGGAAGCAACTACGAGAAGCAAGGCTATTCGCAGTCGATGATTGATGCCACGATCCAGCAGGGCAGCCAGATGGCTGAGAAGATCCAATTCGGCAGCGCCCTCGATTCTACTGCTTTCATTCGAAACATGATCCTGTTGCTGGCCTCGGTGATTGGGCTCGGAGCGATCGGGTATGGCGTGCTCAAAACGGATTTCTGGCGAACCTGGTTCGATCGCAACGTGATGCTGACCAACGCTCAATGGCCACGCGACACCGTGTTGGCGATCGAGGGTGTGAACGATGGCCAAATGACTTTGTTGCGGGGCGAAGACCACAAGCAGATCGTGCGTATCGATCCGGAAAGCAAGAAGCAGGATGTCGATGTAACGATCGAATTCGATACGGGAAATGTTCGTACAACTCAAAAGATGCGGAAGACCGGGGAGTTGGAACACACTTTGGTTTTTCGGAATTTGTCCAGCGAGTTTCGTTTTCGAGCTGTCGGTGGGGACGACACAACCGATTGGGTGCAAGTCAATCTTGTCGATGCACCCAACTGGTCGGACATTACGATGAAAGTCGAGATGCCCGAATACACCGGCATCGGGTCTTACGAATTGCCGCCGGGTGGTGGTCCGCATTCCATTCTGTCAGGCAGTACGTTGACGATGCAGGGCAAGGCCAACAAGCCGTTGACGAAAGCTGACCTGAAGGTCGGCGAGCAAACATGGAATATGAACAACGAGGGTGGCGACGTTTGGTCGCTGTCACTTGCCAGCGAAGATATGGTGGGTGGTAAATATACATTCGATTTGGCAGACGCCTCCGGGTTGCGTTCAAGTCGACCCACGACGTTTGCCCTGAAAGTGAAACCTGACCGACCGCCTTCCGTTCGCGCCACGCTGGTTGGTATCACGGGGTTGGTGGTGCCGCGAGTCCGGATTCCGATGAGCTATACCGCAGGCGATGAATTCAAAATCACCGATATGAATCTTGAGCATTCATGGATCGG
>CAZPOL010000004.1:0-1820 GCA_964588195.1 uncultured Pirellulaceae bacterium | reverse complement strand
GAGCCGATTTGTTACTGCGTGAAATCGAACAGCGAAAAGCGTTTGAGTTGATCATTGGCAACCAGGAGCGGTTGACATTTGACTTGCAGGCGATTGCCGACGCTGCAATGGAAACTGATTCGAAGCTGACGGCAGACCAGGCGGTGGAACGATTGCGTGACACCCAACGTCGACAAAAACTGGTCGGCACCAACGTGTCTCGTATCGCCGACAGATTTCAAAATTTTCTGACTGAAGCGATCAACAATCGCCTGAACGAAGACCAAAACGAAATCTCTGCGACACAGACGATCGACGAACGGTATTCGGAAAACATCATCAAGCCAATTCGTGAACTGGATGGCAATCAGATTATTCGTGCTGGCCAGTTGATCGAACTGAGTCAGCGTACAATTTCCGACGATTCGTTCGACAAAGCTGTGTTGACCACAGCGATCGGCGAAGCGATCGACAAACAAAACGAAGTCATCGACGAGATGAAAAAGGTTCTCGCATCGATGAAGAAATCGGAAACCTACCAGGAGGTCGTCAACAAGGTAATCGAGATCAAAAAAGGTCAGGAACGCATGCAAACCAAGGCTCGTGAAAAGAATGAGAAAATTGGCAGCGGCGATATCTTCGACGACGAAGTTGGCGATGACCTGTTCGACGACGAAGAAATGTCAGATGACGAATCGGATAAGAAATCTGACGATGAAGACGATCAGCCGGCAGAGAAAAAGAAAGATGGGTAGAGTGGCGATGATGGTCTGGGCTGTATGGCGGGAATAACCACCGCTGGGGCTTGAGTGCCAGCATTACCAACACAATATTTTAGATCAGAACTTATAACGCTCGATAAAGTTTAATGTGTCTGTACCTGAACAATAGTTCGGGGCAATTTCAAAAAGAGGATGTCATGAAAGAACTCACGAATTCGAACGCAACCTGTCAGCGGGTTAGTCGAAAACCGTTCGCGAAGAAAACCTTGATGCTTTCGCTTGTGGCATGTTTCGTCATGCCCTTGATGTTGCCGGCGATGTTGTTGGGACAAGACGAGGCGCGCGCAAATGAGTTGAGTGAACGGCAACGGCGCTGGGAACTCAAGATGGCCGAGCTGGAGGCCACGTTTGAAATCATTGCTCAGAAGTTGGAGGAGACCGAACCGGAACGGGCTGCCATTCTGAAAGAAGCGTTGAATCAGGCCAAGGACCGTTTGATCAAACGTAATATGGCTCAAGTTACCGAGCTGTTGAATCAGAATCGGTACGACGAAGCGGACGAGCTGCTGGAGGTTATCAAACTCAATCTGGACGAACTTGTTCGCCTGCTGCTGAACGAAACAGAAGAGAAGATGAGTCGGCAGGAAGAAATTGACAAGCTGAAGAAGTGGAAGGCAGAGATTGAGAAGTTAAAGAAAGAGCAACAGCAACAGCGACGGGAAACCGAGAAGATCGCCAACAAGGATCGCACACTGGCCGAATTGAAACGGCAGATCGAAGCGGTGCAAAAACTGATCCAGAAGCAAACTGAAGTTATCTCGCAAACGGAAACGAATTCGAAAAGTGGCTTGCAGGCTCTCGATAAAGTGGCGGACCGGCAGTTCCAGGTGCGTAAAGAGACAGAAGACCTGGCTCAGCAAATCGGTGGCGAACCACCCCGCGATGGCCAGGAAGCAGGCCAGCCCAAAGAAGGTGAATCCAAATCAGGCGAATCCAAATCAGGCGAATCCAAAGAAGGTGAGTCCAAAGAAGGTGAATCCAAAGAAGGTGAATCAAAATCTGGTGAGTCCAAAGAGGGCGAGTCTAAAGAGGGCGAGTCTAAAGAGGGCGAGTCTAAAG
>CAZPOL010000003.1:52274-105987 GCA_964588195.1 uncultured Pirellulaceae bacterium | reverse complement strand
GCACGACACTTGAAACGAGAAGCAGAAATTGTCGAGCAGGCGGGACAGCGTGGCCAGGTCACCGTTGCCACCAATATGGCCGGTCGAGGAACCGACATCCGCTTGTCTGACGAGGCGTTGCAGGCGGGCGGTCTGCATGTTGTCATTTCGGAGTTGCACGAATCAGAACGAATTGATCGTCAGTTGATCGGGCGTGCTGGGCGGCAGGGAGACCCGGGTAGTTACCGATTCTTCATGTCACTGGAAGACGACATTCTGAAAACGGGGTTTGGCCCACAAGCGGCCTCTAAAATGGAACAGGCGGGAACCCGGTCCGACCGACAATCGAGGCATAAATCGAGACTGTTCCGTCAGGCACAAACCAAAATCGAATCCAAACATTTCCGAAGCCGTAAGCAGTTATTGGCTCAGGAACGCAACCGCCAAACGGCCCAACGGGAACTTGGGCAGGACCCTTACGTCGACACGATTTCCTGATTCGGTTCATTTTCTGCCGAAGTAGCGTAGAATATCCCAGGGTCGCTGCTTCTGCGACGAATCAACACCGACGTTTACGGTTTATTGGCCAAGTTCAAGTTTCCATATGTTCTCCCGATTTTTGCTCATCTTTATCCTGCTGCCCCTGGCAGACCTTGTTTTGATATGGATGTTGCTGAAACTTAATATTGGCATCACGATACTCTGGATCGTCATCTCGGGTATTGCCGGATGGTGGTATGTGCGTCGACAAGGCCTGCAGGTTCTGGACGAAATACGGGCCTCTGTCCAGGACAACAAAATTCCAACCGACATCCTGGTTGAAGGCGGAATCGTTTTGTTCGCAGGCGGCTTGTTAATTACGCCAGGCTTGTTGACTGACATTTTTGGCTTTTCAATGTTGATCAGGCCCTGTCGTCGTTGGTACCGCAAACGACTGTTGGCGTGGATGAAGAGTAAAGTTAAAGTGTCCACGTTTACGATGCAGGGAGGTGGCCAACCGAGTTCGGACCCGAATGTGATGGATGCGGAGTTCACCAGGAAATCGACCAGCTCTACATCCGAACTGGATCCCGAAGATCCCGTGATTGTGAAACCAGCCAACATTTCATCGAAGAATTCTTGATCCCGTGAGCGTCACCTACTTCAAGCGATATCGAATGCATTTCGATTTGCGGCAGCCGCTGCCTAATCTGCCCGACATCGATGGAGCGTATGATTTTTTGGCGTGGGATGATTCGCTGGTATCAAGTCACGCGATCGCCAAGTTCGACAGCTTTCGGCACGAACTGGATGCAAACGTTTTTCCTTGCCTTGGCGAAAAAGATGGCTGCGAAGGATTGATGCGAGAGATCGCTTCACGGAGAGGTTTTGTGCCCGAAGCGACATGGCTGGTCGTCTATTCAAGCAATGACAAGCGGATTCGACAAGTCAACTGTGGCACGGTGCAAGGGATCAATGACAACGGATTAATCGGGTCGATCCAGAATCTGGGCGTCATTCCGGATCATCGAAGTCAGGGGTTGGCGCGCGGTTTGCTGGTCCGAGCGTTGGCGGGCTTTCGCAGTATCGGAATGGAAACCGCTTCACTGGAAGTTACTGCACGGAATCAGGATGCCATCCGGTTATATCAACGCTTTGGATTTCGGATTGTGCGTACCGTCTACAAATCGATTGAGATCGTCGGGATTTAACTCGTTTCCTGGAAGTCTTCCTGGCCTCGGTAGAACAAACTGGCTAGCGGTGGCTAGAGGTTCGTATCGGAACTTGAATTAAATGTGATGTTTGATACGATGCCCGGCTTGATGTTTTTAAGGGCCTTTTTGGTCAACTGAACCCGAATTTAATTTTGCACGCTGCGAGTCTAGCGCGCTACAGGAAAGTGTTTAATGTCTAATCCGATCGTAACCTTTAAGACTAGTGTTGGTGAATTCAAAGCGGAGATTTTTCTGGACAAGATGCCAATCACCGCGAAAAACTTTATTGATCTGGTAAATTCGAACTTTTACGACGGACTGCATTTCCACCGAGTTATTAAAGACTTCATGATTCAGTTTGGCTGTCCATTCAGCAAGGATCCAGCCAGTGATCAGGCTGGAACCGGTGGACCTCCGAATGGCAGAATTCAGGATGAGTTCCCCGAAGATGCAAAGATCTCCAATGAACCGGGAACTCTTTCGATGGCAAACACCGGCGCACCGAATTCAGGTGGCTCTCAATTCTTTATCAATACAGTTCACAACCATTACCTGGACTGGTTCACAGATGGCCGTTCCCGGCACCCCGTGTTCGGCAAAATCATTGACGGAATGGATGTTGTAAACGCGATCGAAAACGCTGAGTGCACCAATGACCGGCCAAATACGCCATTGCAGGTCGAAAGCATCACCGTGGATACACCTGCCAGCTAGGCGTTTTTGACGCTGGTTTTCCCTATTTGTGGTGCGCTGATTCTCATATGAATGCCTGAGTGTGGCAATGTAGGAGGTTCAGGCAGTCAGTTCTGCTTGTTTTCGTGCATGAATTCCCCATCTAATGGGTGGATCGCTCTTGACGGCTTGTTCAATAGTTGTAAAGCGGTTTGAAACTGTTAGGCTATGGAAACCTATCTAGTGTTGTTTTACCTCTTCAAGCAACATCTTGAAAAATGGAAGAGCATTGAGTTAAAGGAATAGTGAAATGTTGGTCCTTAGTCGCAAAGTCGGTGAAAGGATTCTGATCGGAGATCAAATCGCCGTCACTGTGGTTCGCATAACCGGAGGCGGAGTCCGAATCGGAATCGAAGCGCCTGCAGAAATGCCAGTGATTCGCGAGGAACTAAAAGAGTCACTTGATAAGAAGTCAACCGAATCGAAAGAATCTAAAGGAATTCAGACTTCGGAAGTTCCATCCAACAAGATTCCTGCCTCGGGCGCTACGAATAGCGAATAACGAAAATCGAAAAGCGAGCACGCTTCTCAATTACTCCGGCCGCAATCAATATCGCAGATTGATGAAATCCAGCCCGTCGGCTGCCAGCTTCGCCTTGCTCTCAACCACCTTGCCAGTTCTTACGTCGTAGTGGCGGTTTTGTTGAGCGTCCAATGGACCGTAGTCTCGAATGAACTGTTTGATGCCGGCGATCTTTTCCGTGGCAGATGCTTCGCCGTTTACCTCGTACCCCGGCGGGTTACCCCAAATCACGATGGTTGCTGCGCCTGATTTGCCGCGAGTCCAAAGTTCGTAGTAACTCAACCGAACACGGTCGCGGGTGCGCTGGCTTCGATTGACGATGTGCATCAATCCGGCATCGACGTGCGTGCCATCCCAGGCGTTGGCGATTAAAACACTGTCGGTGACACGGATGTCATCCCATCGGCGACCCGTTGCCAGTCCATTCGTGATCGGTTCTGGTAGGTAGACTCGCCAGTAATCTACCAAGTGGTTGTCCATGAAGTCTCTGGGGTCCAGGACAACGCCTTCGTCGTCCACCGGGACCAATTGTTGTTGGCCGATTTCGACGAAGGCCATCGGACGTCGATATTGCAAGTCGACGAAAATTCCGGTGGCAGTTTTTTGAACCTGACGAACACTCTTTACCCAAGGCTGAACGGCCAGTGACGCTGCCACTAATTCGACCGCGCTCGGTTCACTGAGCTTTATTTCAGAGAGGCGACTCTCCTGAATTGCGATTTTCGAGATGTCGGTCTTGATCCACTCGGGCGGGTCGCTCAGATGCAAGACATCG
This sequence comes from uncultured Pirellulaceae bacterium, assembly GCA_964588195.1. Taxonomy (GTDB): domain Bacteria; phylum Planctomycetota; class Planctomycetia; order Pirellulales; family Pirellulaceae; genus CAJQPP01. The sequence continues at coordinate 102,284 of CAZPOL010000003.1, read as the reverse complement.
CGAGTGATCATCGAATTCACATGCAGATCGAGTCGTGAGTTGTATTTATTCCAAAGCAGCGTCGCGAAGATGGAAACAAATATCATCAGCGTGACGGGGTTGAACAGCAGTGAAATGATCGAAATGTCGGCGATTCGATCGAGCCACGTCTGATTTTTTCGTCTTGCCATTGGTCATTGTCCGCTTGAACCAGCTACCTGCCAGCCGGAGTTTCCGGAGGCGATTTCATCCTGATAGGTATCGAGATTACGGCGGGTTGGCGCTTGGCAAGTGCGCGAAGAGCCCGGTTTTGCGGCTTAATTAAGTCAGGCATGTTCGGGACAGGCAAGATTATCCGAAACGCGCGAATGGGTTAGCGGAGGCAGCCACTGGATCAAACAGAAGGACTGCCGATTGCGAAAAGAATTTGGCGGCTTACCAAATGACTAACGACAATTCCAATTCAATTCCCAAGCGGTCGGCAACGCGCGTCTTCACCAGATCGATCAGCCGCAGCACGTCATCGCTCGTGGCTTTTGCTCCTGCGACGATAAAGTTGGAGTCGCGTGAGGAAATTTCGACATCACCCATTCGCGTCCCCCGCAACCCTGCCAGATCGACCAGCCGACCAGCGGGCTCGCCGCCCTGATCCTTAAAGATGTAGGCGGCGTTTTCATTTCCAGCAGGTTCGTTCGCTCGCTTGACGATCCAAAGTTTTTGCATGCGGCGAGTCAATTGTGCCGAGTCGTCTTTTTCAAACTGGAATGTGGCGTCGACGATCGCTAATTCAGTCAAGCTGCTCTCGCGATAGCCAAAATTCATTTCGCTGCGTTGACGTGTGACGATTTCACCTTTGCGAGTCAACGTCGTCACTTGCTGGACCCAGCGACCGATTCCGGCATGTTGGTTTCCTGAGTTGCCGTGAAGCGCACCTCCGACCGTCCCTGGAATTCCCACCAGGTTTTCGGTGCCGACGAATCCGTTGGCAACCGCCATCGATACGAAATGCGGCAGTCGTGTACCGCCGCCGCTGACGATTTGGTTTTCGCTGGATTCAAGTTTGCAAAACACGGGTGCCGCCAGATGAATCACCAGGCCAGGAATCCCTTCTTCCCGCACCAGAATATTCGATCCACCACCAAGCAAGCGGACTGGTCGCTCGGCTTCCATAAATCGTTTGACCAGCGACGAGAGTTCTTCGACGGTTGTAGGTTCGGCAAAGTACTCGGCAACGCCGCCCAGTCGAAGTCGGGTGTAGGGCGCTAGAGGTTCGTTTTCGCGAATGATGGTTTCGAAGCCGTCGATCAATTCCATTATGTCTGCCTGGTCGTCTGTTCTTTCAACATTGAGGGTCATACGCAAGAAATGCGTGGACCACAATGTAGCAGAGACTACCAATACCTTTCCAGCACGATATGGCCCGGCGACTTGCTGCGATGCCGCTTCATTTGACGGGATTCGAGATGTTGTTCCATATCGTCCAGCATAGCGGGGTTGCCACAGAGCATCACGGAACTGTTGTTGGCGCTCATTTGGATCCCTGCTTGATTCTCCAGAGCCCCGGATTTCAGCAGCTCAGGAATTCGACCCTGCAGGGCACCGTTGGTTGACTCGCGGGTCAGCGTGGGAACGTAAGCGAACTGTTCCGGATGTTTTTCAGTCAGCTGCTGGAATTCTTCGGTGTAAGCCAGGTCCTGAGCCAAGCGGACTCCGTGCACAACCACAATTTTCTTATATCGCTGCCAAGGCTCTTCCGTACGCAGCATCGCGATGTAGGGAGCAAGACCAGTGCCTGTTGCAATCAGCCACAACACTTCCGCGTCAGGTGTTTTCTGCAACGTGAAACTTCCGGCCGCTCGATGGTTGATATCCAGAGAGGCCCCTTCTTCCAGTGCCCACAGAAAGGGTGTCAGTTGGCCATCGTCGACTCGAACAATAAAGAACTCAAGCTTCGAGCCCCACGGCGAAGCCACGGAATATGGCCGATGCACGTGCTCGTCGCCATCCTGATGTCCAATTTGCAGAAACTGGCCCGGCTGGAATTCCTGGACTCCTTCGACCTGCACTTGAATTGTAAACAAACCCTCTGCCCAGATCGTTTTTTGTGTGATCGTTCCTGAGCACCATTTCAACGCCATGGATTTGTCCGTGGTAAAAAACACTCGCCGGGTTCAAAGTCGCTGGATTGGTTCCGTCATCAATCGACTCTTGAACCAATATCGTTTTTGGTTTCCATCGTTATTTATTTTCGTTGGGCGTAGCTGCTTCGGGCATTTTCGATTTAACGGTTGCCAATAGCGCGGTGGCTGCTGACCGAAACATAAAGTAATCAGTGCTGGCAACTGATTTTTCCAACAGGTTTTTCGCGCCAGCCAAATCGCCGAGCTCCACCAGAAAATTTGCAAAATAGTAGGCGGCTGCTGGTGCAAGATTTCCCGTTGCCACGACTGCCCGAAACGCTTGTTCGGCTTGCTGCTTTTTGCCATTGCGATAGTAAATCCAGCCCAGGGTGGCAGCCGCCGTAGGGCTCTTGGGATAGAGTCGGACGTTCATCGTCGCTAACTCCTCGGCCCGTTCATGTTTCTGTTGGGATTCGCTTTCGATCAAACTGAGTGACAACATGTTGGTGGCGTCAGCGTCATTGGGTTTGTTAGTAAGGATGTCGTCGAACAAGGCTTCCGCCTGGTCGTATCGTTGTTGGGCAAATGCCAGTTGACCTTTCAGGTATCCAGCAATGTACGCGTCGCATCCCAGCTTCTCAGCATTTTCAATGACCGTCAGGGCTTCGGCGAAATTCTCTTTTTGCAACAACCAGCGGCCGTAATCGATTTGTACCGAGACGTCTGTGGGGTACTCAGTCGCAGCCAGCTTGATCCATTTGGCAGATTCTTCCGGCTTGTTCTGTCGCGTGAACCAGTCACTGATCACGACTTCCGGCTTTCGGACTTTTTGCCCGAGTTTGATTGCTTCACGAAGCTGAAACAAACTGGCATCGACGTCGTTCAGATCGAATTCCACCTGAGCCAACCGAATCGACACCTTGCCATTCTCTGGCATTAGCGATTTCAATTCGACGAGGCGTTGCTTTGCTTCTTCCAATTGTTGACGGTTAATGTGGATGTCCGCCTGAATATCCAGGTATTCGAGACGGAACAATCTCTGCTGTGCTTCGGTCCAGGTACCGGCGTCGATGATGCTGGAGACTCTGGCAAGCATGGCGTCGGCATCGGCAAAACGTTTGTCACCAGTCGATAATCTGGCAAATCCCAGGTAAGCCGCCGGGTGTTCTGGATGATCCAAAACGGTTTTCTCCAGCCACTGACGGGATTTATCGGCGCTGCCCGCGGCGAACAGCATGTTCGCCATCAGCAATGGTGGCGGCGGGAAATCGGGGCGTTGTTGTCTAATCGCTTCCAGGCCAGCGATGGTTTCTTCGGTAGAGCCCGCCAGGAATTTTCGAGCAACCGAACGCAGAGGCGCTTCGAATTCCGAACCGATCACATCAAACGGGATCATCGTGTCCAGCGCGCTCAGTAATTGCAACGATGGCTCGGTCGACTGTTGGCCGGCGGCGGCTTCCATGTTGCGCTGGTGAGTGTTAGGGGCAATGCTTGGCGAAACTGCCTGAGGACCCGCCGTAGCGATTGACATCGTTCCCATCAGGTTCAAGCATGTGATCGAGAAAGAGATGGCCAAGACGCGGGGCAACCTTGATTTGACTCGTGCCGAAGACCGGCGAGCCTTACTTGATTCACAATTCGAACTACGGTGCATAATCGCCTCTCGACAAGTCAATAATTGCCAGTTTATTTGTCAGCATGGTTGCCAGTTTCCGAAAACCGGATCAGAGCGGTTGTGCCAGGGACCAAGTCATCTGTGCCCGCATCGATTTGTCCGTGTCAACTCACGCTAACAATTGTATCGGCCGAAGGCGAGGATTTGGCAAACTCTACAGAAATTTTTGCGATTCTGTCGGATGATTGTGTCCAGTAATCCAGTTCCTGACTCCGGCAAAGGTAAATCAGGCTGACTCCGGTACGTCGGTACAAATAACGCAATTTGCGGTATACAATATTCATGAAGCAAAAGTACTGTTTGGCAGGGTTGCCAACCTTCAATTCGACGAGCATTCCAGGAAGAATACTGGCTCATGGCACTGCAGAGACTAGGACCGTTTGAATTACTTCGCGTTGTCGGACGTGGAGGGATGGGGACGGTCTATCGTGCTCGAGAAGCTGGCGACGATCAACTGGTGGCCGTCAAGGCATTGGCGCCCGCTTATTCGTTTGATGAACACTTCCGAAATCGTTTCGAGGCCGAGATCGATGCCTTGATGTCCCTGGACCACGAGAACATCGTTCGCTTGTTGAGCTACGGCCAGGACGAAGGCAATCTCTATTTCGCGATGGAACTGGTCGACGGAACCAGCCTTTTCGAGGAACAGAAAAAGGGCCAGGTGTTCCACTGGCAGGAAATCCTCGACATTGGTATTCAGGTCTGTGAGGGTCTGCGGCATGCTCACGATCGCGGGATCGTGCACCGGGATTTGAAACCTGGCAATTTGATGATCACGTCGTCCCGGCAAGTCAAAATCACCGACTTTGGAATTGCCAAATCCTTTGGGTCCTCCTCTTTGACCAATGAAGGCAACGTGTTGGGCACGATGGACTTCATGGCTCCCGAACAGGCTCGTGGCAGTAGCACGAACTCCCGCAGCGATCTGTTCAGCCTTGGCGCTGTTTTGTACGCACTGCTTGCCGGCCGCCCACCTTTCCTGCGCAAGACGATCGAAGGTACTTTCGAAGCGTTGTTATCGGAAACGGCACCGGATCAATTGGACAAAGTCGCGCCGGATACGCCCAAGCCATTGGCTCAACTAATTCATCGCCTATTGGAAAAAGATCCTGCCAACCGAGTCGCGACGGCACAGGCAACCAGTCGGCAACTTGCGCATGTTCGTGACCAGGTAAAGAATACGCCTAATCGTGATACCCAGGTCGTTGGAGCACGACCTGCGGATTTTGATTCTGTAAACACCCATGTCGTTGCCAGTAACGCGACAGACCAACGCGAATTCGGTGACACCTCAGAACGACGCGAACAACAATATCAGTTGACGTCTGAGGAACCCAGGTCCGGCAGCGGTTCATCATCCGAGACAGATGAAATGCAGGCCGTGAAGCCAGACTACTTTAATGAAGTGACGCCTCAGCAGCGACAAAAAAAGGCAGATCTGATCGAACCAGAAGAATCACAAGGCAGTATTTGGCCGCTGTTGTTGGCTCTGATTCTCGTGGTTGGAGTCGGGGCCGGCGGCGTTTGGTACAAGGTTTTTCGAAATCCGAGTCAGGAAGAGTTGCTGGCGATTATTGACCAGAGCCTGGAAAACCCTGTGAGAGTTCAGGACGAGATTCGCCAACTTATTTCGTTGTATCCGGAATCGGAGGAAGCCCCTCGAGTCATGGAGTTGAACGATCGTGTTGAGGTGACCAAATATGCTAAAACGATTCGCGCTCGAAAAGTCGTCTCCGATGCGGAAGCGAAGTTTCTGAAAATTTACGAAGCCGCCAGCAATCATCGTTTCCCGAATGCGTTGGAAAAGGCCGACTCGTATTTGCTTTTCTATTCGGATTCACAGGGTTTAACAGCGGCCGAAAGTCGCGCTGTAGAAATGGCGCGACGGATCCGACCATACTGGGCGCGGAAAGCTGGCGGGGAAATCGAGGCTGGCCGAAGCCGGATTAAGGACGCCATCCAACAAGCGAGAGAAAGCGGTAGTGAAGCGGACGCTTTGGCCAAGTTGAAATCGATCATCGATATTTATGAGGAAGATGCCTGGGCTGCAGAACTGGTCGAGACCGCTCGCCAGGAATACAACAATCGTCTGGCTGCCATCGATCCCGATGCGTCAAAGAATGATCAGGAGTAAAATTGAAGTCTCTCCCCCTCACGCCTTGTTCCCTCACAAAACCAGTGCCCGGCGGCTTGCTTCCTTGTATCACCCGTTCTTTCGGGCTTTGTTTCGTGTTGTTGGCAGCCCCTGTGTTTGCTCAAACGAACCAGGCAACGCCACCACCTGAAACGCCAAAAATTGCAGAGGCCAGCCAGGAGGCGGCCAACGCCATGCAAGTGTTCCAGTTGCCGGACGGTGTCGTGGCCAGTGTGTTTGCCGCCGAGCCAGACGTGGCCAACCCGGTTGCCATAGATGTCGATTTTCAAAACCGAGTCTGGGTTTGCGAGTCCTTCCGCCAGGAAAATGGAATCGAAGATAACCGCAACCATCCGGAATGGTTGATGGATGATCTTGCGGCGCAGACAGTCGCCGATCGATTGGCCTACATCAAAAAGCATCTCGGCGATCAGGCGGTTGCTTACACGAAACAGGATGACAGAATTCGTTTGTTGGTGGACTCAAATGGTGACGGGGTGGCCGACCAGTCGACTGTGTTTGCCGATCGGTTTAATTCGATCGAGGAAGGGACGGGAGCGGGAATTCTGGCTTGGCAAGGCGGCGTGTTCTACACGTGCATCCCGAAACTTTGGAACTTGCAAGACAGCAGCGGGGACGGCGTCGCGGATACTCGTCACGCCATGCACGACGGGTTTGGTGTTCGCTTTGCCTTTCGCGGACACGACATGCACGGACTGATCATCGGGCCGGATGGTCGCCTGTACTTTTCGATCGGCGATCGTGGCTACCACGTCAACGACTCAATCAGCGATCCGGCGTCGGGTGCCGTCTTTCGCTGCGAGTTAGATGGTTCCGACTTGGAAGTGATTCACAGGGGGCTGCGGAACCCGCAGGAATTAGCGTTCGACGACTACGGCAATCTGTTCACGGGTGATAACAACTCGGACAGCGGCGACAAGGCTCGCATGGTCTACGTCGTTGAGGGCGGCGATACGGGTTGGCGTATGCATTACCAATACTTGCCTGATCGTGGCCCGTTTAACCGCGAGAAAATATGGCATCCAGCGGGCGGGCCAGCCTATGTCTTGCCGCCGATCGATAATTTTGCGGACGGGCCTTCCGGTTTCGCGTTCTATCCAGGCACCGGCTTCTCCGACCACATGAAGGGCCGGTTTCTGCTTTGTGATTTTCGAGGCCAAACGTCAGGCAGCGGCATCAAGACGTTTCGCTTGAAACCCAAAGGGGCCTTCTTTGAAATCGCCGACGAAGAAAATACGTTCTGGAATATTCTGGCGACCGATTGTTGCTTTGGCCCGGACGGTCGCCTGTATGTCAGCGATTGGGTGCACGGTTGGAACGGACTTGGCAAAGGCAGGATCTACGCGTTCGAAGACCAGAACGCTAACGAGACTGATACCGGGGCTTTGCTTGCTGCGAAATGGGCAGAATATTCAATGCCGCGCCTGAAGGAGTTGCTTGGGCACGAAGATCGGCGGGTTCGCATGGAGGCTCAGTTCGAATTGGTGCATCGGGGGGCGACCGTTGAGTTGTCGCAGGGCGTTATTTTCGCCGATGATTCACCGAGTCAACTGGCGCGGATTCACGCACTGTGGGCGATCGACCAACTTTGCCGAACGACATCGGTCTCGACGGATACTCACGAACTATTGGCAAACACGTTGTTGGCTTTGACGGCGGACAAGGATCCGGAATTGCGAGCCCAAGCAGCGCGATTGGGCGGCGATTACTTTCAAAGAACTCAACAACCATTGTCCGATTCATTTGCACGTTCGCTGGCCAAGTTGATAGAAGATGAGAACCCGCGTGTTCAGTACTTCGCGGCAATGAGCCTCGGGAAGATTGGAGATGCGGATTCGGTTGCCAGTGTGTTGAATTTCCAGGCGAGTAGTGACATTGAAGATCCGATGTTGCGACACGCGGGAATTATGGCTTTGTTAAATCATTCGATCGAGCACGGTGACGGCCTGCTTTCCAAAGCGATTCACCACGCCAGCGAACATGTGCGGCTGGCTGCCGTAGTGGCGTGCCGGAAACTGGTTGAACAAGGACATCCGTTTGGTTCGACGTTAATAATTGCCCTGAACGACCGCCAGGCAAACGTATCCCTTGAAGCCGCGAGGGCAATTCATGATTTACCCGTAGAAAAGTTGCCTGCGAATGCCTTGTCCGCTCTGGCGTCACTGAGGTTCGGAAAAGGTGCCGCCGATTCCAGCAACGATCATCTCGTGCGGCGTGTGATCAACGCGAATTTTCGACTCGGTGATCAGGATTCGCTGGTGCGAGTCCGGGAATTCGCTGGCAACAACGATTTCTCTTCCGACAGACGTGCCGATGCGATTGAAATGTTGAAGGAGTGGAACCAACCTCCCAAATTGGACAAGGTATTAGGCGAGTACCGCCCGCTGCCGCTTGAATCTCGCGCCAAAGATTCTGCCAAACAAATTGCGACGCTGTTTACCGATCATTTCGATGAGATGCCGGTTGAGTTGGGCACGCTGTTGATCGACGCGGCTGCTCATTTAAACGTAACGAGTGTGAGGCCAGTTTTGAAACGAGTCTTGGCGAACGACTCGGATGCAGACCGACGGTTAAAGGCTTTTCAAGGTTTGTTGGAACTTGGTGGCGAGGATCTGCAAGCGCTGGCTACCGCGGCTTTGACTGGCAACGATAGCCCGATTCGAATGGAAGCGATCAGGTATCTGGCAAAGGAAAATTATCCTGCCGTAAAGGATCAGTTGTTAGATGCGATCAAGAACGGATCGACCGCCGAACGACAAAATGCCGTCGCGGTAATCGGCGAATCGGATGATCCCGAGGCTCGTCAACAACTGGAATTACTATTGTCCGAATTTGAAGAAATCAATGACGACGCGAAGCTGGATGTGCTGTTGGCTGCTGAGTCGCACGAGAGTGACGAATTGCGTGCCAAACAGGTCGATCTGGAGAAAAAGTTGGTCGAAGCAGATGCGAACTTCAAACGTAAATTAACAATGACTGGTGGCGACGCCGATTTGGGGTCGAAGATTTTTTACGAACGTGGCGATGTGTCCTGTTTGCGTTGCCACAAGATTCAAGGCAGCGGCGGAGATGTGGGGCCAAATTTATCTGACATCGGGCTGAAACGTGATCGGGCGTATCTGTTGGAATCGCTGGTAGAACCCAACAAAACAATCACTGAAAACTTTGAAACCGTGGTTGTATTGGATGTCGATGGAAAGATTCATGTTGGCGTGACCAAGTCCTCAACCGACGAGGTGTTGTCGATCATGAATGCTGATGCAATCATGATTAATATTCCGCAAGCAGATATTGAAGAGATTCGCCGAGGTGATTCGGCCATGCCTGACGATGTCATGAAACACTTGACGTTGAAGGAGATGCGCGATTTGATAGAGTTTCTGGCAACGCGCAAGGAAGCAGACGCAACGATTAAGCAGTAAGAGGTTTGAACCAGCAATGGCAAAGGCTAACCAAAAAAATACGGTCGACAAAGTCACTCAAAACAAAAACACGTCATGGATCGATATGGTTTACAGCGAAGAGACCAAGGGTAAGCAAGTGGCAGCGAAATCGAATCAGGAATTGCGTTGCAGTCTTTGCGGGCATCCGTATTTGCGTTCTGAAAGCAAGGCGGTTCCGTTTTGCAGTGTACGTTGTCAACAAATCGATCTGGGTATGTGGCTGGACGAAAGACTTGGCCTGCCGATTGAGGGCCAGGAAGACCAGGTGTTCACCGGGTACGACGACCAGGATGCTGATCAGTGAGCGTCGGAGGTTGGCGACGACGAGCATTTTGGCTTGAAATCGTTGCCGGATTGAAGCAAAGCCTTGGCCAACTATAATGCCTGCACACTGCCCGCAGGCAGTCTAACCCCCACAGGTTGAAGCATCAGACCCTCTCGACGGAGCACGCCACGATGGCTGACTCACAAGTCACCGTAAACCGGTTTTCATGGCCGGAACTCTTGCCTTCCCTTTTGATTTTTCGCGCGCTTCCAGCGTCGTTGAATTTGACCGTGCTGGTACTCGCTCTTTTCGCTGTCGCGGCGACTCCTGTCGGTTGGATCGGTGCCGAGAAACTTTTCGTAGGCCCTGAGTTGGCTGAGAATCCCGATTTTGCAGCGACTGCCGAAGTGAATCGAAGCCCCTGGAAAGTTGTCTATCCAAAGTGGAGTGAAGGCGAATCGATGCTGACCGTGCTCGGCAACCAACTGCGCGGTGTCGAGCTGATTTTCAAGTCGGGTGTCAATTCGATTAAGGGTGTCTTTTCATTGCAGCCCGGCAAGGGGCGTTTTATGTACTCCTTAACCGGGGCGCTGTGGACGTTGCTGGTGTGGTCGTTTTTCGGTTGCGCCATTACCCGCGCCGCCTTGATGAAATATACCCGCGAAGAACCGATCGGAATCGACGACGCATTTGACTACGCGATAGACAAGTTCCCGAGTTGCTTTGGCGGCGTCGGGATTCCGCTGTTCGCCGTATTCGGATTGACGATTCCTATCGCGCTGATCGGTCTGTTGATGTCGACTAATTTCGGAGCCGCAATCGGTGGCGCATTGTGGTTCGTGGTTCTAATCCTGTCACTGATAATTGCGGTTATCATGCTGGGTTTAATGTTCGCCTGGCCATTGATCGTCAGTTCTGTCAGTTGTGAAGGCCAGGATTCGTTTGACGGAATGAGTCGTGCCTACGCCTACGTATTTCAACGACCGGTGCACTATTTTGTGTACTCGCTGATTGCCATTCTGTTTACCGGCGTTTGTTGGTTGGTCGGCAGCAATGTTATTGAGGGGACAATTCGCACCGCCCACTGGTCGTCCAGCTGGGGCATGAACATTTCTGACCGCTATCGATCGGTGGAGTTGTCCGATGATGACGAGATTTCGTTTGTCGATGAAGGACGTGAAGCCACTACTGCACAAGACGTTCTCGATATCACGAAACGGGAAGCGGCATTCGGACGCGACATCGCGACGCCGGAAAACGACGATTCGCCCGATTTGATCTCAAATGCACCAGCCAGCTCGGAATCCGGCGAGGAACAGGAAAGCGTAAGCAGTCAGGGCTCGGTTGAATTTGGCAAACGGATGATCAAGTTTTGGGACGGTTTTGCCAGAACATTGGGGGCGGCGTTTTTGTATGGCCTGTTTTGGTGTGTTGCGGCCGCTGTTTACCTCTTGCTGAGAAAAGACCTGGACGACACGGAGACGGACGAAATCTTCATGGTCGACGAACGCCGCACCTACGAATTGCCGCCGCTGAAAGATGACGCCAGTGGCGTACCGCAAATAGACGAAGACGCCGTGCTGCCAGCGAAAGTTGATCCGCCTGATTCCGCATCAAGTGATGACGATAGCTAGATCGTATCATTAGCTGCTGCCGACACCCGCCACTAGCCATCTATCTGTGAGTTGTCACAAAGGATTGTTCGATGTCGATGCTGAACCTGGTTAGCTTGTTGGGTCTGTTTGCCATGATCGGCATTGCCTGGTGCCTGAGTTCGCATCGCGGCAAAGTCAACTGGCGACTGGTTGGCATTGGCGTCGTAATGCAATTGGTTTTTGCTGCGGTCTTCTTTAATTCGCAAAGCTGGACTTTTGATCGGGACTTTTCCGACTTCGACTCGCTCTATGAAGCTTGTGAAGCCGAGGAGATCGACGCCAACAACGTGAATTTGAATCGTGGAGTTGGTAACGACGCCATCAGCTTTGGTGCTGAATTTGAGAAGCTGAAGAAACCTGCGTTTCAGGATTTGTGGGAGGACAAATTTCCGACCACGGATTCGCTAACCGTACCACGTTTCAAGAACGGCGTAGTCTTTTACGTCATCGAATCGTTTTTTGATGTAATCAAAAGGAGCGTGGACGAAGGTGCTAAGTTCGTTTTCAACGTGCATGCCTTCCCGGAAGAGGGGGAACGGGCGACCAAGACTGCGTTGCTCTCAACCTTTGCATTCGGCGTGTTGCCCACGGTCATCTTCTTTGCTTCGCTGATGAGCATTTTGTATTACCTGGGCGTGATGCAAAAGTTGATTCGAGGTATGGCGTTCGTTATGCAGAAGACGCTGGGAACCAGTCCATCCGAATCGTTGGCCGCTGCGGCAAATGTGCTGGTTGGCCACACGGAGGCACCCTTGGTGGTAAAACCGTATGTTGCCACGATGACGCGGAGCGAATTAAATGCGCTAATGGTCGGAGGTTTCGCCACGATCAGCGGCAGTTTAATGGCGATTTTCGCGGGATTGCCTGGTGTCAGTGCCGGGCATCTGTTGACCGCTTCCATCATTTCAGCACCCGCGGCGTTGGTACTCGCCAAAATCCTGCAGCCGGAAACCGAGAAGGTCACGCCATTGAATGTGGCTGAATCGCGAATGGACAGCAGCGCCGTCAACATTATCGAAGCGGCCGCAAATGGGGCGAGCGAAGGGATGAAGCTGGCGATCAACATCGCCGCGATGCTAATTGCATTTCTGGCGTTGATTATGTTTGTCGATATCCTGTTGCAAGGGTTTGGAAAATTGATCGGCATGGAATTGACGATCGCCATGGTGTTCGGTTTTGTTTTTGCACCCTTGGCTTGGCTAATGGGAATTACACCTGACGATTGCCTGGTCGCCGGCGATTTGCTGGGTCAGAAGATGGTCGTCAACGAATTTCTGGCGTATTTATCCATGGCGGATGTGCCCGTGCAAGGCAACGCGCCGGACAAAGCGGCGATCACCGAACGAACGCGAGTCATCCTGACGTACGCCTTGTGTGGCTTCTCGAATTTTGGCGCGATTGGAATTCAAATCGGCGGGATTGGCCCGTTGGCCCCCGAGCGAAAAGGCGATTTGGCTCAACTCGGTTTACGAGCAATGTTCGGCGGAATGTTGGCGGCGTGCATGACAGCTTGTATCGCCGGAATGTTCTACGGCTTGCTTGGTTAGACCTGCGAAGTCGTTGCGTCTTAATGCCAGAGTCCGTTGGTAGGATGCCAGCCGGGTCGTCGCCTGATACGATTGAAATCGTTTGGATAATGGGCGCGTCGCTGAGTAACTTGCACGACATTTTCCTGGCTCTCGTAGGTTGGCACCAGCTCCATCAGTCGTTCGATTCGCTCTTTCGTCGGCGGGTGAGTTCTCAACGCGGTGACCTCTGGGGCCTTGTTGCCAGGGAACATGACTTTTCGCATCCAGCTTTGCGGTTGCATCCGTTCAAGTTTGGCCAAGGCCGATGCTAGTCCATGTGGGTCGCGAGTCAGCTCGGCAGCACCCATGTCCGCATTGAATTCTCGTGATCTGGAAAGAGCCAGTTGCAACAACGAGGTTAATGTGGGTGCGAAAAAAAGGATGATCAACCGCCAAAGGCCATTCCAGTATCCGGAGAATATTGCCACGCCAAACAACAACAGGCCAAAACGCGAGGCGATGGAGGCGAATCGCGAGAATGAATCAGCGACTGACATGATTCGCATATCGTTGTGGCGGATGTGACTGATTTCATGTGCCAGCACTCCCGCCAATTCACGCGGGTTCATGGTTCTCATCAAACCATCCGAAATCGCCACAACAGATCGCACGCCAAGCCCGGTGGCAAACGCATTCATCACTCGACTTGGTATGTAATAGATCGGTGGCACGAAATCCATATCGCCACGTTGACAAAGCGTCTCGTGGATTTGGTAAAGCTCGGGCGCCTGATTTGGATGGATCAACTGCGCCTTAAACATTCGCAGCACGATTCGGGGTGAAACGCGTGGACCGAAAAACGTAATCAGTAATGCGACAGGGATCGCGGCCAGCGCACCAAACCACCCCAGCAGGACGAAGCCCATCAGCGCCAGAATTGCCGCCATGCCAACAAACAGTTTTGCCGTTTGCAGCGTATTGTCTCGTTTGTTCTCACGTAGTTGATCGGTATCCAATGATCTTTCCAGCGAGCGGGGCTTTTTGTTGGGCGTTAATTCAGGCACAGAATCGAATCGGCTCTGACAATTCCGATGACTGTTGAGTAAGCTTACTCGCTTTCCCATGTTTCTTCCATTGTTGATTCCTGATCAGCGCCAAAAGCGATCGCTTGCCATCTTGAATGACTCCGACGAACATTCCGACGTGCTCAATCGATCATGGACGCTGCCGTTCCTGGCAATTGTTCTGGCGCACTTTGTCATGGACGCCTTTTCGGGAATGATTCCGGCGTCGCTGGGACTGTTGCAAAACCGCTGGGCTCTGACTGACGGTCAAGGTGCCTGGTTTCTTGGAATCGGATCGTTGTGCTCGGGGCTGGCGCAACCTTGTTTTGCCTGGCTGAGCGATCGAACAGGGAATCGAATCTTTGGCGGACTTGGTTTGTGCATTGCAGGTGTGCTGATCAGTAGCCTTGGCATGGCCAGTAGCGCGCTCCATCTGTTCGCGTTTTACGCCTGTGGCATGATTGGCAATGGAATGTTTCACCCGATTGCGGCGTCGACGATCGGTCAGCTTAATCCGCGTCGGAGATCGCTGGCCGTCAGCTGTTTTTTCGTAGGCGGAATGTTGGGTGGAATCACGGGCGCGACTTTCGGTCCACGGTTGTTGGCCACAGAATACGGTTTCGATTGGCTACGCTTGGCTGCCATCCCGGCCGCCATCGTCGCCGTTGTGCTGCATTTGAGTATCCGAAAGACTGAGCATCGTGTCGTCGTCAACGATCAGCAGGGGCAACGAGTCATTCAGCCCAGCCACTGGTTGGCCGTGGGCTTGTTGTATTGCTCGGCGGCAATACGATTCACCGTCAATTTGGCGTTGGTGTATCTGTACGTTCGCTGGGCCGAGTCGGTCGTCGCTCAACAATTCCCGGACTTCGATGCAGAGCAATTATCGAAAGCCGCGGCTCCTTTAACCGGCAACATCAACGCGTCCTCGTTCGCAGGCATGGCCTGTGGAGGACTGGCATCCGGACTGTTGATTCGTAGCGGTCACGAGAAATGGCCGTATGTGTTGCTGCCTCTGTTTTGTGCTCCGATGGTCGCGATACTGCCGTATGCCAATACATTCACCGCTTGCGTTTTGGCCTTTGGAGCCGGATTTGGATTCGCATCACTGGTTCCGGTCACCATCGCGTTGGCTCAACGGCTGATGCCTGGACGAACGAGTTTGGCATCAGGATTGATGATGGGAGGAGCCTGGGCGTTGGCAATGTTTGGGCCAGCACTGGCAGAGACATTGTTATCGGTCTACGGAATGAAGACGGCCTTTCTTACGATCGCATGCCTAATGGCTATTTCTGGTCTGTTTATCTTGCCAGTCAAGAACAGCGTGATTGCCGGAAGCGTGAACGAGTGACGGCAGGACCGGCGCCGTACAAAACGAGTTGGCTGCATACCCGTGCCACATTAGATCGTCACAATGTGGAATGGTTGAATAGAGAACAAATGAACCACGGGTCCAACACTCAAACCCCACGCAGTGACGGCTGGTGACGAACGATTGCAACGATTTTCACAGAAAACCCGGGTTTCAAACGGCTGGAGAGCTTGTTTGGACAGCCAATGATTGAACTGGCGGCGAACTGCTTCCATAATAGAGTGATGAATAAATCAGTTCAAAAGCATGGCTTCACGTTGATCGAGCTGTTGGTCGTGATCGCCGTGATCTCAATTCTGATGGGACTAACGATTCCGGCGGTTCAATCCGTTCGTCGATCGGCACAGAGTGTTTCGTGCAAGAACAATCTGAAAAACATCGGCTTGGCAGTCACCAATTATCAAACTGCGACCGGAACTTACCCACCCAGTTTTGAAGTGCCACAGGGTGAAACGGTACGCGGGTCGTGGTCAATTCATGCCCGAATCATGCCATACATGGAAGAGGACAACGCTTTCAAGAACATCGATTTTGATGTCGATTGGCATGACCAGGTCGACACCGGTGTCCCTGCTTACGCGGTTCCTTCCTATACCTGCCCTTCGGAACCCAACACATTAACTCGCCAACAAAACGGCGCCGATTTCGTTCATGGCACAACTTACGGATTCAACATGGGAAGTTGGCTGATCCATAATCCAGTGAATGGAACAACGGGAGACGGTGCGTTTCGTGTCAATCAAAAAACACGCCCACGCGATCTGCGTGATGGACTCAGCACGACGTTGTGTGCGACCGACGTGAAAGCCTATACGCCGTACATTCGAAACGCAGATGTCATTGATCCAATGTTGCCGACCAGCACAGGCCATTTCCAGGGCGTGTCGGCTGAATTAAAACTGGGCCCCTCGCAAAGCAACAATACCGGGCACACGGTATGGTGCGACGGTCGAGTTCACCACACCGGTATTACGACGGTGTTTACGCCGAATACTCGAGTCCCCTACACCTACGACGGTCAGGAATACGACATCGATTACAGTTCGCAGCAGGAAGGGCGTGATTTGGACCGTGCAACTTACGCGGCCGTTACGGCACGAAGTTATCACACCAGCGGCATCAACGCCGTCAACATGGACGGTTCAGTCCGTTTTATCTCGGATTCGATTTCGCTGGAAATCTGGCGAGCACTTGGGACGGGCAACAACGGTGAAGTGATCGATCAGAGCCTGCTGGATTAACAGCGTCTCGATATGATTGCTCAATGTCGCTACCGATAAACGCTCAAGTCATTAGCCGTTCGTTGCCGATTGACCCAGTCCATTGCGGCGCGATCTTTTTTCAGCAACTTGATTAGTTGCGAACTGGAACAGCCCAGCACTTCGGCCGATTTTCCGGAATCCAGCGAACACGCAACCAACACGTCCATCGCCTCGGCCAGAATCGCCGGAAAGTCTGCATGGCTCTCGCTAATCGAGATCTGCTTGCCTTTGACTCTTGCCTTCCACAGATCGCTGGGCTGGTAAGACTGGATGTTATCAATGGGGCATCGGCAGGAGATCGCCAGGTTGACGCGCAGTCGATTGATCGCCTCTTTGCGATTGTCTTCCTGTCGTCGCCGTTCACTCGCCTGTCCAATCACTTCGGTTGGCAAATGCTTGATGACGATCGCCGTTTCAACTTTATTGCGGTGTTGTCCGCCGGGACCACTGCCACGGGTCCTTTTCACTTCGCAATCTTGCAGCAATTGTTCGACTGACAAGGCCGCTGGGTGGACGTCACGTTGATGAGAGGGATCGGACATCTTGAAACAGGAGTTAGAAAGGCCAGACGTCGCCAAGCGCCTGTTGTTGCAGTTCAGTCAAACGTTTGATTCCGGTTTTGCCGAGCGAAAGCAGCTGAGCAAGTTGTTCTTCGGTGAAAGTCGATTCTTCTCCGGTCCCCTGAACTTCGATAAAGTTGCCGGTCCCGGTCATGACGATGTTCATGTCGACTTGAGCAGCAAAGTCAAGTTTGTAATCGAGATCCAGTGTTGCTTTGTCTTCGACGATACCAACGCTGACGGCCGCCAGGCTTTCGCGGAGCGGATACTTGTCGGGGTCTGGCAGATCAGCTTTAACGGAATGAATGGCGTCCACCAGAGCGATAAATGCTCCGGTGATACTGGCGGTTCGCGTTCCGCCATCAGCCTGCAGGACGTCGCAGTCGACCGTGATTTGCCGAGCACCCAATGCTGTAAGGTCGGCAACCGCTCGCAGACTGCGGCCGATCAGCCTTTGAATTTCGGTCGTGCGGCCATCGACCTTGCCTCGGTCGCGACGTTTACGCGGACTGGTGCTGCCCGGCAACATGTTGTACTCAGCCGTAATCCAGCCTCGTGGATTCTCTTCGCTCTTCATCCACGGCGGAACGTCTTCAGAAACGCTGGCGGTGCATAGCACAATTGTTTCACCGGCCGAAATCAGGACGCTACCCGCAGTTGGCTTGGTGAAGTGCCGCTGGATTTTGAACGGTCGCAGTTCGTCCAGATTTCTATTCGTCATATTGGGTTACCGAATGCCGTGGGGGTGTTAGCGATGGTCGGTGGAGTGAATTCAGTTTGGCAGAACCGGCGGGTTGATTCAGCCGGTCTGTCGACGTGAATTGAGTCCAGCCCATTCCCGGGCGATTGTCTCGACAGTGAACTTCACCTGTTCCGGGGTATGGCTGCTGGTCATGAAAAAGCGAACTCGCGTTTGATCTTCTTCAACGGCTGGATGTAAGATCGGCTGGGCGTTGATACCGTTGTGGTACAGAGCCTCAGATAATCGCAGTGCCATTAACGAACTGCCCGTGATTACAGGAATGATCGGCGAATTCTGACTCGTCCCCGTATTCAGGCCGACTTCACGTGCCAGTTTAAGGAACAATGCAGAAATGTCCTGCAGTTGGGTAACACGCTCCGGCTCGCGCTTCAGCTTTCTCAACGAACCAAGTGCGGCGCCGACCAGAGCCGGCGGCAAACCAGCGGCAAACACAAATCCGGGAGTGGTATACCGCAGGTACTCGATCATGGTTTTCGAGGCGCCGATGAATCCTCCGGCGCTTCCGAATGATTTGCTGAGCGTGCCCATCCACATTTCGACATCGCTTCGATCCACGTCGAAGACTTCCGCCAGACCTCGACCGGTCTTGCCCATCGTGCCGAACGAATGCGCTTCGTCGACGAACAACATGGCACTGTGTTTCTTCTTGACCTCAACGAACTTGTCCAATTCCGGGTAGTCGCCATCCATGCTGTACAAGCCTTCGACGGCAATCAGCACCTTGTGATATTCGTCGCGGATTTCGCCGAGTGTTTGGTCGAGCGATTCCCAACAGTTGTGTTCGAAGGGCCGCCGTCGTGCTCCCGATAATTCGGCACCCTGGATAATGCTGTTGTGAGCCAATGAATCATGAATAATCAAATCGCCAGGACCAACCATATGCCCGATCACGGTTTCGTTGGTAGCGTGACCGCCGGCCATTGTGATAATGTCTTCAACGCCAAGGAACTCAGCCAATTCTTGCTCGAAAACCTTGTGAATCGTTTTTTCGCCAGAAACGATGCGGCTGGCCGATACACTCGTTCCGAATTCGTTGATCGCGTCGATCGCGGTTTGATTAACATCGGTCTCACCCGACATGCTGAGATAGTTGTAACTGGAATACGAAATCAACTCCTTGCCGTCGATCACTGTCGTATCGGCAATGCGGCCCTCGTGCACACTGAAGAAAGGATTTCGGATCCCGCTGTCGACCATCAAAGATTTCAGACGCTCGAACCTCAGGTACTCCGGCATCTGCTCGATCTTGAAGTAACGTTCTGGCACATCGCCATCGAAACGTTTGCGCCCGGTCTTGCGTGTCGGAGCGTAGGCTGCGGTACCCTTCCCTTCGGTTCCAATGTGCGTTTCGACAGCAGAGGCGACTTCGGAGATGGTCTCGATTTCCTGAAGAACTTCATCGGGAAAGCGGCCGCCGAAGTGTTCTTCCAGCGAGTTCGCAATCTGCAATCGCTCCAGAGAATCGAGTCCCAGATCGACGACGATGTTCGTGTCCGGTGTCAGTTCGCCGGCTCGTTCCTGAGCGACTTCGCGGACGAACTTCATCACGACATCCACCAGGCCAGTGGCACGTTTGCCGAAAGTTGAACCATTTGAAGGAGCGATTGGCGTCTTCGATTCGACTTGATCGGCAGACCATCTGGCAACCACCTTCAGTTCATCATCGATGTACTGTTGTCGGCAGGCGTGGCGCTGAACCTTTCCGCTGGAGGTCTTTGGCGTCGATCCGCCGCGAACCAGCAGGATTACATCTGGCGGCAAATCATGTTGTTCGATGACTGCAGAACGAATGTCCTGGATGATGTCGTCCCAATTGGTATCCTGCGACCGATCGACCTCACTGACAATGACCAACTGCTCGCGAACCCAGTGATCGACGGCAAAGGCGGCTGAGCCACCGGCACGCATCTTGCGATGGCACTCCTCGGCGGTCGCTTCGATGTCCTGCGGATACCGGTTAACACCGCGGATAATGATCATGTCCTTCAAACGGCCGGTAACGTACAACTCCGATCCACGAAGGAAGCCAAGATCACCGGTTCGCATGTAGAACTTGCCTGGTTGACCGACCAGTTCGGCGCGGAAGGTAGCCTTGGTCTCTTCGTCTTTTTCCCAATAGCCTTGTCCGACGCTTTTGCTGCGGACCCAAACCTCACCGATACGATCTTCGGCTAACTGTTGGCGAGTTCCCGGGTCGACAATGATGACTTCTTCGTCCAACAGGTGCGTGCCACAACCAACCATCGGTTTTACATTTTCGTGATCGGCATCGACGTTTTTGACTCGATGCTGAACCAGTTCTTCGGCGTCGAAGTTGCCAACCACATGATTGTTCGCTGGATTGCCACCGGTCACGATAAGTGTTGCTTCCGCCATTCCGTAACACGGATAGTGGGCGACGTGTCGGAAACCGTATGGCTCAAACTTTTTGGTGAAGCGATCGAGGATCTCAGGTCGAATTGGCTCCGCACCATTGAACGCGACTCGCCAATTTGAAAGGTCGAGTCCTTCGCATTGCTCTTCGGTTACTTTTTCGCAGCACAGCGAGTAGGCAAAGTTGGGACCGCCGCTGACATTGCCGCCGCAGCTGGAGATCGCTCGCAACCACCGACTGGGTCTGGCAAGGAAGTGAGGCGGTGACATCGTGGTGCTACGTCCGCCAACGTAAAACGGACTGATCAAGCCACCGATCAAACCCATGTCATGATAGTAAGGCAGCCAGAAGACGCCTCGCGCCGTTTCGTCAATTTGAAACGCCGAGGTGATGTAGCGGCAGTTTTCCATCACGTTGTATTGGCTGAGCATCACTCCTTTTGGCGAGCCGGTCGATCCGGATGTGTATTGAATGATCGCCAGGTCTTCTGGTTGCACATCGGGGTTCCGCCAATCGCCCGCCATCTCGATTGGAATTTCGTCGGTAGCGACCCATTCCTGATTCAACAAGTGACTACAATCAACGGCCATCAGATTTCTACGATCGATGACCTCGCGCGTTGTAAGTGCCACCGATGTCGACGCATCCACGGCGATCGAATTGATCCGCCCCATGCTGCGATTTCGTCTGGGAGGATACGCCGGGACGGCCGTTACGCCTGCGTATTGGCAACCGAAAAAGGCCACAATGAAATCCATGCCCGACGGGTACATCAAAAGAGCACGCTGGCCGCGCAGACCCATCGCGATCAATTTGGAAGCACACGCGCGGACTCGTTCGTCGAATTGCTTGAAGGTAATCGAATCGGTCACGTCCACACCGTTGGACATGAATTGAAACACAACTCCGTCAGGTTTCGCCGATTTCCAGTAACGTAATCGGTCCACCAGAGTGGTTTCTGGTGGCGAATAGGGAGCTAGGAGTTCTTCGACCGACTTCACTGTCTGAATTACCTTGTGAAAATGTCTGAATTCAAGGTGCAAAAGGGCAACCATCTGGTGCCGGAAGGCAACGGTTGAACCTCACCAATATACGGCTGCGACGTAATTCTGTCCAAAGGGGCTATCCGGGTGATTCGATCGCCATGTTGACAAAACGTCCCCGTCAATTGGCCGGATGTGCTGCGATCCTTGTCGATTATTGTCGGTCAGTTTCTCACCTAACGTTGGCCGATTGTTCACACCTGGTTCGTTCAATGAAGATCTGAACGTTTGGACCGATGGTCATGACTACTCCATCGTCTTTGTGGGCAACTGGAAGGTTGGAACCGTCTGGCTATGCAGCATGTAACTGTCAACAAGCCAATAACATCCGGAAATGATCCCGGTCGGCGGCAATGGGGCCGAAGCTGGTCAAAATCGCAGCCGTGAATGCATCGATCGAGTGCATCTGCGAACACACCTTTCAATTCGAAAATCTTCGTCGAATCGATGACAGCACGCAGCTTGCCATTTCGCGGCAAAAACGTTCGGGATGTCGGTTGATTTCGGGTTATGCGGATTTGGCGGGCAGGTTCGTGTCAGATATTCCGGAAGCGAGGTTCGGTAAACCCCATCATCCGAGTCAACCAATTCAATCGATACCAAAGTGGCAAGCCAAAGCATTCGTTCGACTGTTCAGATCCGACCGGATAACCCGAATCATGGAATGAATTGGCCGAACACCATCACATGGAATGAAGTGCGTAGCCGACCAGATAGAAGGTGAACGTCACGTTCTAATCCAATGACGACACCCGGATCAGACTAATCGCAATACCAACTGACGAGAATTAGGAATGGTAAAATACTGCAGCTCTTGTTGGCGGAATGAACATCACATCCAATTGAAGATGAACTCGGTCGCATACGGAATGCTTTTGGTCGGCACGTGTGGTGTTGCATGGTTTTTCCGACCCAAGAAATGTGTTTGCTGTGGAAACGTGCGGTACCTATAAACGGCAACTTACCAAGCCATGAGTCAGCGGCAGGTACGTTTCGTCACTTCGCCCCCCAATAAACAAAAACAGGCACGTTTATCTGGATAGAAAAACGTGCCGTTGCTATGCGCTCAAGTCGTTTGTGAAACCAGTTCGTTGAACGACGATTGGTCAATGAGATCTACAGTGGCTTACAAAAAAGCGCCAACCTTCTCGACCAGATCCGCTGTGCGGCAACTGTAACCCCACTCGTTGTCGTACCAGCTGACCACTTTGGCCATCTTTCCATCGTCACCAATAGTCTGTGTGAAATCGGATGCGAGTATCGAACTGTGTGGATCGTCGATGATGTCCGACGAAACCAGTGGATCGACGACATAGGACAACACGCCCTTCATGGGCCCTTCAGCGGCTGCTTTCATCAACGAATTGATCTCGTCGGCAGTGGTCCCTTTGGTCAGCGTCACGGTCAGATCGACTACGCTACCGGAAGCAACCGGGACTCGCATCGCCATACCAGTCAGCTTGCCATTGAGTTCTGGAATCACCAGGCCAACCGCCTTGGCCGCTCCGGTGCTGGTCGGAATGATGTTGGCCGCTGCGGCACGAGCGCGATAGAGATCGCTGTGCGGCAAGTCCAGAATACTCTGGTCGTTCGTATAAGCGTGAACCGTCGTCATCAAGCCGGACTCGACGCCGAAATTGTCGTGCAAGACTTTGGCGATCGGAGCCAGGCAGTTGGTGGTGCAGCTGGCATTTGAAATGCAGTGCATGTCTGCCGTCAATTGCTCGTCGTTGACACCAATCACACAGGTCAGATCAGGTGCATCTTTCGCCGGGGCACTGATGATCACTTTCTTGGCACCAGCGGCCAGGTGCGAGTCGTAACCGGCCTTGTCAGCGGTCGCCTTGCCACGGAATACTCCCGTGCTCTCTACAACTACTTGAACGCCCAGTTCGCCCCAAGGCAATTGCCGTGGATCACGCTGGTCGAAGATTCGAACCTTCTTTCCGTTGACAACCAGGTGCTCGTCGTCATGTTCGACCGTGCCGTCGAATCGACCGTGAACACTGTCATACTTAAGCAGCGTTGCCAAAGTCTTGTTGTCTGTCAGATCATTGACGGCAACCACGTCGAACACATCCGGACGCTGAATAAAATTACGAAAAGTCAAACGACCGATACGGCCAAAACCGTTAATAGCGACTTTGATTGCCACTGAATTCTCCCAAGTATTTTCTGAACGGGACGAAACCGGGAAATATGTCTGTACACCACATTTTTTGATGAAAACACCGGATTCGTCTAAGTAGCGATTATACTTTTGAACGAAAATTCGTACAACATGCACGAGCAGTCGATTTCCAAATCTATCGGCAGAATGCCGAATTGGCCCGGCGATTAGCCTCCCGCATTGGCTTGGGATGACAGGCTGAGAATGACTGAGAATGGGTTGGATGGGAATGGACCGGCCCTTGGGTGAATTAGCAAAATGGTATTGGGGGACACTCCGCAGATGACACGAATGGAACAACTTCGCGAGATGTTGCAGGCAGAGCCTGATGATGCGTTTCTCAATTACGCGCTGGCGCTGGAACTGGATAAGAACGAACAGCACGACGAGAGCCTCGTTCTGTTTGAAAAGTTGACCGAATTTGACCCTCCCTACGTTCCAGCTTTTTTCATGGCCGGGCAGATGTTGAGTCGATTGGACCGGAATGACGAAGCAAAAAATTTCTTGACGCAAGGAATTCAAGAGGCCCAAAAACAAGGGAACAGTCATGCCGCGGGTGAAATGACCGAATACCTGGGCATGATCGGCGACTGACCCAAATTCGATAGAACGTACCTCACAGGAGCAAACCAGCGATGGCAATGAAGCGGTTCAAGTCGGTCGATGATTACGTCGCAAGCCTTTCAAAATGGCAAAAGGAAATTGTCAAGCTTCGCCAGATCCTGAACTCGACTGAGTTGCAGGAGTGCGTGAAATGGGGGATACCCTGTTACACCATTGACGGGAAAAATGTCGTCGGAATAGCGGCCTTCAAGGACTATTTCGGACTCTGGTTTTACCAGGGAGTGTTCCTGCAGGACAAACAGGAAGTGCTTGTCAATCAGCAAGAAGGTAAGACTCGCGGGATGCGACAATGGCGTTTTCAATCCGCTTCCGATATTAAGGTGCGGTTGATCAAGTCATACGTGAAAGAAGCGATCGATTTGGCCAAAGCCGGCAAGGAAATTAAACCGCAACGCGGATTGCCAGTCGTCGTTCCAGACGAGTTGGCGAGTGCCTTCAACGATGACCCGAAAGCGGGCAAGGCATTTGCGCAGTTAGGGCTTGGCAAACAACGAGAGTACGTCGAGCACATTGCCAGCGCCAAACGCCCGGAAACAAAGACTCGCCGTTTGGAAAAAATCCTGCCGATGATCAAACAAGGTGTTGGTTTGAATGACAAGTATCGTTAACTGGGTGCCATGCTTCACGCCGCATCGGGAATTGGAAACGATCGCGCTCCGGCATGCTTACGCGTTTGATCAGGCAGCGGCTGAAGTCGCGTGAGCATGTTCCGTTCGGTACGCCTGGAATGCCGGTTTTGCGCGCGTAAACATGGCACCCTGACTCTCCGACACTCCGGATTGATTTATGAGTTGTGTAGCGCGGGTGCCATGCTTCACGCTGCATCGAGAAATGGAAACGATGGCGCTACGGCATGCTTACGCGTTTGATTCGGCAGCGGCTAAAGTCGCGTGAGCATGCTCCGTTCGGTACGTCTGCAATGCCGGTTTTGCGCGCGTAAACATGGCACCCCCTGCGCATGCCACCCTTTAACACCGCGGTCATTAGATTTAGGCCAGTTGCCCAGGACTTGTCAGGAGTTTCAGGTTCTCGGCGAAGTCGCCAATCGGGTCGAGCGTGTAGTTTGCTCGTAAATACTGCCCTGCCAACTGTCCGTACTCTTGCCATTTGTCGCGGGCTTGCCACGCGCGTTCCAGAGCGTCGTCCAGCAGCGTACACGTCGCGCTCTCAGCGATGAAGCCGGTCGTTCCGTCTTGTAACAGCTCACGGTTACGTCCTATGTCGGTGGCAATCGCAATTCGATTACATAACATCGATTCCACGATCACCAGTGGAGCGCCTTCGTAACGCGACGGTAACAACAGGGCGTGATTCTCAGCCCAAATTTCCGTGATGTTGTTCTTGTAGCCTCGATAAACCAGTTGATCCTGAAGCCCGTGCAGGTCAATCAAGTCTTCCAGTTGTCGGCGATTGCCTTGATCCGCGCCATAGAAATTGACTTTGATGTTTCGCTGTTTCCATTTGTCCTGATTGAACACATCGATGGCGACGTCTTGTCCTTTGGACTGAAAATGAATTCGACCAACGCAGGCAACCCGGAAGCCATCCTCCTCGGAAGGATAGTCGGGGATATCCGTTGGCTTCATGTTGAATGGATTGGCGACGATTTCATAGTTCGTCAACTTGATCGCCAGATTGGTTTCGACCTTCTGTCGATTCTCTTCCGAAACAAAATAAACCTTGGTGGCGTTGCTGTACCACATGCGATATTCGTCAAGGCAATCGGAATGGATGAAGAAAGTGTTACTGGCGCACTGCACGTTGATGGCGTACGGGATCCCCATTTCCAGGCAATCGGTGGCGACATCGATTCGATCCGGATGGAACCCGAGCGTTACCAGCACGGCTTCCGGTTGAGTATCTTCCAGCCAGTTGCGTGGCTTGCCGTTTTGAGGCTGGCCGAAAACTGACTTGGCCCGACCTAATTTCTCTTCCCAGTAGGTCTTTGGTTTGTCACGCAAGTAAATCTTGCCGCCACTGTCTTGCAGTTGAACAAGTTGCCTGGCCATCTCCGGCCACCACTTGTAATTGACCACGACTTCACAGCCATCGATCTGAAGTTTTCGGGCAGTCCGCCACCACAATTCTTCGCTGCCGCCCCAAGGCATGCCAGACATACAAGAATAAAAGCCAATTCTCACTGTGAATGCTCCGCTAAATCAGCGTTATTCGCAGGGGAGTTGTCCTGACCCGCTTTATGAAACTGGCCTCTGTTGGATTCACTCGCCGATTTCTTCGCGGAACCAGTTGATTCAGCCACTGCCTGATCGAACCAGACGTAATCGTCACGGCGATAGTTATCCAGAGCGAATTGATAAACGTGATTCAGCAATGGATAGTCCTCGTAAAATCGCTCGCGCAACCAATTGGGAACGGGCTCGTCGTAAGTCGACTCATTGAATCGTTCCAATTCAACATACGGCTTGCCCAAAATTTTGCCAAGTCGTTCGATCGAAAGGTTCAGATCCTCCTGAACTCCGATATAGATGAAGCGTTCGGCCAATCGTTCCTGGTAATTCTGCAACGTGATATCTTGTGGCAGATGATTAAAAATCCAGTAGGGATTTTCTTTCAGGTAGTATTCGATGTTTGGATACTTGTCCAGAATGTTCTCTTGCTTGCCACGGTACCAGAATTTGCCTTCGGCGCTGCGTCGCTTGCAAAAGAAGAACATTGATACTGCGATATCGAACGGGTCGCGCAGGACGGTGAAGTATTGGTTGATCTCGGGATAGAAATATGGCAAGCCATAGCCACGACCGGTATCGAAATGTCCGTGAATACACTTCACGTTAGATAACCAGTTACCTTGTTGGTCTCTGGTTTGAATGCGTGGCAGCAGGATATCTTGAGTCTCGTCCTGATTCAGCTTGTGATATTCGTCGCCGAACCACTGTCGCAACAGGCGAATAAAGCTGGAGCCCGCGCACTTTGGCATGTGCGTGAAAATCGTGGGCTGATTGGGATCGTACGTTCGCATGAAACAGCGTGAACCGACGCGGCAGGTGGACAGGTTAGCTCCCTGAAATTTACCTGTTTTCAGTTTTCATTGACAGGCCGGTCGTGATCCTGAGCCTGCAAATTTTGAATCGTTGTTTTGAGTTCTTCAACTCTGGCCGCTCGATTTCGAATGACCAAACGCAGCCAATTTACGTAGCCTCGCAATTTTTGATTTGCCGTTCGCTGTTGAAAGAACTTTTCCGGGTAGTTACCCATTTCGTGAATAGCCGCCGACAATTCGGTTTGCAACCTGTGGACTTCGGCGTTCAGGAAAACCGGGTTGTCAGGAAACAATCGTTCGGTTGTCCCAGCCGGTTGTGCATCAGCAAAACCATTAGTTGGGTGCGACAGAATTCGGTCCGGGAAAATCAGAGGCCGGTTTTCCTGCCTCGCTTCCCTGCCCTGCTTAACCATTTCATCGACCAGCGTTACCATGCGATCGGCGGCAGGCTGTTGCAATTGCAATGCGTCATGCAGCAAGACATCTTGAGCCAACATTTTCGCAGGCGGAGGGGCGGCAAGTTCCTTGATGACTTCCTGAACATCTGATTCGTGAGCGATTCGCCAGGCCATCGGAGTCATTTGCGGGCTGTTATGGAAGTCGACAACGGCAACGGGTATGCCCAGTGCGGCAGCCTCCAACTGCAAAGTTGACGGTGTCGTGATGACAGCGTCAACTTGGTCCAGCACGTCGCGAATCGGTCCGGGGCGAGCGATAAAACCGGGTGCCTGAAGGTTGTCATGCAACTCTTTTGACATTCGCCATTGGACGTTGATCGGTCTACCGTCAATTTGTTCTGTAGCGTCCAAAGATTCCTTGATCGCATTCATGCCCCGATAAACGACTGTTCTTTGTTCATCGTTGAACCAGGGTGTGCGGGCGGTGGCGACCAACAGACGAAGCGGCTCTTCGGTTTGCGGTTCACGTTTTTCGGCACCGACCAGGTCGTCCAATCGTGGCAAGCCGGTCAGTTCGCACTTGCCTGCGTTCCCGAAGGACTCGATCCAGCGGATTTGCGATGCGCCGATACAGGCCAACTTGTGACCGATCAGTGGCTGGAACATCGACCCGTCTGCCAAGCCAGGATGTTCGAACGAGTTGCGATACTCGAGGATTCCATCGACGAGTATCAACAGCGGCACAGAAGTCTTTTCGACGATCGATCGCAGAATCGAAAGCTCTTCCCAGCGATAATGGTTGTGAGTAATCACAATCCCGGCGTCGTCGGGCGGCAGCCAATTCGTGTCGTAATCCTTGACGATCTCCGCCGGGACATTCAACCGCTCCAGCCAACCAGAATACAGCGGATTCTTTGCGGCACCGGGGAACAGGATGTAGGCCTTCAGGTCACTCATCAGGACTCTGCAGCATTTTGATCAGGTGATAGGTTTTGGCGTGAGTCGTCGTTGGCTTTTGCAAGCCTGCGATTTGTTTTTGATGGCTTACTCGCTCGGCGGAGGCAACTGCGTCGCTACATGTAATTCGTCGAGTTGTATTTTGTCGACAGGGCTTGGAGCACCCGTCATCAGGTCCATCGCTTTTTGAGTTTTCGGAAAGGCGATGCAGTCACGAATGTTGTCTTGGCCAGCGAAGATCATCACGATTCGATCGATTCCCAGGGCGATACCTCCGTGTGGCGGTGCTCCGAACTTCAACGCGTCCAACAGGAACCCGAACCGATCGCGAGCGGTTTCTTCATCCAATCCCAACAACCCGAAGACCAACGACTGGACTTCATTGTCGTGAATTCGAATCGTGCCACCACCGGCTTCGTAGCCATTGATGATCAGATCGTAAGCCTTGGCTCGCGCCTTGCCGGGATCCGATGACAAATCGGCGAGATCCTGGTCTCGTGGCGCGGTAAACGGATGGTGCATCGCGTGCCATTCACCGGTTTCTTCGTCTTCGTCAAACATCGGGAACTCGACGACCCACGAAAAATTCATCGCTTTCGGATCGTACAACTCCAGTTCGGCCCCCAGGCGTTTTCGCAGCCCGTTAAGCGCCTTGCAAGACACCGACCACGTGTCGGCAATGAACAAGATCAAGTCATTGGGCTCGGCGTCCAGGCTTTCACGAAACTCTTCCAGCAACTCGGGCGCGAAGTTCTTGACAATCGGCCCTGTGAACTCGTTCGTCTTTTCGTCGAACTTCATCCATGCCAGACCTTTGGCACCGAAGTCCTCCTTGACGTACGTTTCCAGTTGAGTGATCTGCTTGCGAGAACGTCCGGCGTCTCCCTTAACGTTAATCGCTCGAACGAAGTTTCCGGCATCGGCCACGCTTCGGAAGACTCGGAAATCGCATTTGGCAGCAATTGCCGTGCAGTCAACGATCTCCATGCCGAATCGCAGATCGGGCGCGTCGTGGCCGAACCGTCGCATTGCCTCGTCGTATGTCATACGGGGCAGAGGCAACTGGATATCGATATCAAGAATCTCTTTGGCCAGCTTCTGCATCAGGCCATCGATGATTGCCAACACGTCGTCGGTCTCGACAAACGACATCTCCATGTCCAGCTGTGTAAATTCTGGCTGGCGGTCGGCTCGCAAATCCTCGTCGCGGAAACAACGAGCGACCTGGATGTATCGATCGTAGCCGGCGATCATCATGATCTGTTTGTAGATTTGTGGAGACTGAGGCAGCGCGTAGAATTCGCCGGGATGCACGCGACTGGGGACCAGGTAATCGCGAGCGCCTTCGGGTGTACTGCGGCCAAGGATCGGCGTTTCGACTTCGATAAATTGTTTCTCGTCAAAGTAATCACGCATCGACTTGATCATGCGATGTCGCAACATCAACGAATCTTGCATCACCTGGCGACGCAGATCGATGTAACGATGCTTCAATCGCATGTCTTCATTGGGCAATTCCTCGACCTGGGAAGGTGTGAATGGTGGAATCTCGCTGGGGTTCAGGACCTCCAGGGAATCCGCAATGACCTCAATTTCGCCGGTCGCCATATTCGGGTTTGCCTGGCCTTCGGGGCGAGCGATCACTTTGCCAACGACCTTCACCACCCACTCGTCCTTGATTTCCTGGACGACATTGCGAGCCTGCTCGGAAGCCTCGGGGCCGACGGTGACCTGAGTAATTCCAAAGCGGTCGCGTAACACGATAAACTTGGCGCCGCCGAAATCGCGCAGGGCGTGCACCCAGCCGCAAAGGGTGACGGTGCTGCCCGCGTGTTCAGCTCGCAAATGGCCGCAAGTTTGATCGCGTAGTCTGGTTTCCAACATGTTTGTGTTTTTCAATCGAAGTCGATATTTCAGTTTGTGTTTCGTAAGCTGCGTCCCAAATTGATTCGCAACGCATGTGTTAATTTGTGTTTGCCAGGACTCTCTCTATAACCGTGTCGGCGATCAAAGATTCGTCCAGGTCCTCAGGCAGATCGATCATCTGGCACTCCGGCAGCCCTCGGAACCAGGTTTCCTGGTGCCGTGCGAATTGCCGGGTTCGGTAAAGCACTAACTCGCTGGTTTTCGCCAAGTCGTGCTCGCCGTTCAAGTGAGCAATGACTTCACGATACCCCACTGCTTGCGAGGCCGTCTTGCCCAACTGTTTGTATCGGTCCAGCAAGCCGGCAACTTCCTGCACCAAACCGTTTTCAAACATCCAGTTGACGCGACTTTCAATGCGGGCATGCAAAACCTGTCTTGGGTGCCGTAGTGTAAATACTTTGCAATCCTCCGGCGAGTGGGCCGTTTCAAACTCGTTCTGCAAATGGCTAATCGGTTCGCCCGTCGTTCGATAAACCTCCAAGGCTCGAATGATTCGGCGTTTGTCGTTGGGATGCAGTTTTTGCGCGGAAATCGGATCAACGGCCTGCAAACGCCGGTGCAGTTCCCCGATGTCGACCGATTGCAGTTCCTGCTCAATCGATTCGCGAAACTCCGGATCGGCTGGAGGGCCATCGAAGATGCCGCGTAACATCGCCTTTAAGTAGAGTGCTGATCCGCCAACGAATACTACATTCTTGCCACGGCTGTGAATCTGCTCAATTTCCTGAATTGCCAAATCGCGGTACTGTGTAACGCTAAACAGCTGATCCGGTTCAACAATATCGATCAGGTGATGCGGCAGCCGTTCTTGTTCCTGTTTAGTTACTTTGGCGGTTCCAATATCCATGCCACGATAGATGGCCATTGAATCCAGCGAAATGATCTCGGCATTCAATTTTTTCGCCAGCTCGATTGACGTCTTCGATTTGCCGCTGGCCGTGGCCCCGGTGATGTACCAGCAGTCCAGTGCGAGGTCGATTTTGTTTTGATTGTCGCAATGATTGGCTTCGTTCATCAGCTGGTCAGTTCACCCGGTTTTCGATAAAGGTGGCGGAGGTTGTTGGATGTGAGAATTTAACACGTATTCCCATTCCTGATAACAACCGATGAGCGTTGTTTGGGGGTTTGGGCGATATAATCGCGGGTGTCGTTCTTCCCATCACGGCACTCGTCTTTTCGAGTTGAGTACGGCGGGATGATCTTCTTGCGAGAGGGTTCATGTTTCAGCGACGTACGAGACGCGTTCATAGCGTGCTCGCTTACTAAACCTGTTAAGCCCTCTGGCTCGAATAGCGTCGAATTCCGTTGACTGTCATTTTTCGGGTTCATAGAATCGAGAGGCGGACGGCTGGCCATTCATTGCGGTGGCCAATTGTTCTGTCGAGTTGATAGGCTCTTTAATAACTTCACATCGAGGTGCGAGATGCTTTCGAATGTTCTAACAAAATTTGGTTTCGTTGTTTGCTCGATCCTGGCAACGTCGGTTTTTGCTCAGACTGATGAATCGGACTCGAGCGCAGTGCCGAAAAGTCAAACTGCAACCGCAAGCGACTCAGTTGACTTCTATAAAATGGTAGACGAGGTGGTGTTGGAACTGAATTCCGGCGACCTTGAACGTTCAATACTCGCCTATGACTTGTTGGCCGTATTCGCAAACTCTTCTGGCTACGAGATCCGCAAAGCTGCTCGCAACCACCTTCAAAAATTTCATGTCGACGCATGGACCTGGTTGCAGGAAAACGGAAAGATGAGTCCAAAGTCAAGAATGCCAAAGCAAACGATTTGGGACGCGAGGTGGGAGTCAAAAGACTTGCCCTATATCGCTTTCGTCGACCGGGAAGTTGATCTGTCCAAACTGGTTTATCTAAAGGCCTTTAACTTCGAGAGCATCGCCTTTGTGGACTTGCCAGACTTTACAGACAAGCATCTGGTTTGTGTGGCTGGCCAGGAAAAACTCGTTTCGTTAACAGTCGAGAATACTGGTGTCCAGGGCATCGGCTTTTCTGGAATGTATTCGGACAGCGTTGAAGTGATCTTTCTGACCGATTCGCCGGTAACAAACACAACCCTCTTTTACATCAGCGACAACTTCCCAAAACTGAGCCAGGTTTCGTTGCAGGGTACACAGGTCTCCAAGTCCAACGCTAGTGATTTTCAAAACACTCTCAAGGTGAAACAGCGCAACAGGCAAGCGAAAACCAGGTCCAGGCGGCGTGGCCGTTAGTCTCAATTCACGTCGTTGATTGAACGATGGTTTTTAATTCCCGGCATCGAGGATTCGAATGGCGGATTCCAGCAATGGAATTGCCTTGGCCGATTGTTCTGGCGCAACCGCCTCCGTTGTATCATCGTTAGTGTGAATCGTCCGCAAGATGCGTGGCGGGGCGACTCGCTGGCCAGAGAGCAACGATTTGATCGCTTCGATCTCTTCTCCATCGATCAAGGCAACGCTAACGGTCGGAACTTCGGCTGCCACAAAAGGCTGGTGGTCGCTGGGCGGGTACTTGTCCATTGGACTCGATTTCACCGGAATGGAAGCTGCCGTCCCAGCCGCCTCGAAAGCCTTTTGCAGACTGTTGTCCGCATTTGACATCAACCAGATCGTGTCGCCATAACCGAAGATGTCGACGTTGATGAAATGTTTCGGCAGCGTTTCTTCATCTCGCGCCTTAACGAACGCCTTGGAGCCCAACAATCCAATCTCTTCGAGATCGAAAAACAGGATTTGCAGAGCGTGGTTCTCGAGCGGCGTTTCCTGAAATTGCTGAATCATTTCAATCAGTGCGGCACAGCTGCAGGCGTTGTCGACGGCCCCTTGGCCCACCTGGAACTGGTCGTAATGAGCACCAACTGCAATCGTTTCGGCATCGGCGTTGGTCGGATGCGGGATCTCGATAATCAGGTTCTTGCCTGTTTTACGCCCCGCCTCAAATTCTTCCACATCGTATTTCACCTCCAATTCATCGAGTATCGTTACGAGCGAAGAGAGTCGGCTTTCGGATGTCGAGTTGCTGGCGATCACACGAACTCGCGCCGTGAATTCTTCCTGAGTGCTGGACGACGCGGTTTCCTGTTCTGCGGTTGCCGATTGAGCCAGAAGGTTGGAGCTGGAATTGAACCCGAACAGGAAAAAAAGCGTAACAATGGCGAAAACAGTCGACAGTCTCATCTGCACATCCTCAAAGTGTATGGGGAAATTCAATCGGTATTGAAAACGTATTCCTGGAAAAAATTTTACCCGAACTGCCGCCAACCAAAATTCAGGCGACGTTACCGATCACATTCAACTTGCCATTACTGACCAGGCGTTTGATTGCCGAATCCAGCAGGTTGTTGTCGAAAGGTTTACCCAAAACTTGCGACGGTTGTTTCAGAGTTGCCAAAGTTTCTCGATCGTGATCGCGAGGGAAACCGCAGATCGCGACAAATGGCTTGTTTTTTAGCAACGGATGATCGGTTACCACCTGAATCGCCTCGTCGATCGAGTAGTAACACTCGACAATCGCCACGTCGCATTTGTCAGCCGACTCAACCCGTTTGGCCGTCCAGCCGCGCGCCGAACAAAACTCCTGAACAGCACCAAACAATTCGCGACTGCATGCGTGAACGGCGACGTTCAAGGGTCCGGTTTGTTCAATAGCTGAATCATCGTCCATTAATCGGTCAGCGATCGTCTCAGTGGCCGGGCGGCTAAGTCGCGAAGTCCCGGTTTCAATGATTGCCTGCAACAACGAAGCGTACTCAGCATCCCAGTCTCGAATGAAAATTCGATGCATGCCATTAAGCGGCACTCCACTTCGCGTTTCACCCTCGCACCAGGAACCGACAATAATGACGCGGGCGGCCAACGGGTTAAGACGACACAGTTCGTCGATTTGCGATTGCGAGAATTGGTTTCGTCGCGATTGGGCAACCAGAACGACATCGTATGGAATGTCCGGTTCCAGTTCTGCAGCAACCGCCTGGTCCAGGTCAGTAAACTGGAAATCGTGATCGCGGTATTCGGTGACCAGGCTTTGCAAACGATCGGAGAACTCGCACTGCCGATAATCGCCCGTCACCAAGATCCGCAGTCGACGTTTTGCAAGCGAGTTAGTCATATGGTGTCTTTTGTTTTGGCATGGCCGAGTTAGTTGACGGATTCATCGGCGTCGCGAATTAAACACCAGGCGGCGTTAGCGTCGGAAGCTTCTCGCAAGTTGTCCAGTAATTCCGGAACCGCAATAATGCGACTCAATCGAGCCAACGTTTGCAAATGGTTCTTCTCATTGTCCGAAGCGATCAAGAAAAATACATCCGTTAAGACTCCGCGAGGCCCACCGAACGGCAACCCCGACGTTGTAATACCCAGCCCCAGAAAGGCGTGAGCGATGTTCGTGTCCTGAGGTCGTCGTGGGTGCAGCAGTGCGACTCCGTTTTCCAAAGCCGTTGGATGGAGTTTCTCGCGTGACTTAATGGCATTCTCCATTTTACTGGCGTCCCACACCAGACCAACATCCGCCGCCTGCTGGCACATCTGGCTAACCACTGAATTTCTTGTTCTGGCGGCCAGTGGGAGCCAGATCGAATTCGCTTGCAACAGATTGGCAAAGGTATGGTCGGAATCCCGCGTTTCGGTATCCAGCACCTTTTCGAATTGCTCCAATTCCAGCTGATCGCCAACGCCGATTCGATCTTCGAACCAATGATGGATTTCACTCTTTGAAAAACGCCACTCGCCGCCAATTCGACGACCTGGCAATTTGTCTCGACCGGCCATCTTTTCGACTTGAGCAGGCGTCAAGTGCAAATAGGTCGCTAGCGATTGGATATCAAAATCTTCTTCGGACATCAGCATTTCCTTTATTTCCCGCTATCGTCGCCTGGAAAGGCAACCAATGTCCATAGCCTTGTGTTTCGACTTGACAGTTTTTCCCCAATTCTGACAATCGATTGGGTTGAACGGTGGTGAACCAAGGATCGGTTTCCGCCGCTTCGACATTCTGCAAAGGATTGCAGTGAACCAAGACTCAGTCAGTTTCGTACCATGTGCGAACACAACGATCACCACGGCAAGGAGGCCAGCGATGAGCGTATCTTCAGCTACTGAAAAATCAGTCGGGCTGTCATCTGGAATTAGTCTGCGAGAAGTCTTTCCGGAAGCAATGTTTGTCCATGCGGATGACATTCGCGTTTCAAAATGCGTCAGCTCATTGGCCGAGTGCCGTAACAACGATCTGTTCGTCGCACTGCTGGGTCCCGTCGACGATGGGCACGAGGACGCCGTGCAGGCAATTCGCCGTGGAGCGATGGCCGTGGTCAGCGAACGTTTGCTGCCGATTGACGCTCCGCAATGTATTGTCGAAGACTCGCGAATCGCTTTCGGGACAATCAAGCACACACTTGCCGACCAGCCGTGCCTGAAAATGCAAACCGTGGGCGTGGCCGGCACGGACGGCAAGTCGACCACGTCGCACTTGATCGCCAGTATCCTGGAGACTGCTGGCAAATCGACGGGACTGCACTCGTCGATTCCGGGCAGTTCAATCCCAGACACCAGTGCCGCGAAAGGCGAGCCCTCAAAAACAGATTTCACTAAATCGCTTGCTCGCATGGTGCTCGCCGGCAAACGCATGAGTGTCATCGAAGCCAACAGTGTTGCCTTGGCCCAACATCAATACGCTGGCATGAAACTGGATGTGGCAGTAATCAATAACTTGCGTGGCAACCACTTCGGGTTCCACAGCACTCTGCAAAATTATCGACGAGCCCAATTGCGTTTGCTGGACTATCTGAAGCCAACCGGTGTGGCGGTCATTAATGCCGACGACCCGGGTTGCCACTTTGCCTTGGAGACCATCAAGACTCCGACTTTGACTTTCGGTATCAAGCAACAGGCGGATGTGACGGCTCGAATTATCGAGTCCGACTTGTACGAGACAACTTTCGTAATTACGGCCGGCAACGACTCGGCAATGGTTCGCACGCAGCTCCCCGGCCGGCATCACGTTTACAATTGCCTGGCAGCCACGGCGGCGGCCTTGCTGTTTGGTGTCGATTTGCAGACGATTGCTCGTGGCCTCGAGAAAATTCAATCGTTGCCGGGGCGTATGAACGTCGTCAAATGTGGGCAAAAGTTTGCCTTGGCGATCGACGAAGCGGCGAGTCCCTACCGCTTGGGCGTCGCTTTGAATACGTTGCAGCAAAACACAACCGGGAAAGTTTATTGTGTCTTCAGCACGCCTTTCGATGCCGATACCCGGACGGCGAGTCAATTCGGTCGGATTGCCGAACGACATTCTGCTATCCCTGTGATCACTCGACCGACCGCCAATGGCAGTGTGAACCTCGGCGAGCGAATTGAATACGAACCGATTCATCAGGTGTTGGACGGATTCGACCGACCTGCCAAGGCACGCACGATGCCCGACCGCATCGCCGCAATCGAATGGGCTCTGGCTCAAGCCAAACCCGGCGACGCAGTGCTAATCGCCGGGCGAGGTGACCAGCCGATCGCTCAGTTATCGGAAGGACGTTGGGAGTTATCCGATATGGAAGTTTGCCAGTCGTGGTTGTACGGCGATTCCGTGCCGGGCGAGACAATTCCAACGACCGTCACACCTCCAGCGATTTTCAAGATCGACGACTATCGAATTTGCTAAATCGCGATCTGGTTTGGTATCAGATGGGCCAGGTGTGGGTTTGGGGGAACACTAATTGGCACTAATCTTCACTAATGACAGGCTGGACGGGCCGATGTGCTTGTGCACGAAAAATTAGCGTCGATTAGTGAGGATTAGTGTTCCTACTGAACCGGCGGCTAGCAGTAAGCGGCGCACACATATATTGCGGCTGGGATTGTGTGTGGTTCAGCAACTTCAGTTTTTTCTTCTTCGCGTTGCAACGAGCGCCATGCCCGCACCCAGCAGGAAGAGGGTCGATGGTTCGGGGACTGCGATACCAGAAACCGTCAGAGTAATATCGTTTCCAGTACCGGCAAAGTAGTCGATATCAAATGTGTAGGCTCGGCCCTGAAAGGATACGATGATTTCAGATCCTTGAGCGAATTCTCCCAAAATGAGATCGACGTCGTCGTTATCAAAGATTGTAAAGACGTCTCCAATTTCCGCAGCATAGCCCAGATTGATTTCCAAATCAGAATTAGCCAAGCCGTCCGAACCAATCAGATCGATCGTGCCTCCTACTATGATCTGGTCATATTCGACACCAGCCTCTCCGACGCCAAAGAGATCCAGAGCAACCACACCACGATTAAATTCATAATCTGTTTGAATGAACTCAGTGATTCCCAGAAAGTCTCCTGGGCGTATCGTGCCACCGTCCTGTACGAACGTGTCAAGGGACTGGATTAGATCTGCGTTGACTATTTCACCTCCTGTGAAATTGATAGCCGGAACAAACGCGAATCTTGTTAATCCATCCGTGTCCTCAAAAACCACTCTTCCTCCAGTGATACTAACTTCTCCCGCGATTACAAGCACCGTGCTAACGTTGCCGCCTTCCTTGATAAATAATTCGCCCCCATCCTCAATCGTCAACGATCCGCTATTCATTTGAAAAAACGGGGTGCTGACCCTGGAACCTTCCCCTGATATGAGCACTGTTCCAACGCTTCCAGGATTCTCACCAACGAACAACTGAGCATTATTCGCGAGAAGTTCAATACTGCCACCATCTTCAACGACCAGGTTTCCAACACCTTCATCCCCAATTACCGTGTTGAATTGCGTAGTCAATGACGATCCGGCCCCCGAAATTACAAGGGAGCCGTTAGCACCGGCACGTAAACCGGCAGATGCTGTTCGAGACGTCACCTGGGCTCCATTTTCGATCCGTATTGAACCAGTTCCTTCCAAACCTACAACAATTGGCGACTCAATATCCCAACGAGTTCCCGATCCACTCACCAAAACGTCGCCAGTAGTGTTTTCCTCCGAGGCTACAACCCCTTGTGCACTAGTGACGGTTGCTCCGTCATCGATTCGCAACGACCCGCCACCTACATTACCTACCCGAATCTGAGACACAACCTGGAGCGAACTGCCAATACCGGAAACGTTCACCTGATTGTCTATTGAGTCGGCGGATTCGCCAATGAAGACATTGCCTGCGAGAACGGTTCCACCGTTTAAAACATCAAGGCGACCCGTTCCGCGATCACCAACGTCAATAATGCCGGCCGCGTCAAGTATGGCGCCAGCTCCGGAAACCGTTACCTCTCCGCGGTCGTCGTCGTCCAGACTACCCAAGACTAGTTGGGAAGCGTTAAATCTTCCGCCATCCAATACATTGATCACCCCGGAATTTCGGAAACCTACGATTGTAAACGAGGCCGAATCAACTACCGACCCAGCTCCAATCACATTAACGGTGCCTGATGATGCAGGACCCGTGCCAAGATTGAGTGAAGTGCCAGCCACCGTCAATAAGCCACCGTTGGTGACATTCAATTCACCAACGCCATTAACACCCACCACCACGTCTCCAGCGGCAGTAAGCGAAGAACCAATTCCATCTATATTTAATTGGCCACGTGACGTGAAATCGAATCCCACGGACACAGTGCCAGATTGCGATGCCGTTGCACCATCCAGGATGTTCATTGTCGCC
This sequence comes from uncultured Pirellulaceae bacterium, assembly GCA_964588195.1. Classification (GTDB taxonomy): domain Bacteria; phylum Planctomycetota; class Planctomycetia; order Pirellulales; family Pirellulaceae; genus CAJQPP01. The sequence goes on along the minus strand of CAZPOL010000003.1, from coordinate 63,360 downwards.
GTTTGGGACAGCCCACGCCCAACCACCAATGATCCCGTCCCGTTGAGTGTTGTGCCAGTGCCCTGAACGGTTGCCACGCCTGAAACCAGCAATGTCCCTACATTAAAAAGCGCCCGATCAGCGATTGTTAACGTGCCCTCGCCAGCATCGCCAACAAACACAGCAGAGTTCTCCGTCCATGTAGATCCCTGCCCGGTAATAAGCACGGACCCACTCGACCCAGCATTCACACCAATCGTGGTTCCGTTACTGATCAATCCGCTGCCTTGTTCAACTTCAACCGAGCCAATGCCATCGATTCCAATCATGGCATTGTCTCCCATATCCCATGGATCGGACCCGTCGTAGGAAGGCGAGACGTCTCCGGTCACTGTTACTTGAGAATGAGCAACACAAGCAAGACTGATTGAAAACAAAAATGAAAGTGAAGCGCAGAGTAAACGTTGGTGCTTGGTCGACATCAGCTTGAGACTCGGTAAGGCCAATCGAAAGAAAACGATGCACGGAAAATAGTGTCAGCGGGTTGGTATTTCAAATTAACCACAGGTTCCGAAACGGTCAACCACCTGCGGGTTAAATCAAACTGGCAACAGGACCAAACAGGTGGGGAAGCCTATTCGGTAGACCTTGGTGTATCCTTGCAGCGGATTGCGAAATGGCGTTTGTTTGTGCTCAACCAACAACTCCGACGTCGCCAAAAACGCTGATGGGGAACACTAATTGGCACCAGTCTTCACTAATGACAGGCTGGAGGGGCGATGAGTTTTTGAACTCAAAAAAATTAGTGCGGATCAGTGAGGATTAGTGTTCTTTTTCCATCAAAAAGTACGAGCACGACGCGCAAGCGAGTGGTTCCAAACCGCAAAACCGCTCGCCGTAAAAACCACTCGCTTGCGCGTCGTGCTTGTATTGCACACAACCCGGCCTCATTTTGGTGCGAGGTGTTTCGCGCTGTTCAACAATTCTTGCGGATTGAAATGGTGGCCGCCGGCGCGGCTTGCGAACTGGTAGAGAATTTTTCCGTCTGGATTGATGGCGAGGGCCCCGCCCTGCTGGAATGGATCGCCTTGTACCTTGCCTTGTCGAAAGCCGGCGCGGAACGAGCGGATCGCGTAGCCGAAGGTTCGCAGGTTGAATGTGCTGGCGATGTCCTTCCTCATGCTCGCCGCTTTGAAAGAGTTTCGCTGCGAGTCTGAGAGGACTGTGAATGCCAATTGCAGTTGGCTCTTGATTGTGGCGGCCTGAGCAGGCGTACCTGATCCGATGGCGACCAGCTTCAGATCGGCCTGTTCGAATTGTTGTTCGCAGTCGCGCAACTGCGCGAGTTGTTCGCGGCAGAACAGTCAGCCGAAATGACGCACCCATACCAGGCACGCCGTTTGTGATCGCCACAGTTGACTGAGCCGCACCGTTTGTTCATTGGAATCGACGAGTTCAATTTCGTTGAGCGCAGCAACGATCGCGGCTGAATTTTTCATGAGGGATTCACTCGCGACACGGCAGGTGTTCAGTGAATGACAGTTGCGAATCCTCTAGCGGCGACGCTCACGCAAACGCGTGGCCTTACCGACTCGATCACGCAAGTAGTACAGCTTGGCGCGACGCACGACGGCGGAACGCTTGACTTCTACTTTGGCGATGCGAGGTGAGTGGACCGGGAACTTTCGCTCGACACCTTCTCCGGCAACGATACGACGAACCGTGAACATTTCACGAGCTCCACCACCGCTGCGACCGATGACGGTCCCGGAGAAAACCTGTGTCCGTGTTTTCTCGCCTTCGTGAATCAGGCAATGAACATCCACAGAGTCGCCGATTTCGAATTCCGGCGGATTTTCCTTGAGCGAACTTTGCTCGACGAGTTTCATTATTTCCTGAGTCATAATCTCACCTGCTTTCCAGGTCTAAATGTTTCGCAGCGGAAGCGTTGGCTTCGTACGATGTACTTCAAATGTATGTGATTTGATTTGCGGTTTACGTTTCTTCGTCCAGCAAATCGCTACGTCGTTCTTTTGTTCGCAGCAAACTCTGTTCGCTGCGCCATTTTTCGATTTCGGGATGGTTGCCACTCAACAGGATTTCCGGAACGCTCAGGCCGCGATATTCGCGAGGCCGAGTGAATTGCGGATACTCGAGCATTCGATTGCCTCGTGAAAACGAGTCCTGAACGCTACTTTCCTGGTGGCCCAATACGCCGGGGACCATGCGGACCAGCGTATCGACCATCACCATGGCGGCCACTTCGCCGCCGTTCAAAATGTAATCTCCTACGGAAACTTCCAGCGGCTTGAGTATATCAATAACCCGTTGGTCGAAACCTTCATATCTTCCGCACAACAGCAAAAATCGCTGATTTGCGGCCAAGTCTTCTACGTATCGTTGATTTAGCCGTTTACCTTGAGGCGTCGTCAGGATTACCTGTGCAGGTTGGTCGGCCATCTGCTGAATTGCTTCTACTGCACGTACGACAGGATCGACCATCAGGATCATCCCGGGCCCACCCCCGAAAGGGCGGTCGTCAACTTTGCGGTGTGGATCATCGGTCCAGCTACGCAAATCGTGCAAATGAACTTCGACGATTCCTTTTTCGATCGCCTTGTTCAGCAGGCTTTGACTCAAGTATCCCGGGAACATATCGGGGAACAAGGTCAAAATGTCGAATCGCATCCCGAGTTACTCGGCGGAGCCGTCCGAACCGTCACCACCGTCATCCTTGGATTCGGCTTCGTCGGTCGATGCCTCCTCGGCGGGTGCTTCAGCAGTAGCTTCGGCGGCGTCTTCGTCGGTCGATTCAGCAGCAGCTTCCTCAGCGGCCTTTGCTTCTTCGGCGGCCTTGGCAGCTTCTTCGGCTTCCTTGGCGGCTTTCGCAGCAGCGGCTTCGGCCTCGGCGGCAGCAGCGGTTGCGGCCGATGCAGCAGCGGAAGTCGCGGCGGCAATCGAATCAGCACGACGGCTGGACAAGCGGCCAATTGCTTCAGCTTGTTGGGCCAGGTGGGTTCCGTCCGTGCCGTACTTCTTGATCAGTACGCCGACTTTCGGAGTTGGCTTGGCGCCGACGCCCATCCAGTAATCGATTCGCTCACCTTTAAGGATCGCACGAGCATCGGTTTCACGAACCATTGGATCGTAAGTACCCAATTCCTCGATCACGCGACCGTCACGTGGACAGCGCGAGTCCATGGCACATACACGGAAGAATGGACGGTGCTTGCGGCCCATCTTTTTTAGTCGAATTCTGACTGACAAGTTACTAACTCCTGAGGTTTGTTTGCCGTGCCCATGCGTTCAGCATTTGCGACGACCCGACACGTTGAATTAATGGTTGATAAATTTCAGATGAATAACAGGTTCACTTCGTGTCGCCGTCGTCATCTTTCTTCTTGTTTCGTTTATCGCGGCGCAATTGTTTGAGCCGCTTTTCACGCTCTTTCTGAGCTTTCTTTCGCTGTTTCGCCGACACCGGTTTACCAGTCGACTTTTTCGTTTTGGGCATCCGGCTGGTGGGGTCCATCATCTGGCTTTGCAGTTCCTGGACCATCTCCATGCTTTCCTTGCGGCCTTTGCCTGCCATGCCGGTCAGCATGGGCTTCATCATATCATATTGCTTGATAAGTTCATTGACCTGTTTTGGCTGAACGCCAGATCCTTTGGCGATTCTTTGCCGACGGCTCACGTCGATGACTTTCGGGTTTTGCCGCTCGCCGGGGGTCATGGAATCGATAATCGCCATTTGGCGTCGTATTTCGCCGCCCGCTTCTTCGCTGCCCAGCATCTCCTTGAATTCCTTGGGCACACCGGGCATCAGGCCCATCATGCGTTGCATCAGGCCGGGTTGAGCGATCTTTTGCATCTGGTTTCGGAAGTCGTCGAGCGTGAATTCGCCTTTGGCCAGGGACTTTTGGAGCTTTTCCTGCTCCTCCTCGTCCATCATCGTTTGAGCCTGGCGAGCTAACTCGGCAATGTCGCCCTGCCCAAGAATTCGGCCAGCCATCCCTTCCGGGCGAAACGGCTCCAGCGATTCCATCTGTTCACCGGTACCGATGAACTTAATGGGAACTCCCGTGACATGCTTGACCGAAAGCAAAGCACCACCACGTGCGTCGCCATCCAGCTTGGTCATGATGACGCCGTTCAATTCCAACGCCTCGTGGAATGCGGCCGCAGATCGCACGGCATCCTGACCCGTCATGCCATCGACAACCAGATAAACCTGGTCCGGACTGACTTGGCGGTCGATGGTCCGCAGCTGCTCCATCAACTCTTCGTCAATCGCCAGACGACCGGCGGTATCCAGAATCACAACCTGGTTGCCGTCTTCGTTGGCCTTCTTGACCGCAGCGGTACAGACCTTGATCGGATCCTGCTCGTTTTTATCCGAGTAAACAGGTACGCCAAGCTGTTCGCCAATCACGTGCAATTGGTCAATCGCCGCAGGACGTTGCAAGTCAGCGGCAACCAGCAACGGCGTGATTTTGTTTTGTTTCAGCAGGACAGACAGTTTGCCGCAGGTCGTCGTTTTACCGGAACCCTGCAGACCACACATCATAATAATGGTGGTTCCGTCCTTCTTCAGATGCAGCGAATCGTCGACGGGCCCCAGCAAATCAACCAGTTCGCTTTGCACGATCGCGAAAAGCTGGTCTTGAGGCTTCAAGGACAACAGCACTTTTTCCCCGAGTGCCTGTTCGGTGACACGTCCCATGAAGTGCTGCACGACTTCATAGCTGACATCGGCCTCCAGCATCGCTTGTTCAACGATCTTCAGGCCATCGCGCATGTTCCCTTCAGTCAGCTTGCCTTTTCCAGACAGCGACTTAAAGGCAGACTTTAAACCATCTTGCAGATTGTCAAACATGGGGAACCCGGTAGAAACAGCCGCATGAATATTGCTCTCGCAGACGCATCCCAGCGATTAGCGGCCTTGTCATCAAGCTCAGAATTTTATCGCTGAAGGGCCAGATTGTAAACGCTGTTTCAGGCCGAAGCTCGTAAAAGCCTTGGCTTTGTTTGAACCTCATAACCCTCAATGGTTCTCTTGAGCAGCAACGATGATTTGCCAGATGCGCAAGAGTTCGGTTTTATTCCAGGCCTCGCCAAAGCTACTGGCTGGTCGACTCGTCCGGGTAAAAACGCTGCATGCGGATCTCCTGTTCAGCCGTGAAAAACAGGAAGAAGCCAATAATGACCAACGGCAGAACGTTCCAGTAAATGCCGGCCAGCACCGCCAGCACGGAGAAAAACTGGCCCAACCGAGCGGCGACCAGGGTGGCTTTCCGGCCATCAAGAAACATCGCCATCACCGCACGCATCACTCGACCTCCATCCATGGGGAAGATCGGCAGCAGATTCAATAGAAACAGCGAGGCGTTTACCCAGAACACGGTCAGCAGCAAACTGCCACGGATCTCATTGGGGTTAACCGAAAAATCCGCGCCGCTGGCCATGATCAACATCCCCATTACTGCCGCCAGGCAAAAATTGGTCAGAGGCCCGGCCAAAGCCACGATCACCTCGTCCCTGGGCGTGTCTGGCGCGCGTTCCAGGCGAGCCAACCCGCAAATCGGCGTCAGCATGATGTCAACAATCGGGATTCCCGTCCGCTTGGCAGCCAAAGCATGGCCCATTTCGTGAATCAAGACACTGGCCAAAATGATCACCAGAAAAACGATCCACAGCGCCATCTGGTAGATCGAATCGCCTTGAAAGACGGAAATGCAGGCGACCACCAAAGGCAACAAGAAGAATGACCAATGCAGTTGGATGTCGATCCCAAAGGCGGAGCCAATTTTGAAATTCGCCGATGGCTTCATTGAGGAATGGCGGCGGGGCTAAGTCAACGGGTTCCAGGCAAGCGGACACAAGGCTCGGTGATATTTTGGCATAACACCGTCTGCAGGCTACCGTTAAAACGAAAAAAACGGCCGGTAGTCGCAAACCAGGTTGCGACTTTCCGGCCTCTTGGCTTTTTTTTATTCGTGCTAATCGTTTAATAGCGAAACCGACGAATTTTGTTCGATGGCCAATTCAGAGGCCGCCTATTCTGAAATGCAGTACAGATACTTGTTGCTTCGCATGAATATCTGGCTACCACTGATGGCGGGTGTTCCGTTGAAACTGGAATCGTCGCCTGCGATCTTGTTATTAGCCACAAAAGTGAACTCGTCAGGGTTGGTTTTCCAGATAAACGTTCCACTGTTTCGGCTTGGGGTAATGATTTGGTCTCCGACCAGGACCATCGAACCGAACATCTTGACGCCTCGTCCGGTTCCGAAACCGGGAATACGACTTCGGTATTTTCGCTCGCCCGTTGTGGCATCAACGCAATAGGCAATACCGCTTTTGTCGGCCCAGTAGATATGGTTGTCTTTCATAACGGGCGTCGAAACGTACGAAGTATCCTTCGATTCCCACAGCACGTGCGAATCGGTTACATCGCCGCTACCGCCAACCCGAACGGCCAGACTGCCGACCTTCTGGTAACCGCCATAGATATAGGCAATGTCATCCTGAACCAATACTGCAGCGTTGACTTCGTGTTCCAGCGTTGTTTTACAGAACCATTTCTGTTCGCCAGTGTCCGCGTCGACTCCAAAAACCTTTTCAGGAACGGCCACGACCAATTCCATCTGCCCGTCTGCTGTTTTGACAAGGCCGGGAATCGAGTAGGCCATTCGCGACCCGGTTTCGAATTCCCATTTGATGTCACCTGTGTCTTTATTCATCGACAGAATCTTGCCACACTCGTCAATCGCGTTAACAACCAGCTGGTCGCCGTAAAAAATCAGACTCGACGCCGAACCCCATCGCGTTTCGTTCGGTTCGCCTTCGAAGGTCTTGCGCCATTTTTCGTTACCCTCCATATCGAACTTGATCACACCCGCTTTTCCGAAGAAGGCAAACACCGAATCGCCATCAGTAATCGGCGTGTTGGTCGCGTATCCGTGATAGGTGATGTAGCTTTTGTAAGGGTCTTCGTTCTTGACGGTGCTGTTGTCGACCGCTTTTTGCCAGACGATATCACCAGTCTCGCGATCAAAGCAGATCAGGTGTCGCGTGAGATCCTTGATGTCGCCCGCCGTTTTGTCGGCAGTCTTCAAGTCCTCGAATGGCTTGTCGCCATATCCGGTGTAACAAGTCAGAAAGACTCGATCGCCTATCACGATCGGCGAGGATGCACCGGGGCCGGGCAGTTCCTTTTTCCATTTCAGGTTCTTGTCGGCCGACCATTCCAGGGGCACGTTCACTTCTGACAAACTGGACGATCCGTCGTTGCCCAGGAAACGAACCCAGTCGGTGGAGCTGACCGAACTGGTTTGGGCCGAAACCTGGAGAACCAGAAAGCCGTTTACCAGCAGACCAAGTGCCAAGGCAATCGTCTTCGAACGGGTCGCATTGATGAGTGAAATCGAACGTTTGGTTTTTTCAGGTTTCACGATAGAGTCCTTGGATTGCTGATGTTTCAAACGAGCAATATACCCCAAACAATCCGGTGGCCAAACGGTTTCGACTTGGCGGATAGAAGGCGGCGGGTGCGTTGTGCCTTGCCGCACAAAAAAAAGGCGCCCTCATTTCTGAGGGCGCCTGTCGGATTTTTAGTTTTTGCAGCCGACGTTCGGCGTTGGTGGAGCCGACCGAAGTCAGGCCACCACCACTTTAGACCATCGCCAGTTCTTCGACCTCGACAGCCAGACGCTTTCGAGCGACGTGCAGTCGACGCTTGATCGTACCAATTGGTGCGTCAAACGAGTCTGCCATCTCGGCAAGGGACTGGCCCTTGACGTAAAAAGCTTCCAGCGTGTCACGATCCATGTCTCGCAGTCGAGACAGTCCGTCGCGAACCTGAGCTTGTCGTTCCTTGTCCATCAATTCCTGATCTGGCGTACCGTCACCAAGAACCGTGGCTTCCAGAACTTCTGGCTCTGTCGAAAAAGCGACCTTGCGGCGCGTGATTCGGTTGATCGCCATGCGAACCGTGATCTGTCGCAACCAGCCACCGAATGCCTCGGGCACTCGCAGCTGATCGATCTTCTGCATAGCCTGCATGAAGACGTCTTGAACCAGTTCCTGAGCTTCGGCTGAGTTTCCGGTTCGACGGAAAGCAATCGCGTAGATTGACTTTTCGTATTGCACGAACAACTCGCCAAAGGCAGCCCGGTCGCCAGCTTGAGCCGCGATAACTCGCTGCTTGGTGCGCTGGATTTCCTGAATCTTTTCGTTTACTAATGCGTTCATCGTTCTCTTCCTGTGAATAGGCTGCACCAAAACGGATGGTGCAAGTTGTGCGTTTTTGTCAGCGCGTTTTTGCGAACGGGCTGACCCTGGAACAAAACCGGCGGCCAAAATTGAAACGCAGCAAGTCTGCAGCGATTCGCCTTCAGGGCGGCGGCCTGTCAAAGTCGTTCTTGATTTTCGAGGCAGTTTTTTGGCTGCCCTGCGAGCGTTTCTAGCTCGCTATCAAGCCACGTCTGTAGGCCTGGTCGGTACCCAAACTGGGTACTTTGCCGACGGCGTCGACAATCATCCGTAGATGATCTGTCAACATCCCCGCGACCCCTTCCGGGTTCGCTCGGGCTGTCGCCGGCACACAAAACGAATAAATCGTTTTTGATACTGACCAGATGAAACGACAGAGGCGTTCAATCGACAGGGATAACAGGCTGCGGAAAGCACGACACAATTGCGCAATCTGACCGCGTTCGGAATTGCCGAATGTTCGCTGGTTTTGCGTATTGATGTTCGTTCGCATTTCACTCGCCTCCCTGTGACAACGCACAGTAAAGAGAAACAATAAAGATTGAGGTGGCTTCATCCATAAAAGCCACCCGCTCAATTCAACTCTATTACAGAAATCGAATTTGAGCAAGTTTTATACCCGCCAAAGATTTCCGCGAACCCGCGGTGCCCTTGGCTGATACCGTCTTAGAGACAGTTCTCTCAATAAGGTTCGCCTGTTTTCAGAATTTATTTGAAGCTTTTTCCGAAAACCAATCGGCAGAGCCCGGAATCCTCGGGTTTAACAGCGTTTCGCACTGATTCGGCTCTGTCCTGTGTGGTTTCAGATTCCGATTTTGCTGGTTTTTTGGAGGCGAAAGTTGGCCAAGCAGCATTCTGAGCCGACGATTCGGTGTTTTTCTGAAAGGTTTGCCGCTGCCAGCAAATACTCCTCTGTTCGGCCTTCGATCGGGATTAGCGACTTCGAGCAATGGGAATCTTTTGGGAGACGGGAAAGATGAAGATCAAAGTAAATTGGATTTTGTTGTTAGCCTGCTTCTTCTCAGGGCTGATTGTCCAGAATGCGTTCACCTAAAATAATTGCGAACGAGCAGCAAGCCGGTGGTGGCGGGTGAGATTAAAGAACACTAATCTTCACTAATCGACACTAATCTTTCAGGCTCAACGACGTCGGCCCGTGCTGCCATTAGTGAAGATTAGTGCCAATTAGTGTTCTCTTATTCCTCACCCACAACAGGCTCATGTATCGATATACGGTCCGCTGCGAATTCACCAAGGGTGACCAGGAGGTCATTGAACGTTGGTTGGCATGGTTGCGAGAACCTCACATCGCCGACGTGATGAAGGGTGGAGCGACGGCAGCAGAAGTCGTCCTGATGTCTGGCGATCCTGTGACCTACGAAATTCGCTATCAGTTCGCCAGCCAGGCCGATTTCGAGAAGTACGAAGCCGAGTTCGCTCCTTCGCTGCGAGACGAAGGGCGTTCGCTGTTCCCACCGCAGCAACTTGGCATGGTCTACAGCCGCAGCGATGGGCAGGTCGTTCACTCAACCCTCAGCTAGCAAAACTCTCTCTTGCCTGCCCGACAAACGATTTCCAGTTGGGCAAACTTTAACGGTGGTCGGTGTAGAACGGTATTTGCCGACAGCAACTGTCGATAGGAACGATGTCCATCTACTCCACGCGTACGGCATGTCTGCCGTCGCCGAGTCCATACGCCTGAGGCAATTCCATGTTCCGCAATATCCGCAGCCAAATTCGCAAACCACTGACGATCTTGATGTTCAGTTTCCTGGTCGGAGTGGCAATGGATGCGTTGGCCGAAAGCCTGAGTGCCCAGGAGCCCGCGAGCAAAACGACTTCGTCACGCAAAACCAATCAGGCCTATCGCTTGATTCGCCTGGCACCCAAACAGGAATTTTCTGGCGACGACGTGCAAGAAGACGATTCCTTGTCGTCAATGAATGACAAGGAAGATGAACTGGAAGACGATGAACCAGAGGCAGACGAACGGCCTACGGACTTGTTGCAAGTGCTTGATGGCAGCGAGTTAAAAAAGCCGATCATGGACATTCAATTGAACGTGCTTGAATCGTCGGCCAGGGCGCCCGAAGACCAGTCGGATGGGTTGTTGGAAATGAGCTACGTTTCAAACTACCCGGGGACTTTCCAGCACCGAATCGCTTCGTGGACTGCACCGAACATCAGGTACCAGCCTCTGTATTTTGAAGACGTCGCCGCCGAACGTTACGGATACCACTTCGGCAATTGTCTCCAGCCGGCAGCGTCGGCAATACACTTCGCCAAGTCGTTTGCATTGTTTGTGCCCAACATGTTTCACGATCCCCCGCACGCGTGCACGTACCCACTCGGTTTCTGCCGCCCCGGATCGCCTGCTCCGCAGACCACCAATCGTTGGCTTCGGTAGAGTATTGCGATTTCGAACTGGTCTTCTTGCGCGAATGTAGTTTTCGGGTGGTGACGCTTTCTGCCACTTCGGCATGCTTACGCTTCGCGTAAACATGGCACCCACATACCCACTTTGGCAACCATTTGCCGCATTGGCACCCGCCGCGTTCTATTAGCCCCTACCGCTTTGAGGGTTGACTCATTGGTCGAGAACCATTGCCTTGCGTTGGCAAACTTTGTGGATCAGGTCGTCGTTTCCACGATTCTCGGTTGTTCGTGCCATTCCGGTTCTGATGCATCCCAGTTCGGATTACTCCGATACTTCTGTTGTTACTGGAATTTCCAGTTGTTGCAGTTGTATGCGATGGCTGGAACATCCAACCCAGATTGTTCACCACGGAATCACACGATGGCCGGGCTTCCAAGAACCAATTTTGCCTCGACG
>CAZPOL010000003.1:32708-52174 GCA_964588195.1 uncultured Pirellulaceae bacterium | reverse complement strand
TTCACCACGGAATCACACGATGGCCGGGCTTCCAAGAACCAATTTTGCCTCGACGTTTGCCTTGACGACAATTATCAGCACACTGCTTTGTCTGCTGATTCTTGGCGGTTGCCGTATTCGACAACAGCCATCGTTTTCGCAACCGTGCATTGATTGCAAAACCAGTTTTACTCAAATCGAGTACCCGGACATTGCGGACAGTGCGATTGACGACGCCTCCGAGTTTCAAACTCAGGCTCCGCCGACGATCGCCAATTTCTATGAGCAAGAAGCGATGCCGTTGACGTTGGAAGAGGCCGTCGAGTTGGCACTGTTGAACAGCAACGTGCTGCAGAAACTGGGCGGTCGAGTGCTGGCCAGCCCACAAGGGACACCCACCGTTTACGATCCGGCGATTTTGGAAACGAACCCGTTCCAGGGGGCCGAGGCAGCGTTATCCGCGTTCGATGCTCAGTTCACCGGTTCGGCGAACTTCGTGCACTCCGAGCGATTGTTTAACAACCTGTTTTTCGGTGCCGGTGCAAACTCGCTGGTTTCCAACAACGGCGATTACCGTGCGGAACTTAGCAAGACGACCGCGTCGGGATCTACGTTCGCCGTTCGCAACCTTACCAACTACGCGTTTTCGAACAATGCAGGAAACCTCTTTCCGAGTGCCTACGATACTCTGCTGCAGGCCGAATGGCGGCAACCACTGGCGCGAGGGTTTGGTACCGCGGTCAATCGAATCGCCGGCCCCAACGCGACCTCTGGCAATTACAACGGTGTGTTGATTGGGCGGATCCGTGGCGATATTGCTTTGACAGATTTTGAGGCTGCCGTTCGCGACCTGGTTCGCGATGTGGAATCGGCCTACTGGGAACTCTATTTCGCCTACCGAGACCTGGACGTCAGGATTCGCGCTCGTGAAGACTCTCGCTTGATCTGGGACAACCGCAAGAAGCGAGTCGACGCGGGATTAAGCCGCCCGGACGACGAAGCACAAACACGACAACAATATTACACTTTCGACCAGCAGGTTATTAACGCGCTAAGTGGAAACGCATCGGGTCAAACCGGCGTACTTGGGGCCGAACGCCAACTGCGGCGACTGATGGGATTGCTGAATAACGACGGTCGAATGATTCGACCGACCACAGAACCAACGATTGCACCGATCATTTTCGACTGGGACCTGTCGCAATTGCAGGCTCTTACCAATCGAGTCGAGTTGCGTCGTCAAAAATGGTCGGTTCGTCAAAGAGAACTGGAATTGTACGCGGCCCGCAAGCTGAACAAGTGGCGATTTGATTTCGTCGGTAGTGTTTCAGCTCGTGGATTCGGCGACGATCTGTTCGGCAACCGCGATCAACCATCGGGCAGTGCCGTCGACAATTTGTTTGAGGGCGATCTTGATGATTGGGCTTTGGGCTTTGAGTTGGCCGGACCGGTTGGAAATCGGCAGGGACATCTGGCGATTCGACATGCCGAGTTGCAGTTGATTCGCGAGAAGACGTTGCTGCGGGAACAACAAAAGCAACTGTTGATGGATCTGAATGCGGCTTATACAGAAGTCGATCGAGCGTACGCGACAATCAAAACGGCCTACAACACTCGTTTGGCAGTGCTGGCGGAACTCGATCCGAAACGAAGACGAGCCGACGCGGGAGACGAGGACATCTTCTTCCTGCTGGACGCCCAACAACGCGCCTCGCAAACAGAGACCAACTTTCATCGAGCCGTCGTCGATTACAACCTGGCGTTACAAAACTATGTCTACACAACTGGTGGGATGCTGGAACACTACAACATCCAACTGGCCGAAGGCAAATGGAATGCGGCTGCTCAGGCCGACGCCGCCAGCAAGGACCATCGTTACAGGACGAAAAATTTCAGGGCCCGCAGAATGGCAGTAAGTCCGCTATCGGATGGGCCAGTCGATCAAACCACTGATACTCTGGTATTGTCCAGTGGCAACGAAAGCCCGAGTAGCGACACCAGCTACTACCAGGACGATTCGGAAAACCTGGACACCGACGCCGATTCGCAACCCGCCGACGGTGATCGTAATGGCGACAATGAGGATATCCTCGATCAAGACCTGGATAGCGACCTGGATCTCCCGGACGCATCCAGCCGTTCACCCAGCGATTTAGGACCTGATGGAATCTAAAGTTCCAGCAATTCCATCACGACGAACCTAAATCGAAACAGGCACGCAACTCAATACACCAATAGCCCAAATCTGGGTCTCATTGGAATCGCATCCAATAAACGCTGGCTCACCATCGGTTGTCATAATTAGATTGCCACCGGGATCGACGGTTGAGACGAAGGTTCTGTCTGCGTTGTCAAAGCCGCCAGCCGTGAAGTTACCACCGACGCTACCGGTCGCAAAAAGCGAGTGCTCACTTCCATCGGCCATCCAAACGTCAAGATTGCCACCGACATCGCCTTCGATAATCGTTGTTGTTTCGTGACGAGGCGTTTCCTGAAAGCCCTCGTTGGCGAAGTCCTGGCTATGGATGAACGCGTCACCGACCACGTTACCTCTTACCAACACGTAATTTTGAGCCGCGTCAGTCAGCACACTGAGACTGCCGACGGTCGATTCAGGCCGGACGACCAGGTTGTTCACTCCGCCATCCGCTCGAACTCGCAACATCGAATTGATGTCGCCCTCAATTTCCATCAAGTTGTTTCCAGTGCCTACGTTCAGCAACAGTGAATCAGTCAACGAGGCGCCGGCCGTCAGTTCTACCGAGTCATCGCCTGACCCACCGAAGACTCGCAAGCTTCCATCATGATCACCGCCGATAGAAACCGTGTTGTCGCCGTTGCCCAAGCGGATCGTGCCACCATCTGTCATCAGTGAAGCACCGATAACCGAAGTCGAATCGAAATCAGTAATCCGCAGCGAATCGTCACCCGCGCCTAACCGCGCCAACAGTGAACCGGTGTTTGCGGTAAGCAAGAATGAGTCGTCTCCGCCTCGTGTCAGAACCCTGACTTCTTGATCGGTCTCAATCGATACTTCGACGTTGTCAACTGAATCATGACCGGCATAAATCAGCCTGCGAATCGGCTGGTCGCCCTGAATTTCCAATGAATTCTCGCCGAGTCCCAACGTTGCGAAGACGGTGTCAATCGTTTCCACATCACCAAGGTCGATCATCACCGCATCATCGTTGGCCAAGCCTGCGCCCAGATCCAGGCGGAAACTGATGTCGGTCACGTTTGAAAAATCGCCAAGGTCGACGGTGCCTTCCGTAACGTTTAATGTATTCGCATCGACCGCCGTGATGACGATTTCTGCCTCCGCTTCGCCAGTAAAATTCAACTGGCCGTCGTTGAAGGCAAGATCAACGGCCAACAACCGCTTGTCTTCCAGTCTCTCGAATTGGCAATGACGATTGGTGTTTGCACCAGAGTTACGAATTGAAAATGATTTCGAAGCAGGGTGGGATCGCATGGCTTGCTCACTGGAAGGGTTCAGGCAACAGGTCTGTTTTGATACGGCCTTCTAGTGAATTCCTGCGAGTGAATCCATGGCAAAAATGACACTCGGGCTCCGAAAGCAAGCGTCATGTCAGCATGAAATCTGCGATGATTGCAGTGGAAAGCATGCGTGAGAAATCACGTTTACCCGACCGACCAACCCACTACCGATCTAGTAGTAGCCTGCAACTGTAGCTGGACTCGCCAGAGTTCAGGATTTGTTGACTCGCCCGAATGCTGGCGAATCCGGCTATCCGAAAACTGAGGTCAGGCGGAACACTAGTCCCTGGGCAGCGAACCACCGGAAGCGGGCGGGTTGTACCTGATCTCGCCACGTTGAATCTGTTCCACGTCCTTGATTGCATCGGTGGGACTGAGGTCCTCGGACAGATACGCCTTCACTTGAATCTTGTCGCTGCGATACAGATGGTACTGGATCCTGGCATAGCGTTGGCTCCAGACCATTTCCTTGATCTGACCGATAAACGGATCTGCTTTTCCCATTCGCGATTTGATCTCCACAAAATCGCCAACGTCGAAGCCCTCAAAAGCGACCTCGTACCAAATTGTCGACTTGACGCGAAACTGGATATCGCCATAGCTGGCCAACACATACTTCTCGTCCAGGTCTTCGCGTCGAAAGACACGGGTGCCTGGAATCAACTGTCTTACGATCCCTATGTCAAACGGATGGATCCAGTCTTCACCTTCTTCTGGCCACCATCGATAGACGCCGTAGCTGGGTGGTCGCTTGAGCGGCGGCAGAGCAAATTCTTCGGTCATCGCGATACGGTCTTTTCGATTTCGTTGGTCTCTGTTTTGGTCTGCCGCCAATACACTCTACCACGTCATGTGGATGTTGCAAAACCAACTACCTATCGCATATACAGCGAATTCGCACTCGTTCGATACTCGACTGGCACTCGCTTGACTTTGCGAATTCGATGGAAGAAAACTACTGTACTAATCAGCACGTACTTGTCACTGCGAAACCTTGTGGAATTCGTTACCAGCCAGAAAGCAATCCGAAATGGGAATAGAAGAAATTTTTGAAGCCATCCTTGGTGGCGCACAACAGAAGGCACAACAGAGAGCACAGCAGAGACCGGCTCGCAGTTCCAGCAGTGGAAGTACTCGAAGAAGAGGCCCGGCGCCTCGTCTGGAGCCGTTGCCAGAACGTGGTGACGGAGGAATGGGCGACGTGTTACACGGGGTGGTTCAGATCGTTGCTTTGAAGGAAGGTTTTTTGGGCGGCATGAGCTCGGCGTGGACCGGATCCGGAACGATTGTTCATCCACAAGGCTTGATCTTGACCAACTGCCACGTTGCCAACCCACGCGCCATGGGAATGTCTTCGCCTAAAGCTGATCGCCTGGGAATTGCAATCACGGATCGGTCCGACGAGCCGCCAGCCGTCAGCTACTACGCTCAACTGGTCGAATGCGATCCCGACCTTGACCTCGCGGTCATTCGGATCGTCGCTGACGTTCGCGGGCGACGAACCGACGACCTGAATTTGCCCTCTGTGCATCTGGGAGATTCCGATTCATTAGAACTCGGCGATCGAATTTCGATCTTCGGCTATCCCGGCATTGGTGGCGAAACGGTCACCTTTACGTCAGGCAACGTCTCTGGCTTCACCGCCGAAAGCGGAGTGCGAGGCAGTCGGGCGTGGATCAAGACGGACGCCACGATTGCCGGTGGCAACAGTGGTGGTACGGCGGTAAACAAACACGGCTTGCTGGTCGGTATTCCAACTCAAGCCGCAGCCGGCGCGGGCGTCACACCGGTCGATGCCCGGCCTGTGGTCGACACTAATCGTGACGGACGAATTGACCAACGTGATACGCCCATGGCTGTTGGTGGTTTCATCAACGGCTTGCGCCCCGTCAATCTGGCTCTGCCTTTGCTGGAAAAATCCGGGATGCCAATCGAACGGGATCGTCGAGGTCCGGCACGCAGTCAGGGAACGATCAACCGAGCTGTTGAACCGGAACCTCGCTATCAACGGCGTCAGCGACAAGCCAACCCGGAGATGCATGAGTTGTTGTTTTGCACTCGCATCACCAGCGATGGCCGACCGATTTACCCCAACACGATCATTCCGTCCGGACCCGATGAAGTCTTTGCGACGTTTGAGTTTTCCGGGATGCGCGACGGCATGCAGTGGACCGCGACATGGATCAGCGAAGGACGCAAGATCATCGAAAAGGAAGATGTCTGGAACGATGGACAGGAAGGTCGCAAGGCAGTCCAGATTGCAAAGGCTGGTGGAGTTCCAGACGGCGAATACCATCTGGTGATCAGCTGTGGCAACCAGATCATGATCGAGGGCAAGATGTTTGTCGGCACACCAGTCGATGAAACGGACGCCGAAATTTCCGGTCGCCTGGTCGATGATCGCACGGGTCGTGGTATCGAAGGCATCGTCATCGTCCTGAAACCTGGCAAATCGCTGCGGCGTTTTCTGCAAAACCGCAACCGTAGCGACATCTACACGTCGACGGAAACTGATCGTGACGGTTCGTTTACCTTGCCGGAACAATTGCCCAAAGGCCAGGCTTACAGTCTGATCGCTGCAGCACCCGGTTTCGATCCGTTAACGGTAGACGGTGCGTTGCGACTGGGTCCCGGAGCACCTGAAAAAACCGACCTCGGTTCGATTGAATTGAGCGAGGCATAGTCGAACTCGAAACACCCGAGGCTGGCTGGCCATTTGACAGTCACGAGCCGCAGTCGTTTGATTGCGGCTCTTTCTTTTTTAAGGGCGACAGTTTCTATGGTGGCCGTTTTTATTTTGACCGTTTAATAGTGGCGGAATGGGCGAATCCAACTGCTATAACGACAACGGCCCGCTGCCAATTTCGACTTTGAAAAAACATCGATGAACAAAACACAATCACTGACTACTGGATCGATTCCAGGCCACGTCAGGAATCTGGCTCTGCCTTCCAGCATCGGTATGTTTTTTCAAACGATGTACAACGTCGTAGACTCATTTTACGCCGGCCAGGTTTCGACTACTGCGCTGGCAGCTTTAGCACTCAGCTTTCCGGTGTACCTGTTGATCATTGCCGTCAGTGGTGGGTTGTCGCGCGGCGCCTCTGCCCTGATCTCCAACGCCATCGGTGCCGAAGATCGCCAGCAACAACTTCGCTTCACCGCTCAATGCCTGTCGATGGGGTTTGTGGTGTCAATCCTGATGACTTTGCTTGGAATGCAATTGGCCGCGCCACTGTTTGGGCTGCTTGGTGCGACGGACGATTACCTTGATATGGCGATGGCATACATGACCCCGATTTTTCTGGGCGCAGTGTTTTTTGTCGTCAGCAGTCTCTGCAACGCCATCCTGATTGCCAGCGGAGACAGTTTGACGTTCAGCAAGGTGCAAGTGGCTGGGTTTTTTGCCAATCTGATCCTTGACCCCTGGTTCCTGTACGGTGGGTTTGGGTTGCCTGCGATGGGGATTGCCGGCATCGCCTGGGCCACGGTTTTGATCCAGGTGGCCAGCAGCATTTTCATGCTTAGCGCCGTTCAACGTCGTGGGCTTATCAATTTTGATCGTATCTCGCACTGGATTCCCGACCTGAAAACCTGGGGAGAAATCGCCTACCAGGCCGTGCCAGCCAGTTTCAACATCATGTCGGTGGCACTTAGTTTCTTCGTGCTAACCTGGTTCTTAAAGGGGTTTGGCGAGTCGGCGGTTGCGGCATTTGGCGTGACGACGCGAATCGAACAAATAGGGTTGCTGCCGACATTCGGTCTGTACGCTGCAATCATGGCGCTCGTCGGTCAAAACAACGGCGCGAGAAATTTTGATCGAGTGCGAGAGACAATGCGTGTCGGCAATCGCGTCGGACTGACTCTGGTGCTGACCACTTCGACGCTGATCTTTCTAATGGCACGGCCGCTGTTGCGAATCTTTACGGATGATCCGGAAGTGATTCAGATTGGCGTGCGATACATTCATATCATCACTTTCGTTCAGTGGTCGTATGTCATGACGTCGACTCACCTGGCGTTTTTGCAGGCGATCAAGCGACCGATGTACGGATTTTTTCAGGCAATCTTGCGGAAGATTTTGCTGCCGTTGCCGCTGATCTACTTGCTGGTGATTCGATGGGAATACGGCATCGACGCCGTGTGGTTCAGCATGGCTGGCACCAATGTCCTGATGACGCTGGTGACGATCGTTTATGCCCAGCACGTGCTGAAAAACCTCACTCAGTCGCAGGCATCCGATTCAACGCCGGCGAAGCATTCGACTTAGAATCGCCGATGACTTTGCAGGGCCCAGGTGTGCTTGGTCGACGAAGGCCCACAATATTGTGCTGGCACAGGCCCTGTTTGTAGTAACTGCACTTGATACAGTAAAAGCATGCACCTACCGTCCGACCAACAAAACCCTGAGAACTCCAGAGCGGTTCCGCCGCTTCAGGTTCCCGGTTCAGAGCCGCGGCCTGTGAAGTTACCCTGGGTTTTGCGAATTGCCTATTTCAGTTTGGGATTGGGTTTGCTCGGCCTGTTGGTCGTGTCCAGAACGCTGTCGCCGGACCCAAGTGGGATTGGAACTCACAAACAACTTGGTTTGCCGCCCTGCGGATACAAAATTGTTTTTGGAGTGCCCTGCCCTTCTTGTGGAATGACAACATCGTGGGCGCTGGCAACGCGAGGCAAGTTTATCTCGAGCGCTCGGAGTAATCTGGGTGGATTCCTGTTGGCTTTGATGGCGTTTCCTGCAGCGATTTGGTTGTTGGTTGCCGGTTATCAAGGTCGCTGGGCCTATTGGCAACCGAGGCCAATTGTCTTGTCGGGAATGTGCGCGTTGGTGATTGCCGCCGCGTTGATCCAGTGGGCAATTCGCTACCAATTTTTGTGAGTCAGATTTTGTTCAGCCAGGGATCGGCAGATGAAAAAGTTTCCAACGGTAATATTGTTGGGTGTAATTGCGTTGTTTGCAGGAGGCTGTATCGGAGCCACCGCCAACTTGATGTACATGCTGCACGGTTTGAAAATTGACGCTGAATACGAAGGCCTCGAAGGATCGCGAGTTGCAGTTGTTGTCGTCTCGGACGCTTCTTCGTACGGCCCCGATACGCTGACCAATGTGGTTGGACAAGCAATGGCATTGCGACTGGCACAACAAGTTGACGACATCACCTTGATTCCTCAAAACGTCATCGAAAACTGGAAAGACACACACGGTTGGGATCAGGTCGATTTTCGTGAGATCGGAAAAGGCGTAAACGCTGAGAAGGTACTTGCCATCGACATCGGTTCGTACTCGATCCACGAAGGCACGACTCTATTCAAAGGCCGGTCGATGTTGACCACCACGGTCTACGATCTGGAAGACAACGGGAACGTTGTGTTTGCTCAAGGGCCTGCCGAGTTTTCATTCCCGAAGACACATGCTCGCCCGGCGATGTCGACCAATGAACGTGAATTTGAATCTGTGTTCATTGCCAAAATGGTCGATTATGTGACTCGCAATTTCTACGCCTACGACAAGGCTGAAGCGGTTGCCGAAGACGCAACCGGAATCGACTTTCGGTAAGCCACTTTTGCAAACAGGTTTTCGAATTCAATGCAGCCGAATCCCAACGCCGACCAACTCCGTCAACTTCTGGCGACGGGTAAACTGTTTGTGACGCCTTGTTGTGGCGAGGCGTTGACGGCCAAATTGATTCAGCAGGCAGGGTTCGAACTGACATTCGTTAGTGGCTTCGGAATCTCTGCGAGTCGCCTGGGGTTGCCAGACACTGGCTTGATCTCATTTGGCGAGATGTTCAATCAGGTCCAAAATATCGCGGAAGCCGTTTCGATCCCGCTGCTGGTTGACGGCGACACGGGATACGGAAACGCTCTGAATGTGCGGCGGACTGTGCAGTCCTACGCGAAGATTGGCGTGGCGTGTGTCATGATCGAGGATCAGGTGGCTCCCAAACGCTGCGGTCACACTCGTGGCAAACAGGTCGTGGATCGCGAAACCGCTTTTCGTCGAATCAAAGCCGCGGTGGATTCTCGAGACGATGGTCACGATGTCCTGATCATGGGGCGTACGGACAGTCTCGAATCACTTGGAATTGAAGAAGCAATCTTGCGGGCCAACGAGTTCCGGCGACTGGGCGCGGACATCACGTTTGTTGAATCTCCAAGAAGCATCGACTCATTGAAACAAATTTGCGACGAGGTCGATGGGCCCAAGATGGCCAACATGCTGGAGGGCGGATTGACGCCTATCCTGCCACCGGCCGAACTGGAAAAGCTGGGGTTCTCGATTGCCTCGTATCCATTCACTCTGTTGATGAGTTCTATCCGGGCGATGCAAAAGGCTTTGGCAAAAATGAGAGCCGGTGAGATTCCGGAAAGCGGTATGACCTTCGACGAACTCAAGACGATCGTCGGGTTCGACGAATACTATGCGATGGAATCACGTTTCGAGGATCGCTGATCTCGATCCGCTGGGTTCAAGACGCGGCAGAAATCTTGCGAATCTTTTTAATGGCCCATCGATAGTGGCTGTCTGTGTTGGCCGACACGTAGCTGATCAAACCGAGTTTTCCGGTCCATGCCACGTGCCCAGGCTTCATCAATTGGCGATCCGTCAGCGAATTGACCAACTTGACGACACGACCGTGCGATAACTTCATGCGACGGACAATGCTGTTGGCCGGGACTTTCTGCAGCTCAAGAAACAGCTGTCGATTCAGCGCCGGAGTCTGTCGCCAATTGAATCCTTTGGCCGGCAGATGAACGACTCTGGAATTCTCACCGTCGCGATACCAACCCAGCAACAACCGATGCCAGGCATAAACGTGACCACAAACATCTTTTGGCGACCAACTAAGGTTGGTCTTGCTCTGAAGTTTGCGTCGAGTGCAAAACTGATCTTCAGTCAACGATTCGCAAGCTTCAATCAACTGCGCCCAGGATTCACGCACTGACTCTTCAAAAGCAGATTTGTTTGCGTATCTCATTCGAAATGCGGAACCAGGCAGACTACAGTTTCGGAGGAGGTCGCCGTGGCGGTCGCTCGGGCTGCATTTGCTGTCGATTAGGACGCGGCGTGTTGTTGTTCGCAGGTCGAGGCTCTCTACTAACCGGTTCGGGCGGCCTTGTGAAAGTTTCGCCCCACTTCCAACCGATCGGAGTTTCCAGTTCTCGTTGGGCCAACATTGCCCAAGGTGTATCCGGGTGTTCCTTGACAACACGCTCCAGGTACATCTTCGCCTTGGCTGCCAACTTTTCAGTTTGGCTGCCTGTGGAAATTGCGTCGGCGGGCCTTAGCAACCAGGTGTTGTTATCCGGGTTTTCGAACTTCATCCCCGTTTTGATTTGTGCCAACATCGAGTTGTAGGTTCCGGCGCGAATCATCACGGCCAGCGTTCGGCCCATAGCCAGGTCGTAACCGGCTTTCCAACGCAACGAGATCTCGCGTTCGCGGTCGCGTTCGCCTTCCTTCAGAATTTCGTAGAGCCCAATGATTTTCGGCGCCAGTTCGGCAGCGTTTCTTTGAGCCAGCGTGACGGCGTTAGCGAATGCCGCCTCATCCAGCTTTTCAAATCGAAGCCTCGGCGGTGTCATTGGACGAATACGTGATTCGTACCCTGCCTGGACCAATGCATAACGAGCCTTGTTTTGTTGCAACTGGCGATCGTATTCCTGCGCAGAAACGTAGTCCGGTCGATAACGACGCATGACCTCCGGGTCGAAGAACCGTTGCAGATGTGCAGAGTAAGTCGACGTTTGCCACGCCTCAATCTTCTGGCTGCCGAGTTTTCGGTTGGGATGAACCGTAAAATACATGCCGCCGGTCTGGTAACTGAGTCGTGTCAGGCCAAACGGACCAAATCCCGAATCGAACAACTGTTCCTCTTCTTCGTTCTCGGTGAAGTGCAGCTTGATGCGTTCAGGTCGCACCGTTTCAGGCCCCTGTCGAACGGGAGCCCATTGAACGGATTGATCAAATTCCGGATCCGGGTCGACCCATTTTACGTATGTGTTTTCGCGACCGAATGGCGCCGGGATTCCGATCGTAAATACACGCATCAGATTTCTACGGCAAATCATAATCGCGGCGTCCATGTTCTGGATGTCGTCGCCGGATTCGTCCGAGATGATAACGATCATCACGTTCCGTTTTCGTTTGCCAGTCTTGCGATCGACTTTGCAAAGGTTGGTGTATTTTCGTGCAACTTCCGTCACGGCACCAAAGACGTTTTCCTGACCACTTTCGTCGATTGGAATGTCGTTAATCGCTTTTACGATTTCTGCCACGTCATTGGTTGGTTTCCGTAGCATTGGGCCATTGCGGGCTCCGAATGCCACGACCTGAGTCAGCAACGGGTTTTCGTCGTCGTGTTTGTTAAACTCCTCCGCACCGTCAGCTCGCCGCTTGTCGAGTTGACTGTAAACGCTTTCGAAACGCTGCAGAATTTCGGCACGCTGTTTTAGCAGACTCGCCGATTGGTCAAACATCCAGACCACCAGCGTCTTGTTCTCGTCCAACGACAACAGAATTTCCTGAGTCAGTCGGTCGACCGCTCCGCTGGTGTTGCTCGTGGCATAACCGGCGACACCGTTGACGGCGATCGTTGTAACGTCAACTTCACTGTCAAATTCAGGAGCGTATTCGTCAAAGAATTCGTTGCCAAGTTCGCTAATGTCTTGCTGGACATCAACTTCGACCTCTGCCAGATCTTCGGCGGCTGGAGCCATATCAAGAATCGCAGCCATATTGTCTTCGTCGTTGGCTCCGACTTCGTCGAACTCATCTTCGTAATCGATTTCGACCATGGAGGGCATCTCCACGATCTCGGGAGTGCTGGCCGATAGCTCGACACTTACTGGTCTGTTTTTGTCGTAGTCGATCCAGAAAGTTGCCAGAGCGAGCAACAATGCGATGTGAAAAAACAAACTGAAAATCCAGTAGGGAGTTTCACCGTCCAACGGAGTGTCATCCCGACCGCTGGTAACCTTCCACCAGTCTCTGATTTTTCGTCTGATACCCACACGCTTCTCCTGCCGTTCATTCAATCGGTTCGGACCGCACCGTCATATTTTACTATTTTCCGCTAAACGGCCATTTATCGCAAGATTCAAAGCCATTGGGCCGTTGCCAGTTCGTTCTGCGCCGACTCGACGGGAAATTGCGGAAAAGCTGCAAACCTTAAGTAAAATTGACTCTGACGGGCGATATTTCTAATATGCCAACGGTGGCAGGCACGTATTTGGATGCAGGAAAATTGTATGAACGCAAAACAATTATTTCGTAATCAATGGACAATTGGCTGCTGTTTGCTGGCCTTGGCCTTCGCAATGTGCGGTGGATTGCCGTCGTCGGCGTACGCCCAGGACGAGGGCGAACTTCCGGAACCAGTCGATGTGCAACTGGAAACCAGCGATGGAGTCGCCTTGAGTGCCGTCTTTTATCCAGGCACAAACGAGAAAGAAACCGTTCCCGTGATTCTGGTTCACGCGTGGCAAGAGAAGCGTCAAACGATGATCGCCATGGCTGCGCATTTGCAGGCGCAGTTCGGTTACGCCGTCATGGTTCCCGATCTTCGAGGCCACGGCGACAGCATGAAAACCGTTGGTGGTGACGAATTGGATCGTGATCGTTGGCGAGGTCCGCAGTTGACGGCCGTGCTTGAAGACATCGAAGCATGCAAGAAATATTTGATCAACGAAAACAATCAAGGCAATCTGAATATCGATATGTTATCGATTGTGGCAGACCGTGAATCAACGATCCTGGCAACCACCTGGACTTTGCGCGACTGGAGCTACGCACCACTGGGTTCGATTAAGCAAGGGCAAGATGTGAAGGCCCTGGTGATGTTGAATCCGATGCGCAATTTCAAAGGACTGAATGGAAACGATGCGTACCAAAACGATTTGTACACAGGTCGTACCGGTGCTGCCTTCCCTGTGCTGATTGCTTCCACAAGAGACAAGAGTCGTGACGCGAAGAATATTTCTGAACGCATGATGCGAGGTCGCAAGAGCCTGGACGCACCCGACAAGGCACTCGAGACCGTTCGCTACCAGGTTGAATCATCGCGGCGAGTTATTAAATCGCGCAAGAATGGCGACCGGATGCTGTCGATGGATATTGGCAAATTCATCGAAAAGCAGGTCTACCAGCGTCGACACGATTTCCGTTGGGCCGAACGCGGTTCCAAGTAGTCGAAGCCTGTTACACCCAACCGCTGCGCACCCAGGGCAGGTCAAACGTAGCCTCTTTGCGCATTTGTAAAATCAATTGTGCAGCGTGATGTTGAATGTGCCGAATGTTGTATGCGTGAACTTCGGCACGAGTGATGGTCGATAGCCAGGGGAATCCTGCGGGCTCGTTCAAATCCGCTTCCGTTTCTTCACCAACCACCCGCTCCATTTTTGAGCGACAGTGCTGCAGGTACAGCGACAGGAATGGTTTCTGGTAATTCGCAGCGGGCGTATCGCTTTCCAATTGCGAATAGCCTGCGAAGACGGCCGCCTGGTCCAGATGAAATTGCTGTTTCAATTGATCGTCCATGTCTTTGCCCAAATACAGGTCGGCAAAAAACAAGGTGTGAAAAACGCACTGGCTGAACGGGAAAGCAGCAACCGGCTTCTGAAAAATCGCCTCGGGACATTCCTGAATACACTGATTCAGCGTGCAAAGCGATGCCTGGTACTGGTTGGTGATTAGCTGTTTGAACGTGTCGTGCATCGCTTTGCCCTATTTTTGAGTGCTGACCATTGGATAACGCAAAGTTATCGAACACAATGTTAGCGGCGAAGATGACCTTTGCAAAAGTCCCGATACGCCAGTAACCTGCGCGACCGATGTCCAAATCGCCAATTAACTCCGAAAAACGAAATCTGAATCGATGCAAAGAAATCTTCAACGCAACAATATCGTGTTGCTGGGTGTCGGACATACAAACGCTCACATCTTGAAAATGTGGCGAATGAAGCCAATCGATAACGCGAATTTGATTTGCGTTTCTGATTTCCCGGTGGTGACTTATTCCGGAATGTTGCCCGGCGTGCTGAGTGGTCAATACGATCCGGAACAGATGCAGATCGACCTGGTTCGTTTGTGTACCGTCAACGGAGCTCGGTTGATCGTCGATCGTGTCACCAAGGTTAGCACTGGAACAAACGAGTTGCTGTTCAATGATCGACCTCCACTCCGTTACGATTTCCTCTCGATCGGCATTGGTTCTCGTCCCAGTATGAAAGGCGTTCAGGTTTCGGAAGATGCCAACCTTGTGCCCATCAAGCCGATGCAGACCTTTCTGCGACGGCTGAAAATCGCAACTGAAAAAGCACTGCAGGCACGGCAAGAAAAAACAGCCAGCGATGGCAAGAAAATTACGGTCAACATTGTCGGAGCCGGAGTTGGCGGTACGGAAGTCGCTTTCTGCCTGACGCAACGACTGATACGCGATTACGGCAAAGGCAATTTCACCGTTCGCATCATCTGTGGATCGACCATTGGAAAAGGCCTGCTGCCGAAAACAGTCGAGCACATTCGCAGTCAAATGCAGAAACATGAAATACAGATATTTGAACAACGGCGAGTGTCCTCGGTCGATCGAGATGGCGTCGTGTTAACCGATGGAACTCGGCTGGATTCTGACATTTCGATGTGGGTGACGTCGGCAGAGGCGACGCCTTTTTTGCGTGAGATCGATTTACCGCACTGTGACCGAGGGTTCCTGTTGACCCGCCCTACCCTGCAATCCACCACTCGCGACAACGTGTTTGCCGTCGGCGATAGCGGGACGCTTGAAAAGAACCCGACGGACAAAGCCGGCGTGTTCGCGGTTCGCCAGGGGCCCGTGCTGTGGGAAAACCTGAACCGCAGCGTCCAGGGAAAACAGCTTTCCAATTTCAAGCCACAGCGTAGCTATTTGAAGCTGGTCAATATCGGCGATGGAAAGACGATCGCTGAGTTCAAGGGGCGAAGCATGCTGGGCCCTTGGGCATGGTCCTTAAAGGACCGCATCGACCAACGATTCATGAAGATGTACCAGGATTACCGCCCGATGGATCCGGCCAAAAGCCCCAAGCCAGAACCGGACGACGAGATGCGTTGCCTGGGATGTGGCGGAAAGCTCGGTGGGCTTTCGCTCCGCAATGCACTGGCGCGATTGGACATTAAGCAGAACGACAAAGTGATCGTCGGCCTGGAGAAGAGCGACGACGCGGCGATCATTAAAGTCGAGAACAATCAAACGACGGTCACGGCCGACTTTTTTGCAGCACCATTCGATGATCCATTTACGATGGGGCGTGTGGCGGCTCTGAACTCGGCCAGTGATTGTTTTGCTATGAACGCGAGAGCCACCGCCGCTTTAACGCTCGCGCAAGTCCCTCTGGGGCACCCTCGCGCACAGAGTGATGTGCTGCTGGAATTGGTAGCCGGTGCTCAACATGAATTTGAAAAGATGGACGTTTCCATTGTCGGCGGGCACACGATCGAAGGTCCACGTCTGACGATTGGCTTCACCGTTCTAGCCGACCAACTGCCCGGCACGACTCAAAAAGGCAACTTGAAAGTGGGCGATCAATTGATCCTGAGCAAAAGGATTGGCACCGGAATCCTGCTGGCGGCATTGATGCGAGGCATGTGCCGGGCCGGTTGGCACTCGGAACTAATCAAGACCATGACGGTCAGCAATTACGTGGCCTTGGAGCTTGTGCAAAAGTTTCCGGTTTCCGCGTTGACGGATGTAACCGGTTTCGGATTGGGCGGGCACCTTTTGGAGATGCTGGACGCCAGTCAGTTGGCCGCCAATGTGAAACTGGACCTCATCCCGCAGATTCCCGGAGTCTCGCAGTTGATGGAACTGGATGTGGAAAGCACTCTGGCCGGCGAGAACCGCGAACTGATGAGCGGTTTGAAGGTGAAGTCGAACCAACAACTGGCACGCTTGCTGTACGACCCGCAAACGGCTGGTGGCTTGCTGTTTGGAATTGAAGAATCAAAAGCCGATGCCGCTATTCAGTTCCTGAAGGACCAGGGTTGCCCTCACACCTGCCGAATCGGCGAAGTCGTGGCTCTGGACAATCCAGCAACAGACGACTCTTCACATTCCGGCAAGTTGTTCGCCAGCTGAACTCATCGAACGCTTTAGCCTTTGATTTGGTCGTTGAATTCATAGAACGCGAAACAAAAATGCACGATCAAAACGTATAGCGTCGCCCACAGGATCGTGGCGGTCACCGACTTGCTGACGTCGCTGCTGCTGAATTTTGGTTTCAATCCGATGTGATACGAGATCAACGCAACGCCTACTGCACAGCAGGTCAACTTGGAAAGCAACCATCCGCTGCCGTAGTACCAAAACTGGTTAACCATATCCAGACTGCGGTGAAAGTGCTGGTCCCAGTAATTTGGACCGTGTTCGAGGTGAGTCAACGTGAATGTCAACAAGCTGGTAAAGCGGGCGGTGACAAAGGCAATCAGTGTCAATAACGGCACGCCGATTAGAAACGAAATCATCACGGGCGTCAGCAGATACTGACGAGGGCTAATCCCGAACGTTTGCAACGCATCGATCTGATTCGAGTACTGTTTACTGCCCACGTCTGCTGTCACGGCCGCGCCGCATCTGGCGGCAATCAAGACCGTCGCCAAAACCGGCACGAAGATGCGATACAAACTGAACCCGGTGGCGGACAACAGGTCATCAACCAGCAACGGTTCCGTGTAAACGGCGAACGGCAAAAATTGAAAGATGTAGTAGGTGGTAACGAATCCCGTAATGATCCCGGCCATCATCAAGTAAAACCAGGCGGTCGGCCCAAACACCAGCCTCATAAAATGAACCAGATAGCGCATGCCCCAACGGGGGCTTTTCCAGATTGGAATCACGCTTAGCAGACCAAGAAACATATTCTCGATGCTGCGCGACGTGTTAGCGAAAAAACTGATCGCCTTCTTCTTTAGTAGTTTGCCAAATCCGTCGCCTGCCAGGTCGTCTGATTTCTGCGCGGCCACCATCGCCATCGGCTGCAGAATTTCACTCAGCCGTGGCCAATCCTCCTCGGAAACCTTCTGCAATCGTCGCTCGATCGGGTTCAGCAGATACACGGTGTCGGCGATCGCCAGCAACGACTCGTAGTCATGAGTGATGATGACAGAGGTCTTGCCATGTTCGCGAGCGGCATTTTGAATCAGCTCGCCAACCTTGCGCGAATTTTCCGGGTCAAGGCCTGACGTTGGTTCGTCGAACAGGATCACTTCCGGGTTGTAGGCCAGCGTTCGAGCGATCGCCAAGCGTTGTCTTTGACCGCCGCTCAACAAGACCGTGCGGACGTCATTGGGCACGTTCAAGCTCTTCAGCAACTCGGCTGGCCGCGTTTTGATTTTCTTGCGGGCGTGTGCTTCTGCAAATTGCACATTCGCTTTGGGTGACAATTCATCAAACAATGCGAACGATTGAAACACGACACCACAATCGCCGCGTTTTCCCTGACGCCCGTTTATCTTGATGTCGCCTTTGAATTTCAGCGAGTCGTGACTTCGTGGAATCAGACCTGCTACGATCTTCATCAACACAGACTTGCCGACACCACTGGGACCGACCAGCAACGTGATCTTGCCTTTCGGAAAAGTCGCCTCGGTGTTCTCTAACAGCGCTCGCTCGCCCGCGACCACCGTCAAGCCGGAGATCGTTACGTCACCCGCAGCAACCTCGGTATCGCCAGGTGTCGTTTGTGTTGAATCGTCTTCTGGAGAATCTGATTTGGTTTGCTTACCCTTCTTGCTGTCGGTCAACGCTGCCTCGCAGGGTAATAAAACGGGTTTTCCATGTTCGATTCTCCTGGCAACACGGCCAGCACCTTGTCGTCTTTATGTTTCACAACCAAAGGATGATCGGCAAACAGGCCTTCAGGCTGCTGGCCCGGTGGTACGTCCTGCTTAGCCTGCTCTGGCGATTCCCAGTTGGCGACTCGATTCAAAATGAACCAGCGTTCATCCTTTAAAAGGATTTTGTTCCGCAAGATTCGTGCGAATTCGGGTGTCACCCCTGTGTACGGCGAGCCGAAAACTTTTTCGCCAATCGCAACCACAGTTGGCTCAAGCTTCGCGTCGGTTAACTGTTTCAAGTATTGCAGGTCAGGTCGATTCCAGACATCCAACATGGTGCTTTGCAAAGCTTCGTTTTCCAAAATCGACTCCTTTAGCACCTGCAAGATAATCCTTTGCAGTTCCGGGTCTTTGCTGATCTTCTCCAGGCTATTGGCGACGACGGCTTGCACCTCCGGATTCGCGATGACCTGTTTCATGATCGATTGTTGAGCCTCCAGAAACGCCGGCAGGTTCTTGGTAAGCACCGGTACCGCTTCATCCTCTACAAACCTGGTGAACTCGGTAGAGGTCAGATCTTTCTGCGGCAATGGGGAGGCGTCATACAATGCTCTCCATCCAAAACGAAACACTGACGCCTCTTGCCAAATTTGCTGGCCAACCTGTTCAAGAACCGGACGACCTTCCTCTCGGACGATAGGCCAAACTTCATCACCAATGACAGGCAGCAGTTCCTTGTCCACAATTTCGGTTCGGTATCGCTCACCCAAAGCTTCGAATTCCGATCGATGTCGTGACAATGACTTAAGCAACTCGTCACGGATGATCACACTTGTTTCTTGCCAGGCGTCTTGCAGAATCGGTTTCAACTCGCTCAGCACAGCCTCGGAATGGTCCGTGTAAACCTCTGTTACCATGCCAATAATTTCGGATTGGGTTTCCGGCGGAAACAAAAACCGGGCGACCCAATCCATCGAGGTCGGAGTCTGGTGAAAAGTCAGATAGTCGCCGGGTTGCAAGTCAGGCGCGGAAGAGAAGAACACGACACTGGCCCAGTCGCAGTAGCAAACGTCGTAGTCCTGGGATTCGGCTGAGTCGACTTGTCGTATCGCGCCGACCTGGACTAATTCACCGTCAATGTTTCGAGCAAAGATTGGATCGCCAATCCGCACATTAG
>CAZPOL010000003.1:24291-32608 GCA_964588195.1 uncultured Pirellulaceae bacterium | reverse complement strand
ACTAATTCACCGTCAATGTTTCGAGCAAAGATTGGATCGCCAATCCGCACATTAGACGTGTATTCAAAATCGAGTTCGCGGATCTCCTGCGATGCGACCATGTACTCGGTCAAGGATTGACCAGCAACCGATTCGTCACCGAACCAGCCTGGTACGTACTTGATTCCAACCCATCCCAGAATCACAAGCCAGACCAATGCCCCGGCAATAATTCGAATCTGTCTGGTAATCATGTAGCTGCCCTGGTTTGATACAAATTGGCTCGACACCGACCGGCTCGCAATTCCATCGAAACCTGGTCGTCAGTTGTTATTCGAAAACATCAGCCCGGACTTCGAATAAAACCGCTCGTTCCTGGCAAATTTGATAGATCTATTGATCGTCTTCGGTGGGTTCTTTCAGCGTCGAACTGTGATCGTGAATGATTTTCCATTGGTTTTCGATGCGTTTCAATACCAGACTGAAATTGCCATGCGGCTCGTCCGATTCACGCTTCAAACGCCATTGCCCCAACACCAAAAGGGCATTGGAGTCGACGTTGATGAACTCCAGCTCGCTGAACGTCAACTGCCCCATCTTTTCGGGCGTGTCGTACGACTTCTTATATCGGTCCAACGTCGCTTGCCAGCCACGAGTCGTCTTGCCGCCTGCGCTGAATGTCAGATTTGGAGAATTCCAGTAGTGCTGCATGAATCCTTCCAGGTCTGCCTTGTTCCAGGCAGCCGTTTGCGTTTCCAGCATCGCCGAAACGACCGCCCGAACATCCTCCGTTTTTGAGGCTGATCCGGATTCTTGCCCGTAAGCAATCGAACAGGTCAGTGCAGAGAGAATCAGGCCACCAGTAACAATCAAGATAATCGTCAGATTCGGTAATGGTCGGGGGGCAAAATGCATGCTGGTCGCCTCAGGAATGAAGGAAGTCGTCGGTGTTTACCGAATTCAATATTGAAGGCGAGGCAGCAGGAAGTCAATCGCAGCCGATTCTGCCCAAACCGGTATTTGAATCCGAATTGGTTGAAGGCGGGCAGTAAGCGACCATTCCAGCTGGAGAAACGACGGCCTCCACGGTCGATTTTTTGGAATTTCTTAAAACGGGACATCTCATGACTACTGATTCTGGCCAATCAGGCGCACAGCCCGAACAAGACCTGGACATGTTACTCGCCAGGATTAATTCCATTGCTGCCGGTGAAACGCCACCGGCAATCAAATCGCCTTCATCAAAGATTGATGAACTGCCTTCCGTTCCAGCACTCAATCCTGCAATGAGCGCGGATTCGATCCCAGTTGCCCAAATGGTCCCGGCACCATCCGGCGATCCGACATTGGATGAAGCCCAGGCCTATGTCACCGATCGACGAAGACCGACCAAACCAAACGCAAATCAGCAACAGCAACCTCTCGACAATTTCGTTCCTCGACGCCCAACTTCCTTCCAGGAAGCCAAGCTCTCACATTCGCAAGTTGAAGAGCTGGTCATGAAGTTTTTGCTGGCCAGAGGTGAGGCCTCCGGCCGGCAGATCTCCGAGCAATTGAAACTGCCTTTCATTCTGCTCGAACCATTTCTTGGTCAATTAAAGCATGATCAATTGATCGCTTACGTTGGCCAGGCAGCGATGAACGACTACATTTGCCGTTTGTCTGAACCCGGAATGGTGCGAGCTCGCAACTACGCCAATATTTCGACCTACTTCGGTTCGGCCCCCGTCGCCATGCAAGACTATCTGCGTTGCGTTAAAGCGCAGTCGATCGAAGGACACTATCCAACTCGCGAGAAGTTGCTGGAATCATTCAGCGATCTCCTGATCGACGAAGACATGCTAAAACGACTCGGCCCAGCCATCAGTTCGGGTCGTGGTATGTTCCTTTATGGCTTCCCTGGGAACGGCAAGACAAGTATCGCTGAAAGAGTCACCAAGTCGTTCGGCCCCTACATCTGGATTCCGCGAGCCTTGAATCTGGACGGCGAGATCATTCGCTTGTTTGACCCGATGGTCCACGAGCCCGCTCCACTGGAAGCCAATCAGGAAATCGTCGACGACAAGGAAGTTGACAACCGCTGGGTCCGCATCAAGCGTCCCACGATCGTGGTCGGGGGTGAACTGACCATGGACCACCTGGAGATCACTTTCAACAAAGATACTGGAATCAGTGAAGCACCGATTCAGCTGAAGAGTAATTGCGGCATCCTGGTTATTGATGACTTTGGCCGCCAGAAAATGCGAGTCGATGAGTTGCTCAACCGCTGGATTGTCCCACTGGAAAAGCGTTACGATTATTTGAACCTGACGAGCGGCAAGAAAGTGCAGGTGCCATTCGATCAATTGGTTATTTTCTCGACCAACCTGGAACCGAGAGACCTGGTCGATGACGCTTTTATGCGTCGAATTCCATACAAGATCGAAGTCTGCGATCCATCGGAAGAGATGTTTGTCAAACTGTTCAAGATCATGGCCAAGGTACTGGATGTGCCCTACGACCAAAACCTTGTGGATTACCTGATCGACACCCACTATCGACCTACGAATCGCCCATTCCGAAATTGCCAGCCGCGTGACCTTCTGTTGCAGATTCGAAACTACTGCAACTACAACCGATTGCCAGTCGCGATGACCAAGGAGTCATTCGACTTTGCCGCTGACTGTTACTTCTCTGTAATGTAAAGAACAGCGCGCGATCTAAAAACGGCGAGTGCCATCGAGTCCGGGTCATACTCGCGGGCCATACTCATCAAGACACTCAGTTCGTACAATGCGTTGTGTGTTGATGCGTTTGATTGTCCCTCCTGGTTTTCGTGAGTTAAATTTTAATGGCTGGCCCAGAACCCAACAGCAACCAGGACAACGCGATAATCTGGCCGGAATTGTGGTCGGCGTTTGCGAAACACCGACAAAAAGTTACAGAGTTGCTACTCGCTTTTGCCACGCAGCCAGGAAAATCGTTGTGCGTTTTGGGCGCTGGCAGGACAACGGATCTTGATTTGATCCCGCTTGCCGAACGGTATGCCAAAATCGACCTGGTTGACTTGCACCCAACCATCACGCGAGATGCATTGGTACAGCGTGGATTCGATGGACACGCACGGGTTTCAGAAATTAGCATGTTGGATGTTTCCGGGATCGACGCCTCGTGGCGCCATTTTATGGCGGCGCCCAGTGAGGGCGCTTTGCAAGCCACCATCAAGGAATGTAAAAATGCCAAACTGGACCTTGGGCAATACGATGTCGTTGTTTCTACCTGCTTGCTTACGCAGATCATGCGACGAGCGTTCGAGTGTCTGGAGGCGGCCAAAATGGTAAAGACCAACGGCTTTTCCGACATCGTAAAAGCGATTCGCGAAAAACACTTCGACCTGCTCGTCAACCACACCGTGCCGGGCGGAGCTGCCCTGCTGATTACCGACCTGACCTCATCAGAAGCACTTCCTGAAATGCTGCTGGAAGGTGCTGACTTGCAACATATGCTTGTCAATGAAGTTACGGAAGGAAACCACTTCCCGGGTATGAACCCCAAGCTGATTTTCGAGGCGACGCAACGCTCAAGCCTGGGAATTAACTTGCAGAAAGCCCTTGTGACCAGGCCCTGGATCTGGAACTCAATTGAAATGCAATATCTTTGTATCGCTTACTTGCTAAGTAAAAACCAGTGATCGCTTGCCTGCGTGCAATTCTGGTTGTTCAGGCGACTCGTTGATTAAGGCCAGCTGGAGTATCATTGCGCCTGGACGGATTACGACTCAACGGTGACCGAGTCATTTGTTTGGTTCAGGTTTGCGACCAGAGCCAACCTGGCCGGTGATCCAGATCGTTCGTACCTCACTGGCCCCTGAACAACATTTGCGACTATGACATTTTTCTTTTTCGACATCGATGGAACTCTGCTGTTGAGTGGCGGGGCTGGACGGGTCGCCATGCAGCAGGTCATGTCAGAGATGTATCAGTTGACAGAATTGCATACCATCAAAGTACACGGCCGCACTGATCGAGGAATCATTACCGACTTGTTCGCGGCTCACGAAATTCCACTGGACGAAGATACGCGAGACAAGTTTACAAGCCGATATCATGAGCTGCTGCCTAAGGCGATGGAGCAGTGCGATGGCCGACTGATGCCCAGCGTGGTCGAATTGCTGGAGGAATTGCAGGCGACCCCGCAGGTCTGTCTTGGGATTCTGACTGGTAACTCCGAGTCGGCTGCGATCACGAAATTGAAACACTTCGACCTGGATCAGTATTTTGACTTTGGTGGCTACGGTGAAAAACACTCAAATCGCAACGACGTGGCTCAGGCAGCTCTGGTCGCATGTCGCAACGCTTACGACGACCTGGAAATCGCGGCGAACCAAACATGGGTAGTCGGAGATACCGTGAACGATATCACATGCGCACGTTCGATCGGTTCCAATGTGGTCGCGGTTGGCACAGGCGGCGCTGAAATTGACGAGTTAAGAGCGCACAATCCCGATTTATTGTTGGCCGATCTATCAGACATCAAGGGCTTTATTAACGCGACGGTGCGTAACCCCTAGACACATCCTGTTGCTGCAGAATAATCCATCCTCCGCGACCACTTTCTACCAGGTTTCGATATTCTTCAGGGCTGTTGGGCAATGGGTCAATGGGTCAATGGGTTAATGGGTTAATAAACTGTAAAAGGGGTCACAGGGCGATACCAGGAACGGCAATGCTACAAATGCAAACAGGCAATGTTGGCGCTGCCTGATTCTCCAACCATGATAGAGGCGACCCCCTCTTCCGCTATTTCTTTTCCGAATCCAATCCATGCTGTCCGAACACTCAATTTTTGAAAAACCACATGTTCGGCTCGGTTTGATCCTGTTGATAATTGCCGTCGTGGGAGCGACCGGTTATCGAACATGGAAGGAGTGGTCGCCGCCATCTTCCAAATTCGATTGGGATCGCCGAGGCCATAGCGACTTTCACTATGGAACTTACCAGCCCACCAGGGCATTCATTGATGGCAACAGCCCGTACACGATGGATGTTTGCGAGCCATACCAGATGCCGCGACCAGTTCCGGCTTTTTCGCCAGCAGCTTTTATCGTTCACACGCCTTTCGGCTTGCTGGATCTTAAGACCTCGAACGTTCTGTTTTTCATTTTCAATCTGTTTTTGGTCGCCGCGATTGCGTTACTGAGCTACCGGTTCGTCGATGAAAAAATCAGGCTGGGCATTCTGTTGAGCGTCTTGTTGATGCTGTTGTTGTCCCGTCCCGGCCATCAGACTTTGTTCACCGGATACTTCACGGCAGAATGTGCGATAGGCACGCTGTTGGCTCTGCATTTCGCCCGCACTAAACCATGGTTATCGGGCGTTGGATTGTTGCTGACGTCTTTCAAGCCAAACTTCCTGATTCCTTTGGCAATCTTGATGGTCTGCCGTCGCGACTTTCGAGCGGTAGTCTATGGCGGAATCCTGTGCGCAATTGGCGTCGTCGTCGGACTTGGTTGGCTTGCCAGTTTTTCCAGCCCTGCCGAAGTGATCCAGGGAGTCTTATCGGGCAACGAGGCTCATGAAAACAATCCCAACGTTGCACCTGAGAATACCTGGGTGCGAATTGACCTGATTGGAATGATCTACAAAGCGTTTGGTGGCAAGCCCGACTTCCTGTTGTACTTGCTGACGATGGTGCCGATGCTGGGGATCCCTGGATGGTACCTGTGGCATTACGGAAAGCAGAATTATCGCTATGGAGCGAGCGATGTTAGCGGCCTGCTTATCGGATTGACGATGCTACTGGCGTTGTACCACAGCACCTACGATGCGCTCATTCTGGCTGCCCCGTTTACGGCGATGTTATTCTACGGGCCGAAAGTGATGCCGGAATTGAGTAACAGAAGCCGTTTCTGGATTGGAAGCCTGATCGCTGTCTCATCGATGAATTATTTGGCCACATTGTCCGGAAAGAAGCTGTTGAATTTGTCGACCGAAAGTTTGCTGTGGCAATGGCTCTCGGTACTAAGTGGGATTTGCTTATTGCTCGCTTTGATATTGCTGGTAGCAATGCTCTTTACCAGCAAACGTCCCGAAACGCAGCCAGCTGATTCCCTGCCTGGCGTACCTCATTCAACTTGAAATTGGGCCGGCGACTGATGCCAATCGTTAATCAGGCGATTTTGGCAGAGGCTAGATCAGCGGCGATGGTCGCCTTCAAAGAACCGTCCAGCGCATCCTCGGCAATCTGAATCGTCTCATTCACGTTCAGGTTCCCCTTGGTAATGAACGCAGAGTTCACGATGAACAGACCGTCGACACTCGTCTGTTGGGACGGCAAGGACTTGGAATACTCTCTGGTCGGAATCGCCATCACTTGCTTGACACGAGCCAGTCGGAACGCCGAGATCTGGTCACGAGTAATATGTGGATGCATCTTCTCGACCGCCGACAGAAAGTCCTCCTTGATCTCCTCGTCAGACTTGTCGAAAAGTTCGTGGTCGGCCGGGACGTACTTTGGCAAATACACCAACGACTTTCCATCCGTCTCCTGTTTATCGACAATGTTGGTCATCTCAATCACCGCCGTCATCGGCACCCATTCGTCGGTAATGTTCGTGACGTAGTATGGCGAAACTTCCTGGTCCACCAGGATCGAAGCATTGACGATTCCAAGGTAGCGAGTGTTCTCCAGGCGAGACCGTTCGTCCTGGTTCAGACCCGTACAGGCTCTGGCTACAACGTTGGAGGGCGTCGTCATGATGACGCGATCGAATTCCCGATCCGGTTGGTTGGCAAACTTTACGGTCAAAGTTCCATCCTGATTCTTTACGACTTCACGGATCGGGTGGTCGGTCAGGACTTCCGCTCCTTGTTCTTGCATGCATTCTTCCAGCCGATGAATGATCGTGCGATAGCCACCTTTTACGTAACCGAACATTTCCTTTTTCAGGCCAGTGCGACGGGCTTTGTACATTCGGTTGATGGTCGCCCAAATAAAGCTGGCTGCGGTGTCCTTGTAGGCGTCTCCCAGTTTTGCCTTAAGCAGTGGCATCCAGATCTTTTCGAACGTGCCTTTGCCGGACCATCGCTTCAGCCAGGTTGTGACGGGTATCTTTTCCAAACGCTTCCAATTCTTGATCTTCGAGGCGTAGAAGATTGTCCCACCCAACCGCACTTTCTCGATCATGTTCAACGGCGGGAAGCCCAGAAACTCCTTGGTGTCCGACATCGAATACATCTGGCCATCGGTGAAGAAGCCCGTCTTGGTTTCAACCCAATTCAACTTGTCCGAAAGTTCGATCTCTTCCAACAGATCACGCAGCCGAGTATCTGACAACAAGGTTACGTGGTAGTGCTTGTCCCAGGTCACGTTACCCAACTGCCAAACGGAGGCCAGACCGCCTAATTCCGGAGCCGCTTCGATCAGCGTGACCTTGATCCCTTGTCGGGACATGCGATGCGCTAACGTCAGGCCCAGCATACCGCCGCCCACAATGGCCCAGCTTTTTGTTCCTGAGCCGTCGTTTCGATTTGATTCGGCGTTCTTGATAATCATTGTGTGCTCGCAGGCTCGTAGTTGTCGGAATCGCGGGAAGGGTCGACATCGTCACAGTTCAAGAAGACGCCTAGCGTAATTACCAAAGTGCTAAATCCTTGACCCGCACAAGCACCCATCGGGATGCTCAACAAGCCAAATCGGTTGTAAGTCAAAGCGACGAAGGCAAGCAACACGAAGATACTGATTCCACGTGCCCACACTCCGATGTAAGGCTTGCCTTTGCCTTTCAGGTAGCCGTCGGCCGTTTGTTGAAACCCTTTCAGTGCACTTGCCGGCAGCAACCAAAGTGCAAAGGGGATTGCCAAGGCAAATTCTTCAGTGAAGAAAAACAGAATCAAGTCGCCGATGACAAGTGAAAACAAGACCGTGGCCACAATCTGGAACAAAGCGGTGCCGCCCAGTACTTTGGCGGCATGGCTCCTGGATACTTTCACATCTTCCCGGGCTCCAGCATTAAATGCGAAGACGCCGAGTGCATTGGGCGCGATGATCAACATTGCCGCCGCCGGGACAGCGACGAAGTAATATCCCGAATCGATTACCGTCGCCAACACCAGGATCAGAAACACATCCAGGCGATCGAACAACTCGGCCACAAAGACTGAAATCGCGTAGGGTCGACCTTCTTTCAGCAGTAAACCGGTACGCGGAGCATCGCTCGCTTGGGCATTTTTCAATCGTGCCAGGTATTTGCTGCGCGTCTCGGCAGAGAAAAGCCCCATGCCGCGCAACGTCGGCAGCAGCCCAACGACTTTGGCAACGACCCACAGGAAACAAGCGATTGGCAACCAATCCAAACCCA
>CAZPOL010000003.1:4730-24191 GCA_964588195.1 uncultured Pirellulaceae bacterium | reverse complement strand
ACGACTTTGGCAACGACCCACAGGAAACAAGCGATTGGCAACCAATCCAAACCCAGCACCTGATCCAGGTTGACCAACCAGGCGGCGATCAACATGACCGGAAACAGAACGGCGAAGATTAAACGGTTGACGTTGTAACGTTGGAAGGATTCGCTGCCACGGTCGACCGAAGATACCGTCAAGTGAATGTGCTCAAACGGCACGAATAAGCAACAGATCAGACAATATGGAATTAGATAAGCTTTGCCTGTGGGAACACATAAGGCGATCGCCAGGCAGGCTGCCAGCACGGCAGTGATGGTACCGGTGACCATTCCCAATTTGGCCGCTGAGTATTTCAATAACACGAAATCGCAGTCTTTGCGATTGGCATAGCCAGTCACGATTTCGACGGCACCTAACAGTCCGGCCCACAACAAAATGTCTCTGGGAAAAAACAGAGCCGTTCCAAATTCACCTCGCCCGGTGGCGCCCAAAATCCTGGCGACCACAAAACCCTGGATCAAATAGATCCCGAATACGGTCAGAGTCGTCAGGACGGTGGCAAGAACATGCAGGACCTGCGGCTCGTTTCGCAATTTGTGCAGGATTTTCCGGAGACCACTTTGCGGCGAAGCAATTTGTGATCGAGGCACCGGAAATTCCTCACCGAACGATGTCATACCTTCGTCGTCCTAAACGGAGCCACGGTGTAACAAGGTCACGATTGCTGTTTTTGCGATCAGTTTCAAATCGGTAAACATGCTGCGTTGACGTATATAATCAAGGTCCATTCGCATCCAATCGTCAAAAGGGATGTCACGTCCGCCATCGACCTGCCAAATACAAGTCATGCCGGGTTGGACATCCAGACGGCGACGATGCCATGTTGAACAGTTTAGCGACTCATCCACAGGAAGGGGACGTGGACCAACCAACGACATCTCACCTTTCAGCACGTTAATAAGCTGAGGCAATTCGTCGACGCAGGATTTTCGCAAGTAGCGACCGACGCTGGTGATTCGTGGATCATTCTTCAACTTGAAAGCTGGGCCGTCCTGTTCACTCATTTTGCGAAAGGCAGACTTCTCTTCATCCGCACCGACTCGCATCGTTCGGAATTTGTAAATCCTGAACAGTTGGCCGTCTTTCCCTTCACGCCATTGCAGAAAGAGTGCGGGGCCTTTGGAATTCAAGCGAATCATTGCGGCGGCAGCCAGTAGCACTGGTGACAACATCACCAGCCCGACGGATGCTCCAAATATGTCCAAAGCCCGCTTCAGACGCGGCGTACGATTTTGCGTATCCAGCCGTCGCACATTTAGTTTACTGACCGTGGGCATCTTTTGCGGCCGTGACGGCGAGGTCCATTGCGCCTTTGCCACAGTGGCAACAGAGCCACCTGATTGTTCTTGTTCGGTCGATTCGTCATGCGGTTCGTTATCATTGAAATCTTGCGATTCACGAACCTCAATTTCGAAGACTCCATCGTTCCCGGTATTGGGAGGACGGGAATCCATATTGACCTCGGGGTAGGCAAAGATCTCGGAGGTGACCTTGATACCTTCCGAGGCCGCAATGGATGTCAAATCGTTGATGACGTGTGCCGCCTGCAACGGGATCGTTTCGGGGAACAATACGGCGAATGACTTGCGAAACATTCCAACTTCATCGGTAATCCGCAACCGTTCGCGAAAACACTTTGCCAATTCGTGATGTCGCTCCAATGCTTCATCATCCGTGAGTTCTTCAAAATCAAATAGCGCAACGCAAAACGAGAGCTCGCGACGCTCTGATCGACTACGTTCCTTTTCGACGGCCATTGCGAACACAGCTTCCGGGAGGAAGTCGGTGTCGTAAATGTTTGATTTTCGGAAGCGCGATAGCGACGAAAACCAACCGCCTCGTCTGCGACGAGACCGCTTAATCATCATGGTGTAAATCCTGGGGAGCGTGGGGTCTGGTAAAAGGTGGATGGGAAGCAATCTTCTGATTGCCATTGGATTGACTTCCAGCAAGCCAATCCGGGAAAAGTTAACTCTTGTACGAGTATCAAGTCTTGTTCAAGACGATTCCGATCACGGACGTTTGCAAGTCACGCAATCGATTGAGGATCCGTTGCAAACGGGCCTCATTGACGTTGGACTCGTTGACGATCAGGACTCCGTCCAATCGTTGAGCGATTGGATAACAAAGATCGGTGTCACTGGCGACAGGCAAATCGTAAACGATGTAATCAAAGGTGTTGCCTAGTTCGGGGTTAATCGAATCAAGTGCCTCGACCGGCAATTCCGCCGCGTCTTGTTCACGGATCCGACCACAAGACATAACGAAAAGGTTGCTGACGTTTGTGTTGCAGATACATGCCGAAACAGGCTGGCTGCCTTTCAGCACTTCGCTTAACCCATTGCCTGGACGTGGAACTTTTCGCGCAAAGCCGGTTTGGCTGTATTGAGTCTCCACGTACAACACGGGGCCATTTCCAAGACTTGCCAAGGCAGCCGCCAGATTGAATGCGACGACAGTTCGACCGGCGCGTTTATCGGAGCTGGTCACACCAATCGAAAGGCCTGTATCAGAACGGAAACCTGCGGATTGTTGCCACGACAGGATCCGGCGCCCGAGTGCCAGGAAATGGACTCGTAAACGATCAGCCGTCCTGACCTTCAATCGCTTTCCGGTTTCTCTTACGTTTTGAATCATTGATGTGTTCTCCTTAGTTGATCATTACTCTGGACGAGTGGACTCTTGGCAAGCTGACCATGACGGGAACGCCCAATGCTTCCTCAACTGCCTCAGGCGTTGTCAGGTTGGTCAGGTTTTTGCGGTCGGCAAAGATGCACGCGACAGCCCCGAAAACCATTCCCAGAAAGGCGCCCAATGGCAAAAGCAAGCTGCCTTTTGGGGATACCTTCTTCAGTACCAGCGAAGCCGATTGCTGAACGACGATGTCGGAGATCGCTTCCTTGTCCAGCTGGTCGACCATTCGAGATTCATTTCGTTTCCGGGCATAGGTGTCGAATTCCATCTGAGCCAACTGAACGTCGCGTTGCAGTTTCGAAGCGCGGGTTTTCAGGTGATTCAGATTCTTGAGCTCTTCGTGCTTCTTATCCAGTTTGGCTTGAATCTCGGTGATTCGCTGCTGTCTGGCTTCGGCATTGGCGATCTCCTTGACCATGGCGACCATCAATTCCTGGTGGACCGGGTTGCGAATCATGCCCTTCTCGACTCGTTCCTCAGGAAGTGCGTCGACCTCCTTTTTCATCGCGTC
This sequence comes from uncultured Pirellulaceae bacterium, assembly GCA_964588195.1. GTDB lineage: Bacteria > Planctomycetota > Planctomycetia > Pirellulales > Pirellulaceae > CAJQPP01. Next base: position 20,941 of record CAZPOL010000003.1, on the reverse strand, counting down.
AATCTCTTTGTTGATCTGTACGATTTGAGGATGGTTTGGCTTGTACTTCGCCATCAAGCGGGCTTTTTCACCGAGTCGCTCGAAATATTGCCCTTGGGCACCAGCGGTCGCCAAACGCTCCATTCCTTCGGTAGGCATTTCAAATTCGATGTCGATCGTGCCGGATTGCCTGCGTAGTTCTTCGACCATCGCCAGTGAAGTTCGCAGTGCCAAATCGGAATCGACCATGTCATTCTTCAGCTTATTGATGACGCCGTTCAGAGCACCACGAGCGTCATCGACTGAAAGGAAATTATTCGACGTAGCGAATTGCTCCAGAGCCAATTGCCGCTCTAGCAACGCGGTCTCTTTTTCAGACAACCCACTTTCAAAGTGGCTTACTGATCGGTTGGCAGAGTGAACCTTGACGTGAGCGGTCTGCACCAATCGCATGATCTCATCAACGATCTCTTGAGCAAGCTTGGGACTCGGTCCAGTGCAATAGATCGCGATGTTTGCCGATTTTTTCTGATGCTGAACCGACAGCTCTTTGCCCATGTGCTTGATCGCTTTTTCTCGCAATCTCAATCGCTCGTATTCCTCTTGATCCATTTCGCCGGTGGCCGATCCCTTGAACTGGGAAAGCAACGGGATCTCAGGCAACTTGATTGTGTTGGCAAGAATCTTTTCTGCGCCGATCGAATCAACGACATCTCCAAGTACTTGTTGAGATTGAATCAAATCCATCACGCTGCGAATTTCAGTTTCGCGGGTGTCCTGAATGGAAACCATCGCCGCACCTTCGGGCGTTGTATTCATGCCCAGGTTGGCCCGACCGACGCGAACGACCATGCGGCCTTCCGAGCCGTATTCGCGGGGCAAAAACAACCATGCCAACACCGCCATTGCGGTAATCAGTACGAAAATCAGTGCGCCCAGGAAGAAATGGCGTTTGATTGACGAAAGCAAGTCCATAAAGGACAAGATCTTGTCTGTGGTTTGAGACATTTTGCTGCTCTTGTTGCTGCTCTTGTTGCATCAGGCGCCGTTCGGAAAAATCCGATTCAGCGAGAATTCTTGACGAGTTGGATCGCAGGACGTCTGCGTTTAATCAGTACTTTTGGGGACGTACAGATTCATTCCGTTGTGGGGAGGAGGGCATCTTGCGGGGCTCCAGTCTAACCATGCGTTGCAAAAACACAACGGTGCATGCAGCCTAAATGCAACTTTTGCCCACGGTTTTACGGGTTATTCCGGTTCTGACGTGGCATGAAAATTGCCGCTGTATCAACTTAAACACTTGGGCAGCGAATGCACCCTTAGAGGCGTATGTTGGATGAGTATTGAACAGCCAAAAAAGGGCCGGATATTAGCGTTTTACGCCAGGCAGGCGGCGAGGATATTGGGGAAGCTGCTTCGGAGGCAACGGAAGGCCATTTGCTTCGAACCATGTCGCTCTTTGACGATCCGTTGCATAAAAACGCAACCATTCGTCCTCATCAATTTCCTCATCGATGCATTGCCAGTTCAGAATTCCACCAGTGTCCGTCAAACGCTTTTCCTGAGCTGGCAGAATATCGCGAATGATCAGACAAAGTAGCTCGCGATCCGAGAGGTGGTCTGTATGTTCGAGCACAATATTCTTCTCGTACAAACGACCGATGACTTGATGCAATTGCTGGTTCAATTCCGCGTCGGTCAGAGTCTCCGGCGAAGGCAATTGAATCTCAGGCTCAAACCACTGCCGGATTGGCAGAACGGGAGCCTTTTCCCAGGCCAACATCGATGCGAGAAAGTCATTCTCTACTTCGATCGGTAGCCGGCGAGTTTTGAGCAGCATCAGCGATTCGTCGACAAAGGGTTCAATCTCGTCGCGAAGGCGTGCATTCAGCAAAAGTTGGTCTACGTCATTCATCAAAGGTCTGGTCACACAATTGAGGGTTGGCTCATCGAATGCCGTCGATCGATTCGACGAATTCATGCGATGTCATTGCTGCTGTGAAATCTATTCAAACGGCGCTGCACGACAATGGATGACTTTAGATATACGGATATATTCTCAGCAAAATCACAAATCGAAAAGTTGCAACCCAATCAACCGAAAAACTTTCAACGTTACCAATTCCGCAGTCGGCATACCCTCACAACCGGTAGATTCTGGCACCTCTGGCAAACGCCGGCAAACGCCTCACCCCCTGACAGAACTGAGCGGCTTGAATCGTCGGAAGGCTAAACCCGAACGCAGCACGGCACGCTGTTGCCGCAGCGGAAAAGGAACGAAGTGAAACAAGTCGTCGCAGCAAAAAAAAGAAGCGACACACCGTTGAATGGGTGGCATCGCAAGGTCGGCCAGTAGCGACCGCAAGGCAAAGACTAGCGGCCTCTAGATTTCGAAACCGAGTTTCATTTGCGGGTCTTCAATTTCCGCTTCCGGATTCAGTTCGCGGAACAGCAAGCTCGGTTGGATGTCATGGTTGTTTTGGTACTTTCCCGACTTCTCATATTCGGTGACCGATCCAACGACTTCGTGATAGAAGATCTGGCAAATCTTGACGCCCGGATAGATGCGGACGGGCTGAATGGCAAACATTTCCAGCGTCCAGAAGCCACAGAAACCAACGTCACCAAAGCCCGCTGTGACATGGACGAACAGGCCCAAGCGACCGATTGACGAGCGGCCTTCGATCATCGGAACCAGGTTACGGGTCTCCGTTCGCTCTCGTGTCCTGGCCAGATACAATTTGTTGGGCTGCAGCGTCAAACCGGATTCAGGAATCGTCATCCGCTTGATCCGATTGCACTTTCGCATATCCAGCACAACCTCTTCGTAGGTCATCAGATCTTCGTGCAGCGTCAGGTTGTAGCTATTCGGGTTGAGGTTTTTTTCCTCGAAGGGATCGATCTGTATCTCGTTCCCCATCCGTTGGTGGATCTCATCGCCCGTCAGAATCATAGCTGCCTTGCCCTGTAGACCCGTAAAATTCAGGTCGAAAAACACTGTCGATATGGTGAACGCTTATTTCAAAATGGATTGTCAATTCGGTTCCCCAAGATGTCAATGAGCTAATTTTTGCGAATTGTCATCCTTCATTCTTTCCAGCTGTTTTGCTCGCCAACGAACGCCATATGGCCGGGTTGAGAGTCGGCGATAAAACGGTCGCTGATTTGAACCAGCCAAATTGGCGACTGGATAAACCGTCGTGTTTTTAGAGTAAAGTTGACCCAAACGACTGGCATCGCTATTCTTGATTTTCGGCGGTTGTTCAGATCACAATCAGATCACAGATAGAACAGCGACCTTTTACACCAAACCACATCTTTACCAATTCAAAGGTCAATCGATGAGTTACGGCCAACAGAACCAGGGAAAAAACCCTTACGCAGCAATGGCGCACAATTACGCCGTGCCTGCGGCACAAGCCAGCGTTGGAGATCGAGTCAGCTTCATCCGGAAAACTTATTTGCATCTGGCCGCCGCTGTCGGCGCATTTGTGTTGATTGAGACAATCATATTCACGCTGTTCGGCGATCAGATCATGTCCAAGGTACTGCCGATGGTTAGCGGCCTGTCCTGGTTGGTCGTACTGGCGGCATTTATTGGCGCGGGTTGGCTCGCCAATCATTGGGCTCACAGCGAAACTAGTCAGGCTAAACAATACATGGGGCTCGGCCTGTGTGTCGTGGCATGGAGTGCGATTTTTGTGCCCCTACTTGCGATCGCGCAGAAATATGGCGGCGAGGGTACAATTGCCTTGGCCGGCATTATCACTGTCATTGTCTTTGGTGGACTTACGGCGACCGTGTTCCTGACCAAGGCGGATTTCTCGTTCTTGCGAACCGCAATTACGGTCGGAAGCCTGTTGGCACTGGCCACAATTGTCGTCGGTACGATTATGAGTTTGCCAATTTTCGGAATGTTCTTTGCCGGAGCCATGGTCTTGCTCTGTGTTGGATCGATTCTTTACGACACATCAAATGTCCTGCACCATTACCGAACTGACCAACACGTTGGCGCCTCGTTGTCACTATTCGCCAGCATTGCAATGTTGTTCTGGTACATCCTGCAACTGGTCATGATGCTGCAAGAATAGTCGCATCGTACGACTCCAAACGAAATCAACACAACGCCTTCAGGCCTTCCGAATGTCGGAGCCTTCGAGGGCGTTTTGCATGCGCTAATGTTGTCGCGCCAACGTCGCCATGGTCCTCGTATTTGAGGCGGAAAAGCGTCTTTTGTGATCAACAATCACCGAACGATGCCAAGCCAGAATCTGCCTCGTGAAGCAACGTTAATAAAATTCTGGATGTTACAAATTGAACCTTTTCCAGATTTTTCATTCCTCTGCAGGGCGCAGATGTCTATCATTAGGTCAAGCAAGGTCGATACGGAAAATACAAACTCAGCCGCTCATCGATCCGTCACCAGATTACATGGCTAGTCAGGCTCAAATACATGTCGATTGCCGAAACGAATCTCGAATTGCCACCCAACTTTACCGGCGTGGTCAAGTTATTCCCTCTACCAAATCTTGTGCTCTTTCCCGGTGTGATTCAGCCGCTGCACGTCTTCGAACCGCGCTATCGAAAATTGATGGAAGACGCGATTAACAGCGACCAGCTGATCGCAATGGCCAAGCTGCGAGACGGTACCGACGACTTTGATAGTGCAGACCCGGAGATTCACCAAACGGTTTGCATCGGCAAGATTATTACACACGCCGAATTGCCGGACGGGCGATTCAATCTGCTGTTGTTTGGAACGAAGCGAGCACGGATTATTCGCGAGCTGGCCAGCGACCAACCCTACCGCCTGGCGGACGTAAAGGTCGTCGAGTCGTTCCTGGATGGACAGCCGTTTTCAGAGGAACAAGTTCGCGCGGAAGCGGTCGAGCTGTTTGAACAACTCGTCGACGCAGACGATAACCTGGATGGCGAGTCGATTGGTCACTTACTGGACGAAGGCCTGCCGATTGGCTTGCTGCTGGACATGTTGACGTTCTTGTGTGGTACATCGTTGTCCGCACAACAAGATATTCTGGAGACTCCGGAACTGGCACTTCGAGCCCGCAAGGTGATTGAGATTTTGCAGAGTCGCCTGGCAACAACGCAGCAGAGCCAATTGCGATTCCCGCCGACGTTCAGCTACAACTAGCATTGTATTCCGAGTTTTTCGGTGCCATCGGTTTTACGTGCCACTGGTTTTGGGCTCCTGCGTTTTTGGGTGCCTTACTCACGCTTGCGTGAGCATGTTCCGATAAAGACTCTAGTATCGATATTCCGTAGATATTCCATCGACGGCCATGCAAAAAGCCCAGGCTGTCGATGTCCAAGGCTGGTGGTTTCCAAAACAGACCACGAATAAAACCTCTCACATAGTCCATAGTGGATTCACAAACACGAATGAACATCTCAATTACTTACTGCGTTAAATGAGACTACTCACCGAAAGCTACCAGTTTGGCAGCTGCAATCACAGAGAGTCTCAATCTTGAATCCGAATTGATCAAAGGCGATAGCGGAGTCTTCGATGTCGTCGTAGATGGCGAACTGATCTTTTCGAAGGCCACCGAAAAACGCTTTCCCGATCACCAGGAAATCGTCACAAAACTGCAAAGCAAACTGCCAAGACGGGGCTGAGGCTAAGCCATTGCGAATCCGTGGATTCGCACCGCACAAATATTCTAAATTTACGATACAAGCACGTGGCTACCGCTCGTGCTTGTTTTTTTGTGTATCGATTCACTAATTCAGCGCATAAAAAATGGTCAGCGCATAAAAAATGGCGGCTCGGATTTATATCCGAGCCGCCCGCTTGATCAATCAAATGATGATGCAACAAAGGGTGAAACGATCAAGCTGAGCAAACTTTAGGTTGTTTCTACCAGCCCGGAATCAATCGCCGAGCCAACGTATTCGGCCAGCAATGAAATCTTCTCTGAAAAGGCAGGGCGAGTAAGATTCAGCGAAAGCCTGTCTCCGCGACTCGAAAAGTCAGCGAAAAAGATCTGCGAACGGGATTCCAACACGGCGCTTCGGGCCGTCGATTGTTGAATTGAAAATTTAATTCCCGCCGGCTCGAGACGAATTTCGTCCGCTGTTGTAATCAGCGTTTGAAATTTCTCCGTTTCACCAGCAGGGCGAGAATTCACTTCTACCAAGCGAACTCGCCATTCTCCTGTTTTAATGGGATTCAAGGTTAACTCCGGACAGTTTCGAAAACGATATTTATGAATAACAAGGATCAATGCAAAGAACGTGCCAAGCTGTTTTTTGCTCAAAAACGCTTGGTTTTCGAACAATCAGCTCGGAAAACCATCTCAAATTGAGAGAACGGTCTTATTTCGATTTGCCAGCAAGACGAAACCCGCTCCGTTCATTTGCAAACATTGAACGTGAGAAACACGACGACTAAATAAACAACCCATTACGATCAAATTTGTTTTTGTGCATAATATTCGCCACGAATTGAGTTTGAAACGGAGACCCATGAGCAACAAAAACAGGCGTGAGTTTCTTGGCGCGGCATCGGCGGCCTCGCTGGCAGCAGCCTCACTGAAACCAGACGATAAGAAGTCCGTAGCCGATTCCGGCAAGAAGAACTCCAAAGATCCAGCGAGCGATCCGGCGACCAGCCTGGAAGCTCGGATGACACCGCCCGACGACGGCAAGAAATTCGGGTGGTTCATCGACACTCGTCGATGTTTTGGCTGCCATGGATGCGAGGTTGCTTGCAAGGCAGAGAACGATGTTCCGCTCGGCAACTACATTCGCCAGACATTCTACAAGGACGTTGGCGAGTATCCCAAAGTGGCTCGCATGTTCCTGCCGATGAGTTGCCAACACTGCGAGGACGCTCCTTGCCTGAAAGCTTGCCCGACCGGCGCGATCAGCAAGGGAGTTGGTGGTAGTGTGATCATCGATTACTCAACCTGCGATGGCTCCGGTGATTGCGTCAACGCCTGTCCTTACGGAGCCATCTATATGGATCCGCAAAAAGACCAGGCGGTGAAATGCCACAACTGTTACCACCGACTGGAAGCCGACATGCAGCCCGCCTGTGCGTCGACTTGCCCGGCCGACGCGATTTACTTTGGTGACATGAATGATCCTGAATCGCCAGTGTCCCAAGCGATGAGCAAAGCGAAAGAGATCGACTTGCCGCTGGTTCAACTTCGCACCGATAAAGAAACCAAGCCACGCATGTGGTTCAGCGGTCCTGCTCCCGCCGAAATCGAGAAACATTTGCCCGCAGAAGGCGAGTCGTATTCGCCAGACGCATACAACATCTACAACTGGAAAGACCGAAAATCAAATGACTGATCAGAACCGCCGTCGCTTCATCAAATTGGGTGCAGCCGTGATTGGTTCTTCGATGCTCGGGAACCAGCTACGCAACACCTCCCCCACGCTTGATACCGTCGCCGCTGAAAAAGCGTTGCGAATGCCAGGCAATAACAACATTCCAGGATCCGGCACGGATAAGAAATGGCCGAACCTGGAAAAATATGTAGGCACGAAAAAGGTGCCCGGCATGTGCCAGCTCTGCAGCACGATCTGCGGCATCATGGGGCACGTCAAAGACGGTCGCCTGTTGAAGATCGAAGGAAATCCGAACGATCCCAACAGCCGTGGTCGACTTTGTGCCCGTGGCCAGGCCGGCTTGAACCATCTCTATCACCCCGAACGGTTACTCTACCCAATGAAGCGGGTGGGCGAGCGTGGCGAAGGGAAATGGAAACGAATTTCATGGGACGAAGCACTCGATGAAATCGCCGGCAAGTTGAAAACAATTCGCGAGTCCGGCTCGCCCGGAGACTTCGCTTTCCATCAAGGTCGCCAACGCAGCAAGGACGCATTGAAACGTTTTCTTGACGCCTACGGCACGAAGACTCAACTCTCACATCGTTCGCTATGCAGTGGCAACCGCCGCGCCGCCAACCTGACTTACCTGTGGGAAAGTGATTGGGATCTGAACGACGTTGAACACAGTAAGTACATTCTGAACTTCGGTTCCAACGCCTTCGAGGCGCATCAGGGACACGTCTCGTTCGCCAACCGGATCCAGAACGGTCGCTTCAACAACGGTGCCAAAATGGTCACCTTCGATGTGCGGCTTAGTAACACCTCCGGTTCCAGCGACGAATGGTTTGCTCCATTCCCGGGTACCGATGGAGCGGTTGCTTTGGCGATGTGCCACGTGATCATGGAAGCCGGGTTGCAAAACGACGAATTCATCAACACCTGGACTAACGTTTCGGTGGATGAATTGCGCCAGCACCTGAAACAGTACACGCCGGAATGGGCGGCCAAGGTCAGCGGCCTGAAAGCGGATGACATCAGTCGGATTGCCAAGGAGTTCGCTGCTGCCGCGCCGGCCGCCACGACGATGTGCAATCGAGGCTCGTCTGCTCACCTGAACGGTTACTACAACGACCGCGCGATTCAATTGCTGAATGCAATCGTTGGAAGTGTCGGTAAAAAAGGCGGTTGGTGCTGGTCCCCGTGGGGCGGTCTGGATCCCGATTACAAAACGCCACCGATGCCGCCTTCGGCCAAGACCTGGAGCGTGCTGGAAGATCCACCAGAGTACCCGTTGGCAAATGTCTGGCGACGCATGAAGGTCGGAGAGATCATTTATCTGTACCTGCTGCAAGGTCGCGCCAAGTTGGAAGCCTATATGACTTACAACCTGGATGCCCCAATGACCTGGCCAGAAGAGAGTCTGACCAAACAGGTGCTCTGCGATGAGTCGTTGATCAAGTTCCACGTTTGCGTCAATCCGTTCTACAACGAGACCGCGCATTACGCCGACATCGTATTGCCATGGACGACGTACCTGGAACGCTGGGACCTGGACGCCCGTGCTTCGTACAACCTGCGACCGTACGTCGGCTTACGAACACCGATGGTCGAACCTTTGGGCGAGTCCCGTGATGTACGAGAATTCTTCCCACAACTGGCTCGTCGCATCGGCGGCGGAATGGAAAAGTGGTACGAATACGGAACGCAAGAAGAGTTCATGCGTGAGTGGGCCAAGGACATTCCAGAGAATCCGGAAACAAAGAAGTCCGGACTGGATCGCCTGCTGGACGAAGGTGCTTGGGAAAACACAGACCGCGAACCTTTCTACGAACCGTACAGCCGACCGGTTGATGCCGGGTTACTGGACGGTTCCCAGGTCGATCCGGACACCGGTGTTGTCACTAAAGACGGCAAAGGGGTCGGATTGAAGATGGGCGACAAGATCGTCCGTGGCTTCGCAACACCCAGCCGCAAGTTCGAAGTTCGCAGCCTGTTCGTTGAGCGAACTGGTAACAACCTGGACTGCACCGAATTGATCAACAACAGTGGTGGCAAGGCCAAGAATCGCCCCGAGCAACACAAGGGCCATGACATTCCGATCGATCAGATGCCAATTTGGTTCCAGCCGGTCGAACACACCACGCTGGACGATGACCAGCTGATCATGACCAGTTTCAAGTGGAACGTTCACAACCATGGTCGAACGATGAACCTGAAATGGTTGGCTGAAATTGTCCACAGTAACCCCGCCTGGTTGAACCCGGCGACGGCTGCGAAGTTTGGTATCAAAGATGGCGACTGGATTGAACTCACCAGTTTCCACAGCAAGATGCTGGATGAACAATCACCACACCTGATTCGTACCGAGGCGGATGCCAACGGTCGTCGGGAAGCCGGCCGCATGCGAGTTCCGGTGGTGTTGATGGAAGGCATTCATCCCAAGGCGATCGCCATGAGTAATTCATGCGGTCACTGGCAATACACTTCCGTGGCCACAGCCAGCAAGGCTCGCGCAGGCAGCCACCTGGAAGGCAGTGACGGTGAAACCTATCGCGACCGTGACTGGGAAGAGAACATGTGGTGGGAGGACAAGTCGAATGGCGACCCCGCCGCCTGGAAAGAGAATACCGGCAACGGCTGGAATCAAAACCAGATCTTGCCCGTCGCTCCCGATCCGATCACTGGCCAACAGGCGTTCCATTCGACCGTCGTTACGCTGCGTAAGATTTGATGAGTGCCTCGGTCATTCTGCCAGAAGATAATTTCCAGCAAGCTGCGGGCGTGTTCACGCTGCTGTCTCGTCTGTGGGCCAGCGAAGTGGATGCGAAAACGCTGAACGCGATGACGCAAGCGCCGTTTGCTGACGCATGGAAGGACTCTGGTGGCCAATTACCGTCGGCCACCACCGACGAGCTGGTCGAAGAGCTAGCCGTCGACTATTGCCAGCTGCTGATTGGCCCAAAGGATCATGTATCGCCAATCCAGTCAGTCCGTGACCAGAACAGGTTTCAGGGCAACGCGACTGAATCGATGCAAAAGTACATCCAGATGGTCGACGGATTCCAGCCTTGTGTCGACATGGTCGATCATGTCGCTGTCCAGTTGCAGTACGCGGGCGTCTTGCTGAACATGGCCGAGCAAACCAAGCGCAAACTGATTCAGGGATTGGCCACCGCATTTTGTCGCGATCACCTGGACTGGACCAAGGCCTTTTTCGAGCGAACCGAAAAGCAAGCTCAATCGGACTTCTACCAATCGCTATCGCGAGTCAGCAACCAGTTCCTGTTCGGCTAACCGCCCAATCAAACACCTTCCTCTTCCTCCTCCTTCCCCTCCTCCTCTTCTTCCTCTGCGTCTCCGCGACTCCGCGAGACACCTTTTTCTCGGCCACCTCATCCCAGCAACCGAATCGTCGGTACTATTTCCGCGGCATCAATTCCAAAACCGCACTCGCCATCGCCGTGATACTGGTCGTCAAAACAGGTTCAGGGTCCGGATAGAACTCGGCCGAGTGCAAACTGGGGATTGGCAAACCCATCTTTCCGTAACGGTCCAGGCGATCCTTGTTGATCGAGCCAACCCAAAACAGCAGGCTCGGCATCCCGCCTTGCCGCGTGTATTGGCTAAAGTCCTCTCCACCCATGACTTGATCAGCCACGAGTACCTTGTCGTCCCCCAAAGCTCGTTTGAAAACTGGATTCAAACGCGCGACCAACTCTTCATTATTGAACAGCGACGGCGTTCCCTCCGAGACTTTAACCAGAGGTTCCTTGGCGCCCGCGCTAATCGCCGCCGCCTTAGCCTTCAACTTGATTCCTTCCAGCAGTTTCTCACGGACATCATCCGAGTAACTGCGGACGGTTAACTGCATGTGACATTCGTCTGAAATAATATTGTGCTTCGTACCGGCATGAATCGAGCCAACCGTGATCACAGCCGGTTCTGTCGGTTTGACTTCACGACTGACAATCGTCTGGACGTCCAACACGAACTTCGCAGCCTGGACGATCGGGTCTACGGTCGTGTGAGGATAGGCGCCATGACCGCCTCGTCCGTAAAGCGTTACATCGACGCTATCGACGTTGGCCATCGTGTAGCCGCCGCGAGCCGCGATCTTGCCGCTCTCAATACCGGACGCACAGTGAATCGCCAGGCAGACTTCCGGCTTGGGAAACCTGGTAAACAAACCATCGTCGATCATCGCCTTGGCACCAGCACCCCGCTCTTCCGCCGGCTGACCGATCAGTAACAGCGTGCCCTGCCACTTATCCTTGTTCGCAGCCAGATACTGAGCCGTACCGATTAAATTCGTCATGTGGATATCGTGACCACAGGCATGCATCACACCAACCGTCGCACCCGCTTCATCTTCGACCGTAACATTCGAAGCGTAGGGACGTCCGGTTCTTTCGATGACCGGCAACGCATCAAGATCACTGCGGACCATCACCACCGGGCCTTCGCCATTCTTCAGCACGCCAACGACGCCAAAACCTCCGACGTTATTGGTGACTTCACAGCCGATTTTGGTCAGCTCTTCGCCAAAACGTATGCCGGTCTGTTCTTCCTGGAATGAGAGTTCAGGATTCTTGTGAAAATGAATGTACAACTGCACCAGAGATTCGAGATTAGTGTTCACCCAGGTGGCCGGGTCCTGGGCTCTGGCCAGTGGTCCGGAAAAGAAACCGGTCATCAATAAAGTCAAAACCAGTGCTGTGAATCTCATGTCCAATCTCTTTCCGCGAAATCGCTTGTAATAAAAACGGGTTTGAACGAAGCCGACATTGTTTTCGATTGCCCGGTCGTAATCAAGTAATTCACAAGGCATAATGTTCTCTCGTTTCAATTTAACACCAGGAAAATCGGTGATCACACGCGTCAGTCTCTCGCTCATTCTTATCGTTGGTTTTTCAAACCTGCTGACGCCGATGATTCTGCCGAATCTGGCCGCTCAAACGTCCAGCGATTCGAGCCCTGAAGAGACCGAACCAGATTCCAGGCAGACGCCGAACAGGATTGACGTTGAGTTTTCCGATGGCAAAACGAAACCGTTTTTCTTTCTGCAATTCTTGCCGACCCAATACGAGGCAGACGGCGAGGCATTGCCGTTGTTGATTTTTTTGCATGGGCGCGGCGAGTGCGGAAATGATTTAGATCGAGTGAAAGTCTGGGGACCTCCTAAGCTGGTTGAGAACCAGGAAGATTTCCCGTTCGTCGTCATTTCGCCCCAGTGTCCGGAACCCGGTTGGGACGTCTCGGCGATCAAAGGCTTGCTGGACCACGCAACCAAGTCGCTTAACGTTGATACCCAACGCATCTATATCACCGGGCTCAGTATGGGAGGTTACGGCACCTGGAAATTCGCAGCGGAATTTCCGGATTTAATCGCCGCAGCGATTCCGATCTGCGGCGGCGGACATCCGGCGAAGGCCAAGGACCTTGTCGACGTCCCGATCTGGGCATTTCATGGCGACGCTGACAGTGTCGTTCCGGTGACTCAGTCGCAAAACATGGTACAGGCGATCAAGGATATCGATGGAAGCAACGTAAAACTGACCATCTACGAGGGAGTGCAGCATAACAGTTGGCAGCAAACCTACGCGAATCCCGAGATCTACGAGTGGTTACTGTCCCATCGCCGCACCGTTTCATCCGACGACTGATTTACCTTCCAGAACCTCTCCCATTTCCCGCTTGACAACACTTGGGCGACAGTTTACTCTGCAACGCAAAGTTAACAATCTTTTGACCGACACGTTTCACTGGACCCGTTGAAATGCGTACTGAAAAAGCGATTAGCGATCTGGCCGAGATTCGCCTGCGTTTGCAGATGATCGATGCCCGAGCCGCGTTCCGCTGTTTTTCGCTGTTAATCTCGGCGTTTGTATTCGTCATCGCTGCGTTTGCACAACCGATCATGGGGCAGACAGTGGATGGCGGACAACGTTACGTCAGCTATTGGCTGGTCGTCGTTTTGGCTTGTTCTATCGGGATCGCGCTGGAAGTTTGGTGGCGATCGGTCAGCACTCGATCTCGAATTACCTTCGAATGGAGCCGGCAAATTGCCACGGCAATGTTGCCAGTCCTCTCGGTTGCCGCTTTGACGACCTGGGCGATGATGAGCGAACCTCAATTGGCAAAGATGCTGCCAGGGTTTTGGGCGATCTTCGCCGGCCTTGCCGTTATTTCGGCTGGAAAGTTGCTGCCCTCAATTTGCCAACTCGCCTGCGTTTGGTGGATTATCGGCGGAGCACTGACCATTCGATTGCATGAGCTGTTTGCAGAAAACCTGGTTTTGACGATGAGTCTGTTGTTTGGTGCTGGCCAGCTGTTGTTGGCTATCTGTCTATTCGCTGGCGTTAGTGCGAGGGATGAAGCATGAGCAAAACAGCCAAACCAAAGAAGAGCAAACCGTCAATCAAGGCGCGGAACCTGGACAAGATTATTCACGAAAAGACGCGACTTGGAATCATGACAACCTTGGCCGCTCACCCCAAAGGGATCCTTTTCCCGGATCTGAAGGAACTGAATGACTTGACTGACGGCAATCTCAACCGACACCTGAAAGTGTTGGCAGACGCCGAACTGATCACATCGAAAAAATCGGACCGCGGTCGCAATTCGAAGACCACCTATCGATTGACCTCCGTTGGCTTGGCCGCCTTCGTCGACTACCTGAACCAGATGGAACAGGTATTGAAGCGAGCTTCCGCGGCCACAGCCAAATCTGGCAAGACCTCAAGCCGCAAATCACTGACTGCCAAACGTCTGGCGCCCGAGTAGAGTCGCCACCGTCCTTCCCCACCTGAAAACAAGATAGAAAGCAAATCACTACGCCTAACAACTCTGCAATGCAAAGTTTAATTGCGATTTCCGACCAAACGAATCAGAATGAGAACTGACCCAGCCATCCCAATCACAAACTGGAAGTGAACAACATGAAGAAGTGGGTATTACAACTGGACGAATTGTTGCGAGGCGAGAAGACTTCGCCTCGGTCGCTGAACGATTCACGCATCAGCATCAACATCTTCGGCGTATCGATTATTGTCTGCCTGTTGGCGGTCTCTTACGGACTGTGCATGGGATCGTTCGCCATGGCACGAGGCCTGGAAGCTGGTACTTCCGATGCATTTCAACAGGGACTCATGCAAACCCTGGCCAGCATGGCAAAAATGCCAATCCTGTTTTTGTGCACACTTTGCATTACGTTCCCGTCTCTGTACGTATTCAGTGCATTGTCCGGATCGCAAATGAAAGTCGGAGAGGTCTTCAAACTGCTTATCGCCGCCCTGGCAATCAATCTGGCGGTACTTGCTTCCTTGGGGCCGATCGTTGCGTTCTTTTCGGTCAGCACGCCCAGTTACCATTTCGTACTGTTGCTGAATGTATTCTGTTGTGCTGCTGCGGGAATGATGGGTTTGGCCTTTCTGTTGCAAACGCTCTACCGAATGACTGCCCCGAAGTCCAAAGAGGCAGTAATCGTCCCGACTAGCGATCTGGACATCGAATCACCCGTTGGCGAACCGATGCAAATCAGTGAACCCGGCCCATTAATGCGCACACCGGATCACGTGCTGGGACGACACGTCCGCAAGATCTTTTTGATTTGGGTGATCGTGTTCGGGCTGGTGGGAGCACAGATGAGTTGGGTGCTTCGTCCGTTTGTCGGCAGCCCTGATAAGGAATTTGCCTGGTTGCGACCAAGGGATTCAAACGTATTCCAGGCAATTCTGAACGCGCTGCAGGGGTTGTTCGGATGAGAACACAAGTCGCTCGTTTGTGGCAAGTCGTCGACCGAACGATTCATTTACAGTTGAGTACTGGTGAAAAAACGACCAGCGTCGTCATGATGGTAGTGTTCTGTGGTGGCGTGTACGGCGTTTGCATGGGCAGCTACGCGTGGGCGACCGGCCAGTACCATTGGCGCGAGGGTATCGTGCAAGTGTTTTACTCGGGTGTCAAAGTCCCATTGCTGCTGTTTGCCACTTTGCTGGTTTCGTTGCCGAGTTTTTACGTATTCAACAGCCTGCTGGGACTTCGCAATGACCTGCGAGAATCGATTCGAAACATCATTGTGTCGCAGGCGACGCTTGCAATTACGCTCTGCTCGCTAGCTCCGCTGACGATGCTTTGGTATGCCAGTGTGTCGACGACCGACAGCAGCTACGCGGCCTCGATAATGCTAAACGCAATCTTTTTTGCGATCGCCAGTTTCACCTCGCAAGCCGCTTTGCGATATCGTTATCGCACTCTGATTCAACGAGATCCGATGCATCGGTGGATGCTTTGGACCTGGTTGATTCTGTTCGCTTTAGTTGGAATTCAAATGGGTTGGATCATGCGTCCTTTTATTGGCAATCCGAACCAATCGCCCGCATTCCTGAGACCGGGAGCGTGGGACAACGCCTATGTGAACGTTTTGAACATCATTAGCCGCATCTTTTCTTGATAGACTAACCGGAGAATTTACTGTGAGATTCCGACGACCATCACGACTACAAATCAATATGCAAAAATGGTTCCGCTCCGTTGCCTTGATTCGTAAAGTCAAGAACGGGAAAAACTTGTGGCTGGCCCGCGAGTGTCCTGATCGCCCCGGCGTGCTCGGATTTATTTCGGCACAACGTTTGGAAAGAGAGTCATTCCGGGAAACGATTCGTCGCGAGGCGGCATGGGTGCTGGAATTGGATGCAAAGCGTGATTTGCTGGTCTCGAACATGGCCCAGCTAAACCTGGAATTCGTGGCTTGCCTGCCGCAAGATTCAGTCGACTCGCACGTCGCCGTGTCGTTTTTTCTGGTCGAGATCTACGGAAAAGAGGCGACGGAAACGGTGCTGGCGGACGACCGCAATCACTGGCTGACCTCTGCCGAAGTCTGTGCGGGCCAAACTCTTTCCGGACAAGCATTGGATCCTCGGCTGATTTTC
>CAZPOL010000003.1:0-4630 GCA_964588195.1 uncultured Pirellulaceae bacterium | reverse complement strand
GGCAATTTGATTCTTAAAGATAGTAGTCGCAGCGTTCCAGCAACCACCGATATTCGCCAGCTTGGCTCGCTGGCTTAGACTTCTTGTTTCGGTGGATCGACGACCCGGCCCATGTAAAACCCGCAGGTGGGGCATACGACGTGGGTGGGCATTACGGTGCTGCACTTGGCACAAACTGTCAAATTTCTCGCCTTCAAACCGTCATGAGCTCGACGTTTGTTAGTTCGGCTATTTGAGTGCTTTCGCTTTGGGACTGCCATTTTTGGTCTCGGGAATCGTTTTCATACTGAATGTTTCGACTTGCAAGCGTAATAAGATAACAATTGCGGCCATTTCCCTCAACGGGATAAATGTGGCTATTTCCCACGAGTTTCCAGGGCATTCTTGCGTTTTTTGGCAGCAAACGGCCCTCTCACCACATCCGCCAGCACGCCAGCGACTTCATTGCGGGCGACAGCAAAACGAAAATTTACACGATTGTGTCAAAGTCTGCCGGTTGGGTTGCCGATACCGATTTTAACGGTCTAACCAGGTACCTGATTGGGTGATGGTCAGATCGTTATGGGGGGGCTTTTTCAGTTTGCATGTTTCATGCAAACCGGGAAGGTCGTTGGGAGACATTCTGTCAACGACCATTTTTTTGCCAACTATTAGTTTAGCCAACTATTGGTAACGGAAGTCCAATGACGAACCGCGCCCCTCAATTCATCGCCGCCATCATCTGTTTGTGGATGATATCCGGCTGTCAGCCACAGCGACCGAACTATCGTTTCGAGTCCGCTGACCTAAACTACTATGTCGATCAAGATACCGAGATCGCCTATCCCGACATTGTGACACCGATGTTGAACGAGGTCACACAGTCTCGTAGCCCAATCACGAACGCTGAGGCAACGTTTGATTCGTTCTGGGATCTGGGTCTGGAAGATTCCGTGCACATCGCTTTGCAGAACAGCAAGGTCATCCGTGGTTACGGTACGCCGGGATTGCAGAACACAACAGTCGCCGCCGGAGTCGATAACCTGTCCAACGGGCCAAACGGTGCCGGTACGATTTACGATGTTTCGATTCGCGAAACAGAAGCAGGCTTTATCGGAACCCCCGGACAGATCGCTCCACCAGAAGCGCTTTCGACCAACACGGCATTGGATACGAACCAGGGTGTCGAGGCAGCTTTGGCTGAATTTGATACTCAGTTGACTTCCAACCTGACATGGAACCGCGGAGATCAACCGCGAAACGTTATCGGCACTGGCCTGGTATTCACGCCTTCGTTTTTCCAGCAAGACCTGGTCGGCTGGACAACTCAAATCGCCAAAAAGGCTGCCAACGGCACACAGTTCTTTGCCCGGTCGGTCAATTCATACACAGCAAACACCATTCCGACGACCGTTCAACCGCTGACCAGCGTTTATCAGACGGCCCTGGAATTCGAAATTCGTCAACCGTTGTTGCGAGGCCGAGGAACGTTCATCAACCGAATTCCAATCGTTGTCTCGCGAATCAACACCGACCAGATCATCGCAAACTACGAATCGGTAATGCAGAACATGGTGACCAACGTGGAAATCCGCTACTGGGATTTGCATTGTGCTTACCGAAACCTGCAAGCCGCCAAGGACGGTCGCGATGGTGCATTGGTCACCTGGCGTAACGTTTACGAAAACTTTAAAGCGGGTAAGGTTCCTCTTCAGGACGAATCACAAGCTCGCGGTCAATATTACTTCTTCCGTAGTCAGGTGGAGCAGGCTTGGGTCGACTTGTTGCAGGCCGAGACCAACTTCCGCTGGTTGCTGGGCGTCGCCTCCAACGATGGACGCCTGGTACGTCCGACTGACGAGCCTTCCAAGGCCCGAGTCAACTTCGATTACACTCAGATCATGGATGAAGCTCTGACCTACCGTCCGGAACTTCGCCAAACACGTTGGGAAGTCAAGAAGCGTGAACTGGCCGTGCACTACTCAAAGAATGCCTTGTTGCCAAGCCTGAACGCGTCGGCTCTATACCGATGGTTGGGTCTGGGTGACGATTTGATTAACTACGACGACGATGTTCCTCCGTTTCCAAACGATCGTTCGGGAGCACTCAATGAATTGCTTGACGGGGATTTCCAGGAGATTGAATTTAGTCTCGACTTTGGGCTACCCGTCGGATTCCGCCGTGAACTGGCCAACATGCGAAACGCCCAGTTGAAACTGGCTCGCGAATTGGCTCGAATCGAGGACCAGGAACTGGATGTAGAACGAGAAGTTACACAGACGCTTCAAGCTATCGAATCAAACTACGCAATTGCTCAAACCAGCTTCAACAGCTGGGCTGCCTACTCCGAAGAGGTTGAGGCACGCAAGCGAAGATTCGAGGCTGGTACCGATCCAATCACCTTCTTGCTGGACGCCCAGCGAAGCCGGTCGCAAGGTGAAAGTGCCTACTACCTGGCGATCTGCGAATACAACAAGGCGATCGCTCTGATGCATCGACGCAAAGGCACGATCCTGGCCTACAACAACATCTTCCTGACCGAAGGACCTTGGCCAAACAAAGCCTACGACGATGCCAATGAGAATGCACGTCGACGTAGTGCCTCTCGTGAAATCAACTACGGATTTACTCGCCCACAGGTGATCAGCCAGGGACCGATCTATCCACCGGCCGGTCAAGGTTCTGGTGTTTCACACGGTGCACCGATCACGAGTGGAACGATCTACGACAACGGAACGCTTTCTGCTCCTGCAGAGTTCCCAATCGATCAAAATTACATCGCACCGGAATCCAATCTGTTCGACGCTCCGTCACTGGAGGAGCTGCCAGCCAATCCAACGCCGGTTGAACCGGAAGTCTTGCCGACTCCTGATCCAATCGACGCGGCTCCGACAGATACCCGACGACTACGAAACCAGGGTCAACGAGTGTCAGGGGTGGTTCACCCCGTGGCACCAACCAAACCGGCACGCTCACAACAGACGGCTAACCGAAATGTAGACTGGCAAAAATTCGGTATGTCACGCCCAGACGTTCCAATGCAATCGTCCACTCGGGCAACGATTCGACAAGTCAATCATGAGGAAGCGATTCGTCGCTAGACGATGAACAGGCAACCAGAATTCGCGTTGCCTTCCATTCCATCAACAAATCACTAACGCTTTTTATTCGGTATTTGAAATGTCACGCTGGTATCTATTGATCGCCCTGTTGGTTGGGCCGCTGATTTGGACTGGATGTTCGATGTGCTGCGGACCTTACGATTACGAGTATCCAATGCTGGAGAACACCAGGTACCCTCGCGCGAATCCTGAATTCGGTCGGGTCGGTTCGATCCTCTCCGACCCTAGTGCCGCCGTGGGGACTCCAGCCAAAATAAACGCCGACATCCCGATCGAAGAAGAACCACTCGAGGACATCGATGAAGACGGTCTGGATGATCCCGACTTTGACTCGGAAAGCGAAACACTGCCAGACCCTAGCGATCTGGATGAAGATGAGCCGACATTCGACACGGATGTCGACACCAGTGCCAGATTACCAAGGTTTCCACGTTTCGATAGCGAATGGCGGTAATCTGATTGGATCATCAGTCACAAAACAATTGACATAGTTGGCGCTGCCTCCCGGAGAATTCTCCGGGGGGTTTTTGTTCATTACAATGCCTGGTGCCCCGATTCAGAGACCAAACCAATCGTTGACCACAGAAAAAAAACAGACCATGCAAGACGAAGCCAGCTACATCTGTGATTCATGCGGCGAGGAAATCGTCGTTCCCGTTGATTTGACACAAGGCACCCGCCAGCAATACACCGAGGACTGCCCGGTTTGCTGCAACGCAAACCTGATCACCATCGAAATCGACCCCGATGGCACCCCTGCCCTTCGCGCAGAATCGGAATACTAATCCCCTTTGCCTTATGAACAAATGAGCCGGCTCGGCCGCGGCTATTTCTTTGCGACGCTCTCAATCAACTCCGCAGCCTTGGCGATCGCCGCTTGAGGAATCGAGTGTTGGCCATCAAACGCAACATACTCAACCTCGACTCCATGCTCGGTGAGCATATCGCGAAGCAATTCAGCACCGACAAAAGGGAGGATCGGATCGACACGACCGTGAGACTGCACCACCTTCAAACCTGACTTGCCAGCAGCCCGCTCAGTCCAAACCTCTTCGCTCAACAGCGTCCCCGACCAGACGATTAGCCCGCCAACGGTTTCCGGAAGAGCCAACGCGACCTCGGTCGCCAACATCGACCCTTGTGAAAATCCACCCAGGACTACTGACTGGTAACCAATGCCTGCTTCGGAAACAACGGCCTGAATCAAATCCGTCAGTTGTTGATTCCGTTTATCCAACATCTCTGGACGGTCTTGCCTGAGATCCCGCGTGCCACCGCTTTGCATAATTTCCTGCAGCTTTTCCATATCGAGCGGCCACCAGGCTCGTGAATCGTAAATGCCTGTCGGATCCATTTGTATTGGAGCGGCCGGGAAAACAAATCTAACATTGCTCAACCCGGATTCAGCTGCCCCGTATAATTGAGGCGCGCAGGGAACCAGGTCCTCGCCGGGCGCACCGAACCCGTGGCAAATTACCGCAACGGCATCTATCTGTTCATCACAGCCCGGGCCATCCACGATCGCGCAA
>CAZPOL010000002.1:85208-114177 GCA_964588195.1 uncultured Pirellulaceae bacterium | reverse complement strand
TCAAAATGCCCCGGGTTCAAATTTGGCCTGAAAAAGCTCATTATGGAATTAGTCCATTCCAATAAAGCTTTGACATGTCTGCCCGATTTTGAGCGATCACGAATCCAACCTTGCGACCGACCACAACGTTTCGTCCAGGCCTTTCGGCCTTTGGTCTGCGACGTTTCTGGTCGTAGCCAACATGATTGGGTCTGGCGTCTTTGTAACCAGCGGGTACTCGCTAGCCGGTCTGGGCGACCGGCAGTACGTCATGTTGGCATGGCTGATCGGCGGATTAATCGCAATCTGCGGAGCGATCAGTTACGGGCAACTGGCAACCCGGATCACGGAATCTGGCGGCGAGTATCTGTTCCTCAGCCGGCTGGTGCATCCCTCGATCGGTTTCATTGCCGGGTGGGTTTCCTTGATGGCGGGCTTCACTGGTGCCATCGCTTTTGCAGCAACGACATTTGAAACCTACGCAATTCCGACCGCTGTGCGTCCCGACTGGTTCCGCCCCGGAATGGCGGGTATCGCCAGTATTGTCCTGTTCGGTTTCCTGCACGCCTTTGTCTTGAAGACCGGGTTAGCGGCACAAAACCTGATCGTCGTCGTCAAGCTGGTATTGTTGGCTGGTTTTGTGGCGTTTGCCTTCACCAGCTTTCCGGGTGGCTGGGAGGGGATGAAAGTCGAAACGGAACCAGCGACATTCTCCGTATACGCAATCGCATCGACACTGGTCTGGATCTCACTTAGCTTCAGTGGATTCAACGCGGCGATTTACATCACCGGTGAGGTCAATCAGCCCAGCCGAAATGTCCCCCGAGCGATGTTGCTGGGCACAGTAATCGTCACTCTGTTTTACCTGGCACTGAATTTCATCTTTGTTTACGGCGCCGCCCCCGATTCGATCAAGGCTGTTGAGGACGTTGCGGCTGTTGCGGCCAAGGCGGTTGGAGGCGACCAACTGGCAACATTGATTCGAGTCATCGTTAGCGTCGCGCTGCTTAGTTCCGTCTCGTCAATGATCGTGGCCGGACCGAGGGTTTACGCAAAAATGGCGGACGAAGGCGTGTTCCCAAAACTGTTCAACGCCTCTCAAAGAAAAAGCCTCGACGTTCCGGTCGCGGCCATTTGGCTACAAGTTGTGTTAGCCTCAATCGTGGTCTACTTCAGCAACATCAAATCGTTACTGGATTACCTTGGCTTCACGCTGTCCGTTAGTGCCGCATTGACGGTCGCCTGTTTATTCTGGAGCAAACGTGGCGAGGCCTCTGGCAAGTCACCGATTTATTCCGTGATCGCGTTGACCTACGTGATTGCCACGATTGGACTGGCAGTGCTTTCCGTGAAAAACAACCCGCAACAACTGATCGGTTTCGCGGTCACCGTGGCAAGTGGCCTGATCGTCTACTTTGGGATGCAAGCCTGGAAGAATCGGCAATAAGATTCGGTCGAAGCAGAATTGATGGCAACAGAACCTGGTGTTCTGTCTCAGCCAAACTTTCGGGTAGGGTGCCATCGAAACGCGAGTCTTTATCGAAACATGCTCACGCAAGCGTGAACATGGCACCCAAAAATTAAATCGAGACTCTAATACTGGCGGATACTGCGGTGATTATCCCGGTGACAAGTGCTCAATCAGCTTGCTGAGGAAATTGGATTGCGGCTCCGTCAAACCGCCACGAGGCACGAACTCCAGCAAGCTGCTGCCAACCATCGTCAACCCATTTGTCAGTTCCTCGACCACAGCGAGTGCTTTCGATTGGGTCATGCCTTCCGGCACATGAAAGATCATTTCCTCGAACTCGCCGGGGTCCATAACATCCAGATCAAAGTGGATGTAAACGTTCTTGAAACGCTCCGAGATATCTTTCAGCAGCTCAGCCGGATCGACGTTTACATCGTAGACCCGAATTCCTGATGACTTGATGAACTCGGCCTCCGGCTCATCCAGATCGCGAACACCAACCTGGAAAATTTGAGCGGGATCCAAAACAGAGAACGCCAATTCGCGGAGATCCGCATCACCTTCGCCCAAAATGGTTCGCACAGGCATGCCGTGGAAGTGGCCACTGGGAGACGATTCGGGCGTATTCAAATCGCCGTGGGCATCCAGCCAAACGACGGCCAGATCGTTTTGATAGTGTTGATTCAGCCACGTCACGGGAACGACTTCGACGCCGCAAGTCCCTCCCAGCGTAAACAGGCTGGTTGGCTTGGATTGCTGAACGAACTGACTAATCTGCTGCATCGTCTTGCAGACGGACGAGTAGCCGACGATACCGCGGTCTCGTACCAGGTCTTCTTCACTGTCGATTTCGAATTCGTGAAAATCCACGCCGGCAAACAGAGTTTCGCGTAATGCCTCAGCCCCTTTTTGAGGCGAGTTATCGACGCTATAGCCTTGCCACTCGGGCAGGAACAAGTTGACATGTCGTGCAGGCATTCATTCAATCCATTTACCGGGAATCAATTAGGACTCTATTGAGACAGCAATCGCAGCGATTCCTTCAGCAGAAACTCGGGCTCCATAAATGGCTCGTAGCTAATATCCTGCCAACGGATTTTCCCGTCGCCATCGATCAGGAAAGTACCATGCAATGGTTGCTTTTCGAATTCATCGTAAACTCGCCACGACTTGAACACATCCAATTCCGGGTTGGCCAACAACTGGATCGGTAATGGCTGGTCACCATACGAGTCAATCGACTGCTTCAAGCCTTCGCGGTCGTCCGAGCTTATAGCGACCATCTCGATGCCCGCCGCTTCGTACTCGTCCAACATCGGTGCGAATTTCTGGAGCTGCTCCGCGCAATGCAAACAGCCATGCCCCAGATAGAAAATCACAATCACTGGTTTGCCTTGATACTGCTTCATGGCAATCGTTTGCTGTTGCGAGTCGGTCAGCTGCCACTCTTTCGCGCCAACCGGTTGCCACCGAAATGGCCCCAACGAATCGAGCTCTGGTCGCTGCCCCAGGTCCTTGGCCAACTCCGATGTGATTCGCCAATCACCTTCGACCCCGGCATACTTAGCCACGTCCGCCAACCGTTCAAACACGGGCGAGCTCATATCGATTGAACCCGATATCTGCTGCAGTTTCTCAAATTCCTCTTTGGCTTCGTCCTTCATTTCAGCTTGCCACAGCAGGTGACAGAGATTTGCCTGGGGTTGCACTTCGCCTTCGTGCCCCTCGACAAAGTCGCGGGCCTTTTTGATCGCATCTTCGACATCAGCGTCTTCGGCTTTCAACAGCACGGAAGCTCGGTAAATCGCGTCGACCTCACCGGCCTTCTTGAATTTCTCTGCCGCGTCTTTGAATTTGCCTTGCTCAACCAACTGGTATCCCAGCAATTCATCGATGGCGCGTTTGGCAACATTGGCTTTGTCTTCGTGTTCCTTGACAGCCTCTTTCGTGGCCTTTTTGGATCGGTCTTTGTGATCACGTCGAATTTGGCTGGCCATTTTTCGTTCGAAATCTTTTCGCAATGACTCAGGAACGACACCTGCCAATTTCAGTGCGAACTCCTTTTGCGAATTCGTTTTTTCACTAGCTTTGTCACTCGCTTCGGTAGAGGCATTTTCCTTATCAGTCTCGAACTGAGCGAGCAGCTCCTGCAACTCGGCCAGCACTTTGTCGCCCGACTTGTGATCGCCGCTTCGATAGTGGGCGCGACCGAGATGACGAAGACGCTTCAGCTGTTCCAATGGCTTGTCGGTCGGCTCCAGAACGGACGACTCGCACGCCTCAATCAACTCGCTCCACAACTCGTATCGACTATACGTGTCAAACAGACGCTGCCGACCATACCAGGCACTGCCTCGTTTATCGATCTTATTGTATTTAGGATGCCGTGGCATCGAGATCATGTTGGTCGCCAGTTCGATGGCGTCTTGAACGCGTCCCACATGGTTCAGGTTTCGCACACACCACTCGTTGTTATGAGCAAAGTTGTGAATTTGATCCGGTAAGATCTGGTCGTGCATCATGTTTCGATGATCAACGCGAGCAGAAGCTTCTTGCTGCCAAACGGCGTCTTCGTATCGTTTTAACTTCGAGTAAATGTGACCTGGCATGTGCCACATATGAGCGACATTCGGCAGTGATGGCCCACAATTGGCCGCCGAGTGCAAAGCGATCTTCGCATTCTTCCTGTCCCACAAGTGAATTCGGTAATGATGAGCAGGGTGGTGCGGGTCGACTTCGAATACTTGATCCAGCAACGCGTTGACGGCGACATAACTTGTGATCGGCAACTTCTTGCTATTATTCATCCAAACTTGAACCGCCAGGAATGCTTTGGCCTCGATATCGTCGGGATGTTCCAACACGATCGTTTCGAGTTTGTTTGTGAATTCTTCCGCACGCTTTTTCTCGTCCCCAATCTCCTCGTCGTAAAAAGCAGACAACGCTTCGATGTAGAGTTTTTCGCGTGCCGTGGTTTCGCGATCTTCGTTTTCAGATTTTTCAGTCGCTTGCTGGATGAATTCGCTCGCCCGATCTTCGTTGTTGACATTGGCCATCGCCAATCCCCAATACGCCATCGCGCAATCCGGATCCAGAACGGCTACCTGGCGAAACGAGCGTTCGGCTTCGAAGTACCAGAATCCGTGAAGTTGATCGATGCCTTGATTGAAGAATTGTTGCGCCTTTGGATTGTCTGTCGAAACAGAAAAATTCGACCGACCCAATCCTTCCATCAAGTAAGCCGCCTGACGAGGCCCTTCATTGAAGGCTTCACCATGATACGAGTGCCCGGCGGCCACATCGGCCGAAACGGAATCAGCATCAGCATCTTTGGCTTCCTGGGCCCAACACGAATTACCAATCGCGGTACCACCAAAGAGGAGCATCAGAATTGCAATGTTTTTTGAAGCGTGCCGTCGCATAAATTTTTCCTTGAAGTCTCGCGGCTTTTTTCGTAGCTGGGCTCGCCAGAGTTCAGGATGCCCCGTCCTGGCTTCGCCAATCTGAACCAAGCCCACACTCCTTTACAGCGGCCCGATGTCCAGGCGACATTGGCTCTCGAAGCCCCTTAAATATAACCGTTGCGTTGGAGATATTGTATCTTCAAAAAACGAGACCTGATCGATTGCTCGCGGAAATCTTCGGCTCATGCCATACAAACCAAACTGCCCGACCAACTCAACTTTGCGGGCTGTAAAGTTGGCCACTAATTCGAGAGTTCGGCAGAGAAAGAGAAGCGGACAAATCGTCGCGTGATACCAGTTGAATCGCCAATTTCAGCCTCGAATTTCAGCGACAAAAGACCGAATGTCCTTCCACTCCTTTTGAACCGCTTCCAGAAACGGAGTATCAGTCGCTCCTCCCCAGGCCCCCAACATGAAATAGACTACGCCATTGTTGAGATCCAGAACGTAACCATAGCCGCTACCGTCGACTGCAAAAACGAACAAACGGCCGTCAATCAGTTGCTGAGCCTGCTCGGTCTGTGTGTATTCTAACTCAAGGTCTTTCGCGTTAAGAACATCGCAACCGACCGCCAAACGATACCTGGAATTCCCTGCTGGACAACATTCTGCCAGCCAGCGTTGAATGATCGGCTCGGAATCAAAGAACGTTCGAACGGGCTCAGAAAAACTACTGCTACTTACTACGATGGTGCCCGTATAGCCGCTCGATTTTTCACGCGCTAATTGCAGTAACTCAGTCTCAAAATCTTTCATCAGACGCCGTTCTCCTTCTGCTCATGGGGTTTCAACACTGGCGTCGATGCTGGAGTGAGATTCCATCAGTTTTCGATATCTTTGATAGACGGCATCGTACTTCGCGGCAGACTCCGAATTGGGCTCGATCTTCATCTGGTTTCCGCTACGTTGCTCGGCCAGAAAGCTGGACCAGTCCAGAGCCTCGCCCTGAATTTTGCGGTGCCGGTAACAAGCCATCAATGCAGCGCCCCATGCCGTGCCTTCCTCCGCGCTTGCCAACAACGTCACAGGTGTCGAAAACACATCGGCCAAAATTTGAGCGAGGCCAGGTGACCTTGCCAGTCCGCCGCTAAGTACTAATTCGGTTCTGGGAAACCCTTGTTGATCTAAAACCTCACTACCCAATCGCAAATTGAACATCGTCGACAACAAGGCAGCCTTGACTGCGTTGCCGGCCGTTGCGTTTTGAGGATTCAAACCGATCAACATTGCCGTTCCGCCGCGAGCGACGCCCAACCCGGGCTCGTCGTCCATGTAGGGCAGGGCCAACAATCCACCGCAATCCTCGGTAGCCTCCAGCACTTTGGGAATGACGGCCTGAAAACCGGCACTACGATCGCCGTCCAACGCATCGCCAAACATTTCCACAATGGTGTTCATGTACGTCGTGCCGTTGCGTAGCCAAACCATGTTGATCGGCTTTCCATCTGCCGCACAGAAATGATCGACGGCCTTGTCGACTCCTGCAAAGGCGCGGTCACCGACCGAGTTCGCGCACACCGAAGTCCCGAAACTGCACGACACAACACCCGCTTCACCGATTAACGAACCAGCCAACGCAGCCGGCTGGTCACCCTCGGCCGCCGCAACCGGAATCCCTGCGGGCAACCCCAACAAATCGGCTCCACAGGACGACAGACTTCCGGCCTCCTCGCCCGCCTTGCGGACCGC
The DNA here is from genome assembly GCA_964588195.1 of uncultured Pirellulaceae bacterium. Taxonomy (GTDB): domain Bacteria; phylum Planctomycetota; class Planctomycetia; order Pirellulales; family Pirellulaceae; genus CAJQPP01. The sequence continues at coordinate 107,574 of CAZPOL010000002.1, read as the reverse complement.
AGGAAGCAGCTCGGACAACGACTTGAAATCGTGGCCAACCAGCGAATCAAACTTGCTCAATAGTTTTTTGTCAAAGTCGAGCGTGGCTTGATCGATCGGAAACATCCCCGCGGCATCTCCGATTCCCAGATTCCATTGGCCCGTCAATTGAAAGCTCAGCCAGCCAGCAGGAGTCGTCAGATGACGCGCGGCGATTGCTTTCTGGGGCTGGTTTCGTGTCGTCCACAACCAACGCGCCGCTGTAATTCGCTTGGGCATTTTGACGCCCAGCGATTGAGTTAGCTCCGTTTCCTCATCGGCATTGCGGCTGTCACACCAAAGTCGCACGGACCCGACCGGCTTGCCATTTTCGTCAGACAAGACTTCGCCGTGCATCTGCCCGGAAACGCCGATCGCCAACACCTGCAAGTCGTCACCAACTTTGCCACGCAGATCAGACATCGCCATTTTCAACGCGGTTAACCAATCTTCAGGATTTTGCTCGTAACATCCTTCTTCCAAATCGGGAACCATGTCGTAGCTGCCGTCGCCTGTGGCAATCACTTCCAATTGCTCACTCGTAAAGACGACCGACAGACCTTGAGTCCCCGCATCGATGCCCAGGTATCCTGTTTTTGTCATACGTTAGTTCTCGTCCTGCCTGGGTTTCTAATTGATCGGTGTGCAGAAAAATGAATTGAAAATTCGCATCTGCCTTAAGCTTTAACGCCGCAAAGCTTGACCCCAATCCCAAGAGCGTCGGCCATCGTGGCCTTGGCGTACATTGAAAGATCAGCCTGGTCGGCATCGTCGCAATAATAAACCTGAATGTGATTCGATTTATGTTGAGCCATCATTTGATCACGAGTAACACCATGCGTCACAGCGTGCATGATTGGCCATTGAGGTGTGGTGGCTTGCCAGCGCCGTTCCGTTTCTTCAGCTGGCAACTCGATCACCGAGCCCCTGCCGATATCCATCCACAATGAATCGTCCTGAACATAGATTCGTGACCAAACGATTTCGCCCGGCTTGGAGATGCCTCGCAAGGTACTGCCCCCGTTCGGAAAGTACATTGCCGGTTGTCGATGACCATCGGTTCCTGCCCAGCCATCGATGAAGTGGGCGGGCGGGGCGGCACCGCTAATCAGAAAGACCCAAACATATTCATCGGTTGTTCCAGTTGGATCAGGATCTCCCCAGCGAAGATCATGCAACGTTGATTCGACCGGCTGCCCGATTGCTTTCTGCAAACGATATGTCATCAAGCCATCCAAACCGGCGCACTCGTCGACTTCGTTGAAGTGAACGACTGGTTGGCCGTCGAACAGTATCCGTTTTCCACAACGACTTTTGACGGGCGGACGGTCCGAATTGTTTAGAGTTCCCTCGACCAGATCACTGGCCGGCATCAGATCCTTCAAACCTTGTTGGTACTGAATACCGATCAAGTCACAGCCGAAATCGTCAGCGATCCGTACGGCGGCGATATACATCTGGCACTGTTTGCGAATCTGTTCGTCGGTTAAATCGGTTTCGTGAGATGGGCCCGTTTGAAACTTCATCCCTTTTTGTTCCATCCAGGCTCGCACTTCGTCCGCCTCGGCTTCGTCCACCTGCGTCGACTCGAAATACAACGCCGACTGACTTAGCCGTTCCTTGAATACTCCGGTCTTATTCAACAGGTGATCGGGAATAATCGCATTGAACATTCCCATACAGCCCTCGTCAAAAACGCCCATAATGGCTTTTTCATCGATCAACTGCTTTGCCAAGGTCTCGCCAATTGTGCGAACGTCCGCGTCGACGGTGCCGACATCGAAATTGGTAACCTGCTTCGTTTCATGTTCACACTTGCCCGTCTTCAGCCAACACTCCAGACGCGAATTGAAATAGTCGTCTGTGAAGTCCTCGCTCCACAAAGTCGAGTACTTGATCCCCGCCTTGGTCAACGAACCGTTCAGATTCAACATTCCAACCAGCCCTGGCCACTGCCCCGACCAATTAGCAACCGTCAAAATTGGCCCTTGGTGAGTCGACAGCCCGGCCAGGATGTGATGTGAGTACTGCCAAACTGCTTCAGCAACAATCAACGGCGCGCGCTTCGGAATCGATTTGAAGACATCCATTCCTTCGCGTTGACTTGAAATAAACCCGTGCTGTTGATCTTCCTTGTACGGATGTGCCCGCACGACCTCGAATCCGTGTCGGGCAATTGCTTGCCCGAGCGTCTCTTCCATTTCGCACTGGGCCTGCCAGCACACCTGATTCGCCGACAGTCGCAGATCTCCGCTGGATACCAAATAGATCTTGTTTTCCATTATTTTATTTACCTCTGCCCATCGGATCAGTCGCTCTCGGTCCAATAGTCGTATGTGACAGGCGGGCCGCCCAGGTACTTGCCAATATCTTTCTTCAACTGCAAATGGATCGGATGATCCTGGTAGGTTCGGTACTCGTCTTCCGTAGAAAATCGCATCTGCATGACCAGGTCCAAATCTGACATTGCACGGCTGTCGCCGAGTTCATGGAATCGCCCGATCTCCAGTCCTTTGACTTCGGAGATCCCGGCTAACTTTTCTAATTCTGCAATCAAAGCCGCGTGGTCTTGCGGCGAAGCGTCGTCTTTCATTTTGAGCCAAACGATATGCACCAGAGGATAGGCGTCCACGGCTTCATGGATTGCAGCCGCCTTGGCCATTTCCGCTTCGACTTCGGCCAATCGGGCTTGTGATTTTTCCAGTTCGGATCGATAGCAACCAGAGAATAAAAGGCAGCCCAAAACAGAAATCAGGCAACCGTACCGAACAAGTACACTGGCCATACGCACTACCCCCGACCTTTCCAAAACCAAACACATTGTCGCAAAATCGACGGAAGCATTTTCACACATCTGGCATTGCAGAACAACAAGGCAGAACTAAAAGGCAGGAAGGAATCGTTCTCAGGACAGCCCAGAGCATTGGCGCAGAATTAAACAACACGCACCAGCAAGAATGACTCAGCAAGAAAGAACGAGTCAAATAAGATCGGGAGGAGTCGTTTTCGTCCCGTTCAAGAAGTCGGGGTTCTTTGGCGGCAGCGAATGCAGAATGAAGTCCAGATTAGGACGACCGGCAATCGCGTTCTCGACCCGTGTCACCAGCTCCCTGGGATTCACCGGTTTGCCGATAAAGTCGCACGCACCCAGAATCAGTGCCTTGCGTTTCGTGTAGTCCTCTTCCGACGAAGTCACCATGATAACGGTGATAGAATCATCGATCACCTTGCTGCTTAGTAGCTCAAGGATTTTCAGACCATCGAGATGTGGCATGCTGATATCAAGCAACAGGATGCGCGGCTGAAACTCATCAATCACATCGACGACGTTCAGCGGGTTGTTCTCCGAGCGCACATTCGCATACCCAGCCAACTTGAGATGGTGGTTAAGCATTTTCGTGATGACGGGCTCGTCATCAACTAACAAAATTCGTGCTTCTCTATCAGACATTCGAATTCGAACAGTCTTTCACTCGAAACGTACACAGTGGCAAAACGTAACAATTACGCTGCGATACCATGGAAACGATGCTCCATCCGCGGAACAAATTCTCCGGTGAAATCTAGACCGTCACTAGCCAGATTGCCCTAATTTGGTGGCAGCCAGCCTCGGAATACCGATATCAAAAATGCTCACTTACTTCTGTAACGGATATCCGGACAATCACGGCCAGATACCGAACCACCGACGCCGGAGGGGAAGGAAATCACGATTTTTCAGGTGAATCGTCTCGCACTCGTGATCAACAGCGATGCTTACGATCAGCAGGACGCCGACCCTTTTCAAAGCGACTTAATCCGCGACAATACGCCCGGACAATCGTGTATTTAACCGGTTTTCGTCAAGGAAAATGGGACTGCAGAAAAACAAAGTGCATCAAGGGGACTGCGTAAAATTGCTTGGGCAAGTTGACCGCGAGTCAATTGACCTGGTCTTTGCCGACCCGCCATTTAACATCGGTTACGAATACGACGTCTACGATGATCGTAAGCAAGCCGACGACTACCTGGAGTGGTGCGAGCAGTGGATTCAGGGAGTCCACGATTGCCTGAAGCCGGACGGGACTTTCTGGTTGGCGATTGGTGATGAGTTCGCTGCCGAATTGAAAATCGCCTCCCAGAAAATTGGCTTCTCATGCCGCAGCTGGGTTATTTGGTACTACACGTTCGGCGTCAATTGTAGGCGTGGTTTCAGTCGCAGTCACACTCACCTGTTTCACTTCGTAAAAGACCCGGCCAACTTCACCTTCAATGCCGACAACCCGAAGGTGCGGGTACCGTCGGCCAGGCAATTGGTTTACGCCGACGCGCGAGCCAACCCGAAAGGACGCCTGCCTGACAATACCTGGATCTATCGACCGCAGGACGCGCCTCGCAGCTTTTCCACCGATCACGATACCTGGTACTTTGCTCGTGTGGCCGGCACATTCAAAGAGCGGCAAGGATTTCACGGTTGCCAGATGCCCGAACAATTACTGGGACGGATCATCCGTACCTGTAGCCATCCACAACAAACCGTGCTTGACCCGTTTGGTGGTAGCGGAACTACGTTGGCCGTAGCCAAAAAGCTGGCACGACAATGGATCGGTTGCGAATTGTCGCCCGAATATGTCACCTACATCAATCAACGATTGAAGAATGTCAAACCTGGCGACAAACTGGATGGCCCGGAAAACCCGCTGACCAGTGCTCCGCAAACCTCCAAAGGGAAACAACGCAAAACAGTCGGCTCGAACAAAGCGGGCCGCGAGAAAGAAGACGCGTTCGAACAAGCCATCATTAAGCACTTCAGCAAAACAGCCGATGGAAACTCCGTCGACCAAATGCTCTGTGACCCCGCTCTCAACGAAAAATTCACCAAAGCCTGCAAGGCTGACGAAGTCGCAGGTCATGTGACGCTGTGGAACCAGACTTTGTTGCGTCTGCGGAAAGCCGGATCGCTGCCCATTGCCACCAAGGAACGACGTCGCACCTCATTCCGATCGATGGATGCGTACAGCTTCGCCAGTGAGATCGCCATGCGTCTGTTGTCAGTGGATTACGACCTGACGCTGGACGAAGTGCTATGCAGTCCGGAATACGCAGCGGAATTCGATCGCCTTGCGGAACAATTCGCACCTGGTTTTCAGCCCGTCGATTACCGCTGGGCAGCCATGTCGATTCGCAAACGCGCCAGCCAGTCACGCCTGGTTGGCGAACGCCAGTTTGCCGATTGGCTGAAACAGAAACTACCCGCCCGCACACCTTTGGCTCGTGTTAAACAGACTCCTTTGGACCAACCTGGGGTCTACATTCTGTGGGCTGGCAATCGAGCCTTGTACGTCGGCGAAACCGCGTTCCTGAATCAACGAGTCGCTGATGTACTCACTTCGCAAGCGTGGCAAGAACTGGAACCGACCTCAGCAACTCTGATTCCCGACATCGACAAATCAAGAAACGGGCTGCAGTCCGTCTTGCTGCAACGGACTGAGGCCATTCTGAATTGGGACATCCTGAAAGCGCGGATCGACGAATCGGCAGACAGCAACGGAATCGGCAACGACAAGGCAAGCGTCGACGGCCCCAAGTCAAAGGCCAAGCCACGAAAACGGTCGGCCGGGCTCTCTGATATCCCGGTGTGACTCAAGCCACAGCCAATCCTCAGCCAACCTGATAATGCTAAAGCTCGCGTTCCAGCCGGCGAGATATTATCCTGAATCCTTGTCGGGACTTACAAAAGTGCCACGCTGGACCAACGAAACTATTTTTAACTAACCCCATGGGACAAGAATGTTGGCCTGTAAGAGTTTATTGTTTTCGCTGTTCGCCTGTTTTTTGATTTGCAATTCGTTGCACGGACAAACCGACTCAATTTCCGAGGGCGATTTCGTTATCCCAATTTCGTCCAAGGTCAAACTGCTGAAAGCAGATGGCGCCAGCCTACCCGCTAACAGAATTCGCCTGGTTCCATGGAAAGTCAGTCGCATTTCCGAGCAAGACGTCTTCTTCTATCAGAACCAGGATGAATCGGCTTGCCCGCTGGATGACGTTCTTCCCCTGGACCAGGCGTTGCCATATCTGGAAAGACTAATCAATACCGAGCCTGAAAATGCGTGGGCCTATCAGACTCGCGCAACGTTAAACTTGTGGCGAGACGAGCTGCCTGCCGCGCTGACTGACGTCGACCAGGCGATCAAAATCGCTGGTGAGTCCAGTCCGTTGCTGACCTTACGTGCCAGAATCCATTCTCGATCCGACGCATCCGAAAAGAGTCTGGTCGATATCAAACGCGCCATCGAAGTAAACCCCAGGAGCGCCGAGCCCTATATCGTCAGAGTTCTTACGACGCTGAACAACGCCGATGCAGATTCGCTGATGTCTGACCTGAACCAGGCGATTAAACTGGATCCCAATCACGAACTGGCGTATTACTATCGCGCCGTTCAATTCAAATCGGCAGGCAAGATCTCCGAGGCATTGCAGGATTATTCACGCTCCATTGAATTGAACCCGTTTGATTCCGATCCATACATTAATCGGGGCAACATCTATTTCGAACAGCGTGAATATCGCGAAGCAATCGCTGATTACTCGTTGGCAATTCGCGTGAATCCCGAGGGCACGTTGGGATATTCGAATCGAGGCGCCGCACTGATTGAAATGCGAAGTTACCAACTGGCGTTACTGGATTTGAATCAAGCGATCGAGACCGACCCTGAATACGTGACCAGTTACCGTTTGCGTTCTCGTGTCTACGAACAACTGGATCGTTACCCGGAAGCGGTCGAGGATCTGGACATCTTTCTCGACGCCGCACCAACTTACGATTGGGGAGTCTTCCGCCGCAGCCGCTTGCTTGCCGAAATGGGTGACTTCGATGGCGCTCTGGAAGACATTGACCGGGCAATTGAACTCGATCCCGCCTACCCGGATTATCTGTTGGAGAAAGGAAACATTCTGGCTCGTTCTGGTCAGGCCCGCGATGCGATCGACTACTACAGCAAAGCGATCGACATCGACCCGGAAAACTTTCGGTACTACCTGGAACGAGGCCGCACCAGCAGCCAGCTACGGCGCTACGACGACGCCCTGAACGATCTGAATCGCGCCGAGCGTTTGGAAAAGGACAACCTGCCAATCGTCTACATCCGCGCGACCGTGTACACATCCTTGGGCAACTACGATCGCGCATTGAATGACGCCAGAAAATCAGTAGAACTCGCCGGCGAAAACCCATTCGTGTTGCGTCAGTATTGTTGGCTGTTGTCGACTCATCCCGATCCCGCCAAACGGCAGCCCGCGAAGGCGTTGGAACTAATGACCGGAATTATGGAAGCCGGGGAATTGACTGATTGGCAATCTTACGAAACCCTGGCCGCCACCCATGCGGCCAACCAGCAATTCGATCAAGCGGCCGCCAAACAAAAAAAGGCGATTGAGCTTTTCGGCGACGACACGGACGAAGAGATGCAGGAACGCCTGAAACTGTATGAATCTGGCAAACCTTTTGTCTACTCTGGCACAGCCTGGTTCAATGACAATTAGTCGGCAAAAAGTGTTCGGCGCAAAAAAATCTGTGACAGGACCAATCAATGTCCCGTCACAGATTAATGCTGCAATTCAGATGAGCGTCCAGCCTATCGCTTGTCGATCGACACGTAGTCGCGACTGTCTGGACCGATGTATTCGGCGCCGGGGCGAATCAACTTGTTGTCGGCACGTTGTTCGAAGACGTGAGCACACCAACCGGTGACTCGCGACAACACGAAAATCGGAGTGAACATCTCCGTGGGAATGCCCAGGAAGTGATAAGCCGAGGCGCTGAAAAAATCCAGGTTCGGAAACAGTTTCTTTTCACGCCACATCACATCGGCAATCCGATCGGAGACTGGATACAACACGGTATCGCCAACATCCTTGGACAACTTTTCGGCGAAGCCTTTGATGATCACGTTGCGAGGATCGGAAACCGTGTAAACCCGGTGACCAAAACCCATGATCAAATCCTTGTTGGCCAGCATCTTCATGACGCCTGCCTCGGCTTCGTCTGGTGTCTGAAACTTTTCGATCAATTCCATAGCCGCCTCGTTGGCACCACCGTGAAGCGGGCCACGCAACGTCCCGATCGCGCCAGTGATTGCCGAATAGATATCGGACATCGTGGCCGTGCAAACGCGTGCTGTAAATGTTGAGGCATTGAATTCGTGCTCGGCGTACAAGATCAACGAGACGTCCATCGAGTGACGATGAGTATCGTTGGGCGTTTCGCCATTCAATTTGTGCAGAAAGTAACCGGCCAGCGTTTTTTCGTCCGACTCGAAATTGATCTCTTCGCCAAAATTCGCGAAGCGATACCAGTAGGTCAGGATCGATGGCAGCGCGGCAAGCAACCTTTCAGCGACCTCCATTTGCCGATCGCTGGACCCTTCCGGCTCCAGGCATCCCAGCATCGAACAACCCGTTCGCAGGACGTCCATCGGGTGCGTGCCTTTTGGAATTGCCTTCAGCGTGTTTTGCAAATCGGTTGGCAGACTACGTCGACTGTTCAAACGCTCGTAAAACCCGTCCAACTCGGTTTGCGTTGGCAAATGGTCGTGCAGCAACAAAAAAGCGACCTCTTCGAACGTGGCATTTTCTGCCAGATCGTAGATCGAGTAGCCTCGGTAATTCAGCCCTTTGCCTTCTTTGCCGACCGTGGCGATGGCTGTTTTGCCGGCGACGACTCCTGCCAGCCCGCCAGTCTTTTTCTTCTTTGGTTGATCTTTTGTCGATGTCATGATTTGGCCTTCTTAAGCAATTCGTCTATTTGTTGTTCGTAGCGGTGATAGTCGAGGACCTCGTAAAGTCGTTTGCGAGTCTGCATTAACTCGACCACTGATTCTTGTGTTTTGTTCTTGCGGATCGATTGGTAGACCCGCTCGGCGGCCGCATTCATCGCTCGGAAAGCAGACAGCGGATACAGCACCATCTCCACACCCAGGTCGCCGAGTTGTTCGGTCGTCAGCAATGGCGATTGGCCAAATTCAGTCATGTTGGCCAGCACCGGCACATCCAACGCGTCGGAAAATTGTTGGTACTGGCCTGGCTCAGTGACCGCCTCAGCAAATATACCGTCGGCACCGGCCTCGATGTAACGGTGGCAGCGATCCAAAGTCGCCGACATGCCTTCGCTGGCCAGAGCGTCTGTGCGAGCGATGATGAAAAAGCTGTCATCCGTGCGACCGTCCACGGCAGAGTGGATTCGGTCAACCATCTCCTGCGTATCGACTAATTCCTTGTTCGGCCGGTGTCCGCACCGCTTGGCCGCCACCTGATCCTCCATGTGGACCCCCGCCGCACCGGCCTTGATAAATGTGCGGATCGTTCGCGAGACGCTAAACGCATTCCCGAACCCGGTATCGGCATCGACCAACAAAGGAAGTTGAGTGATGCCTGTGATTCGTTCAATATCGGCGGCCACATCGTTGATCGTCGTAATACCGAGATCGGGCATGCCAAATGAGGCATTGGCAACGCCAGCCCCCGACAGATAGATCGCGCGAAACCCGGTTTGCTCGGCCATCAACCCGCAATAAGCATTGATCGCCCCCACAATCTGCAAAGGGTTTTCATCGGCCAACGCCTGCCGAAATCGTTGACCGGCGGAAGAATCTGAGCTCATGGGAATTGGTTTTGGTTTCGTTTGGTACTGATGTTCAAGCGTCGTAACCGAAGTAGCCATTATCAACGAAATGCGTTTAGCTGCCAGACCCGTAAAAGAGGCGTAAAAAACCGCATTTGCTGTGGAAAGTCCTTACAATCACAATACGTTTTCATTACCTTTGACCTTCCGATCTGTTAGATCGTCATCTGTTAGATCGTTGAAAGCGATTCCATCCCCCGCATCATATAATCTGTGTTGTTATGTCTACTGCCACGAGTTCACGAATCCAGTCTATCGCCAACAACAAGTTTCCCGAGTCCGTGACTCGCAACGCCAGCCCCGCCAAACTCTATCACGACGCGATCGCTTTTGACCAAGGCCAGATAACATCCACAGGCGGGATCGCCACCTCCTCCGGCGAAAAAACCGGACGTAGCCCCAAAGACAAACGTATCGTCGATCAGGCCTCAGTCCATGACGATGTCTGGTGGGGCGATATTAATATTCCGATCGCTGATGAATCGTTTCAGTCGATGCGTTCCTCGGCTATCGATTTTCTGGACAAGTGCCCAAACCTGTACGTGATGGATGGCTTCGCCGGATGGGATCCCGATAACCGATTGAAGATTCGCATCATTTGCTCGCGGCCTTACCACGCTTTGTTCATGCACAACATGTTGATTCGCCCCACGGCGGACGAGTTGGCAAACTTCGGCACTCCCGATTACGTGATCTACAACGCAGGTCAACTAAAGGCAGACACCTCGATCGAAGGCGTCACGTCGGAAACCTGTGTGACCCTGAATTTCGACGCCGCCGAAATGGTGATCCTTGGTACCGAATACGCTGGTGAAATGAAAAAAGGTGTGTTCACGATTATGAACTACCTGATGCCGAAGAAAGACGTGCTGTCCATGCACTGCTCGGCCAATGAAGGAACCGAATCGGACGTCAGCCTGTTCTTCGGTTTGTCGGGCACTGGCAAGACAACTTTGTCAGCCGATCCGCGTCGTGGATTGATTGGCGACGACGAACACTGCTGGACTGAAACTGGCGTCTTCAATATCGAAGGCGGCTGTTACGCCAAGTGCATCGACCTGACAGCCGAGAAGGAACCAGAAATCTTCAACGCGATTCGATTTGGATCCGTGCTTGAAAACACCGTGCAGGACGCTGAGTCACACGAAGTCGACTTCACCAATTGCAGCCTCACTCAAAATACCCGTTGTAGTTACCCGATCGAATACATCAGCAACGCTCGAATCCCTTGCGTTGGTGGGCACCCGAGAAACGTAATCCTGCTGACTTGCGATGCCTTTGGTGTCTTGCCGCCGGTCAGCCGCCTGACTTCGGCTCAGGCGATGTACCATTTCATCAGCGGTTACACGGCGAAAGTCGCTGGAACAGAAATGGGCGTCACCGAACCCGAGGCGACGTTCTCCGCTTGTTTCGGCGCGGCCTTCCTGGTCTGGCACCCGACTCGCTATGCTGAGCAACTCGCGGAAAAAATTGAGCAACACAAAAGCAACGTCTGGCTGGTCAATACGGGCTGGAGCGGCGGTGGCTTTGGAACTGGATCGCGAATCTCGCTGAAACATACCCGTTCCATCATCGATGCCATTCACAGCGGTGAATTGTCCAAGGCAAATTTCTCGGACGATCCGGTATTCGGAATTTCCGTTCCCGATCAATGCCCGCAGGTTCCCGCTGAAATCCTTTCTCCCAAAGGTACCTGGGCAGATGCGACCGCTTACGATGCGGCCGCCAAGGATTTGGCTGAAAAGTTCCGCGACAACTTCAAGACCTACGAGGACCAGGCCAGCGACGAGATTCGCGGTGCCGCTCCGAAGGTCTAGGGCTTCGTTCACTTAAAACCTGAATCAAAGGACCAGTCCCTCGCCAACGGAGTTGTGAGCCTATGCCCTTTCTGATCGGCACCGACGAAGCTGGCTACGGACCCAACCTGGGACCGCTGGTCATCGGCGCCTCGATGTGGGAAGTCCCGGACGTCGAAACGGATCTGTTCACAACCTTGAAGTCCGTCGTCTGCAAAAACGGAAAGCCGACTCGACCTGACCGGCAGATTTCTATCTGTGATTCGAAAGTCGTCTATTCCAGCCGCGGCAATATCAACGAACTGGAACGCAGCGTTCTGACCATGCTGGGTGTCGTGGATTCAGTTCCGGAAAATCTGCATGAACTGTTTTCACGTTTCGCTAACCAGTCGACACTACAACTGGCCAGTGAGACGACTTATCGCTGGGACCAGGTTTCGATTCCGCTTAAATGCGATCGCAGCCAGGTCGATTCCTTGACGTCTCGAGTTCGCAAAAGACTGGAAGCTCGGCAAATCGAGTGCTGTGGAATTTCGGCATCGCTGATTTTCCCACAACAGTTCAATGATGGCCTCGCTGCTTTTGGAAACAAAGCCAGCCTGCTGGGCGCGGCGACTCTGCAATTGGCCAAGCGGTTGATCGACACGATTGACCCATCTGACCAACAGGACGTCTTCTTGCTTTGCGATCGTCTGGGAGGCAGGACGCACTACGCCGGGTTGCTACAACAGGAATTAACCGGTTCATTCGTTCGCGTGGTTTACGAACGTCGCCCGGAAAGTTGTTATCGATGGCAAGAAGGGAATCGGAATTTCGAATCCCGATTCATTGTCAAAGGCGAACGCATGTTGCCGATTGCTCTGGGCTCTATGGTTGCGAAATACTTGCGTGAAATATCCATGGACGCGTGGAATTCATTCTGGAAACAGCAATTACCCGACCTGCAACCAACAGCAGGTTACCCTCAGGATGCCCGGCGTTTCAAAAAAGAAATCGCATCTGTGCAAACGAAATTAAAAGTAGCCGACGATTTGATTTGGCGAAAAAAGTAGGGCAGATCTTTGGTTTTCGAGCTTTCGGTTTTTTTACCGTCTGTTGCAACCCGCACGGCCCGAAATTCGCAGTCAGCTTTTCTCTAACTGGTACAGCTAAACAGAAATTCTTTTTGACTTTCGTATTGCGCGCGGCATGTTTAGGTATGGCTGATTCATTGTCCCCAACATTTGAATCAGCAGACTATTCCCCCACCCGGTCCCCCTCTGGGTTACTGCAATGTTGTCCGACGACGTTGCCGGCAAACGCCGGTAAAAAATCCGTTACTGAGGCAATAATGTTTGACAAAACTGAAAACCAGCCTGCACTGCAAGCGCAGCCAATCTTTATCTCTGATCGTTCGTCGATTCTGATAATCGAGGATGATCCGATTCAGATTGAGTTGCTGGAAGAAGGCCTGCAACGCAACGGTTTTCATGTATCTTCCAGCACCACGGCTGCCAGCGGTCTGCGGCTGGCACGCTCCGAAAGACCAGACGTCATCCTGCTTGACCTCGGCTTGCCGGACGGTGACGGATTAGAACTGTGCGAAAAACTGGCCGACGACCAACTGACTGCGTCGATTCCCATCATCATCATTTCGGGCACCACCGAAGAGGACGTTGTCCGCCGCTCGAGATCGAGCGGCGGCAAGTTCTTCCTGCACAAGCCTTACGATCCAAACGCGCTGCTGCTGTTGATCAACAAGGCAATTGAAGATCGGGTCAGCTGGTTCGAGTGATTTGCCCAGAGTGAACTTGCGCGGGGCGAGAGAGAGGCCGTCACGGCACTCGGTTTCTCAAAAAATTTTGCCAGTCAAACGACACCCAGGCTCCGTCTCATCGACGCTTCGACCAATCGCACGATCGGGTCCGCCTATTGCATCTCTGCCTCGCGTGCGAGAAATTTCGCCTCGCTTTTTAGCGGCTGAATCTGGCCCGGCAGAATCCCCATCTCCGTCGGCTTGTCCAGCGATTGCTTCCGCCAGCAACGCACGCCAAAACCTGATGTACCCCCAATCCCGTAAAATATCCTGGAAATAATTCGCGGATTCTGGTGTTGTTTTTAACATGATTTTCAATGCAGCAAATTTGAATTCAGGTTCCATTTGAATTCCATCGGGATTCAACTAAATTGGAGAACGTATCCATCTTCACGGAACTAACCGAAGAGAACAACATGTCCTTCAAACGATTCAAGCGTCGACGGCAACAGACCAGCCGACGACTCCACAGCCAGTCTTCGCAATTGCAATATGAGAATGTTGAAGACCGCGTACTGTTGTCGGCTTCCACGGGTATCGATCTCGGTGGAACTTTGGACCAGGTACAACAGCAAGTCATTCTGTCGCACTTGGCCAGCCAACCGGAAACTGCCTACCTTCAACAAGGTGCGAATGATCTGGAATTGATTCGAGTGGTAAACAATGCCAACGACACAATTGCGGAATTCCAACACACTCTGGACGGCTTGCCGATCGAAGGCAGAACGGTTTCAGTCCTTCAAGCCAATCATGGCGATGTGCTATCGGTGAACAATGGTGCGGCAGGTCACCTGACCACACTTGACTCACTGACGCCGTCGTTATCACTGACGACCGCTCAACAAATCGGTAACCAACAATACTCTGACCGAAACGATTTGACGACCGACGCCAATCTCGTTTGGTTCAAGATCGGTGATCGCGCTGAATTGGCGTGGCGTGTTGACACTACCGTTCCCGGTGCCAACACACTGGAAACTGACCTGAACTACTCGATCATCATCGATGCGAACGATGGTTCCGTGCTTTCACATACACAGGAAGCTGAGTCGTTCGACAGTCTGCTATCTTCTGAGCAGTCGATCTTTCCGCGAATCGTTATTAACGACGCGATCGGCCCAGTCGGTTCTCAGGAATTCGGTGCTTCCTTTGATTCCGTTGTAGAGTTGGCCGCTGGTTGTACAGGCAGCCTAATCTCGCACAACGTCGTTCTCGCGGCACGCCACTGTGGAACCACACCTGGCGAAACGATTAACTTCGGTGACAACTCGAACACGCCAGACTTTTCCGCTACGGTTCAGTCGGTTCAACTGCCTGCCGGTAACGGCACCTTGCTGGACGGTGGTGATGTCAGCATTCTGATTTTGGATTCCAGTATTCCTGAGGAAGTCGCAACGCCGATTCGGTTTATCGATCGGACCGATGAGTTGGTCGGAGCACTCGCGACAACGGTAGGCTACGGTTTCAATGGTGTCGGTAGCACGGGGCACGGGTTCACATCAGACGGGATTCGCTGGGGTGGCCAGAACATCATCGATGCATTTGGTGCACCGGCCAATGGCGGCGCAGGTGCAAACATCATCTCGACTGACTTTGATGACGGTTCTGCGGCAGCCAACACTATCGCAGGCAGTGACCCGACACCTCTTGAATTTGAAGCCACTACCGCACCCGGTGACAGTGGCAGCCCAATTTTGATCTTTGAAGGTGGTGAGTGGCTCATTGCCGGCGTCTTGTCTGGAGGCGATACGGCAACCAGCATTTACGGAGACAGTTCCTGGTGGACAGGCACTACGGCATTCCGTGCAGAAATCGAAGCCGTTGGTGGCGAATTCTTCACGTTCGGTGAAATTCAGGTAAGCGTTGACGGCGAAAATCTTGAGGTCGGTGACTCGCTGAACTTTGGTGAAGTCGGTCTGGGCGACACCGCGACCAGAACTTTTACCGTCACCAACGAAACTGATACTGGTAACCTGGATCTCTTTGATCCAATCGTTGTTCCAGATGGATTCTCGGTAGCCCAGTCCTTTGGTTCAACGAGCCTGGCACCTGGAGAATCAACGACATTCGAAATCCGTTTTGACTCCAATCCATTCGGAGCCTACACGGGTCAGGTTTCATTCGCATCCGGTGATGCCGACGAAAACCCGTTCGTCTTTAACGTGACCGCAACGGTCTCGCCGCCAATCGGTGAAGCCGACACATTCCTGGCAGACGGTCGCTGGAGAACGGTATTCCTGAGAAACTCCTACATCGATCCAGTCGTGGTCGTTGGCCCAGCGACGTTTAATGAAGCAGAACCAGTCACGGTTCGTGTTCGCAACGTAACGGCCGACAGCTTCCAGGTCAGGGTTCAGGAATATGCCTACCTGGATCGTCTTCACGCAACTGAATCAGTCAGCTACGTCGTGCTGGAATCTGGCACCCACCAACTGGCCGATGGCACGACAATCGTCGCCCAAAACACTGACGGAATCTCAACGAACTTTGAAGAAGTGGAGTTTGGACTTCCATTCGACGAGACTCCAATCGTGTTGACTCAAACCGTGACCACCAATGGTGGCTCGCCTGTGGTTAATCGTGTCACTGGCGTTGATACTGACGGTTTCCTTGTCATGCTGCAGGAAGAACAGGCGGCTGATAATACTCATACGCCTGAGACAGTCAGCTGGCTGGCCTTCGTTCCAGGCAGCGACGACCTGGGGGCACGGACTCAATATTCCGAGATTCAAACCCGTAGCGTTGGTGACGACGAAGCGGTTCTGTCTTTCGGTGAAACGTCCTTCGACGAGGCACCAGTATTTCTTGCCGGCTTGCAATCCTTCTTCGGCTCAAACACCGCAAGCGTTCGCTTGACTTCGCTAACCAATACCGAAGCAACCGTCTTCGTGGAGGAAGAGCAATCACTGAATGAAGAGACCGGGCACGGCCTGGAAACGATCGGGTTCCTGGCCTTGCAAGAAGGTGACATCATCGGAACCACATTCATTGGTGAGGCAGGGCAGGTCTCCGACGTTGGTCGACCATGGCAAACGATTACTCTGGAACGCGACTACATCAATCCAGTTGTGATCTTGTCACCCAACACATTCAATGAATCTGATCCAGGTGTTGTCAGAGCTCGAAACCTGACCAACAACTCCTTTGAATTGCACTTCGAGGAATGGAACTACCTGGACCTCAATCACGCCGGCGAAACGGTTTCCTACCTGGTATTTGAATCAGGAACTCACCGTCTACCCGACGGAACAATAATTGAGGCCAGAAATTCGATCATCGATTCGGATTTCTCCTCGGTCTCGTTTAACCATGATCACGATACGACTCCACTGGTATTCGCCCAGGTAGCATCGGACAACGGACCAGCGACCGTAACGACTCGCTTGAATTCGATTACCGCCGACGGGTTCGACGTGCGGGTACAAGAAGAAGAAGCTTCGGCGACACAACGCCACGTTGATGAAACCGTTTCGTGGATTGCCATTCAACCATCCAGCGGGAATTCCAACGGTGTGTTCTACCAGGCGTTGAATGGTGGCGACATCAATCATAACGCTGAAGAAGTCTTGTTCACCAACTTCTTCGATGATCCACCAGCGGTCTTCGCCGATTTGCAAACCTACAACGGTAACCAGACCGCAACAGTGCGACAAACCGAGACCTCAGCAACCGGCGTATCTCTGTTCGTTGAAGAAGAGCAGTCGTTTGACAATGAGACCGGACATGCTCGCGAAGACATCGGGATTTTCGCGATCTCCAACGGTCCGATCTCCGGGTTCCTGCTTGACTTTGGCAGCGACGACACTTCATCAAATGGTGGATTCGGCATCCTGCCCCGATCCAGTCAATCAACGGTTGACGTTTCGGGTCCCAACAGTGTGATTCAACAGATGATTATCGCCCGGAATGAATTCCTGTCGATGGTCGATTCTGCCGCTACGGAATTGAATGACGCTCCTGAGTTCTTTACGACACTCGACGATTCGCAAACGACGGACACTGTTTCTTCCTTCACGACAGAAACACAAGATCAGTATTTCGCTCGTGAAAGCGGCGTTGCCGATCAGGAGTCGGGTGAAACGACGTTCGATCTGGAAGTCAATCTGGATTCACTCGACTAGAACTGACAGAAAAATCCCAGGAACACTAATCTTCATTCAGGTTAGTGTTCCTTTTTTTGTGCGCAGTATGTGGTTCAATTGCTAAGATGGTCCGAACCTTGAAATCGAAGAGCTTATTTACTCTGCAAAATTAAAGATAGAGAACGACACGAATGGAACCAATGGAATCGAAAAGCGTATTGATCTTGTGTACCGGGAATTCGTGCCGTTCTCAAATGGCAGAGGTAATCTGGAATCAACTGGGAAGTGCCGATAAATCCAACCCGGACAAACCGGTTCAATGGACAGCCACTTCGGCGGGTTCGAAACCATCCGGATATGTTCACGAACTGGCTTTGGTGGCTCTCAGCGAAATCGATCTTCCTTCCGAAGGCCTGACCAGCAAATCGAGTGATCCATTTCAGGATACTCCGTTCGATCTGGTTGTCACCGTTTGTGACAATGCCAAAGAGGCTTGTCCCATATGGCCATCAGCCAAAAAGCTCTTACACTGGCCATTCGAAGACCCTGCTGATGCAACCGGAACCGATCTGGAAAAACTGGAAGTCTTTCGCAAGGTCAGAGATCAAATCAAGGATCGCATCGCCGCCTATCTGGAGAGTGGTGCGGAATAGACATTCGTGAAAGGAACGATCCAGTGGCCGCCAGCAACTCAGCAGAACCGGAAATAGTTTTTGATGATGCCACTCGCGAAGAGAGCATCCGCCTGATTGACCTGGCTTTGACCGAGGACCTTGGTTCCGCCAAACCCGGCGAACAACTGGACGTTACCACCGAATCCGTCGTGCCGGACAATGTTCGAGGCGCGGCGACTTTCGAATCTCGCAAACACGGGATTGTCTGTGGCGTTGCCGTCAGTGAATTGGTGATTCAACGAGTCAATCGTGACCTGACGCTGGAAATTATTCGTCGCGACGGTGATCCGATTCAGCCGGGCGATGCCATCGCGGTTCTGACCGGCAACGCGCAGGATATCTTGATTGCCGAACGGACATGCTTGAATTTCATGGGGCGTCTATCGGGTATCAGTACTCTGACCGGCCAGTTTGCCAAGCAGGTCGCAGGTACCAAAGCCAGAGTTCTGGACACACGGAAAACAGCACCCGGCTGGCGCCGACTCGAAAAATACGCCGTCCATTGCGGAGGCGGCACGAACCATCGCATGGGCCTGTTCGATGCGGTGCTGATCAAGGACAACCACCTGGCCATGATGGACTCATTGACGGATCAACCGATGGGAGAAATCAGCATCGCGGTCGAGAGTTCGCGAAAGTGGATCGCGGAGAATGCGAATCGCTTGCCCAACGGCAATGACACGATTATCCAGATCGAAGTCGATCGCCTGGACCAGTTCGAAAAGGCGCTTGCCTGCCCGGTTGATATTATCCTGCTGGACAACATGACGAACGAACAACTGAAGAACGCGGTTGCTATCCGGGACAAAGTAAACAAAAAAATCCTGCTGGAAGCATCTGGCGGGGTCAATCTTGAGACGATCGGTAACATTGCCAAAACCGGTGTAGACCGAATCAGTGTGGGTGCCTTGACCCATTCATCCGTTAATCTCGACATCGGATTGGACTGGAAAATCGGCTAGGTGACGTTGGTTTTTCACCCCGTGAATATTTTTGACACCGTCGTTCTTGTTCAAATTGCAAAAACACAACGGCGGATTTCCCTTAACGCTGCGACAATCGCAGGCTTTCGTCTGCATCTTTGACTTGGCAGAGTCGTAACGTAGCCTTGGTTGCAGCCACGCCAATTTGGGGAGCGGCGGGGTTGTTCGCGCGGCGAGGATGGCAAGATGCCAGAGGGGACTTCGTCGCGTTTTTTTATGCGCTGATTTAATCGCCAGCTTTTATTCGTTGCCCATTCTCTTCGCGTGTACAACGAATGATCCAGCGTGTGTTTTAGGCAAGTGACCCTGCGGTAAACGCACGATGCTCGATTGATGGTATAACATCGTTATGCAGATCATCATTCTCATCCCCGTATCGATCAACTCGACACGAGGCAATCAGATCACTGGAACCCGCTGGGCAGAGATGTTGTCCCATATGGGCCACGACGTTCAAATTCATGATCGTGCCAGCCTTCCAGCAAATGTCGACGCCGATTGGGTGATCGCTCTACATGCTTGTCGCAGCCACGCCGCCATCACGACTTTGAAATCAAACATGGACAGTGACCAGCGTCCAGAAAAAACCAGGCTGGCGATTTGCATGAGCGGCACCGACTTGCATCGCGACTTCGATCCGCAAGCATTGGCATCCGACGATCAAACGGCAAAAGAAAACTACCGCAATACGATCGAGGTTTGGGAAGCGGTGGAAGCCATCATCCTGTTGGAACCACAAGGCATGCAACGCATTCCTGCGAAATTTCACGACAAGTGCACTGTCATCTACCAGTCCGCCACACCGGTCGTCGATGCAGCAGATACCCCTTCGGATTCGTCGGATTGCTTTCGCGTAACGGTCATCGGGCACTTGCGACCAATCAAAGATCCGTTTCGCGCAGCACTGGCGGCCAAACAGTTGCCAACCGAATCGAGAATCCGCATCGATCAATACGGAGCGGCATTGAATGAGGAGATGTCACGAATGGCAACACAGCAGACCGCTGACAATCCTCGCTACCACTGGCATGGAGAGGTGACTCACGAACAAGCGATGATTCAGCTGGCCAGCTCCGATTTGATGGTGCTGAGTTCCATCAACGAAGGAGCACCGAGTGTAATCTCCGAATCGATCGTCAATGATGTGCCGGTCGTGGCCTCGCGAATTGACGCCACGATTGGCCTGTTAGGCGCTGACTTTCCTGGATTATTCGAAGTGGGCGATACTGCCGGGCTCGCTAAAATTCTTGCTCGCGCCGAATCAGACCCAAAATTCCTGGAACAACTGCGGTCGGCTGGCGCCAAACGAAAACCGCTATTCTCCGCTAATCGCGAAGCTGATTCTTTAAGAGACTTGCTCGATTCCAGGCGGAACTAGCCAACCGACGCAGGTCCGATTCAAACAACCGATATTGGAAAGACAATGCGAGAGCGTACCCTCGGAAAAACGAACCAATCCGTCACCCAACTCGGCTACGGCAGCATGGGGCTGCGTGGGCCAAACACGTGGGGCAAGCGAGTCGTGGAGGATCAAGACGCCGAACAGATTCTGAACACTGTGCTGGACAGTGGGATCAACCTGATCGATACGGCCCCGGACTACGGAGTCAGCGAGGAGAGGATTGGGAAATTCATCAGCCATCGTCGCCACGATTTTTTGTTGGCTACAAAATGCGGCTGCGTCTACAAACAACACGATGACCATATTGAGATCGATCACGTTTGGGAAAAACAGGTTATTGAAGACAATTTGCACCTAAGCCTGAAAAGAATGAAAACAGACTGTATCGACCTGATGCAGTTTCATGGCGGCGATGCCAGGTCGCTGTCTGATTCGGGGCTAATCGAACTGCTGCAGAACTTTCGAGACCAAGGCAAGATTCGTTTTATCGGTTCATCCAGCTCGCTGCCAAACTTGCCGGACCTTATCGATTTGGGCGTTTTCGACACCTTTCAAATTCCGTATTCCTGCTTGGCACCTCAACATCATGACTGGATCACTAAAGCTGCCAACACAGGCGCGGGAATCATTATTCGCGGCGGGATTGCTCACGGTGGTCCGGCGGCCGAGATCAAACGACCCGTATTAAATGATCTTTGGGAGCGTGCAAGACTGGACGAGTTGCTGCCCACAGATACTTCAAAGGCTCAATTCATTTTGCGGTATACCATCAGCCACCCGCATTGCGATACGACGATTGTCGGCACATGCAATCAGCAACATCTGCATGATAACCTGAAAGCCGTTGCGGACGGACAACTGGAAGAGACGTTATGCAAGGAGGTTTCGAATCGAGTCAGTGCGTGCATACGGCAATCCTGAATCGGCACGATCGAAAACCCAATCAAGGCGAATCAATCAGGGCGAAACGACGCTGGCGATTACCGCCACGTCGACAATGTCGCTTGCCTTGCAACCTCGCGACAAGTCCATACACGGTTTGGCCAAGCCCTGAATCAGCGGGCCCAATGCGATCGCACCACCAACACGCTCGGTAATCTTGTAGCCGATATTCCCGGAGTCCAGATCAGGAAAGACGAACACGTTGGCACGGCCAGCCACTTCCGAATCAGGCGCCTTGCGTTCGCCGACACCAGGATCGAAAGCCGTGTCGAATTGCATCTCGCCATCGATCAGCAAATCAGGCGCAGACGCTTTTGCCAATTTCATTGCCTCGGTTACCTTGTCGATTCGAGGATGAGCTGCACTGCCTTTGGTTGAGAAAGACAACATGGCTACCCGTGGCGTTTCGCCTGTCAATTTCAGATGACTCTCGGCAGAGGCAATTGCGATTTCGGCCAACTCTTCCGCTGAAGGATCCGGTACGACCCCACAATCGGCGTACGTCATCGCTCTTTCCGGCAACTGCATCAAGAAGTAGCTGGAAACCAGTTTCCGCCCTTGCCTTGTGCCGACACCGTAAATGCCAGCCCGAATGACGCTGGCCGTCGTTGCCACACTGCCTGCCACACTGCCGTCGACGTGACCACAACGCACCAACAACGCAGCGAACAGTAACGGATCTTTGAGTGCTTCGATCGCGCGAGCTCGATCCATCCCTTTGTGTTTACGGTTTTCGATCAATTGAGCGATGGCGGATTCGCGAAGCTCGGCATCTGCGGTCGAGACCGTTTGAACCGACGAGTCCAGGTCGGATAGTTCAGACCCCTCATCACCGACCACCACGGCTTGTCCGAAGCCGGAGGCCTGGAAGTCGTTGGCCGCTTGAATTACTCGAGCGTCTGCCGATTCCGGGAAGATGATTTTGCGTTGACGATCCGACGCTCGCCCACGTAATTTCTCGAGTACATCCATTGCAACTGCCAGCCAGGACTTGAATCTCAAATCTCAAATCT
>CAZPOL010000002.1:83084-85108 GCA_964588195.1 uncultured Pirellulaceae bacterium | reverse complement strand
TGAGTCTTCCCCTGGGCATCGGTCTTCAGCGACTCACTGCCGCCGCCGCCCAACGAATCGTGCAGAATGAAATTGAGGGCGTTCAGATTCGGCGCCTCGTAACGAACGACCTTGCCGAAACAAATCTCCTTGAAGTGTTCCTTGACTCGATCCGTCGTCAGTTGTTCCTTGATGACTTCGTATCCTTCGGGCGAATATGCCACGACACCGACGTTGCTGCCGTCACCTTTATCGCCGGACCTGGCGAATGCAATTTTAGAGAGCGCTACCTTCACGACCTGACCTTTACTTTCTTTTGTGTCTTGTTGATGCCACGGTGGGCTGATTCGAACCCGGTTACTTGACTTCTTCCACGGAAACCGAGCACTTGACCTTGTCTTTCGAAATAAGAGCTGGCCAGTAACTGATAATGTCTGTTGCCTTGGGTCGCCCACCGGCAAACCCGGTCACTCCCGGAGGGCCACTGGTGACCAACGGCACGATTTCCATTCCCAGTCGATTCAGCTTGGCCTTGTCGTGCCCTTTGGCTCCGATTCGCAAGATCACTTCGGCAGGCTCCTGCGGAGCATCGGCAATTCCAGCGTGGCACACATTGGTGCCGACGATTTCGACGAAACGCTCCTCGTCGGAGAATTCAACGCCATCCAACGCGACTCGATCAAACACAATGTCAGCACACAGCTTGGCCTTTTCCACTGCGTCCGGGCCAGCAACGGTCAATTGCCCCACCAGTTTGTAGCCGTCCTTGAACGAGACCGATACTTTGTACGTCGGTGTCGCTGCGGCACCCTTGATTCCGGACACGTGAACACGCTGGTCCGATTCTTGCTTTAGATTGATCGATGTAAAATCTGCGATGCAATCGGGCGTGATGTAACAGGAGGGGTCACCCATTTCGTAGACCAGTTGAGAGGTCACGGTTTCGACATTCACCATGCCACCCGTGCCGTCGTGCTTGGTGATTACGAACGAGCCATCCGGATGAGCCTCGATGACCGGGTAACCGATCTTCGCCATGTTGGGTACGTCTTTCCAGCCGACGAAGTTTCCGCCAGTACACTGGGCTCCGCATTCGACGATATGGCCCGCGATCGTTCCAGCCGCCAGTTTGTGAATGTCATCCATCGACCAATCGAATTCGTACATCAGCGGAGCCAGTACAACCGACGGGTCAGTCGCGCGACCAGTGATGACGATGTCCGCACCTTGCTTCAGTGCTTCGACAATCGGTTCAGCTCCGATGTAAACGTTGGCACTCATGACCTTGTCTACGTACGGTGCCAACACCTCGCCGGTATCCATGTTTTTGAACTCTTCGCCCGAATCGATCAAGGAACCCAGGTCGGCCAGAATATCATCGCCCTCGACGACACCGATCTTCACACCTTCGATTCCCAGTTTGCGAATCACATCGGCCACTGCCTTTCGGCATGCTTGAGGATTAACACCTCCCGCATTGGCAACGATCTTGATTCCCTTTTCACGGCATTTGGGTAGCACGCGTTCGACCATCTGCACGAAGTCTGTCGCATAGCCCGCATTGGGGTCACGGCTTTTCAGCTTCTGCATGATGCTCATGGTGACTTCCGCCAGATAATCCAGCGTCAGATAATCCAACGGCCCTTCATTGACCAATCGCACCGGACCGAGAATACTGTCGCCCCAGAATCCCTGCCCATTGGCAATTAGCACTTTATCCTTGTTTGGCATATGTTCGTTGTTTCGGGCGTCGGCCCGCCTTGTTTGTCAGAGGTAATTTTTGGCGGAGTCGCGTTAGCGTTTTCGCACGTTGATTCAGTACGAATTCTATCCGAAACCACCATGTTATTCGAGGTGCCGGTTTGCGGTTTCAACCGCTGGACGAGACACTTGAAAAGGGCGAAATTGGGGCGTCGGCAACCCGTTCCACCGCGTCCCATCCCGACCAACAATCAAAAACGAGAAACACGAGAAACACCCACCATGTCTGAACACGTGCGACTGAACACCAACGACGGTGTGGCCACCCTGACGATCGATCGCCC
>CAZPOL010000002.1:36096-82984 GCA_964588195.1 uncultured Pirellulaceae bacterium | reverse complement strand
TTGCTGATTCATCGTGTTGGATCGGGACCGGCGACTTACATGTTGTTGTCCAATGAACGGATCCCCGCGACCAACAGCTTCGGTTTATGCCACGCGGTCGTGCCCTCGGCTGAATTGCAGTCTCGCCTGGATACAATGATCGCAGCAATACTTGGTGGGTCCCGATCAGCATTCGCTCTTACCAAGAAACACATTGTTTCCAGTCTCAGTTATGATTTGTCCAAGCAAGTCGAACAGTCCATGCAGGTATCCGCCGAAGCTCGCGCCACCCATGACGCTCGCGAAGGCCTGGCTGCATTTCTCGAAAAACGAAAGCCCTCGTGGCAAGCTCAATAATTAAAGGAACATCAAATGAGATCGATTGATCTAACAGGCAAAACGGCTATCGTCACCGGATCAGGTCAAGGCATCGGTCGGTCCACGGCCGAAGCATTGCATGAAGCCGGAGCCAATATCGTCATCAATTACTTTGAAGACAGCGAAGGCAAGAACCGAGCGTTGGCCGAAGGCGTCGTCAGCGACCTGGGCAGCCGTGCCATGCCGCTGGCCGCCGACGTTCGACACATGGACCAACTCGATCACATGGTCGCCAAGACCGTTGGGTCGTTTGGATCGTTGGATATCCTGGTCAACAACGCTGGTATCCTTCGCGACCGCAGCTTCAAGAAGATGAGCGACAGCGAATGGAACGACGTAATTGATACAAATCTGACCGGCGTCTTCAACAGTTGCAAATCCGTCGTCGAGCATATCGCCGAGGGCGGCTCGATCATCAACATGGCATCGCTGGCCGCCGTGACGGGATTCTTCGGACAAGCGAACTACGCTTCGGCCAAAGCCGGCGTCATTGCATTCACAAAAGTTCTCAGCAAGGAACTTGCCCGAAAAAACATCCGCGTCAACGCCATTGCGCCCGGCGTCGTTGATACCGAAATGGGAAAATCGATTCCGGAAGAAAACCGCAAGGTGATGCTAACCAACGTGCCTCTGGGCCGCTTCGCCGAACCTTCCGAGATCGCCGACGTCGCCGTCTTCCTGGCCAGCGACATGTCATCCTACGTCACTGGACAAACGATCCACGTGAACGGCGGCTGGTGGGCGTAAAGCGTCTACGGCGAACGTCGTTTAATGCGAGCACGATGCGCAAGCGAGTGGTTTTGCGGTTCGGAACCACTCGCTTGCGCTTCGTGCTCGTATTTTGAGTCGTTGATTGAACGCGGTTCCCGTTAAACGACAACTGCTAGCTCCCCAGCTTCTTCTTGCCTTTTTGATTTGATAGAGTGCTCGTAGAATCGTGCATGTTCAAGGATAGAACCAGCATCGGGAGAGCATCGATCGTGCAAAAAACGCACACCCAGATTGGCATTATTATTGGCATCGGATGCCTGATTTTCTTTACTCATCTTGGATCGGCCAGGTTGTGGGACCGGGACGAGCCTCGCAACGCAGGCTGCGCCGTCGAGATGATGGAACGCGGCGACCTGGTTGTGCCGATGTTCAACGATGAATTGCGACCTCAAAAACCGGCCCTGCTGTACTGGCTAATCATCAGCGCTTACCAGATATTCGGAGTCGGCGAGTTCGCAGCCAGATTCTGGTCGGCGGTCCTGGCCATTGGGACGATGTTGGCGACTTACGGAATCGGACGTCGCCTTTTCAATCCATCGGTCGCGTTGTATTCAGCCATCGTACTCGGTACCAGCATGATGTTTGTGGTGGCCGGGCGCGCGGCGACTCCTGATTCAGTGCTGGTGTTTTGCTGCACCGTGGCCACACTGCTGTATGTGCTGGGGACCTTTGCGCCGAAAGCCAACGCAGCGGACGCACCCACTTTGCGCTGGGCGGGTTACTACTTTCCACAACGCTTGCCGTGGGTCATTGGCATTTACGCCATGCTGGGACTCGCGGTTCTGGCCAAGGGACCGGTCGGCTTCATCCTGCCCTGTGCGATCATTGGCATGTTCATGTTGATCATGCGTCTGCCACCCATCGATAACGAGCAATGGAATTCGCGTGGTTGGCTGACTCGGATTGCCGTCGCCAGCCTCAGGCCGTTTCATCCTTCGCATTTTCTGTCGACTCTGCTGGCGATGCGACCCTTCATTCTGGCCGCCACGGTACTGGTTGTGGCCGCACCATGGTACATCATCGTAGGCATTCAAACGAACTGGGACTGGCCCACTCAATTCCTGTTTACCGAAAACCTGGCACGCGCCACTTCGACGTTCGAGAACCATGACGGAGGCATTTTCTATTACCCGTTCATGTTGATTCTTGGGTTCTTCCCCTGGTCGGTCTTCTTTGGTCCGATGATTCTGGAAGTCGATCGTCGGGTTACTCGCAAGCACCATTGGGGCATGGCATACGTGTTTCTGTTGTGCTGGATCGGTGTTCAAGTCGGACTGTTTTCATTGGCCCAAACCAAATTGCCCAGCTACATCACACCGTGCTACCCGGCACTGGCTTTGCTGACCGGAACGTTCCTGCACCAAATCGTGACTCGCACAACTTCGACTACCGAGTCGTTCCAGCGGATGTCCTTTGGGACCATGATCTTTAGCGGACTGCTGATCACAGCGGCTCTGGTCTTTGCCGGGAACCAGTATTTGTCAGGAGACCTTCGCTTGGCCATGGTTGGCCTGGTTCCGATCGTAGGCGGTGTGTTCGCACTGCTGTTTCACTTACGCGACGACAACCAACACGCCGTGCTTTCCTTGTGTGCATTCGCGGTAGTCTTTGTAACTTCTGTTTTCGGGTTTGGCACCACCGTCGTTGACAAACACCGAAAGAGCAACGACCTGTTGCTGCAGGTAGCTGACCAACAATCGACGTCCGCCGTGGCAACTTTCGGTTGCCTGGAATCAAGCTGGGTCTATTACGGTGGCCGACCGATTTACGAGTTGGCACCGCAAGATCAACGTGGTGACTGGAAAGACAATCGCAAAAACGAATGGGACCGCAAACAATGGCCCAGCCCGGAACAGTTCACAGCGACTCACCCCGACAGCATGATCATCACAACGCGTGAGAACCTGGAAGAACTGCAGGCCAGGTTGCCGGAAGAGTTTCAAGTGATCGAGAGCGCGCCCTATTTCTTGCGACGGAAGGAACTCGTGCTACTCAGCCCATCCAAAACGAAACGTCGTGTGGCCCAAGCCCCCGATGACTCATCAACGACCAAGCGGTAGACAAACATCAGGTAGACGAACATCACAGCAAAGTCTTACGGAAACAACCGGCGAATTTCCCATGAGTCGTTTGAGTCAGCATTCAAGCTGAATTGAAACCGATCGTGCAATCGGTCCAGCCTGCCTTGCCAAAATTCGAATCGATTGGGCCTCAGCCCAAAGCCACCCCACGAGTCTGGCAGCGGCACCGGTTGCCCTTCGTGTTGTTTGTCCAACTGCTTTCGCAAGTCGTCTAAATGTTCCCGCGACCCAAGCTCGGTCGATTGTGCCGAGGCACTGGCGCCCAGTTGAGCACCCCGGGGACGGGAATGAAAGTATTTTTCTGAGTGCTCACGACTGGTTCGCTCCACCGTACCATTGATACGGATCTGCCTTCCCAGGTACGGCCAGTGAAACAGCAAACTGGCTGACGGATTCTTCGACAACTGCACTCCCTTCTCGGAATCGTAGTTGGTGAAGAAGACAAACTGTCGATCTTCGTACTCTTTCAATAACACCGTCCGGCTGGTCACTGAATTATCGACGCAGGTGGAGAGTGTCATGGCGTTTGGCTCGGTCCAGCGGCCGGGGGACTTTTCAACCGCCTCCTTGAACCAGCGGTCAAATTGCTGAAACGGGTCATCGCTGAGATCCTGCCGGTCCAGCCCTCGGGTTTCGTATTCTTTGCGGATTTCTTCGAAGACATTCATAGTGTCAGGAAACTCGATAATGGATAGAATTGAGAGTAGCCGGATGCGACCTGCCCGGTTAGATAGACCTCGACCTAAGACCGACCGGACGTTGACACCGCATTTCGGAATCGCCAACGGCAGACAATACCTTACCGGCAAACCAGCACTGAACATAACATGACCACTAAACCTGACGCGACGCCAGAAACTAAATTCCGCACCGAACACGATTCCATGGGCGATGTGCAGGTGCCCGCTGACGCCTACTATGGCGCACAGACTCAACGTGCGGTTGAGAACTTCCCGGTCTCCGGATGGCAACTTCCTCCGGCCTTGATCCATGCGATGGGTCGAGTGAAATACGCCTGCGGCATCGCCAATCGAGACCTTGGCAAACTGACGGGCAGCGGCAAAAACCCGCTGGACGACTCACAAGTCGAATCGATGTTGGCTGCGGCTCAAGATGTGATCGATGGAAAACTGGACGACCAATTTCCGATCGATGTTTTTCAGACCGGGTCGGGCACGTCCAGTAACATGAACGTGAACGAGGTAATCGCGAATCGGGCGATTGAAATCGCCGGTGGTGACCGGTTCGAAGTCGACAAACCGATTCATCCCAACGACCACGTCAACATGGGACAGAGTACCAACGATACGTTCCCAACGGCGATTCATGTCGCGGTCGCTTGCGAGATCAAGGGCGAGTTGCTTCCCGCCCTGCAAAGGTTTGCCGACACATTGAAGGACAAGGCAGCCAAGTGGGACAAGGTCATCAAGATCGGACGAACTCACTTGATGGACGCCACGCCACTGACGCTCGGTCAGGAAATTGGTGGATTCGCTCGACAGCTGGAGCAATCGGTTCGACGCGCCGAAGCGGCCATGAATGCTGTGCTGGAGCTTCCAGTCGGCGGCACGGCGGTTGGAAGCGGTATCAATACGCATCCGAAATTCGGCAACCTGGTCGCCAAACAGATTGCCTCGGACACCGGCCTTCCTTTTGTCGAGGCAGTGAACCATTTTGAAGCCAATGCTCAACGCGACGGACTGGTCGAATGTCACGGCAACCTGAACACCGTGGCCACCACTCTGTTCAATGTCGCCAACAACATTCGTTGGTTGGGCAGCGGACCACGTTGCGGTTTTTACGAAATCACCTTGCCAAGCCGACAACCGGGCAGCTCGATCATGCCCGGTAAGGTTAACCCCGTGTTGTGCGAGAGCCTGATGCAGGTCACGGCCCGCGTCATGGGTAATTACCAGGCGATCATGGTTAGTGGCGCCGCTGGTGGTCAATTCCAACTAAACATCATGATGCCGATGATGGGTCACACGACGCTGGAAAGTATCCAATTGCTAACCGGTGCGACCAACGCGTTCGTCGATTTCTGTGCTGCCGACATGGAAGCCAACATCGAAGCTTGTGCCTCGTTCGTTGAAAAAAGCTTGTCCATGATCACCAGCTTGAACCCGTATATCGGTTACGAAAAGGCTTCCAAGCTGGCCAAGGAAGCGTTCAAGTCTGGCAAGACGATTCGCGA
The DNA here is from genome assembly GCA_964588195.1 of uncultured Pirellulaceae bacterium. GTDB lineage: Bacteria > Planctomycetota > Planctomycetia > Pirellulales > Pirellulaceae > CAJQPP01. The sequence goes on along the minus strand of CAZPOL010000002.1, from coordinate 77,581 downwards.
ACTTTGCACTGAGCAAAACATTTTGCCGGAAGAAACATTGAAAGAGGCTTTGGATCCGATGCGGATGACTGAGCCTCAGGAATAACTACGTTCCTGGTGTCCGACGGCACAAAAACTGAACTGAAAAACTGAAACTGACATCCCGTAGCGCAACATCCACGGAGGGTTTGCTATGAACACACGCACCAGAAATCTAATGACACTTGCCTTGCTTTGGCTGGCAATGCCGTATTGCCTGTACGCCCAGGAGGCGTCCAGCGAATTAGTCCAGCGAATCGAAGCCGTTTCTCGGCAAGCCAAGTCGGCGGACACATCGAAAGCTTTTTCGGAGATCGTCAAAGAATGTGACGCGTTGTTGATGGAAGAGCTGGAAGCGGAATCACATCGCGAATACCTGAAGACGTTACTTGCCTGGACGCTGGACAAGCGTGCGGTCAGCCGCATCGATCTCGCTGAACAGTTCCGCAAGGCGGACAACACGCCTCAAGCCGACCAAATCATGCAGCAAGTCATGCAGGACTTCGCTCGATCGATTGAGAACAACCCACAACGTTGGCAGACGCCGCTGCACCGAGGGACTCTATACGCCGAGCAAGGCGACTACGAAAAAGCGGAAGCAGATTTCACGACCGTCATCAACCTACAACCGGGCTCGAAAAAAGCGATCTTCAATCGTGCCGAAATCCGTTACCAGCTCAAAAAACACGCCGCAGCACTCAGCGATTATCAAACACTCGTCGAAGTCGACCCGAATGATGTGCAGTCAATTAGCGGTCGAGCCCATTGTCTATTGGCAATGGGAAACCCCGATGACGCATTACGCGATTACGACCGAGTCGTTCGAAAGCGTTCCAAAGATGGATGGGCCTTGATCAATCGCTCCGATGCCCACCTGGCATTGCAACAATGGCAAGAGGCGGCAGATGACATGCAGGCGGCCACCACGTTGCAACGTAACGGCGAATTCAATCGACGTCTGGCTTGGCTGTTGGCGACGTGCCCTGACGAGTCGATTGCGGATGGTAAAAAGTCACTTCTGGTTGCCAAGACGGCGATCGAAATCACTGGCGAAACCGTCGAAAATCTTGACACGTTGGCGGCAGCCTATGCAGCCGCTGGAGAATTCGAACGGGCTCGCGATGTTCATTCGCGAGTCATCGCAATGCAGCAATCTGACGATCCAGCCTCCAGCGTCAAGCAAGCCGCTTACGAAAACAACGAACGGTATCAGGAAAAATTCGATCGGTAGACTTTGCTACCAACGAATCCACTGACTTTCGTCTTGCATGTCCGCTGGTAACATCGCCTTTTCCTCGTCAGTTTCAGGCGGTGTTGTAAGCCGGCGAGGGCCGTCCGCCGTGATCGCGATCGTGTGCTCGAAATGGGCGCACAGACTCTTGTCTTTGGTAATGCACGTCCAATGATCGCTTAGCGTTTTCAGGTTCTGCGTGCCGAGACTGACCATCGGCTCAACGGCCAACACGACACCGGGCTTCAGATCGAAGTCGCCTTCCTCGGCCCAAACGCGTCCGTAGTAGTTTGGAACCTGCGGGCTCTCGTGCATCTCCTTGCCGATGGCGTGACCGACCATGCTGGTGATTACGGAACACTTGCGGCTTTCGACGTACTCCTGCATCTCCTTGGCGACCTCGCTCCACCACTTCTTGGTAGCCATCAATTCAATCGCCAGATCCAAAACTCCGCTGGTGACATCCATGATCTTTTGAGCTTGCGGGCTGACCTGACCAATTGCATGTGTAACCGCCGCGTCGCCACACCAACCATTGATCCGACAACCGGTATCAATGCTGACGATATCGCCTTCCTGCAACACCCGATCGCCGGGGACTCCGTGAACCAGTTCTTCGTTCACCGAGATGCAGGAAACAGCTGGAAAGGGAGTCGGACCGGGGTAGCCCAGAAACAAAGGCTCGGCCTCAGCGGTTCGAAACACTCCGGCAATGGCATCCTCCAGCTGACCGGTAGAAACACCCGGCGCAATCAACTGCTTCGCCGCCTGATGCCCCTGCCAAACCAGCAATCCAGCACGACGCATCAAACCGATCTCGCGCTTGGACCGAAGAACCCGTGATTTGTTCATGATTGCCCCTGAATCCCGGCTGTCTTGATGACAGCCAGGGTTTTCGATCGTTTACCCGTGGCTTTCGCTGAACGGCTGTGCCTGAAATCAAGCTTTGACATACTTGTGCCGACTAGCTTCGATTTCTCTTCGGCTTGTAAATTTCAGTGGCCGTTCCGTAGAACACTTCGCCAGCGTTCATCAGCGTTTCACTGAGTGTCGGGTGAGCATGAACGGTCTCGGTGATGTCGCGAACTTCGCAGCTCATTTCGATCGCCAAAGCAGCCTCGGCAATCAACTCGCCAGCTCCCGGACCAACCATCCCACAACCGATAACACACTCGGTCTCCGGGTCGATGATCCACTTGGTCATGCCCTCAGTGCGACCGATTGCCTGCGCTCGACCACTGGCTGCCCAAGGGTAGGTCGCAATCGTGACCTCTTTGCCTTGCTCTTTCGCTTCGTCCTGAGTAATTCCTGCCCAAGCGATCTCGGGATCGGTGAAGACGACGGCAGGAATGGCTCGCTTGTCAAAGGAAACGCTCTTGCCGTGAATCGCCTCGACGGCAATCCGACCTTCATGAGTCGCCTTGTGAGCCAACATCGGTTCGCCCGCAGCATCCCCGATCACAAAAATATTTGGATCGTCGGTTCGTAATTGCTCGTCGTGCTTGATGAAACCACGCTTGTCAGTCTGGCACTTGGTGTTTTCCAGACCCAGCTTATCTGTGACAGGACGTCGGCCAACCGACACCAAAACGGAATCAAATTGCTTGGCACCGAATTCTCCAGGCCCCTCGAAAGCTACCTCGACCTTATCGCCTTTCATGCCCAGCGAACCAACCTTGGTATTCAGAAAGATTCGCTCTTCAAACAAAGTGTTTAATCGTTTGTGCAACGGTCTCACCAGGTCGCGATCCGCTCCCATCAGCAAGCCGTCCATCAATTCCACGACGCTGACTTTGGTTCCCAGGTTGGCGTAGACTGTTCCCATTTCCAAACCGATGTACCCACCACCGATAACCAGCATCTCTTCCGGGATCTCATTCAGATCCAGGGCGCCTGTCGAATCGAAAACCTTGTCGCTGCCGATATCAAAAGCACCAGGCATGGCGGGAACACTGCCCGTAGCAATCACGCAATGGTCAAACGTCAGCTTGCCACCTTCCGGGATCGATTCGTGATCGCCATGCAGCGAAAGAGTCTTCGAGTCTTCGAACTTGGCAAACGCGTGGATGACTTTCACCTTGCGACGCTTGGCCAATTGGCCCAGTCCGCCAGACAAAGTTGAAATCACCTTGTTCTTGCGCTCACGCAATTTGTCGAGCGAGATTTTTGGCGAGCCGAACGACACGCCCCACTCTTCATCTACTTCCTGAACTTCCGAGATCACCTTGGCCACGTGAAGCAGGGCCTTGGAGGGAATACAACCTCTCAGCAGGCAAGTGCCGCCAAGTCTTGGTTCGGCTTCGACTAACGTGACATCCATGCCCTCATCGGCGGCCAGAAATGCGGCCGCGTATCCACCCGGGCCACCTCCGATTACAACAATTGGTGCGTGCATTTTTATTCCTAAAAAAAACGGCAAGCCAAAACTGTCGCTTGGCTTGCCGACTGGTGTTCAAAAACTGGACTCTTGAATCCTGGTTGGTCGTGGTCGGTCGCAAGAATGGAATCAAATGGAACCGAGTTCCATCTGGAAATCCAAACTAACGCGACATGAATTCGATCACAGTGTTAACGTCTACCGGCAAACTGATGTCGGTCGGCCCGGGAACACCCTGAACCGTTGCCGTCATGGTTTCATTGTCGAACGAGACCCATTCCAAGCCTACGCCATCAACGCCTACGGCCATAATACCCTGGTACAGGTTACGCAGACTGCTCTTTGATTTGACGGTGATTACATCGCCTGGTCGCAATTGGAAGGAAGGCTTGTCGACCTTGGAGCCGTTAACCTGAAAGTGACCGTGCGTGACGCCTTGTCGAGCTTGCGATCGAGTCTTGGTCAAACCGATGCGACGAATCACGTTGTCCAATCGACGTTCGCAAATCAACAACAGCTGCTCGCCCGTGTTACCTTTTTTACGGGAAGCATTGTCAAAGTAGCGGCGCAATTGACGTTCGCCCAAGCCGTAATAGTGCTTGATCTTTTTCTTCTCCATCAACGCACGACCGTAGTTCGACGGGCGACGCGGACGAGTGTGCATTCCCGGCGGATTAGGTCGACGCTCGAGTGCCTTCGACGCTCCGTTGGACTCATAAATCAATGAACCCAATCGACGATTGATCCTGGCTTTAGGGCCGGTGTAACGCGACATTTAGTACCTACTCCAATAATTTTTTCAGGGCGTCATTCACCTATTCGCCAACCGAATCATTCCGGGAGAATCGACGCAAGACGTGCGCACCGAAAGACAATCATCCTGAGGTGGCACCATGTATTTGTTCAGACAGCCCGGTATTGTTATGAAAATCGACCGAAGCTACAAGGGGCAAATTCCGACACTAAACGGCGAATTCCCAGTATTTATGCGAAGATCCGGGCAATCCTGTGGGCATCGGTGGGATCGCCACCGCCGAGACCCAACTAATCGGAATCCCTGAGAATCTTGGCCAATTCATCGGCTGTCTCATACACCTGAAATACGGACTCGGGTAACAACAGCCGTCCTTCGATTACCGATTCACGATGAACATGCTCGGGTTTCACCAATCGAATCAAAACCCGTTTTACCCGGTCGGGAAACTGCTGATAACAGCGTGCGTAGATCTCAATGTCCTTCTCTCCCGAATCGCCGATCAGCGTAAATTCCCGCTTCGGGAAGCTCCCCAGGATTCTGCGAACCGCCGCCGCCTTGCCGCTACGATGAATCACACCCAACCTCTTCAACAGGTGATCGCTGACACGAAACGTGCGAAAGTGCATCGAGCCCGCCGGAAAACCGTTGTCGCATAGAAACTCGTACAAGGGTTCATACAACTGCCACGGGCTGGCCGTAACGTAGTGATACTCGTATCCATCGCTCTTCTGAAATTGCTGAAACAGCTCAGCCATTCCGGCTACCGTTTCAAATGGCCGCGTGAACGTATTGGCCAACAACTCGGCCCGATTTTCAACATTCGAAAACTTGATTGTGTCATCGATATCCGAAATGATTGACTTGCCCTCTTCCGCGATTAACGGAATCCGCAACTTGCCAGCCTCGACATTCGACTCTTCGTCACGGGCCGACAATTCGATAAACCGTGATTCCGAAACGTCCGCAGACAGCTCAGAATTCTTCACTAAAAACTTCGCACGAAACTGACCATTCCGCTTCGTCTTTTTCATCTTGGCGATTGGCTGCCCGTCGATTTCAAACAGAATCCGACTCTTCCGCGAACCCGCCAAAAAGAACGGTTCGCCTCTTTGCCGACAGAGTTCAGAATGCAACTCTTCCTCCGAGAGATCCGTCAGCCTGCGAAGAATGTTCAACAGCACCTTGCGTCTTAGTTTCTGGGTCTTGGCCTTCAAGCAGGCGCCGCTAACGCGAACCCGCCAGGCATTTTCATGCCGGGGATCCGGGGCAGCATATGACGGAAAGAGAAAAAGCTTCACAACCAAACCAATTCGGGACGATAGATAAGCCTTTCGTTTTATTGGACTATCGAACCGAACGCAATCGGCTGAACGCCCAAAATCCCGATGATTAAAGTCACAAGGACGAAGCCGCAAGGATTGAGCAGTCGCAGGAGTGAGCAAAACAAAACGCCAGCGAGCGAGAAAGCGAAACAGCTCGCTGACGCTATCCCAATGCCAACTATTGCAAACCGAGACTAGTGCATGTCGCAAAAACGTTTGGCATCTACTCCACACCAGAAGAAGTTCTGCTGGAACTGCGCCACTTCCAATCCAATGGCCCTATCCAACCGGCCCCAATCCTTCCGGCGCCTTTCTCCCTTGCTCATCCGTCTCGCCGCTGACACCAAAATCAGCATTAGTCGCATTGCCCTGAATTACAGGGCCTGGCTTATTACACCCCAAACTGCAAACCATCCCAATCGCGAAAAAACCAATTGCAAAACTTGCCAATAGATTCCTAATCATAACAACTCCCTGCAAAAAAAACGTGTCGTTTATTTCATTACGCGAGCCGCGATCAATGAGTTCAATTGAAATCAAAATAATATCAGGCCAAAACGACGGAGCGGAAAAGGAGCAAGCCAAGTTCGCCATAACGCTTTACTGCAGCTATATTGAGAATACGCGTGTGGATGAAGACAAGACAACTGAAACGAGCTCGAGCAGTTAATGAAAGATGGGGAAGGCAGCTCTTGACCTTTACAAATGTTGCGTGCGACAGATGCGACATGAACAGGGCTTTGTATATTGCTGCGAACGGAAATATGGTGAACCCTAAAAGCTGCCAAAATCATCATGGACGTATAGTTCGTGCACGCTCTATCGGCGCGCTCTCTGGGTGCTGCAAGAATTTCCGGAATCTGGCATACCGATCGGCGCACAAAAAAAGAGCCAGCAACATAAGCTGCTGGCTCCTTACTGTTTCGCTTAACGCACGGAGACGTTAATCCACGAACCCGGTTCCTTTGGGTGCTTCGCGGCCATCATCATCCTTGTCACCACTGTCCGTCATATCGGCGTTAGTGGCTTTGCCCTTCTCGGGTTCGCCAGGGCTACTGCAACCGGCAGAGAAACTCAAACCAGAGAAACATACGGCCAAGGTAATTGCAACAAATACTTTTTTCATTTTTTCAGCTTTCTCAGTAACATCTTAAACTCGCGTATCATAGCGATATCTTAATTTACGTGCGAGTAGTTAAAAAGGTTCGGAGAAAAATTTTAACTAAAAGTCGATCGGTTCGCTGCGAGGGCGATCGATCCGGCAGGCACAGGTTGATAGAACGCAGGATTTGCTGCTTGAGTCTCGCCGCAAAAACTCTCTACCTGGCCTGCTTACCTGGCTGGGCGCATAAAAAAACCGGGGTGATAACACCCCGGTTCTTGATTTTTGCACTAAACAACTAAGGTTTAGAAGTTCAGAGGTACGCCACCGTCAGCTTTTCCACCCAATTCGTACAGGGTGAGCCAGTCAACGTCGCGAGCAACGTTGCGGACAGAACCATCAGCCAAGCCCATGTTAACACCGGCAGGGTGAGTAGCACCGAAACCACGGATTGACGAGAACTGAGCGTTACCAAGCATTGTGATGGTGTTTTCATCAACTTCATCTGGTGTACCTTCTTCGTAACCAGTGATGTCGCCATCAAGACGTGGCTCGTTGTAAGGGATGTCGCCACGAACCTGGACGCCACCACCGTTTAGCCAAGACCAACCGTAAGATACTTCCAATGCTGCGTATGGATCGTCATCGTCCAAGCCCAAACCAGGCATTGAATCGAAGACAGGACCAATGTTCTCACCCATCAAGAATGTACGGCTTGTACCATCAGCGATGGTCTCAAGAGTAATCTTTGCACGTTGAGCCATTGCACCACGCCATCGCTCACGCTCTGGGCCAATTGTGTGGCCGTGAGCACCGATGCAAGAAACGTAGTTAGTACGCTTCACGAATGAATCGCTACCACCACCGAAGATTACCAACCAGCCTGCCCAGTCAGTATCATTTGGAGTGTTTCCATCCCACTGTGGAGCGTAAGCGGTCAATGAACCGTTTGCACCAGAACCAGCGTGGATGTACTGGATATCGTTGATGTTGTGCGATGGGCACTCAAAGTCAGGAACGCGTGTGTCGTAAACCAGACCAAGGTTGTCTGGAGTTCCGACTGTCCAACCAAAGAGTTGGTTGCCATCAGCGTCAACGAAGTCAGTGAAGTCATCGAACATGTTGTACATGATCGGTGGCAACAAGTTGCTCAACTGAGTCAATTCAGTGTAAGGCATTGTCAAACCAAGTGCCGATGTCCACTGGTGCTGAAGAAGATCGAACGAGTCAGTCATGACTTGCTCTTCACCCAAGTAAGCTGGAGAAATTCGCTTACGCGAATCGTGCAAGTTGTGCTGAGCCAGAGTCAACTGACGAAGACGGTTTGCACAGTCAGTTCGACGAGCAGCTTCACGTACTTGCTGTACGGCTGGAAGCAACATCGCCATAAGAATACCGATAATGGCAATAACAACCAAGAGTTCGATCAGTGTGAACCCTTTTCTACGAGTAGACATTTACAGTCCTCCGAGAAAATAAATAAAAACAAAAACAACAAATGTGGTCTTCAGGTCAGTGAAAAATAAAAAATAACCTGAACCAGATTGTGTCAAAAACGCGAAAGGTTAGTGATAAGAGCTGGAGCTTTACCCAGCCTTGTTAGTGCCATTGTTGATGAGTTGGGGATTCTTTACAAGCACTATTTGTGAAAAATATCCTTTATGTACTCCCTTATTCGTCGCTCGAAGCCGTTAATTGGGAACCCGTTTCAAAAAAACGACAAAAAACCAATACAATCGGAACTCGTGCTACTGACTGGGGCTCTTTTTTTAACATCGAAGAGTTTGCAGGTATTTTGGAATCAGCCAAAACCCGGGGTATTCCCTGTGAAAACTCGCACGTTAGCCGCTGCATGCAATCGATAACACCATTGAAAAACCCTAGGCGCAACGATCCACCAAGTGTCCAGCCAAGCCAAAACAACGAAAAAACCTCACTTTCCTTTGATTTCCTTACGTTTCCACGCCCCCGATTGACCCAAACGATTTGCCGGAAACCCTTGTTGCAAAGGAATTCAGTCGAATTCTCCAATCAATCGCCAATCAATCTCTTCCAGCGGGCAAATTGCATAGGCCTGCAACACCTGAGTGCCACCAATGACACTCTCTCCCTTATATAAAGGGCGTGCGCAAGACATGTGCTAGCAAATAGCGGGCACTATCGCCTTAGTTCAGCAAGGATTCGAGCAGAAAATGAACCAAGCCACCAATCCACCCATTGATTTCGAGTCAGACAACCGCCTGCCCAGCGGTGAATGGTCGGGATTCTACCTGGAAGACCACCAACCACGTCGGGGATGGATGCATCTATACATCAACTTTCAGGAACAGAAGATCCATGGCGAAGGCACCGATTACGTCGGCCCTTGGGTCATCCAAGGTAGTTACGATGTGGAAAACAGCGTTTGCCAGTGGACCAAGCAATACCAAGGCAAGCATCGCGTTCTATATGAGGGAAAAATCACCGAGAACGGCATCCAGGGAGTTTGGAATATTCGAGGCTGGAATCGTGGCCCCTTCCATATATGGCCCAGTAATCGACTCGACCTCCAGAACCTGTACATGAAGGACGAACTGGAAGCGGAGCAGCAAGGCCAGCCGGGCGGGATCATGTTTCGATCTGGCCAAGTGCGACCAGAGGACCTTGCCTGATCAAACGAGGTCGTTCGCCAGAGTTTTTTCACCGATTTTGCAGAAAAGCATTTGAAAATCCCCTATCGCATCCGATCTCAAATTCATAGAATCTGCGACTTGTTATTCGATTGTATTAGCGACGGATCAGTGATCCGTTTTTTGGTTTCATCATGCACAAAATGAAAACCCACAAGGGTGTGAAAAAACGTTTCCGAATTACTGCCAGTGGTAAAGCCAAGCATCGTCATGCTGGTACCAGCCACCGCAACGTTCGCGTCTCGCAAAAGAGAAAGCGAAACTTGCGCGGCACGACCGTTCTGGATGTTTCGATGGAAGCCAAAATCCGTGCTGCCTTGGGCAAGTACAGCAGCTAATCATTCATTCGAGCTGAAAAAACCCCCTCTCTAACATTTGATGCACGCGGGCAATTAGAAACGCTGCACTTGGCAGGGCCTTGCGAGTTCACAGGAAAGATCAATGCGTACAACAAAAGGCGCCGCACGTACTCGTGCCAAACGACGTCTCTATAAAAGAGCCAAAGGCTATCGTGGTGGTAGAGGCAATCTGCTTCGCACCGTTAAGGAAACGTTGATCCGATCTGGCGCCTATGCCTATCGCGATCGCAAAACCAAAAAGCGGCAGTTCCGCCGACTGTGGATCGTTCGTATCAACGCTGCCTGTCGTCAACGCGGAATGCGTTACAGCCAGTTCATCGCAGGCCTGAAAGCCGCCAACGTTGAACTCGATCGCAAATCACTTTCCGAGATCGCCATTTTTGATGCCGAGGGCTTTGATGCCATTGTCGAGGCCGCTAAACAAGCGCTGCCATCCTGATCCTTCGGTTGTACGAGCCAATTATGAATTCTCGAAACAGCACCGAACGGTGCTGTTTTTTTTTGCCACATCCGCAATCAATCCATCGCAACATTCAACACCGCCTGTTGAAACGAGAACCAAAGCATGTCATCTGAAACCGCAACTCCCCTGGATGATTTCATCAACCAACTGGAAACACTGGCCCAACAGGCGAGCGATTCGTTCGGCACCGCTTCGGACAACGAACAACTGGAAGCCGCCCGAGTCGAATTTCTTGGCGCGAGACAAGGAAAGCTGAAATCAGTTCAGCAGATGCTGTCTGGTATTTCCAAAGAGGACAAACCGGCCGCCGGCAAGAAACTGAACGAAGTCAAGAACCAGATTCAGTCCTCATTCGAATCGGCTCAGCAACAATTGAGCGGCGCCAAGAAAGAAAGAGTGCGTGACCCGCAATTCGATCCGTCACTACCTGGCGTCCAGACTCGTATCGGCCGTCTGCACCCGATTACGCAAACGATCGAAGAGCTCAAAGACATCATGGGTCGTCTTGGATTCACGCCGGCCACTGGTCCAGAAGTGGAAGACCCGTGGCATAACTTCGAGGCGTTGAACATTCCGCAGATTCATCCTGCTCGTGACCCGCTGGATAACTTCTACTTGTCCGTGGCTGGAAAACAGGCCGGGCTGGAATCAAACCTGTTGCTGCGAAGCCAAACCAGCACGGTACAAATCCGCGTCATGGAAAACACGCCGCCACCGGTACGGATCATTTCGCTGGGCCGTGTTTATCGGCCGGACACTGCCGACCGCACTCACTACCCGATGTTCCACCAAATGGAAGGCCTGCTCGTCGACAAAGACGTGTCGCTGGCCGACCTGAAAACTGTTTTACAACTGTTTGCAACGAACTACCTGGGTGAAGACGTCCCTGTGCGAATCCGCCCCTCCTTCTTCCCGTTCACCGAACCGAGCGTGGAAGCCGATTACTTCTGGAATGGCAAATGGGTCGAATTCGGTGGCGCCGGAATGGTCGACCCCAACGTCTTGCGTTCAGTCGGCTATGACCCCGAAGAAGTCTCCGGGTTTGCGTTCGGCCTGGGCGTCGAACGTTTGTGCATGATTCGCCACAAGATTATCGACATCCGCGACTTGTTCACCAACGAAGTTCGTTTCCTGCGTCAATTCTAGAATAAGCAATTTCGCACAAGACAATTTCGACCATCCCGAAAAAACGAATCCCTCAAAAACGAATTGAACAATGCTTGTTTCCCAAGACTGGTTAAAAGAATACGTCTCGCTGCCCGATCACGATGAACTCGTGGATCGCCTGACGATGAGTGGTTTGAATCACGAAGGCACCGAAGCGGTCGGTGGTGATCAACAAATCGATCTGGAAGTCACCAGCAATCGCTCCGACTGCCTCGGCCACATCGGTGTGGCTAGAGAAGTCGCGGTACTGTTTGAAAAACCGTTGAGCATTCCGGACCCGCAACCGGTCGCCAAAGGCAAGGCACTTGGCGACGAGTTTGGCGTCGAGATTCAATGCCCTGAACTGTGCCATCGTTTTACGGCTCGTTTGATTCGTGGCGTGAAGATTGGCCCCAGCCCTGACTGGTTGGTCAAACGACTGGAAGCGATTGGTGTTGCCTCGGTCAACAACGTTGTCGACGTGTCGAACTACGTAATGATGGAATGCGGTCAACCTTTGCACGCTTTCGATTATGACAAACTGCAAGGCCAGAAGATCGTTGTTCGTGAACCGACCAAGGATGAAAAACTGGTCGCCATCGACCACAACACTTATGACCTGGAACCCGGCATGTGTGTTATCGCTGATGGCAGTACCGCCGTGGGGCTTGGCGGTGTCATGGGCGGCGAGGCAACCGAAGTCTCCGATTCCAGTACGAACATTCTGGTCGAAGCCGCCTACTTCGAGCCGATGAGCATTCGCGCGACCGCACGCAAATTGAAACTGCACAGCGACGCCTCTTATCGTTTCGAACGCTCGATCAACAGCCAAAACATTGACTGGGCCAGCCGTCGCTGCTGCGAATTAATTCTGCAATTGGCCGGTGGCGAACTGGCCGAAGACATGATCGATGTCGGTAATCCGCCAGAACCACGTCAACCGATCGAGTTTCGATTCGCGCAGCTCGACCGCATCCTGGGAATTCAGATACCGCGCGCCAAAGCGGCTTCCATTCTTGAGGAACTTGGTTTCGAACGATGCGTGTCGCGGAAAGTAGGAGGCGACTCGGCAGGTATTTCCGTCAACATAAACATCGCCGGCTTCTCCGAGTCCGAACAAACCGACCTGGTCAAAGACGAGACAGAATCGATCCACGTGATCCCTCCGCCGTGGCGATTGGACTGCACTCGCGAAGTCGACTTGATCGAGGAAGTCGGGCGCATCTACGGCTACGACAAAGTCCCCGACGACATCGACGTTCCAATGGCCGCCTCGGTACGCAGTCACGTCGATCGTGTCACCGACAAGATACGCACCGCCGTCACAGCGGCCGGCTTCGACGAAGCGATGACTGCCAGCCTGGTTCCTCCGGCCTGGTCGGATTGCTTTTCGCCGTGGTGCGACAACGCGGCTCTGCAAAGTCACCAACCGATGCTGGGCGTGCTGGATACCAGTTGGAAAAACATGCCCGTTAACTTGCTACGACGCAGCATCGTTCCCAGCTTGCTGGAAGTCTTTCGCATCAACGAGTACCAACAAAACGAACACATCGAAGTTTTCGAAACAGCCAAGGTCTATTTGCCAGGCAACGACGAATTGCCCGACGAGCCATGGAAACTGTCGCTGGTCTCGGAACGCGACTACCTCGGTCTGAAGGGGGTCGTGGAAGCGGTCGCCCGAGCCCTGGATCCGCAAGCGGTGATCGATGCGCGACCTTGTGATTTCGAATTGCTGGACATTACTTACTCCGGCGAACTGTTATTGAATGGCGAACGACTCGGCTGGATTGGCCAGGCTTCCGACGCTGCAAAAAAACTGTTCCGCTTCAAACGCGATTGCACGATCGCCGAACTGGACATGCAAGTTCTGACCAAGGTGGCGCGATCCGTCGTGACGCACCGTGTGATCAGCCCGTTTCCTGCAATCACCCGAGACTTCAACTTTGTAGTCGACGAGTCGGTCAGCTGGGGCGATTTGTCACGATGCGTTCGCCAGGCCAGCGGCGACTTGCTGGAATCCGTCACCTACAAGGAAACATTCCGCAACACGGAAAAGGATGGCGAGAACCAGAAGCGTGTACTGCTTTCGATCGTGCTGCGTAGTGTCGATTCGACGCTGACAGGAGACCAGGCCGAGTCGACTTGTCAGAACATTATCAAACAATGCAACCAACAATTGGCTGCGAACCTGCTGGGCTAAACTGCCCGGCAAGCGACCGGCGATAGTTTCGATCCCGGCGATATTCAACTTTACTTATTGGAACATTGAGTCAAACACCATGATTGTTGTCAAAGCGGGCGGCGGCGAAGGGATTCACTATGAATCGGTTTGCGACGAGATCGCCGAATTGCACAAATCCGGCAAGCAACCAATCCTGGTGCACGGCGGTTCCCATTTGACCAACGAGTTATCCGAGGCTCTTGGGCACGCGCCAAAGTTCGTCACGTCGCCAAGTGGATTCACTTCAAGGTTCACCGATCGCCGCACCATGGATATTTTCATGATGGCGTATTGTGGTCAGAACAATAAACAGATTGTCGAGGGACTTCAAAAACGGGGAGTCAACGCGATTGGCATGTGCGGCATCGATGGTCAACTTTGGGTTGGCAAACAGAAAGGTGCCATTCGCGTTGTCGAGGACGGTAAAACGCGAATCGTTCGCGGTAACCTGACTGGCAAAGTCGAGTCGGTCAATTGCGACTTGTTGAAACAGCTGTTATCCAGTGGCATGCTGCCCGTGTTGTGTCCGCCCGCCGTCACGCAGGATGGAATCGCCATCAACGTCGATGGTGACCGCGCTGCCGCGATCACGGCGACTCAATTAAAAGCCGATGACCTGGTGATTCTTTCCAACGTCCCCGGACTGATGAAAGACATCGACGATAGTGATTCGCTGATCAAACAGATCACTCGCTCGGACCTGGACGAAGTCTCTGAAACGTTTGCCAAAGGTCGCATGAAGATCAAGCTGTTGGCTGCGGGATCGGCAATCGATGGTGGTGTGCAACGTGTCGTAATCGCCGATGCCCGCCCGGAACAATGCATTAGTCTGGCACTTGCCGGAAACGGGACCTCGATCACGGCATGAATCAAACAAACGACACAAGCCCTGCACGATTGACCGACGAATCATGTTGCCAACTGATTGAGCAACTGGTTGCCATCGAGAGTTTTTCCGGAAACGAATCTGCCGCCTCACATTTTCTGGTCGAACAATTCCAACAACTCGGTTACGACGACGCGTACGTGGATCAGGCGGGTAACGCCGTGGGAATCCGCCACGCTCAAAACAAGTCGGCAGATGCAGATGGCACAACGGTCATCCTGCTGGGACATATCGACACCGTACCTGGCGACATTCCAGTGCGAGTCGAAAATGGGATTCTGTTCGGCAGAGGCAGCGTGGACGCCAAAGGACCTTTGGCGACGTTCGCTTTGGCGGGTTCGATGTGTCAACTGCCACCCGACGTTCGCTTGGTCGTAGTCGGGGCGGTCGAGGAAGAATCAGCGACCAGCAAAGGCGCCCGGCAAATCTCAAAAGACTTCACCGCCGACTACTGCGTGATTGGCGAGCCAAGTAGTTCGCGAGCCATTACGCTCGGCTACAAGGGACGCGTCCTGATCGATTACTCCATCCAGGTCGACATGGGCCATTCGGCAGGACCCGATCGTGGCGCTGCCGAATTCGTTTGCGAGTTCTGGCAGTCTGTTCTGAACTACTGCGAATCATTCAACGAGCAAAAGCCAAAACTGTTCGACCAACTACTTCCTTCGTTACGCAAGATTAACAGCTCCAGCGATGGGCTGACTTCGTTCGGAGAATGCAAGATCGGAATACGACTGCCAACCGGATTCGATATCGATGCGTTCCGTTCTCAGCTAAATGAATTTGCAGATCATGGCGAAACGAAAGCTCAGCTGAAAACCTACGCCTATGAACCTGCGCATCGTGGTGACCGCAGCAACTTGCTTTGC
The DNA here is from genome assembly GCA_964588195.1 of uncultured Pirellulaceae bacterium. Taxonomy (GTDB): domain Bacteria; phylum Planctomycetota; class Planctomycetia; order Pirellulales; family Pirellulaceae; genus CAJQPP01. Next base: position 62,161 of record CAZPOL010000002.1, on the reverse strand, counting down.
CGAGCGTTGGCCTCGGCCATTCGTGAATCGGGTCACAAGCCGACTTACAAACTAAAGACTGGCACCGCTGACATGAACGTGGTGGCACCGATTTGGGAATGCCCAATCCTCGCATATGGACCGGGCGATAGTTCACTGGATCACACACCGAATGAACACTTGCATCTGGATGAGTTTGTTGAGGCGGTGCGAACGCTAACGATGGCACTCAATCGCCTGGGAGAATCGATCAGTTAGTTGGTTAGTCGAGTTGGTCGAGTCAGCCGACCAACTGTTGTTCACTGCTCGGTTGTTTCGACGACCATCAACTCGTTCGTCTTCGTATCGTATTCGTAATAACGCCCGTCGGGTAAACCGGGCAACTCGATATTGTTTTGTTGAATAATCTTTTCCATGAATTCCTCGTGCGACTTTGGGAATCCAAATTGAATCTCGTGCATTCGAAGCACTTGATCGATCGTCATAAAAATCAATCGTTCTTTCGTGCGGAAGAGTGTTTTCGCGGGAGTTGCCAGTAGACCGTCGCGATCCTTTAGTTTCTGGCCTCGTATTCCAACGCCGGGTTCGGCTTTTCTGCGCTCACCCAAGCCACTGTTGTCAATCGTACTTGAATTGGCGGTATTTTTTTGTACCTCTTCTCCATCTCCGTTCGCTTTAGAAACGGGTGGTTTGCTGCAAGAACTCAAAGTAAAGCAAAAGGCGATCAGAAATATTTGTAATTTGTCGCAAGAAGAAGTGACTCTGTTCTTGTCTGGCATACTTGGGGCCTTCGCGGTTGCTAGTCAAAAAAGGTGAAAAATAGTCGAATCGTGGACTTTGAAGTCCGTTCACAGGTGATTTGAGTCTTTTTTTATCGATTAAGGAAGCGACTTAGCCCACCACATAAACGCTTCAAATATAAGCATTCACACGTAGCACACCGCACATTTAAGCTCTTGCCGAACACATGGGTAAACTTTAGGGGTGCTATACCCGCCAATACACTGAGCAATATTACCCGACTAACGGGAATTTACGGGGACGAATGCAACATTGAGTCCTTAAATGGCTTGATGATTCCCCAGCTTCAAATTATGATCACGCGATAAAACACCACCAATAACATCACTGAAAACACCACCAATAACATCACTGAAATTCTATTCATTTCACACCATCAGGGGAATTTTATGGTCGGACGTCGATTATTGATGTCAGTCTGCGTATTGGCATTGCTCACTGCAAATGCTGAAGCCCAGCGTGCGAAGAGAGCTAAAGCTTCGGAAACCAGGGTTGCGCCAACAAGCGAGCGGAATTTGCAACCCGCCGTGACTGCCGCTGAGTCTCTGGAACAATTCAAGGCTAGCTTACCAGGAGCCCGATTTTACGGCTCGCAATTTTACCAACCTGAAAGCCACGACGATGAAGCTCGTGGAGGCATGACTGCCGTTTACGGTACCGTGTTGTCGATGGGCAACACTCCAGAAGAGAGTGCCTGGGCGCACTTCAATGAACTGCGTGGTGCATTGGGCACCGATATCGGAAACATGGTCCCGGCGATTCAGGATTCGGGCGATGTGGCACAAGGCGTGATGTGGAACAAGGCCAGCCAGGAATACAAATTCCATGTGCTGCGATTCAACCAGTACTACAACGGCATTCCTGTTTTCCGTTCGGGTGCCGGATTCCTGGTTCGTAACCAAAATGGAAACCCATTGGTAATGTCCGGGTTCACCGTGAAGGACCTTACCGGCAACACAATCGCGACTCCTGGAAAGCGGCAAAAACCGACCGCTACAAGCCAGATGATTGCGAACATTAATGCTGTCATGGATGCAGTGCCTGTGGAACGATCTGTTCTGGATGGCAACAAATTCGATACGCCGACCGTTGAAACATCAGAAGAACAATTCGTTGTATTTGCTGGTGTCGATGGTGAGTTTGCAAATCCGGAACTTGCCGTTTCGTTTGTTGCTGAGCGTGGTTCGGTTCAAACAGTACCTGATTATCACAAGTACCTGGTGATTGCTTCGGCTGCCACCGGCGAGATTTTGCATGAAGAATCTCTGATTTGTTTCTGCTCGACCTGTGCTCCGGTTGATGTCGATGGAACGGTTCAAGGCCGAGCAACACAAGGTCTGAACGCTCTGGAATGTGATCCGGAAGTCCCTGTTGCTCTTCCCTATGCGGAAGTTTCAATTGGTGGGACAACAGTCAATGCAGACGAAAATGGAAACTTTACGATTCCTAATGACGGTACTGGTAACGTCACGGTTACCTCCACACTGCGAGGAACCTGGTTCGAAGTATTCGACCAAGCCGCTGGCGGAGCGACTCCATCGATTTCGCAGACGGTAACACCGCCTGGTCCGGTTAACTTTCTGCACAATCCGACAACCAACGATGATGAAATGACGGCGAATGTGAATGCTTACGTCGAAGCCAACGTCGTGCGTGATTTTGTATTGAACTACGATCCACAATTTCCGGTTATCTCGAATCAAACAGCCTTCGATATTAACACTCAAGTCGACGGATCGTGCAACGCGTTTTACAACGGCTCTTCGATCAACTTTTTCGCCAACGGAGGCGGTTGCAATAACACTTCATTCTCCGATGTCGTTCACCATGAGTATGGTCACCATCTGGTCAATGTTACGGGTAACGGCCAGGCACAAATGGGCGAAGGCTCAAGCGATGTGATGGGCGTTCTTATTCAGGACGATCCAGTGTTGGGTCAAGGCTTTTCGAATTGCGGTACCGGAATTCGAAACGCTAACAACAACATCCAGTACCCCTGCGATAGTGGTGCCAACGGAATTCACGCCTGTGGCCAGCTGATTTCCGGCTGTGTCTGGGACACGCTTAACGAACTGAGGGTCTCAGAAGGTTCGACTCAGGCAGCCATTGATGTTAGTGCTCAACTGTTCCTTGGAATGTTGGTTGTTCGTGGACAAATGAATCCCGGTCAGACTGAGATCGAACCCGATATTACGGTGATCTATGTGGAACTTGACGATGACGATGGCAACATCGGAAACGGCTCACCTCACTACAATCAGATCAACGCTGGATTCAGTGCTCATAACATGGATGCACCGCCGCTGGACGCATTGACGTTTGAGTATCCAAACGGTCGTCCAGCTGCCATTGCTCACAACGGTGGAGAAGCCTTTATCGTTCGTGTATTGGCAGGGCCCGGTGGAGCACCTCAATCAGGCACTGCGATTCTTAATGTTGATACCGGAAGCGGCTTCCAGGCCATTCCAATGGGTGAGATTTCGCCGAACCTTTATCAGGCTATTTTCCCAACCGCTCCTTGCGGAACAATCGTCAATTACTACGTCAGCGCTGAATCAACCAGCGGTGAAGTTCAAAACAGTCCAATGGATGCTCCCGCATCAACCTTCAACGGTATCTACGCCACTGTGGCGACCACGACGTTCTCGGATCCAGGCGAAACGGACGTTGGTTGGTCAGTCAGTGGTGATGCCACCGATGGCCAATGGGACCGTGGCGTACCTGTTGGTGGCGGCGATCGAGGTGATCCTGCCGAAGATGCTGATGGATCCGGAGCTTGCTGGCTTACCGATAACGTCGACGGAAACACTGATGTCGATGGCGGCAGTACAATCCTGACCTCGCCAATCATGAATGCGATTGGATCGCCAAGCGAAACAGCGGTAGTGAAATACCGTCGCTTCTATTCCAATAACTTTGGAGCTGATCCCCTGAACGATGTCTTCGTCGTTGAAATTTCCAACAACGGTGGTGCGTCGTGGGTCAATCTTGAAACCGTTGGACCGACGGGGCCAGGAGTTGTTGGCGGATGGATCGAAGCTTCGTTCCGTGTTGCTGACTTTATCGCTCCAACATCAAACATGCGAGTTCGTTTCAATGCCTCCGACCTGAACGATGGTTCGGTTGTAGAAGCAGGAGTCGATGGTTTGGAAATCATCATGGCCGATTGCTTTGAAGATACCGCTCCGATGTTCGACAAATTCCTGGATGGTATTGTTGTTGCCGGATCGCTTGATGATGTTCAGGACAGTGACAACGCGAATTATCAACTGGTTCCTTCAGAGACATCTAATCTGTCCAAGCAATTGGTCCAGGTGATCTTTACTTCTGAAACCGACATCTTCGATCCAAGCGAATTTGGATTACGCGTGGAAGCCAACTTCCTGGGTGGTCCGGTTGGTGAAGTTATTCAAGTCATCGAACTTTTCAACGAAGAATCTGGTCTGTGGGATGTTATCGACACGTCGATGGCCAGCACAGAAGATACCGTTGTGGAAGCGATGGCGACCGGTGACCTGACTCAGTATATGCATCCGACCAATGGCGAGATCATCGCCAGGGTTACGTGGAGCAGTCCTGATTCAACGTTTGGCTGGTCAGTTGATCTTGATCAATTAGTCTGGAGAATCCTAGAGTAGCATGCTCGACAAATCTTGATCTGAAAAAACCAACGCCCGCTTAACCGCGGGCGTTTTTTTGCGCCACCCTGTGCGCGCGTGGCTGCGCGAATTTTCAACCTGGCTTCAGACCTTCGATCAACATCGGCCGGCGGGCGGGACTGCAGTGCTTTTGACGTGCGACTGCAACGATGATGTTCATCCATAAAAAAGACCGGCTTCAAAAGAGAGAAAGCCGGCGGGTCGATCATGAATTTGAAAGTCGTGACGTAGTTGGTTTTATGCGTGCCATGTGCACGCTTGCGTGAGCATGCTCATGTGAGTAGGCAATAACAACTTCGATGCTCGTCCATGCCGCGTCTCTCGACTTGGTTTTCGGGAACCCATAAGCCGTTAACGACGACGCCTTCGCAGTCCGACAAATGCCGATGCAACCAATACCAACCCCAGTCCAGAAGGCTCAGGAACCGCCACCACCAGATAACCGCGAATCTCACCGAATTCAAACAAATCTGTGTGAACGTTGATGTAAGTCCTACCATCCAGAATGGCCTGAATGTCAGAGGTGTTAATGAAAAAGTCGTCGCTCACTCCACCATTGATGCCGGACTCGTTGAAGCTCAACGAATTACTGAGCACGACCAACAATGGACCAGTTTCACTGAACGAGTCTGGTGAATTCGAAGGAGTTGGTCCGTGTAAGTGCAACAAGGTAACCAGACCAGTAAGGTCTCCGCCAAAGCCATTACCGGTCCCCCAATTCACATCGACATGCAAGATATTGGTTTCCGTGTTTAAGGTGATTCCAGTCATACCAATGCCACCTTCGCCGGCTGATCCTGTGCCGGGAGTCACATTCGATTCCAGCAGTCCATTTCCGCCATTGCCGGTCAATCGCAGGTTTACAATCTCGCCATGCAACGGAGCCACCAGGAACAACAGCGTCGCCATGACGCTGACCGTTCTCAAGGCACTGACTTTTACAGGCCTGCGTCGACCTGAATTCAAAGTACGATAAGTGTGATTCATGTATCTCGTCGTGGTTGATTGAGCATTCGTAAAGCACCAGCTTCGCATATTCGTTTTCATAAACCAGTATGTACAGGCGTAACGGTTTTTCAGAGCAAAGATATTTTTCAAACAAGCGATTACCTGAATTAGGAGCAATATGTTCGCATTAACTATTGCAATCGTTCGTGAAGATACAAAACAACTAGGAATTGTCGCGTTTCGCCGCTAGAATGTGCGTCAGGGAACGCTTGAATTTTTACTTTTCTGATCGAGAGTGAACGCCATGAGACGCCTGTTTGACGTGCGGCTTCTTTTATGCCTGATGATTCCTTTTTTGCTCGCTTGGGCACCCCATGATGGCGGAGGCAGTGGTAAGAACATCGGCAATTCCGCGCCTCCGGGAATCGGTGGTGATGGCCCCTGGGAATCGCAAAACATGATTCTGCTCGGCCGACTTAGCTTGCCTGAAATTGGAGCGGTTGGCGCGAATGTCATGGGCAGCGATTGCTGGGGTTGGACGGACGCCGCAACGGGAAAAGAGTACGCGATTTGTGGCTTGACCAATGCGACCTCCTTCGTCGACATCTCCGACCCAACAAACCCGCTTTACCTGGGACAGCTGCTGACGCAAACCGGCAACTCCGCATGGCGAGACATGAAGGTCTTCAACGATCATGTGTTCATTGTATCTGATGGTAATGGCGATCATGGCATGCAGATCTTCGACCTGACACAACTTAGAAACGTCGACCCCGCAAACCCTCAATCGTTCAGCAACACCGCCTGGTATGACGGTGGGACTGGAAGCTGTCACAACCTGGCCATCAATGAAGACACCGGTTACGCCTACCTTAACGGGTCGGATCAAGCGAGTGGTGGTTTGCAAGTCGTTGACATTTCAAATCCGATCGCCCCGTTTTCGGCCGGCGACTTTGCTGCTGACGGATACACGCACGATTCGCAGGTCGTTTCCTACATCGGCCCGGACTCCGATTACGCTCGACGGGAAATTGCTTTCTGTTGCAACGAAGATACTGTGACGATCGTGGATGTGACCAACAAGAACAACATGGTTCAGATCTCTCGCAACGGTTACCCGGAAGACAATTACACTCACCAAGGCTGGCTGTCCGAAGACCAACGTTATTTCTATATGGGCGACGAACTGGACGAATCGAATCGAGGTGGTCCAACTCGCACACACATTTTTGATTGCCTTGACCTGGATAACCCGGTCTACAAGGGCTACTACAGCGGCACCACGAACTCCATCGACCACAACCTGTATGTCAAAGGCAACCGCCTTTTCTGCGGCAACTATTCGTCTGGCATGCGAGTCCTGGAACAGGACCCTAACGATGGATCGATCCTGACAGAGGTCGCGTTTTTCGATTCATACAACTTGAATAACGGCGTCAACTTCGACGGCGTCTGGTCGGTTTACCCCTACTTCGACAGCGAAACAATCTTGATCAACGATCGCCAGGGCGGCATGTTCCTGGTTCGGCTAAGCCAGATCTCGATTGAAGCCGACAACATTCCAACCTTGATCGATCCGGCGGGCGTTATCGAATTCGATGTTGAGGTTTCCGATTTCGAAGGAACCGCAGCACCCGGCACTGGCATTCTGCACGTCGACAAAGGCGACGGAAATGGCTACCAGCCTTATCCAATGACCGAAATCAAGCCAGGTTGTTACCAAGCCGAATTCCCGCCGACAGACTGTGCGACTGAGGTGAATTTTTATGTCAGTGCTGCAGCGACCAACGGAGAGATTCTTTGCTTGCCATCAACCGCACCAACCGAAGCGTGGACGGCCAGGAGTGCTCGAGAAGTCACAACCACTTTTTTGGAAGACTTTGAATCGGCAACTGGTTGGGTCGTCACCGGCGATGCAGGCGACGGGCAATGGGAACTCGGGGTTCCAGTCGGCGGTGGAGACCGAGGGGATCCAGCGAATGACAGTGACGGATCAGGCAGTTGTTTCCTGACCGACAACGAAGACGGCAACTCGGACGTCGATGACGGCCACACCATTCTTACCTCGGCCACTTTCGACGCCTCAACCGGTCCGGACGAAGAGGCCCTGCTTTCCTATGACCGCTGGTACAGCAACTCAAGCGGTGGAAATCCCGCCGCTGATATAATGGACATCGACATTTCCAACGATGGTGGTAACACCTGGGTCGACCTGGAGACCGTTGGTCCAACAGGTTCCGGTGTTTCCGGTGGCTGGATCACGGCAACTTTTCGAGTTAGCGACTTTGTCGTTCCAACGTCGAACATGAAACTTCGCTTCGATGTTTCCGACCTTGATGGTGGTTCGCTTGTCGAAGCCGGCATCGATGCCCTGGAAGTCCGCATGGTTCAGTGTGCCGAAGTTGTTACTGCCTTTGGCTCCAAATTCCTGGATGGAATCATCACTGGTGGAACCACTGTCGACCTGGACGAAAGCGACGACCAATATCTGGACTTAATCCCTTCGCCGACCAACAACCTTTCCAAGCAGCTTGTGGAAGTCATCGTTCAGGGTGACAGTCCCACCAGCGACCCCACTGGCATGTCGCTTCGCGTCGAATCATTCATGCAGGGCGCGCCCGTTGGCGAAGTGATTCAGAAAGTTTATTTCTTCAACGAGCTGACTCGCAGATTTGAAATGATCGACGCCAGACCAGTCACAGACACCGATACACTGATCGAAGTATCAGGCGTCGGTGATGTCTCGCGTTACGTTCACCCGGTGAATGACGAAATTACTGCCCGAGTAAGATGGGATAGCGTCGACGCTACTCAAACCTGGTCACTCACCGTTGATCAGATAGTTTGGGTCATCAGCGACTAACCCGTTGATCTTTTGATGCGTTGACCTTTTGATTGACGTCTTGAAACACCAAAGACACCGTTGAATAGTTCAACGGTGTCTTTTTATGTTCAACCCGAACATGCAATCCAAATACGATTTCGTTTGCAGTCGTTTGGGACGGGATTGAGAAACGGATTGTTAGCCTTCGGTCAGCTCGAGCGCCTTTTCTTTCATGGCCCGTAAATCAAGCTTCCCAGTACCCAGCGTGGGCAGCGCCTCCACTTGATAAAAATTGTTGGCCGAAGGGATGTAGATATTCGGCAACCCTGATTGGGCGAGCCCTTCGCGGTAATCGGCTGGCGTTTTCTTCAGGTTCGTGTGCAACACGATTATTTGCTCGCCCTTCTTCGGATGAGGCACCGAGGTGACTGCGAATCTGGACTCGTCTTGTTCGTCTTCGTCCAGCAGACTGCCTAACGTGTCTTCGATAATCACGTGAGGCACCATCTCGCCACCAATTTTTGAGAAGCGGCTGATCCGGCCTGTGATCTTGATAAAACCGTCATCGTCAATCAACGCGACGTCGCCGGTGTTGTACCAACCGTCTTGTAAAACCTCGCTCGTCTTCTCGGGCATATTCAGATAACCCTTCATCGTGTTGGGGCCCTTGATCCAGAGCGTGCCTTCTTCGTTCACTCCCATTTCCTGGCCAGTGTCCACGTTGGTGATCCTGGTGGCGACACTTGGAATCGGACGGCCCACGGTTCCCTCCTTGCAGTCGACCATGTAATTGTCGCCGCGACGGCTGGATGGAATATTTACCGAGACGAGAGGCGACAATTCAGTGGCTCCGTAGCCTTCCACCGGACGCACTCCGAATTTCTTTTCAAATGCCTCTGCCAATTCAACCGGTAATTTTTCAGCACCAGTTACCACGACATCCAGCTTGTGAAATTGTTCGGGCGTGCATTTTCGCAGGTAGCTACGCAGAAACGTCGGAGTTGCCAACAAAATCGTCACGTCATGTTTTTGACACAACTTGCCGATCTGCATCGAATCCAGAGGGCTGAAATGGTACGCGCCTCCGATATCAACAGCGGCGACGCCCCACAGCGTTACGGTGTAACCGAACGAATGAAAGAACGGCAGCAGACCAATCAAGGTATCGGAACTCTTCAACTTGATCAGTTGATCAATGGCCTGAACGTTCGAGGCAATGTTCTGGTTGGACAGCATCACGCCTTTGGGCACGCCCGTGGAACCCGAAGTAAAGATGATCGTCAGCACGTCATCCTTCTTACAATCCTTTAGGCCTAACCGTGATTCAAGCAAACCCCGTGGAACGGCAAACGCACCGAGAGCCCCAGCCAGCTTATCGCTGAGTGCCAGTTTTTCACGTATATCGTCCAGATATACCACTTCACAATCAAATTCGAAGTCAAACTTTTCCATCACTTTGCGACTGGTCAATACATGCTTGACTCCGGCAGTCGCAATGCACTTATTCATGATTTCATTGCTAACCGTGTAATTCAAATTCACGGCGACTCGCTTGTCCAAAGCGAGCGCCATGTTGGTCGCGAAACCGCCGAACGAAGGAGGAATCAAAACGCCGACATGCTTTTCGTCTGCGGCCAGCACATGTTTGTTCAACAAGCGACGCAGGATCAACGTACGCATCAGCATGGCACCGCCAGTGACCTCGGTGCCGGCCGAATCGGCTGCCTTGAATTTGAACTTTCGCTTCTTGCAGTTACGAACGAAATTTTGAATGGGCGCCACGAAATTTGGTTGACGGTCGGCCACAGATTTGGCTCCTGTGTGTTGAAGGGCTTGTCGGATGGTGTGAACTGAGTCTGGTTCGGGAATCGGTTCACCGATGTTAATGGTAATTCGACGGCGAAAAGCATCGGGCCACTTCCAGATCGCTTTGCCACCTGAGTAACTAAACAGGCTGCCCCAGGTTTGGTCGATATAGACCGGAACAATCACTCCACCGGTGCCACGAATAATTCTCATGACGCCTGGCTTGAAGGACTGAATCTGGCCGGTTCGCGAGATCCCGCCTTCGGGAAAAATCCCAACTACTTCGCCATTCTTCACCGACTGATTGGCGAACTTCAATCCTCGCATGATCGACTTAGGCCCACCCGTTATCAAGATCACATCGGCAACCCAGGCGACCCATCTTCGAAACGGGCCAGCAAAATTTCCGGACCAGGCGATCACTCGAGTGCGGCGTGGCGCGACAACGAGCAGCAGTTGCCCATCGATCCAGGTGGTGTGATTCCCGACTACGACTGCGCCGCCCTGCTTTGGCCAATTCTCCATTCCGACCACCTTGATCCGGTAAATCGTTTTCAAGATCGTGAGGCAAAAGAATTGAAAGACCTTTTGACGCCAGGTCCACGCAACAGCGAATAAACACAAAGACGATGACATCCATTGCCAGTGGCCGCCGCCGAAATCCGACGATGATTTAATTGTGGCGAACAACGTTTCCATCAAGGTATCAATGTCCGAGCAAATGAGTGGCGGGCAGGAATCAGACTAAGTCCGGTAACCCACTCATCTTAGCGTGTATTTGCCCGCTGGAGAATCTCAGTCAGCAATTCACTTACGACCGCGATATCCGGCAAACCGTACGGGCTGGTCAAGGCTTAAGGAATAAGTGATCGATACAGATGATGACGTCGTTGTGTTATTGCTTTTCGACTGAAGCGACCACAGCGATCATGTGTGACACCCATTGGCCAGGCAACAAGGCTCCCTTAAACATGTCCCGAATTTCATCAATGACCGTTGGATTGGTTCTGATTTTCCTCGGAAGTCAGTTGTACCTGGTGAAGTCCTATCTTTTGACGCCAACCGCGACTCAGTTCGTTTCCGAACACTTCAGTTCGAACAAGGACTCGCAGTTCGCCAGCCCCGTGTTAACCAATTCTGGCGGACTACTTAACGGCAACAATCCACAAACGTTCAACAATCCGTGGGGCAGCGGTGGAACCGGCAACACGATTGGTGGTTCAAGTGGCTGGACGGGCGGAAACTCTGGCAATGGAATAATCTCATCAGCGCCGGCCGGTCAAAAATGGCCATACTATCGAACCGACAACGCTGGATTTAATGGAATCGGCAACGTTGGCATTGCCCAAGGCGGAAATGGAAGTCTGAATCCGTTTTCCAATTCTTCGTACCAAAATCCGATCGGTGGAATCTCTGCAAGCAATGTAGCGACGTTTGGTACAAGTAAACGATTCGTGCCACCGCAGTGGATAATGTGGCCGGCCTTGTTTCTTGGCACTGTACTGTTCTTGCACGGCGCTGCGTTGCGTGGTTAGACCGTTGGAAGCAGAAAACAGGCAGCCTGGTCAAAAGCCTGACGAATAAAACCGACCACCGCTTCTCAGCCAATCGAAAAGCCAGCCAGATACCGCATGAATCCCACGATTCAGGTGGTACCAAGACCTGAATTCGTTGTGTCAGCGGTTCCTCGCTTTACATTAGCAAGACATTCCACAGAGGATTGGATTCCGTTTTCGGCTCCGTCAATAGTTTTTTCAAGCATTTTTGATTTACTTTCCCAAATCGAAAAGTAGAATCTGCCTCTATGCAGATATCAGTCTCGGCGGAAATTAAGACTGGATCCTGAACAACGGTTTGTATGTCAGCGGCGATTAGTCAGTGGCGATCTGGCTCACAAAAAAATCAAATCGCGAAAACCGGCGGGATTTACTGCGATACCTTCCAACAATTGTCATCTTTCTATGGGGAAAGAGATGACCACACCTCAATTGGTCTCGGATATTCAGGCTGCAGTCGCCGGCGATGAGGATGCGTGGCAGCGGTTGTTGGCAACCTATCGGCCTGCGATGGAACAGTGGTCATCGTCTTTTTCTGCCGATGGAGAACTCAGTCGCAGTGATCTGGTACAGACCGCATGGTTTCAGGTCTTCGAGGGATTGGACAAATTCAACGGCGTCGAAAACCCGGATGACGTTGCGCCAATGTTTTATCAATGGCTAAAAGTAACGGCCAGAAACGCCATGCTGACTTTGATTAAACACAGGAATAGAAAACGTCGCAAGCCGGACCAACCCTTCGTCAACGGCCATGACTTTGTGATGGTCGATCGACACCAGAAAACTCCGAGCTCGATTGTGGCTCACGATGAACAACTGGAGCGTCTACGCAACGCGATCGAAAACATGAACGACCCTCTGGACAAACAGATCGTTGGAATGGTTGCCGAGGATGGCTTGTCACTGCGCATGGTGGCAAACCTTCTGGGCCGAGACTATTCCACAATCCGGCGTCGATTCCTGCGAATCATCGCCAGTCTTGGAAGCGGGATCTAGTTTTTGACCTGCTCACCGCAATCGCTCCGATTAACCTTCCTGTTAACCCACCCCTAAAAGAGAGAATCAGATGACACAAGACGTCGAAGCAAACAGTGCCGCGATTAAAAACAACACCGAGGTCGATGTGCGAATCGCATATCTGCGAACCAGTTACCAGGATGACGCGGGTAAAACAAAGTACAACTGGAAGCTGGAGTTCGCGATGGTCGCGCCAGACAATCAGGATTACAAGAATTGGTTGAGGGCCACCAGGTCCTACACCGAATATGAATCGCCAAGTGGCGGCTGGCTACGTCCGGGGGAGACAGTTTTCGTCGACTCCGAGATGGAAGGCGATTTGGTGGAGCTGCGTTTGTCTTCGGTCAGACCGGCAGAAGGCAAGGTTCTGGAGTCTGAAGTTAACGACTCCGGATTCTTTGTTTTTTGCGAGTGCAGCGGTTCCTGGTGGATCTGCCCTTATGCCCCGGGTATTGTGGTCGACTGCGAATCTAATCCTCCCTGCGACCGAGGCAAGCAAATCATATCGACGAACTAACTTTCTTCACCAGAACGAATGATCGATGAACACCAACTCGGATTCCGACAGCTCACACAGCGATTCATCCAAGAGTGAATCCATTGCTGATGTCGTCGAGTTGGTGTTGCATCAGTTGCAGCTTGGCCAAAAAGTCGACTTTGACGAAATAAATCGTCAGCACGATGAGCTGCAACCCGAACTGCGGTCCCGTCTGAAAGTACTCAGCCAGGTGTTTCGACTGGGCCGCGAGCCCAGCCTGGAAGAGACCGCCGATTCATCGCCTGATCGCATGGTCGGCGAACTGCTGAAGAAACTTGACTGCCCGCATTGCGGTGTCGGCATCAAAATTGTCGACCAACACGAACAAGTCACTTGTCGCAATTGTGGCAGTTCGATCCAGGTCTCGCGGAGTAATCAATCTCAAACTGGTGGCTCACTCACATTGCAACGGCAATTGCAATCGTTGGGGCGGTTCGAGTTGCGTGATGTTTTGGGGCGTGGCGGATTTGGAGTCGTTTACCGGGCATTCGATTCCGAATTGAAACGTGAGGTCGCGATAAAGCTGCCACGCGATGGCACGTTCATTTCCGATTCCGATGAACAGAGATTTCTGCGGGAGGCGCGGCATGTTGCGCAACTGAGTCATCCGAACATCGTTCCGGTCTACGAAGTCGGCCAAGACACAGAAACACCATACATTGTCAGTGAGTTCATCGACGGGCTGACATTAAGCGACCTGATCAGCGAACGCCGCCTGGATTCGATGGAGTCGGCGGACATGATGGCCCAGATTGCTGACGCCGTTGCTTATGCTCACCAGCAAAAGATCATTCACCGCGATTTGAAGCCCGGAAACATCTTGCTCAACCACAGCCTGACTCCCTTCGTAACTGATTTCGGATTGGCCCGCGCCGAAGAGGGCGGGGAATTCACGATCACCGAAGAGGGCCAGGTCATCGGAACGCCATCGTACATGTCACCGGAACAGATTAGCGGCAAGTCAGACAAGATCAGCCCACTCACGGATGTGTACTCATTGGGAGTCGTCTTCTATCGCATGCTAACAGGCGAACTTCCTTTTCGTGGCAGCAAGAAATTGATGCTGCATCAAATTCAATTCGAAGATCCACGTTCGCCTCGCACCCTTAACGAGAAGATCCCGCGTGATCTGGAAACCATTGCCTTGAAGGCGATGTCCAAAGAACCTGCCAAACGGTATGATTCGGCCGAAGCCATGGCCACGGACTTGCGAAACGCCGTCGCGGGGAGACCGATCAACGCGCGTCCGGTCTCCAGGTTTGAGAAATTCGTTCGACTTTGTCGCCGCCATCCCGTGTCTGCGTCACTGGCAGGACTGGCCTGCTTATTGTTACTGGTTACTGCCATTGGCGGAATCGTCTGGGGCATTCGTGAAGGCGGCTTGCGAGATGCCGCCGAGCTTCGTGCAGTTGCCGAAGCCGACAAATCGACAAAGGGAGTCATCGGACGTGCCAGCGAGTTCTTAAAGACCGGGGACAATCTGGAAAGTTTGCCGTTGCTGGCGTCGGCCAACGATTCTCTGGCGAATTTTTTCCCGGATCGCATGGATACAAATCGATTCCGAATTGGAACGATTCTGGCCAGCAGCCCCGGCCTGATTTCAATCCAAACGGACAGCAACCCGGTCCATCTTGCAGGCTTCAGCCCGAACAACAAATTCGCCGCAGCCAGCTTCAACAATGGACGGTTGATCGTTTGGGATATTGCCAGCGACAACATTGTCATTGACAACAACGATCAGGCGGATGTGTTCAAATTCTGTTTCAGCCCAAACAATCGATTCATTGCCGTGGCTACGGACGGTCACCTGATCAAGGTCTGGGACATTCTTTCCAAACAACTTGTCGGATCCAGCAATCGACACACAGATTATATCAATCGAATTGTTTTTGATGAATCGAGCTCGCAGGTTCTTTCTGGCAGCAACGACAATACAGCAAGGCTCTGGAAATTCGAGTCGAGCAATGACGACCTGGTTTTTCAACACACTGATCCTGTCAAAAACGTGTCATTCGTCCCGGAGACTGATCGGTTCATTTCCGTTGAATCGATGATCGTCAACCGCCCGTCCAGATTGAATCTTTGGAATTCGACTGAGCCTGATCAACCATTGACGACAACCGACACGCCGACAATGATCTTTCAGCCTCAGTGGCTTGGCAAACGCTTGCAGGGACGAACCTCTGCCGGCCAAGTGTTCGTTTGGGAATTTGAAAACGACAAGCTGAACCTGCTGCGAGAATTCACGCCCAGACCAAGATTGGTAGCGGCTGCGTTCCTGCAGACCAACGACCTGGTTCTTTTGGCGAGTGAGCAGGGTGAAATCGAAAGGCTCTCTATTCAGTCTGGCGAGGTTGAAGACGCGTTCGAAACTGGCAGAACGGTTGCTGGAATCACTCTGGATCCTGCTTGCCAACAGCTCTGCGTTCGGGGCAACGGCAACCAATTGCACATATGGGATCTCGAATTGCAAGAGATCGTTCTGACTCCGCTGGCTCATGCGAGCCAAGTCAAAATTGCCAGGTTCAGCAATAACTCGCGGTACCTGCTGACCTCAGCGAACGATGGCATCGTCAAGGTTTGGGATTTGCAAGCGGGCGAAAAAGCAAGCTGGCAAATCGAGGGCAACCTGAAAACTACTCGTCCAGACAAACAGAATTTCATCGGGGCGATCTCGGATTGTGGGGAGTGGTTGGCGGTTAGCAATCGAGACCAGCAAACTTCATTTTCGCTTTACCGGACTGAAAGTGAATCCAGTGTCTTTGAGATTGAATTACCATCAGCCTGTGGAATCATTCTATTCTCGCCAGACTCATCGGAAGTAGCGGTCACCTGCGAAGACGAAATTTTGAGAATCTACTCTACTCAAAATGGCCGTTTATTGTCGGACGAGATCAAGGTTGACGATCAATTTGGAATGTTGGCTTACACACCTGACGGAAAGAAGATTGTCGGCGCCAATCTCAAAATGATTGGGCTAGGGATCGATGACTCGATTGCTCTCTACTGGTGGGACCGCGCGTCGGGCGAAAAGAGCAAACCGATGTTGCATGACAACTTTGTCCGGGACATTCGAATCAATCGCGACGGCACGCTGGCGGCCACCAATTGTATGGATAAGTCGGTACAAGTCTGGGACCTGAACACGGCGGAAGCAGTCTCTCCCAGTTTGAATTTCCAAAAAGGGTACTGCCAGGACTTCGAATTCAACCCAACCAAAGACGCATTGGTGACGGCGTTCGGGACGATCAAGGAGGTCACCAATTGGGACTATCGAAACGGCAACCCACGACTCCAGCCACTACGTTTTCAGGCGTTGCCCGTCTGGCTCGATTTTCATCCGGATGGAAACACGCTGGCGATAGCTACCAAGGGCGATGGGACTGTGCGATTCCTCAACGATCAATCGTTACGGCCTGACACCATTCGCCTGCAAGGAACCGCGCCGGACTATCTGCGTTTCAATGAACAAGGAACGGTATTGGCAACTGTCAGTAAATCGCCTTTAACGGCTAGCGAGCGGTTCAGTCACGGCGTTGCTCAACTCTGGGATTCACAAACTCTGGAAATGCTGGGGCCAATATTTACGACGCCCCGGCCTCTCGCTAAAACATTCCTGGACCCGAAAACAAGGTTCGTCGCAATGACTGATCACACAGGCACGGTGACCGTTCACAAACTTGTGAAGGACACCCGTTCGCTTCAGACCATCAACGACCTGGTCGACGTACTCTCTGGACATCGGGTCGGTGCTAACTGGAATCTGGTGCCTCTTTCCTCAGATCAATTCAACGAGGTTTGGCAACGAGTCAAGAACCAGCACCCGGAAACCAAAACCGACAGCTACGCTCCTCAATAATCGCCTGAGTTAACTGCCAACCATTTTCAATGTTGGCTGAAAGACGTAGCGGCAAACCGCACCGCCGATATCCATTCATCAGTCCAACTTCATCGCGTAGTCAACTACTGCTGGCCTGGAATCGATGAAAGTCATCTGGAATCAAAGGATTTGACCGACAACCAGGTAATTTACGTTGGTATTTCCGCGCAAATGAGATGCGAGACACTCAGTTCACATTTCAATCTTACGATTGATTTGACACCCTATCTGAACCGCTTATCATAAGATCACACGCCACATTGGTGGCTTTTGAATCTCGCCTTCTGGGCGTTCGTTTTTGAGGGTGTTTGCATTTCATGTCGGATTTCAAGTGCATTGAGCTATTAGACAAGGACAACATTTCTGTCGTGAAACTGGTTGACGAAAAAGTCACCGACGCTGACCGAATTGCCGCTCTGGGGGAAGAGTTAATGACATTGGCCCAACCGGAAGGTGGGCGTGTCTTGATCAACATGGACAACGTTCGGTTTCTAAGTAGCTCGGCCATCAACAAGCTGATTGTGCTGGAGCGACGACTGACCAGTAACGGTGGCAACCTGAAACTCTCAAACCTCAGCCCCGAGGTCGAAGAGGTATTCAACATCACCCAGCTTCATTCCGTATTCGATATTCGCAGTGACGAAGCAGACGCGATCTCGGCTTTCGCAGATTAGTTCGTTCACTCTCGTTGGTAGCCAGCGAATTTATTAGAATCGAATCGTTGCCGGCGACCAAGCTGGTACACCACTTGCCACTCCTTTTTCTCTTCTCCCGGTTTGTATGAAACCGTCAATGACCAATCAGGCCTCCTGGAATTACGATGAGTGGATTCCCAGCGATACATCGTTGGGAAACAAGGTCGTTTTGAAAATTGTCGAAAACATGCAACGGATCGGTTGGACAGACAATGAGATCTTTGGCATTCATATGGCTCTGGAAGAGGCGATCATCAATGCCATTAAACATGGCAACAAACGAGACCCTGAGAAACAGGTTCATGTCATTGTGAATTCGACGCTGGAAGACTTCTATTTGAAGGTGACTGATCAAGGCGAAGGATTCAATCCGAATGATGTCCCTGATTGCACCGCCGACGAGAACCTGGACGCCGATTCAGGACGTGGCCTGTTGTTGATGAAGCACTACATGGACGAAGTTAAATACAACGATCGCGGCAACGAATTAATCGTACGTAAAAAGCGAGTCATCAAGGACGCTTGACTTCACCTTTAAGCCAACGATTCGATAGCCCAGACTTTTTCCAGGTCATTTCACGGTGACTCATCCACAGCAATCCTCCGACGCTCTGGAAATCTGGAAGGCCGGTGTTGCCGGGGCCAATGCAGAGCGTTTGGTACTACGGCATGTTTCCATCGCTCAGAGAAATCTGACCATCGGCAAGCAATCGTTTTCGCTCGACGAACTCTCTCAAATTTGCGTGGTCGGTGCAGGCAAGGCCACGGCGGCTATGGCCGACGGTCTTTACCAATCCCTGGTCGGCACTAGCGACCGATTGCCCCGATTGCCATTTAAAGTCATCGGGCAGATTAATGTCCCCGACCAACACTCAACGCGATTCACATTCATTGATACGCGACAAGTCCGACCGGAATCGTCAAACGCCCCAACCGAAAAAGCGGTGCGTTCGAGCAGACAACTCGTGGAATTGGTGCGCAGTCTGCCACCTGCCAGTCTTTGCATCGCTCTAATTTCAGGCGGTGCATCGGCGCTATTGTGCGATCCAGTCAGTGGAATCTCGCTCGCCGAAAAACTGCATACTACTGCCTTGCTGACGGAGGCTGGTTGTGACATCTGGCAACTTAACACGGTGCGACAATGTTTGAGTTCCGTCAAAGCGGGCGGGTTAAAGGCCGCTTGTCGATCGCGGAACTTCGCGGCGCTCGTTTTATCCGACGTGATTGGCGATGACTTGCGAATGATCGGTTCCGGCCCCACAGTTGATTGCCGGCCCGATGTTTCGAAAGCGATTGAGATTATTCGGTTGTTTGATTTGGAATCGAATGTTGCACCGTCGGTCCTTTCACATTTAATGAAACGGGAATCCTGCGACCTTGCCAATCACAACAATCGCACCCGCGATCTCGAACCACCTGAATTGAATCATACAATCATTGGCAATCCAGAGACGGCCATTCAGGCGGCGGCAACGCAGGCTCGCAAACTCGGTTACCAGGTTGTGACTGAATTGTCACGTCCTCCCGAAAGCCTGAACGACAAAGCCGAACAACTCGCCCGAGACTTATCCGTTGCCGCACCGGGCACGTGCTTGATCTCGGCCGGTGAACCGACCCTTAAACTGGTCGACGCCGAACGGAGAGGGCAGGGCGGTCGTAACCAGCAGCTCGCCTTGCGGGCCTTGCAAACCTGGATAAATTTGGAACGGAATTCAGACGCGGAGTTCTCGAGAGCATTTTGTTTGCTTTCAGCAGGAACGGACGGACAAGACGGTAACACTCCGTTTGCCGGCGCATGGGCAGATTCGCAAACTGTGTCGAGCGCCAACCGATTGTCGCTGGACCTCAATCAATACCTGGAATCGAACGACGCTGGCACATTTTTTGGCGAGACCGAAAACCTGATTTCGACCGGGCCTACTCAAGCAAACGTCTGTGATCTGCGCGTCTTTCTGGTAGGCAAATCACCTTCTGGCTGAAAAAAATGCGCGAAATGTTGGCGTTTGCAGGCCAGCAACCCTTACGTGCCGCTTGGGGTGAAACTTCCACCAATAGCCAAACATTCAAGACTTCTGTGGTTTTTGCGCAAGTTGTACAATCCAGGTTCTTGAAGAACAGGTGGAAAACTCTCAAAGGATTACATTCAATGGCTCAGGCGACCATGACAAAACCTCGTAGAAAGAAAAGCACTTCCAGCAAGAACGGATCAGCTGGAAGCTCTCGCAAAGCAGCGAAGATGGTCTACTACTTTGGTCAAACCAAAACAGAAGGTCGGGGCGTCGGCAAAGAATTGCTGGGCGGCAAAGGGTTAAACCTGGCGGAAATGACGGGCATCGGCTTGCCCGTGCCTCCGGGATTCACGATCACGACTCAGGTTTGCGACGCTTACTATAAAGCGAAAAAGAAATTGCCCGCCGGCCTGACTGACATGGTTCGCAAGAACATCGTCATGCTCGAAAAGGAACTAGGCAAGAAGTTTGGCGACTCACGCAACCCGTTGTTGGTTTCGGTTCGCTCCGGTGCCGCCGTCTCGATGCCCGGCATGATGGACACCGTATTGAATCTTGGCCTGAACGATGACTCAGTCGAAGGCTTGGCGACCGCCACCGGTAACCGCCGCTTTGCATTCGATGCCTACCGGCGTCTGATCAACATGTATGGCAACGTTGTAATGGACGTCAGCCATCACATCTTCGAGCACGAATTCGAGAAGATCAAGAAGAGCTACAAAGTCAAAAATGACAACGACGTGCCAACCGAGGGCATGGAAAAACTCTGCAAAGCCTACAAAGCAGCGTTCAAAAAGCACTCGGGCAAACCGTTCCCGCAAGATCCGGTGAAGCAACTGGAATTGGCGATTGAAGCCGTTTTCAAAAGCTGGAATACGACTCGCGCGATCAAATACCGTCAACTGGAAGGCATCCACGGCCTACTTGGTACCGCCGTGAATGTGCAATCGATGGCTTATGGAAACATGGGCGACGATTCGGGCACGGGCGTGGCATTTACTCGGAACCCGTCGACCGGCGAGAACAAGTTCTACGGTGAGTTTCTGGTTAACGCACAGGGCGAAGACGTCGTTGCCGGTATTCGCACGCCGCAACCAGTCAGCGAAATGCCGAAGTGGAACAAAAGAGTTCACAAAGAGTTGCTCGAAATCAAGACGATCCTGGAGAACCACTACGGTGACATGCAGGACATCGAATTCACGATTGAAAACGGCAAGCTGTTTATGCTGCAGACACGTACTGGCAAACGAACCGGCGCGGCCGCCGTCAAGATTGCCTGCAACATGGTCAAGGAAAAATTGATCACTGAAAAAGAAGCCGTTATGCGAATTCCGGCCGGCGACCTGACTCAATTGTTGTTGCCTGGATTCGATCCTGCTGCTCGAAAGTCAGCGAACGTCTTAACCAAGGGTTTGCCTGCTTCGCCAGGTGCCGCCTTTGGAAAGCTGGCGTTCACAGCCGAGGAAGCAGTCAAACGAACAGCCGACGGCGAATCGGTTTTGCTGGTTCGTACCGAGACCAGCCCGGAAGATATTGACGGCATGCACTGTGCGGCAGGAATCCTGACCAGCACAGGTGGCATGACCAGTCACGCGGCCGTCGTGGCACGTGGCTGGGGTCGATGCTGTGTAGCAGGCGCCGGTGCGATTGAAATCAACGAGAAGGCTCGCAAAATCAAAGTGGGCGGAAAAACGCTGACTCACAAAGATACGGTTTCGATCGATGGTTCAACCGGTGAAGTCATTCTTGGTGAACTAAAGACTATTCAACCGAAACTGTCTGGCGATTTTACAACTGTGATGAAATGGGCGGACAAGTATCGCACGATGAACATTCGCACCAATGCGGACACGCCAGCCGATGCCCGGAAGGCTCGCGAGTTCGGTGCGGAAGGGATTGGCCTTTGCCGAACTGAGCACATGTTCTTCGAAGAGGATCGTATTTCTGCGATGCGTCAAATGATCATCGCTGAAGACGAGCCGTCGCGTCGCAAAGCTCTGAAAAAGCTGCTGCCCATTCAACGCAAGGACTTCGAAGGTATCTTCAAGGCGATGAAAGGGATGCCCGTTACGGTTCGTCTGCTGGATCCGCCTCTGCACGAATTCCTGCCGCACGAAAACAAAGCTCAAACCGCCGTTGCCAAGCAGTTGAATGTTTCGCCTGCTCAGATCAAGCGTCGCGTCAATCAACTGCACGAGTTCAATCCGATGCTGGGCCATCGCGGTTGCCGCTTGAGTATTTCGTATCCGGAAATCCTGGAGATGCAAGTCACGGCGATTACCGAGGCAGCGATCAAATGCAAGGCAAAGAAGATTGATGCCCAGGTCGAGATCATGATTCCATTGATCGGCACCGACCGCGAACTCTTGATCTTGCGTGAGCTGACTGAGCAAACGATTGCCGAAGTCAAAAAAGCGAAGAAGTTCACTGGCAAATTGAACCTCATTATTGGAACGATGATCGAGATCCCGCGTGCGGCGCTGACCGCCGACGAAGTCGCGCACCACGCCGACTTCTTCAGCTTTGGCACCAATGATCTGACGCAAATGGCATTCGGTTACAGCCGCGACGACATCTCCAGCTTCCTTCCGGACTACCTGGATCAGGGTGTCCTGCCCGTCGATCCCTTCGTTTCGATCGACCAAACAGGCGTTGGCCAATTGGTCAAAGCGGGTGTCGACAAAGGCCGACAAACCAAACCGAAATTGAAGATCGGTATCTGTGGCGAACATGGTGGCGACCCGGATTCGATCGACTTTTGTCATCGGGTGGGCCTGAATTACGTCAGCTGCTCGCCGTTCCGTGTCCCAATCGCTCGTTTGGCCGCCGCTCAGGCAGCGTTACGAAACAAATAGGCACGGAACTGATCGAACCACGCATCGATTGCCCAGCGATTTGATTTTGGGCAGTCGGTGAGTACGATCAACCTAAGAACAACCACTATTCAGGAACCAGAAATGTCCGAAGTACTTGAACTTGAAAAACAGGCCGACGCTTTGCGTGAGCAAGGCAAATTCGACGAAGCGATTGCAAAGCTTCACGACTTGCTGGGCATCGATCCCAAATTCGTACGAGCTCACCTTGGGTTGGCGGTGCTTTACCACCACACCAAGGACTATGAAAAGTCGGTACACCATGGCGAGCAAGCGAACGAAATCGAGCCAAACGATCCGTTCAATATCGCCGCCCTGAGTGTCACCTATCAGCGAGCATTGGCCGCGACGGGTGACATGCGTTACAAGGAAAAGGCTGAAGAAATGCTGTTCCGCAACAACGGCACACCCAACATGTAGGCCGGTTGCGAATCTGAAGTTAACAAAAGCTGCCATGTGTTTTCACGTGGCAGCTTTTTTTTGCATAGAAACTGCGTCAACCGACTCAGGCAAAAAAAAGACGAGCCATGCTTCCGTGCTGGCTCGTCGATTCAATAGACGCAAATGAGATAAGGCGGATCCGATCCTCTTGCGGGATCCAGATTAGATTTCCTGACTTGCTGTCTTCCATGGTTGCATTTTTCGCAGACCATTCAGAAAGAAGTATTTCGTCGCATCACGCCCAGCGTTGACACCAACCGGCGACGGCGTCATTCCGAATTTGCGAAGACGACGATTGAATCGGTGCAAAGCCTGTCGACGCATCGACTCATCGTTTTGGAAAGTCATACCAAACGAGACCGAAATTTCGTCACCATTTTCGACCCAGTGTGGCGCGACGACCGGGAAGTGCAGCCCCTGACCGGGCTCCAGATTAAACCAATGACCGCGACCATGAATCGAACAGTCGAATTCCAGGTCGTTGCGGGCTCCAGCAACGAACTCTTCGATGGCTTCTTCCTTCAGAACTTCTCGATCCATCGGGTTATACATGTGAACTTGTTGTTGGCCACGAACCTGTAGCAGGAAATTGTTTTCGGGAGCGATGCGGTAGGGTGAAACACTCTTTGGTGAAGAGATAACAATGAAGCCTTCGCGACGTCGCATTCCAGGCGAAATCTTGCATGTGATCTGTTCAATCTGATCCAGGCATTCGTCCAGCAGCTGTTTATAAACCGGGTTCTGTTCGATGTTCTTCAGTACTAACCAGCTTTTGTCTTGCTGGATTCGCTGGGTGGCTTCCGCCACCGACATACTATTCAGCGATGTTCCGCTGGAACAATGCGAGTAAACTTCACCGGATTTATGGACGACGCTGTCAGCCGGAAGTTGACGGGACAATTCCACCAGCGCTTCCATGCCAAAAGCATCATGATCAGTCAACGCGTGTTCGATCAAAAACGGCTTCTTGTTGAAATTGACGGCGAACAAACCAGGGTTCATTCGAGCCAACAAGACCTCTTTCGATCGTTTAGCTGGTGCGCGGGCAATCATATGAGTCTCCAGTAAATACTATCGATGCTGGGCGGTGTTCGAAATTTCGAGCTTTTGTATCATGTTGCAAGACACGAATTGCAAGCGGCATACCAAAGACCGAGCGAACCGGATCCCCCGTGAAACTCCGCTATTTTCGGTAACCCACGGCACGTTGTTGCAAATATTAAACACGGGTGCGTTACCAATACGCAACTAACCGATGCCGATATTCACCAACACGCATGAACATGACTAAACGATTTCACCTGGTCCTCGGAACCCACAACCAAAAAAAGCGACGAGAGCTTGAGCTCCTGTTGGCAGGTCTTCCGATCGATGTGCAAACACTCGAAGACTTCGATAGTGCCTTGTCTGTCGAAGAGACCGGGACAACGTTTGCCGAAAACGCTGCTTTGAAAGCGACCGAACAAGCTCGTCACCTGAACGCCTGGGTCATGGGTGAAGACAGCGGACTGTCCGTCAAGGCACTGAAGGGCGAACCGGGAGTCTATTCTGCTCGCTACGCCGGCGAAGACGGGAATGACGCCGCCAACAATGCCAAGTTGGTCGATGCCTTGAAAGATGTGGCATTGGAAAAACGAGACGCCTGGTACACATGCCACATGGCGTTGTCCAACCCGCAAGGCCAGGTATTGATTAGCGTGGAAGAGACTTGTCGCGGTCGAATCATCAGCCAACCACGTGGCGAAGCCGGATTTGGCTACGACCCTCACTTTGAATTGCCTGAATACCACCTGACGTTCGCCGAACTGGGCGACACGGTGAAATCAGTTTTAAGTCACCGCGCCAAAGCGATGCGGCGATTCCTAAAGCAATTCACCGGTTTGATTGCCAGCAACGCTTGATTTCGCTGTCCGGAAAATGAGAACGCCCTACGGCCGTTGATCGGACTGCGCGGGCAGTTCTGAAATGTTCAGGTCATCGAAGTCGGCAATGTCATCGAACGAACCCAGCCCGACACGTCCCTTCTTGAAGGTCGTGTCTTTGGCCGTCATCACTGGTTCTTGCATATCATCGAAGAAGACCTGGATGTCTCCGGTTTCGACGTTCCGTTTGATTCTGACCTTGTGCCATTGATCATCCCAGGGCGTCCCTTCTGTGGTTGTCAGTGAAATCTTCGTGCGGGCCGCTTTGTTGACTACAAAGATCTGGTTGGCGTATTGATCAGTCTTCTTGCCAAGGTGCACATAATAAAACTGGCTTGGGCTTTGGTAGCCGAAGAAAAGACAGACATCGCGATGGTTGTATTCTTCATGAGTGCTAAGTACCTGGACGTCCAGTTGAAAGCTCTCGAATTCCTGTTCTTTCAGCAAGGCGATATGCCGCGGGCTTCGAAAAGGAGGTTTATAATTGCTTTTCTTCTGATACAGCTTTAGCCGACCGTTTTCAAATTTCCACGCTTCCGGGTCAGTCACCTGCCAACGTTCTTCGTCGGTTTCAAAATCATCCAGGTACAATGACTGTGTCGGATCCTCACTTGCTGTTTCCTGGGCGTTTGCAGTTTCCTGGGCGTTTGCGAACGGTACCGAAACGCCACAGACCAAACCAAGCACGAACGAGCACTGAATCAGAATTCGCATCATTATTCCACTTTCAAAATCAAACCAACATTTCGCCGCGGACGATTCTTCCGAGATCGCTAAGCAACGTTTCAATTATCAACGCCTGGTTGGCATTCGCCGTGACTTGTTCGCGAACCTCACCACATCTTTCGATACAGGCGGCGGCCGAGTCGGCATTTCCGGGCCAGCGTTCAACGGCTGAACTGACGTTCCGAAACATTGTTTCATCGACGGCAATCTCCTGCTCACACAGCGAAACCAATACGTGTCGATAAAACCAGCTTGCCATTTCGGCCACCAGTCGCATACGTTTTCGTTTGGCCGCTCCGTCTTTTCCAGCCGCATCGACAAAGCTGTTGATGCTCTCGAAAAAGTCCTCGCTGCCTGGATCCAGTGATGCCAACTGCCCGAGCCAGGCTCG
>CAZPOL010000002.1:0-35996 GCA_964588195.1 uncultured Pirellulaceae bacterium | reverse complement strand
CCTTCACGCATCCGCTTCTCGCGACTTCCGATCAACAGATCGACGGGAATATAGTTTTTGTCTGACGGCTTTTCGACCACCAGAAAATCAGGATGAGTCCTGACGTCAACTTGTTGGCAAGCCGGACATTCTCCACAAGCATGCAATTGATTGGCAGCCGTCGATTCACACAACAGCGACTTGGCCAGCCACGTGGCGACCACCTTTTTTCCGATACCGTCTGGCCCGACGAAAAGATACGTGCTGGCCAAACGATCCTGGTTGATCCAGTGAGCAAACCGGTCCAGGACTTCCTGGTGCCCGACGACAGTCGCAGGAGTCATGGCGTTTCACTCCCTGACACGATGTTGAATTTTGTTTCGACCGCTTTCTGAACTTGCAAATGAATATCCGCAGGGTCACCGCTGGCATCGATCACCGTGATCGCCTCTTGCAAGCGAGCGGCTTCGGTAAGAAACCCGCGTCGCACGCTTTCGAAGTACTCCTCGCCTCGCGATTCCATGCGATCTCGTTCGCCGGCCAACCGTTTCATGGCCACCTGCAATGGAGCGTCGAACACCAGTGTTAAATCAGGATCACGACCTTGCGTCGCCGTTTGACCGATCTGCCAAATCTGTGACACGTCCAATGCACCCGCATGCCCTTGATAAACGACGGTCGACAATAGAAAGCGGTCACACAAGACCACCTGATTTTGCGCGAGCGCGGGCAAGATGATCTCGGCGACCATTTGTGCCCGAGCCGCCATAAACAAGAACATCTCTGATGCGAACTCGATTTTCAGTTCACTCTTGCTCAACAAAATTTCGCGCAAACGCAGGCCCAAGCCGGTACTGCCTGGATCTCGACAAACCACGACGTGATGGCCAAGTTCTTCCAGCCACGCTTGGCATTTTTTAAGCTGAGTCGACTTGCCGGTCCCGTCGACGCCTTCGAAAGCAATAAACATGCCCGCATTCTATCGAACGTTGCTGGCATGTGAAATCAGACCAGCACCTGACAGCAAGTTTTAATACGGAATCTCGCGAACACATTCTCGATTCGCCCCGTAGTACTCGGCGAAGGCAAGGTCGCACCGTCGGACCCGCAAAGTACCCGACGGCAAATCCCTGATCTCCAGCCGCCTTTGACGCCCGAATAATCGTCAGAATGTGCACGGTGACCAGGAATTGAGCCAACAATGGCAAGGCTTTGTTGCGTCAAGTTTACCTAATCGCAAAAACCGGCTGCCCAAATCGAATTGATTCAGGAAATCACCAATTATTCCTGTTCTGGCTGCCAGCCGCGTCCTACCCTTCAACGTGGCATGTCGGAAACGAACATGCGCGAGGTGTGCTGTGCAGAGCCGCCTGGGCCTCGGCCCAAACCTTACTACCCCTTTTAGTGATTAATCACGGACTGGTCTCCTCCCCCGGAGTCAACAAAAAATGATTCGCGTAAAAACTCTCATCGTATTTTCGATCCTGGCAACCAGCCAATTGATCTGGACCGCTTCTGCGGATGCAGGCCCCTTGTTGGATTGGCTGCGTGGCCGTCGTTGTAATAACAACCAGGTCTTGCGCCCCGCAACGGCCGCTCCAACGACCTGCGGTACATGCACCACCACTTGTCAGCAAACTTGTCAACGTGTCGTGGTGAACTACGTGCCTTACACGGCATACCGATCCAGCTGGGAACGAGTGCCGGTAACGACTTACCGTCAATCCAGCTCGACCGATCCTTGCACTGGATGCACCGTTACCTGTAACCGTCCTTGCACGACTTACACGTGGCGAATGAAGCAGGAACCGTTCACGACTTACCGTCCGGTATATAGAACAGAAACGTACCGCACTCCGGTAACGTACACGTCAGCGATGCCGGCTAGTCCATGCAACACCTGTGCTTCACCTGGATTCGCAACCGGAACTCCAGTGATTCAACAGAGTCCCGTAATTCAACAGGCTCCAGTCGGCACGATCAACCCTGGAACGACTTTCACACCGCTCGACCAGTCATCGGCTGCGACCGGTGGTGCAATCTTCCAACAGGCACCGATTACCGGTGGCAGTGCGGCTGACTTGCAACCATCTCTGAATCCACAAATTCAGCAGAGACCGATCATCGGTGGCGAAGGCTCATCCAGCCGCAACCAATTCCCGACGCAGATCAACACGCAACCGACCAGAACGACCGGTTTCCCGGCAGTCCGCGATCGGAACCCGTCGGCTCGCTGGAACAACCAGAGTGCACCTCAATTGCTGAGCCCATTCAATCATTCTGCCAGTAACACTCCGTCGGTGGAACGATGGAACTACTCGCCAGTAAAACTGGCCAGCTACCAGGCTCCACTGAAAACTCCGGTTGCCTTGCAGCCTGAACAGCCGAAGCAACAACCAGTTGCTCGTAACAACGGCGAATACGTTGGATCGTTCACAACCAGTCCGCGGCCTGCCGCCGAATCGAATTGGCAACGATCACTGTCGGCTGAACCTCAGCAACAAAGCCGCTTGAATGAAGGCTGGCGTAAAGACTAGAAATCTACCTCAAGCATCGATTTCGGATTGGACGCCACGGCGGGCCAGCCAAAAAAATCTATCCAACCAAACGCCAACGTTCAGAATGATCGTTGGCGTTTTTTTCGTGAAGCCCCGGAATTCAATCGGCAGAGTCTGGTAAACGCTGGCAATGTGCCCCATCAATGGGAGATGAACTGCGATTTTTGCGATTTTATATCGTGAAACAGGCCCACATTAACTTGTCGTTTACGGTTAGCCACGCCACACTGAATTTTTATCGGCATTAAAACCTGCTTCGGTTTGGGCAAGCAAACGCGGCTTCTTTCCTGCCAGTCTTTACCATTCCGCAGTGGTTTAAGACAATCAGATTATTAACGGCTGAGCGTTTGAGAAAACGAAATCGTCAGGCAAAAAGATGACGATCAGTCTGATAGGTCAAATCTCCACAGTACGAAATTCCAGGGTTAAATCGATGGCAGACGTAATCAAGCCAGAAACAACTCCATCCAACGAGCCGTTTATCAAGCAGACCGTCGACGTCGACCCTGTAGAAACGGAAGAGTGGATCGATTCACTGGAATATGTGATCGGCAGTCGTGGGCCGGACCGAGCCAAATATCTGTTGTCCGTTCTGGAAGCTCGTGCCAAAGCCGAAGGCGTCGAACTGGAAGACAAGTCCAACACGCCTTACATCAATACGATTCACGCCGACCAACAACCTCCTTATCCCGGCAATCGGGAGATCGAGCGACGCATTAAAAGCATCATCCGCTGGAATGCGATGGCGATGGTCGTGCGTCAAAACAAAAAACACTCCGGGATCGGTGGTCACATCTCGACCTACGCGTCTTGTGCCACGTTGTTCGAAGTTGCGTTCAACCATGTATTGCGCGGACGAGGCCCGACCGGTTACGACGGTGACCAGATCTTTTTCCAGGGGCATGCTTCGCCAGGTATTTACGCGCGGGCCTACATGGAAGGGCGATTTTCAGAAGAGCGTCTGCACAACTTTCGACGTGAAGTCGCCTTCGAAAACGGCTTGTCCTCGTACCCACACCCGTGGCTGATGCCTGATTTTTGGGAGTACCCGACGGTATCGATGGGGCTGTCATCGATTTCAGCGATCTACCAGGCACGCTTCAACCATTACTTGCAAGATCGTGGCATCAAGGACACCAGCAACCAACGCGTTTGGGCATTCCTTGGTGACGGCGAATGTGACGAACCGGAAACACTCGGTGCCATCACTTTGGCCTCACGTGAACAACTCGATAACCTGACATTCGTTGTTAACTGTAACCTGCAACGACTGGATGGTCCGGTGCGGGGCAACGGCAAAGTGATTCAGGAATTGGAAGCGTTGTTCCGCGGCGCCGGCTGGAATGTCATCAAGGTGGTTTGGGGTGATGACTGGGATGCGTTGCTGGAAAAAGACGAGAAGGGCCTGCTGGTCAAACGCATGGGCGAGGTCGTTGACGGCGAATACCAAAAATATGTCGTCGCAGGTGGCGAGTACATTCGCGATAACTTCTTTGGCAAGCACCCGGAATTGCACGAGATGGTCGCGAACCTTTCCGATGACAAACTTGAAAAGTTACGTCGTGGTGGTCACGATCCAGAAAAGGTATACGCGGCGTACAAAGCGGCTCTGGAAACCAAAGGACGACCAACCGTTATCCTGGCCAAAACGATCAAGGGCTACGGTCTGGGCGAGATTGGCGAAGGACGCAACGTGGCTCACAACGTCAAGAAGGCCGACGAGCAAGAGTTGCTGGAATTCCGCAGTCGCTTCGGCATCCCGATTTCCGATGAGGAAGTCGGAAAAGCTCCCTTCTACATCCCGGCAAAAGACAGTGTCGAGATGAAGTACGTCCAGGAACGCCGCGAGGCACTCGGCGGGTTCGTTCCTTCACGACCGACCGAACATCCGACGATCGAGGTGCCCACTTTCGACGACTATCGCAAGATGATCGATCGTGACAACAACAAGACGATGTCTACCACGATGGGCTTTGTGCGTTTGCTCAGCCGACTTTGCCGCGACAAAAAAATTGGCAAGAACATCGTGCCTATCGTTCCGGACGAATCACGCACCTTCGGTATGGAAGGCATGTTCAACGAGATCGGAATTTATTCGCACGTCGGACAGCTTTACGAGCCCGTCGATTCTGGCCAACTGACGCCGTACAAGGAAGCCAAAGACGGCCAGCTGCTGGAAGAAGGAATCTCCGAAGCAGGTTCACTGGCCTCGTTCACCGCTGCCGGATCGGCCTACACTGCCCACGGCGTCAACATGATTCCATTTTACATTTACTACTCCATGTTCGGGTTCCAGCGTGTGGGCGATTCGATTTGGGCCGCTGCTGACATGGGCGCCAAAGGTTTCCTGATCGGTGGTACCGCAGGACGCACGACTCTGAATGGCGAAGGGCTGCAACACCAGGACGGACACAGCCTGTTGAATGCCACCGCTTACCCGTTTGTTCGGTCGTTCGATCCTTCCTTCCACTACGAAACCGCCGTCATCATTTTTGATGGCCTGCGACGCTTGTACCAGGAAGGCGAAACAGCGATCTATTACATCATGGCGGAGAACGCGAACTACGAAATGCTGCCGATGCCCGAAGGCGTTGAAGAGGGAATTTGCAAAGGACTGTACAAGTTCCGCGAAACGAAAGCCAAAGGCGGCGAGCACACCGTGCAACTGTTCGGTAGTGGTGCCATCATGCAAGGCGTTCTGAAAGCGCAGGAGATTTTGGCCGAGAAATACAAAGTCTCGTCGACTGTCTACAGCGCGACGAGCTACACAGAATTGGCTCGGGACGCTCAAGTCGCCGCTCGCTGGAACCGTTTGCATCCAACTGCGAAAAAGAAAAAGACCAGCTACCTGGATTCCGTTCTGAAAGGTGTCGAAGGCCCAATCATCGCGGCCAGCGATTATGTGCGTGCCTACATGGAACAGATTCGCGAATACGTTTCAAACGATTACCTCGTGCTTGGAACCGATGGTCTGGGTCGCAGCGATACTCGCGAGACCTTGCGTCGCCACTTTGAAGTCGACGCCGAATCGATCGTCATCGCCGCGTTATATCAACTCGCTCAACAAGGCAAGTTGAAAGCCGCCGATGTCGCCAAGGCGATCAAGGACCTTGATTACGATCCCGATAAGATCAACCCGTTGTACGCCTGATACTCGGCGCGCACTGTCCCGGCTTTTGTCACCTTCACCGTTGAACCCTTTATCGTTAAGCAATATCAGTCATGGCAATTGAAATTAAAGTTCCCTCGTTGGGCGATGGCGTTGAATCGGCAGATGTTCTGGAAGTCCTCGTCAGCGAAGGCGAAGTGATCGAACTGGAACAAGGAATCGTCGAACTTGAAACGGACAAAGCGACTGCGGTCGTCCCTTCGACGCAGGCCGGCAAAGTGACGAAAATCCATGTCGGTGAAGGCGATACCGTCCCCGTTGGCGCGGTGTTGATATCGGTCGAAGGCAGTGCAGCACCCGAAGCCGCACCACCTAAAACGGAGCCGCCAAAAGCCGCGGCACCAGCACCGGAACCGCCCAAACCAGAACCACCCAAGCCTGCCCCTGTGGAACCTGCTCCAGCACCCGCAGCAGAAGCGGCACCTCCAGCACCCGCCGCTCCGCCCACACCAGCGGCACCAGCACCTGCCGCGCCGCCAGCGAACACTGGCGCCGTAAATACTGGCAATGGAAATGAAATTGCTGCTGGACCGGCCATGCGGCGTTTCGCCCGGGAAGTCGGGGTCGATCTCGGCCAGGTTTCCGGTACTGGCGAAGGCGGCAGAATCAATCGAGAAGACATTTTGCGAGTCGTCCGATCGGGTGGCGCTCGCAGCGTTCCAGGCGGCTCGGGCGAGCGTGATGAATTCGGTTCCGTACGAACAGAAAAACTCTCTCGTATGCGTCGAACCATTGCCGACCAGATGCACAAGTCCTGGTCAACCGTGCCTCGCGTAACGAACTTCGATGACGCCGACGTGACCGACCTGGATAACATTCGCAAGTCCAGCAAAGCCGACTACGCCGCTCGCGGAATCAAGCTGACCTCGATGCCGTTTGTGATCAAGGCTGTTGCGATGGCGCTACGAGACCATCCGGTCATCAATTCTTCACTGAACCCGGAAGGCACTCATGCGATTTACAAGGAGTACGTAAATGTCGGCATCGCCGTCGACACCGAACGCGGACTCGTTGTTCCTTCCCTGCGTGGTGCGGATGACTTGTCGATCCCGGAAATCGCCAAGAGTCTCGGTGAAATGGCAGAACAGGTTCGCGACAACAAATTCACTGTCGAAGATCTGAAAGGCAGCACGTTCACGATCAGCAACCTGGGTGCCATCGGCGGGACTTACTCGACGCCAATCATCAACGTGCCTGAAACCTCGATCTTGCTGGTCGGCCGGTCACGCAAGCTGCCCGTCGTGGGCGAGGGTGACAAGATTAGTGCTCGCTTGATGATGCCTCTCAGCATCTCATACGATCACCGCCTGGTCGACGGCGCAGCCGCAGCACGCTTCCTGAACGACGTGATCGGGTACCTGGAAGCACCTAGCCGCCTGTTGCTGGCCCCGTAGTGGATAGTCAATAGAACAGCCGTTTTGGTGCGAGCCGAAGCAAGCCAAAACGGCTGGGAATTTCTCACTCAACAACCATGACCGCCCGAAGTGTTGCCACCTCGGCTACGGTCATTGTCGCCGGATAATAACTTGTTCGAATTCACTATTATTCGAATTCACTGACGACTTCTCCGCCATTTCTGGTGCCCAATGACTGCCAGACTTCCAGGTCAATCGTATCACTGATAAAGCGAACGGAACCATCGACGTTGCAGGTGTTTACGCCAAGCGTGTGAAAACTCCTTGAGGTAACCGCTGCATAGGTTGCGAACGTGTCGGTCAAACCGCCGATACCCTCTTGTCGGTTGGTCCAGTCGACATCGTACTCGGTGCCGTCGGTGTCGGTGAAAAGCATTTGAGTGTTAGGAGTAAACGTGGTCGTAAATCCACTCTGGTGCACGCGTCCATCCACCCATTCGGTATGCCCCGAATTGGTTTTGAATGAACCGCCCATTGGTGGAACGTCCGCTGCATTCAATGGAATGTCCAAAGGCGCCGCCAGGTTGGCGTTACGAAAATACGGCGTATAAGCTTTAACTTCGGAAAACATCAAAGTGCTGCTGGTTCCATCAGTAAAATCACGCATCCGGTTATTCTTGTCCGTGGTCAAGGCGCCCTGTCCAACGGACCGGTCGTTGGGATCGAAAACAAACCAGAGCCCACCGTTCCAGCCATAGTTCAACGGATAATTTTCTTCAGCCGTTCCTTCGCCACGCGGCACGTCGTTGACTTCACTCGGGCAAAGATAGGTCGGAATTCGAAACGAAGAAATCTGTTCGGTGTTACCATTGATCGTCACGGCAGGATGATCTTTGTAGCCCATCCGATAGTTGATGGTCGAGGCAAGATTGGATTGCTCAAGGTACGGCAATAGTTGAGCCTGAGCGGACCAGCCGTTTCTGGTAGCACTGTCCGTCAGCGCCGATCCGGCAGGGTCAATTTTTGGGAACAGTGAAGCAGAGGGCAACCTGCGCGATGCGGAAACGTAGTTCATAGCCGCAAGTCCAAGCTGGCGGATATTGTTGGAACATTCTGTTCGCCGCGCTGCCTCGCGAACTTGCTGGACAGCGGGCAACAACATACCGACCAGGATTCCAATGATGGCAATCACCACCAACAGTTCAACCAGTGTAAAACCAGATTTCAGACGGTCGCCAAAACGACGACGACGTGACAAAGACATACTCATAGCGCACTCCTTCCCTACAAATTAGGGAAAAACAAAATACCTGCTGAAAGAAAAAAGATCCGTTGAAATACTGCAACTGGATCAGTTACGGGCCGAGAATTGGCTGGCAGGTATAGAAACCATTGGTGCTGGCTACGAGGCTCGGAAATCGGCATCTGGCCGATTGCGAAGGAGAATAACAAGACGAATCCGAACCTGCAAGAGCCCGGAAATCACGCAGCAGGGTGTATTCAATTTACAAATTGAAGATGGGTGAAATCGATATGTTCCGTCAAGCACTAACAATGGCCCCCTCGCAGAACCGGCCCATCACAGAACATCATTCAACCCTTCAAGCCGGTCGTGGCGATCCCTTGAATGAACGTTCGCTGAGCAAGAAAGAATAAGATAATCATCGGCACGGTGAACATGACTGAGGCGGCCAACAACAAATGCGTTTGGTCACCGTACGAGCTGACAAACCTTTCCAGCCCGTAAGCCAATGGAAACTTCTCTGGATCGTTCAAGTACAACAACGGCCCGCTAAAGTCGTTCCAGGTATAAACGAACTGGAACACCGCGACGGTAGCGATCGCTGGCCGACTTAACGGCAACCCGATTCGCCAGAACAGCCCCCATTCGCTCAGTCCGTCGACACGGCCCGCCTCCAGCAACTCGCGCGGTATCGACATAAAGAACTGCCGCAACAGAAAGATAAAAAACGCCTCGCCCAAAAACGTGGGCAGGATGATCGCCCACAACGAGTCGTACAAACCCAACTGGCTGATCAAAACAAACCGAGGCACCATTGTTACTTGCCACGGCAACAGCATCGTCGCAATCACGACAATAAAAGCCAACTTGCGACCACGCCACTTCATTTGAGCCAGCGACCACGCCACCAGCGAACACGACAACGTGGCTCCAACCACACACCCGGTGCACAGCACCAACGAATTGAACAAGTATCGCCAATAAGGAATGGCGGCCAATGCATCCGGATAGTTCTGCCATCGCCAGGTCTCGGGAAGCAACGCGTATGGATTGCGAGCCAGTTCTTCCGGCGTCTTCAATGACGAAAACACCATCACCAAAAGCGGCAACGCAAAAAGCAGAGCCAGCATGATCAGCAATATATGTCGCCAGTGTTTCATGATGAAAATTCGTATCGAGCTGGTTTACTTTTACTTGCTTGGAATTCCGTGTTTTATAACGGCACAACAGTAGATGGCTTGGTCCCAAGTCACCTTGCCACCTTGCCACGAATCCGATCTAGCTGCGACTGAATCAGCTGGTCGGTCTCTTGCATCAAGTCATCGATGGATCTATTTGGATCGTTCATAGCGTTGGCGGCGGCGCGTTCTACTTCACGCTTGAACATCGGTGCTCCTGGAATAACAGGAACGGGAAATTGACCTGGACTACTTGCCAGTCGCACGAAAGTGGCGAACAACGGTTCTTGCTTCAGGTACTGGTCAAACGATTCGGTTTCCACGACCGCCTGAGAAACCGGGATCCAACCGCCCGCCATGCAAGTTGTGGCGGCTTCCTGAGGATCAGTCATCCCAATCCAGAACTTCATAAACGCCACGGCACCTTTCGGATTCTTCGAACCCTTGGGCACGACGAAAAAATTCCCATTCACCCAACCGGCATCCTTGCGACCCGTGGCAGGGCGGGGCAGTGGGCACACACCAAACTGCGGACATTCAATGCCTTTGTCGCGTCGTCGTTTTTGAAACGCGTTAATGTCGCGAACTCGCCATTGCCCGTCCATCAACAACACGTAACGCCCTACCATCTGATCATCTTCGATGGGCAACATCGGGAACGTCTTGCCTGGCAACGATTGATCCCCTTGGCGAAAACGGTTAATCGTGTCGGCCCCATACCATTCGGCAAAGCCAGCCATCCAGTTAGCCGCCAATTTTATTTCCGGACTATCGACCAACACCTGTTTTGAATCGAAGTCATAGAACGAGCCACCAAACACGTGCCCCCAAGCCCACAGGCGACGTGAATCGGGAAGGTAGCCAAAAGTTTCTGGCGAGTCGCTGCCGGGAGGACAAACCGTTGTCGCGATCCGATTCAGATCCTCAATCGACTCGGGCGGTTGCAAGTTGTATTGATCGAGTGCCGTTTGGTTGTAGTACAAGGCCCGGATGTCCAAACCGTTGCAGACTCCGAACAACTCGCCATCAAACGTTCCCAGCTTCTTTGCCGACGGAAACAAAAACTCATTGAAGTCAGCCACTTCCTGATCGGTGCAGATCGAGTCGATTGATTGGATCGCATTTCGCCAACCCCAGTCACCAACGATCGGATCATCCTGATTAACCAGGTCCGGCGGATCCCCTCCGGCGATTGCCAGAAACAACTTTGCCTGCAAATTATTCCCCGGCATGGCGATCGCCCGCACGAAGTACTCTTCCTGTGACTCGTTAAACCGCTGGACAACATCATCAACGACGTCTCGGTCCGCTCCGCCCCAGAAGTGCCAAAACACGACCTCGCTGCGTCCGGCGTTTTGCGGCAGCTCGATTTTTCGCTGCGGCGCAAGTCGATTGCTCAGCAGCAAAGCTGCCACAAACAAACTGGCCAGAATCAGGAACGACGTTTTGATGCTCATTGCGACGAGTAGTAGACCCAGTGTTTGGAAGAACGAAACAGTAGCAACGTACAGACCACCAGAATTACGAATGTCACCCAGGCCATCGCCGAGGCATACCCCATGTCCAAATCCGAGAATGCCGACAAGAACAGATGCAAGGAAAACACCAACAGCGAATCGCCAGGTTGCCCCGTCCCTTCGCTGAGAATGTAAATCGAAGTGAAAGTCTGCACGCTTTTAATCAGCCCCATTACGACATTGAACAAAATCACCGGCGACAACATCGGAATCGTGACATGACGAAACTTGTGAAACCAGCCCGCTCCGTCAATCGCAGCGGCCTCGTACAAAGACTTTGGGACATCGCCGATCGCAGCCAGAAAAATAATCATAGCGTTGCCGACGGCCCAAACCGACATCAGCACCAAGGCGTCCTTGGAACCGAACAGCGTCAATTCATTTTTGCCAGCCAGCCAACCACTTACTGTTCCGGCACCATCCAGCGACACAGCGGAACGGGATTGAGTCAACCAATTCTGATCGGGCATCCCAAGCCAACTGATCAAGTAGTTGACCATGCCATCCTGCGGGTCCAGCATCCATAGCCACAGGATACTGGTCGCCACGACAGGGATCACGGCGGGCAAATAAAACAGAGTCCGGTAGACTGCCTGCCCGCGAATCTTCCACGACAACATGATGGCCAGAAGCAGGCCTACGCCGACGGTCAAAGGGACAGACAGCAACGCGAAATAGGCTGTGTTTCGGAGAGCCACGGCGAACCCTCTGCCCTCTTTCAACTCGGTCATCAAGCGTTGATAGTTCTCGGTTCCGATCAATTCCGGTGGGTTGATCAGATCGAAATGGCAAAAGCTCCAATAGATCGAGGCCGCGAAAGGCCAGGCGACCAGCAACAAGAAACCCACGATCCATGGGCTGGCAAACAGAGTTCCGGCAAGGTTGCGACGCTTCATGCCAACGAAACTACCACGCGAACACAGATGCGGCAAATGTGTCTGTTCAAGTACGGTCTCTTTTGATCGAATGGTAAACCGAATGAGCAAACCGATCAGAATCTCACCACAGCGGCCTGAAACCCAATGAACCAGGACATCTTCGCAGAACTCTCATGGCGTGGCCTCGTCTACCAAACCACCGACGACGAGAACATACAGGCTTGGCTGAACGAAAAACCACGCACTGTCTACTCAGGCTTCGACCCAACCAGCGATTCGCTACACGTTGGCAACCTGATGCCCTTGATGATGCTGCGGAGATTTCAACGAGCGGGCCACAAGGTCATCGCCTTGATCGGTGGCGCGACCGGAATGATCGGTGACCCCAGCGGCAAGAGTGCCGAGCGAAACTTGTTGAATCCAGAACAACTCAGCCACAACATTGGTTGCATCGAAAAGCAAATCAGCAGCGTCCTGCAAAGCGATGAAAACCCGGCCACGATCCTGAACAATTACGACTGGATCAAAGAGTTCAGTTACATCGAATTCTTGCGCGACGTTGGCAAGAACTTTCCCGTCAACGTGATGATGGCCAAGGACTCGATCAAGAACCGCCTGGAAGGCGAGTCGGGAATCAGCTACACAGAATTCAGTTACATGTTGCTGCAAGCCTACGATTTTGTGCACTTGTTCAAGGAACACGAATGCGAATTACAAATCGGCGGCAGTGACCAATGGGGAAATATCACGGCCGGCATTGACCTGGGTCGACGGATGCAAAGCGCCAAACTGCTCGGGCTAACAAATCCACTGCTCACAAAAAGTGATGGAACGAAAATGGGCAAAACGGAGAGCGGCGCAATCTGGCTGTCTGCCGAGCGGACTTCGCCGTACCAGTTCTACCAATACTGGGTCAACGTAGCCGACGAAGATGCCGCCAAGTCATTGCGATTCCTGTCCGAACTTTCCGAAGACGAAGTCGAACAGCTGGACAAACAACGCGAAGAAGCAGCGCATCAACGCGATAGCCAGAAACGCCTGGCTGAGGAAGTCACTCGAATCGTACATGGCGAAGATGGATTGAGTTCTGCCATCAAGGCAACCGAGATTTTTTTCGGTGCAGAGATCAATGACTTCAGCGACAACGAGTTAAACGGGATTTTCGGCGACGGTGTTCCCAGCGCTGAAGTAAAGCGAGCCGATCTACAGGGCGATGGACTGTCGTTGCTGGAGGCCTTCATCATGACCGGGCTATCGAAGAGCAAAGGCGAAGCCCGTCGCACACTCGGCCAGGGTGGCGCCTACGTCAACAATCGCCGAATCGAAGATGCTAACTACACTTTGACGCCGGACGACCTGGCCAGCGAGTCGATCATTGTGCTGCGTAGTGGCAAAAAGAAATACGCGATTCTGAAGGTCGTCGATTGAAAGTGGTTGGTTGATTGCGATTCTTGACGTGCAATACGACGGAACTTCAGCCATGGGTGGTATGGTTTTGATCAACGATTGGACCGACCCAAAACCTCTACTGACCTTCCAAAACCAATCTCAGGATTGTGCCGAGTACGAACCGGGCCAATTTTTCAAACGCGAACTCCCGGTTCTGTTGGACTTGCTGCGACTGGCAACAGAGCCAATCGACCATGTGATTGTCGACGCGCATGTCGACCTGGGACCAGATTTGCCAGGTCTCGGTCGCTACCTTTTCGAAGCGTTGGACCGCAACGCAAACGTCATCGGCGTCGCAAAGTCACGATATCGGGATAGTAATTTTGCTGAGACAGTCCTGCGAGGCGGGTCAATTCGCCCGCTTTTTGTCACTGCCGCAGGTATCGGTTTCACGCAAGCGGCCAGTCACATTGCCACGATGCACGGCGAATATCGAATCCCTGACATGATAAAGTTGGCTGATTCCATCGCCCGCGGCAACATTCGAAACCCTGCCGATGATTCGGACCAGGATTGAAAACCCTTTACAACGCCGTGTTCCTGTGAAAGCTCTCCGTGTTCCGGTTAATGCCGGAATTAGCCCACACCAGCGACCGCCCAATCACCGCAAACCCCTCAAACCAGGCACACCACTGCTCCGTAATAAAAAACTTTTTGGCATGAATTGCATCGGAATCCAAAGTCTTAACGTCATGTCAAGGTACCCTCCGTCGATTACACCGAATTTCAGCCAAAGCGGCACAATGATTCGAAAATGCTTACCTGGAAACTACTTGCCTACGATTCGCAAAGAACAAAGTGCGCGACCGCGGACAAATCTGTAACGCTGCAAACCTGAAATTGGCTTAAAAGTCCTGGTTCTTGAGCTGAGTGCAATTTGACGGACGGGCATTGTCCGACATTGGCGTCCCTGCTTATTTATTTAGGTACGTTAGAAAAAAGTGATTTTATAGTACACTTCTCGGAACGTAAGCGCAGAACACTACAGCGCATGCCCCGGCTTAATTTACTCCTCTCCTTACAACACAACCAAAGCCCGACGTTCAGAATAGCCTTCACCAGGCATTGTCTGACAACCACCAGGTCGTTACAGGACCCAAGGGCGACTGGAATCAACTCAACAGACCTGAAAATAGCCGGAGCTCATTCTCATCCCGTGCCCCCAACAAACACATCAATGGATTTCTGATGCCCCAAAAACTGGATGCAACGAACAACGACCAGACCCCCAAGACTAACAACAAGAACAACAACGACCAGAGTCACCAAGCCGGTGTACCGCTGGCGATCATTGGCTACGCCTGCCGGCTGCCCGGCGGTGTCGTTGACGGCGAATCGTATTGGCAATTGCTGACGGAAGGAATCGATGCCGTTTCGGAGATCCCCACGGATCGCTGGAATACCAGAGCTTTTTCCGGAAGAGCTGGCTTGCAAGGCAAGAGTGCTTCGCGCTGGGGCGGATTCCTGGATGAGATCGATCAGTTCGAACCGGAATGTTTTGGCATTTCGCCACGCGAGGCGCAGTACATTGACCCGCAGCAACGGCTGTTGCTGGAGACGACCTACGACGCACTGGAACAAGCCGGCATTCCGTATGAAAGTCTGGCAGGTTCAAAGACCGGTGTGTTTGTTGGCGTTTCGACCGGCGACTATGGACAGATCCAGCGCAACCCAACGACGCAGCGCGGGCTGAGTCCCTTTACGGCTCAAGGGTGCTCGATGAGCATTGCCGCGAACCGTATTTCATATTGCCTGGACCTGCGCGGGCCCAGCTTTATCGTCGATACGGCCTGTTCATCATCGCTGGTTGCGCTCGATCGTGCGGCGAAGAGTTTGGCGGACGGTGAATCGGAATTGGCGATCGTTGGTGGCGTCAACATCATCATCAACCCGGAAACATTTATCAGCTTTTCACAGGCGTCGATGCTTTCACCGGACGGACGTTGCAAGGCCTTCGACGCGTCGGCCAATGGCTTCGTGCGAGCCGAAGGTGGTGGAGCGTTTGTGTTGAAGCGGCTGGACGATGCCGTTCGCGATGGCGATCAGGTTCACGGCGTGATCATTGGCAGCGGCACTAACCAGGACGGACGTACCGGCGGAATCTCGATGCCGAACCCGGAAGCACAGGAAGACTTGCTGCGTGACGTGTACACGGACTCGGGCGTCGATCCTTCGAAAGTGAAATATGTCGAGGCGCATGGCACGGGTACCGCTGTTGGTGACCCGTCCGAAACTCAGGCACTCGGTCGTGTCTTCGGCCCGGGCCGCGAAGAGAATCTGATTATTGGTTCATGCAAAACCAACCTTGGCCATCTGGAAGCCGCGTCTGGCATCGCGTCGATGTGCAAGGCCCTGCTGATGCTGGAACACAAGAAAATTCCAGCCAGCCTGCACTTCGAAAATCCGAACCCGCACATTCCATTCGACGAACATCGATTGCGTGTGGTGACCGAACTGGAATCCTGGCCTGGGCAAACAGCGGATGGCAAAGCCGACGACCAGCGAATGATTATCGGCGTGAACTCGTTTGGATTCGGCGGAGCGAGTGCTCACGTGATCCTGGCGGAATACGAACCAAAACCTGCCTCTAAAGTAGCCACCTCCAACGGGAAGGCTTCGTCCAACGGCAGCCACACTGCGGCGGAAAAGAACGGCAAGTCCACGACACCATCGCAACAACCGTTGGTATTGAGTGCCCGAAGCAATTCCATTCTGAAGCAACTGGCTGAAAACTGGATCACGTTCCTTGAAGATGACAACTCATCAGCGACGCTTGCCGATATCGCCTACACCGCGGCAAACCGCCGTTCACACTTCGAGCACCGATTGGGGATGGTCGCCGCGACGAAGGACGAAGTACGCGAACAACTGACAGCCTTCCTGGCCGACGAATCCCGTTCGACGCTGCACACCGGTGAATCGCGCAGCGCGACGACACCAGTCGCTTTCGTGTTTTGCGGGCAAGGTCCTCAATCGTTCCAGATGGGCAAAGACTTGTTGAAGTCTGAACCGGTGTTTCGCAGTACGATCGAAGAGATCGACGGACTGTTGCAGCCGTTGGTCGGCTGGTCGCTGATCGAAGAACTGTCTCGCGACGAAGCCACGACCAGGATTCAATTGACCTCGATCGCTCAACCGGCCTTGTTCGCCATTCACGTCGGCCTCGCGCGACTGTGGGAATCGTGGGGCGTCGTGCCATCGACGGTTGTTGGACATAGTGTTGGCGAAATTGCCGCGGCTCACATCGCCGGAATCCTGACGCTGGAAGACGCCACGCGGATCATCGGCCATCGCGGCGAGTCTCTGCAACAACACGCTCAACCGGGCAGCATGATCGCCGTCGCAGCGACTCAACAGGACGCACAGGAATTGCTCAAAGGATTTGAACCCGACGTATGCCTGGCCGCCGTGAATAGCCCTCAGATGGTAACGCTGGCCGGTGAAGCGGCAGCCGTCGCACGCCTTGGGGCACAGCTGACGGAAAAAGAAATCTGGTGGAAGCCTTTGCGAGTCAAGCACGCGTTCCACAGTCACTTGGTAGATGACGCGCGTGATTCGTTCATGCAAAAGATTGGTGAAGTCAAAACACAAGCACCGACCTGCACGATGATCTCAACGGTCACGGCTCAGCCGGTGAACGCAGACGATTTGAAGGCCGAATACTGGTGGAGCAACATCCGCAAGCCAGTCCGTTTCGCCGACGCGATCCAGCATATTCGCCAACAGTCCATCGACGTGTTCCTGGAAATCGGCCCGCATCCGGTACTCGGTGGCTCGATCAAACAGAGTCGCCAAGCGGACGAATCGGCACCCAACGTGTTCACGTCTTTGGAACGTGGCCAGCCTGACCAACAAACGATGTTGACGGCCGCTGGTGGACTGTTCACGCAAGGCATCACAATCAACTGGCGCTCGTTCTGGGACTCGTCGGCCCAGATGGCAGAACTGCCTCGTCATCCATGGAACCGGCAACGTTGTTGGCATGAAAGCCCCGATTGCCGGATGCATCGCCTGCAACCAAATTTCCATCCGTTGCTGGGCAACCACGTTTCCGGTGCCGAACATGTCTGGCAAGCCGCGATGGACATGCAAGACAAAACGTGGATTGCGGATCACCGTGCCAGTAACCGGATCATCTTTCCAGCGGCAGGATTCGTCGAGTTGCTGATTGCTGCCGGTTCGCGCGTACTGGATTCCAGCACAATCGCAATCGATGACGTTGGCATTCAACGAGGACTGTTCCTGCGGCCTGATACCGTGCCAACGACACAGGTCACAGGTGAAAAGGCCGGCGGACATCTGACAATCGACAGTCGAATGAACGAGTCCGAAGAGGCATGGACCAAACACGCGAGTGCGACCTTCCGTGAGCTTCCGACCAGTATCGACGCGAAACCATTGGACATCGAAGCCTGGAAGGCCGAGTCTGAACCGGCGTCAGTGGAAGAGTTCTACGACACCTTCACGGCGATGGGCTTGAATTATGGTCCCGCCTTCAGCGGTGTCCGCGAACTGTATCGCCGCGAGAACGCCGCACTTGGCCGCGTTTCGCTGCCTGAAGATATGATCGATGAGGTCGACGACTACCTCGCTCACCCGGCGTTGCTGGACGCGTGTTTTCAGGTACTGCTGGAAGCGACACCGAGCGAAAATCGCTTGACCGATCGAATGTTTCTGCCAGAACGGATTGAGCGAGTCTATTTCCGGCAGTCACCCGGCGCCAACGCGTGGAGCGAAGTCCGACTGCGGCATACATCATCGATGCGAGCCGTTGGCGACCTGCGCATTTTCACTGCCGACGGCGAACCGGCGATCGAAATCTTCGGCCTCGAATGTCGCGCCTTGATTTTGGCGACCGACAAAGAGGACGTGAACTCGTTCCTGTTCCGCACCATGTGGCAACAGGCTCCTCTGCCAGATACGAAAACCGTCGCGGTTCCGCTTTCAACCGATCGTCCATTAAGTCAGCACGTCAGTGATGCTGACCGAACGG
Organism: uncultured Pirellulaceae bacterium; assembly: GCA_964588195.1. GTDB lineage: Bacteria > Planctomycetota > Planctomycetia > Pirellulales > Pirellulaceae > CAJQPP01. The sequence continues at coordinate 17,677 of CAZPOL010000002.1, read as the reverse complement.
CTGTGACAACCTGGCATTTTGAACTGCCACGCATCCATGAGAACCTGCAGAAACAAGACCGTGTCGCAACATCCTATTTGATCAACGGCCTGCGGAAGATGGGTTTCGACTTGGTCGCTGGTGAAGTGTTTGATGTCGAAAAACTGATCGAGAGTGGAAAGTTGGTAGAAGGCCATCGTTCGCTGTTCGCCGCATGTCTGGACCGCTTTGCAAATGAGGGACGAGCCGAAAAGAATGGCGATTTCCAGTGGACTCTGACTTCTGGCATCGACGAACTCTCGCAACTGGACGTCAACACCGAGTGGCGTGAGGCGCTGGCCGAGTTCCCGGATGTCTATCCTCATCTAAGGTTGCTTGAAATCTGCGGCCAGCAGTTGGAAAGAGTCTTCAGCGGGGAACTGGACGCCCTGGAATTGTTGTTCAACGACGAAGCGAATGACTTGCTGGAACAGGTCTATCGTGATCAGGCGTGGACGCGATACGCGAATACGTTCATCCAAAAATTGTGCGAGGGTGTGGCTACGACAACATCTGCCGATCGCCCGATCCGAATCCTTGAGATCGGGGCGGGAACCGGTGGTACGACTGCCTATACGTTACCCGCGTTGCCCGCTCACCGCACCGAATACTGGTTTACGGATCTCTCTCCATTTTTCCTTTCGAAGGCCGAAGACAAGTTTCGCCAACATGAATTCGTACGCTACTCACTTTTCGATGTTGAAAAGGAACCAGCCGAACAGGGTCTGCCACTGCAATCCTTTGATGTGATCATCGCAGCGGACGTGTTACACGCGACTGGTGACTTAAAGACGTCGCTGAAAAATTGTTCTGACTTGCTGGTCGATGGCGGCATGCTGGTTCTTCGTGAACTGACCAGCACGCGACCTTCTTTCGATCTGTTGTTCGGATTGATGGAAGGTTGGTGGAACTGGAAGACACGCGGTGATGCGTCTCGCAACGACAGCGCGTTGCTGTTGCCGGACCAGTGGTGCGATCTGTTGGTCGAGTCTGGTTTCGAACAGCCAACGCCATCGCTGACAAGTCAATTGTCTGGTGATTGTGCCGCCACCGTTGTCGCTCGCCAACCAAAACGAGAGGAATCATCGTCCGTTGAGGTTTCGATACCTGCCAACGAACTGACCGAAAAGAATTGGTTGATCTTTGCCGACGAAGCAGGCGAAGGCGAACGCCTGGCAAAACGTCTGCGTGACTCCAGTAAACGGGCTGTCATCGTCCGTGCGGGTGAAGGATTTCAGGCCGCTGCATCCAACGACGCTGGGGCATGCGACGAATACACAATCGCCCCGGACAACCTGGACGATATGCAACGGGTCATTCAGGAATCCGGACTGTGGGTTCAGGGCGATGACGCATCGATTTCCATTGTGCATCTTTGGTCAACCGACGTTGGCTCGAATTTGGTAGACGACGAAACGCTATCCTGTCACAGCGTCATGCACCTGATTCAAGCGTTGACGACCGGCGACGAAATTCAACCGCCCGAACGCCTGATGCTGGTCACCCGAGGCGCACGCAACGTCGATGGCGATGTCAGCGAAGCGGGTGCCTTGCAAGGGAACGTGGTCGGTTTTGCACGCGTTGTGGCGACCGAGTACCGTCAGTTCGCCGTCCGCCTTGTCGATCTCGATCCGAATGCCAATGAGTCTGATGCCGCATTGTGGGCAGAATTGAACGGCGTCGACCCGCAATCGGAAGTCGCTTGGCGCGGCCCGCATCGACTTGTCCCACGACTGGAATCGATGCCAAAGTTCACACGCAAAGTTCCTGCGAATTCTGGTTTGATCGAGAGTGCAGAACAACAGCCTGAACCCGTTTCCGACCAGCCAAAGGAAACCAGTTTGGAAGCGGCACAAGCGGCACTCTTCAATCCTGACCAGGAAAATGTTGTTCCATTCGAGCTGAACATTGGTCGCCCGGGCGATCTCAGCAGCCTCTCGATCTGCGAGATGGAACTGACACCACCAGGACCAAACGAAGTCCAAATCGATGTGCACTTTGTTGCCTTGAACTTCCGCGACATATTGAAAGCACTCGGCCAGTTCCCTGCTGAAGATCCGGCGCAATTACCGGCTGGCGACGAATGCGCAGGGATCGTGCGTGCTATTGGCAAAGATGTTTCAGATTTCGCGGTCGGCGATCGCGTGTTGGCCTGTTCGGTCGGTTGCTTTCGTTCAGTGTTGAACGTTGAACAAGATCGCGTCATGCAGATTCCTGACGGATTGAACCTTGCGTCCGCCGTGACGATGCCAGTCGCGTACATCACGGTTCTGTATGCATTGCAAACGGTCGGTCGATTGAAAGACGGCGAATCGCTGTTGATTCACTCGGCAGCCGGTGGAGTTGGAAGTGCGGCGATGCACGTCGCACGGATGAAAAACGCCAAGGTTTTCGCGACTGCCGGAACCAATGCCAAACGATCTTTGATTGACAAGTTCGATGTGCAACGAGTCATGAACTCGCGTGATCTCGAATTCTTCGACAATGTCATGGAGGCGACCGATGGTAACGGCGTCAACATGGTGTTGAATTCTCTGGCAGGAAAAGCGATGACCCGCAGCCTGGCTTGCGTAGGAAATCGCGGACGGTTCCTGGAACTCGGCAAACGAGATTTCTACGAGAACACGCAGGTTGGACTGTATCCGTTCCGCCATAATGTTTCGTATCACGCGGTCGACCTGTCACAATTGATGGCCGAAAACCCACGCGATGCGAACGGCCTATTGCGTGATGTGTTTGAAGGTCCGAACAGTTTGCCGCCATTGCCGCTGCGAATTTTACCCGCCGCGCAAATTCAAAACGGCTTCCGCCAGATGGGGCAGGGCACTCACATTGGCAAGTTGGTCATCGACATGACTCAAACGTGGGGTATGGTGCAGCGAACTCAACGCGATGCAAAGATCCGCGGCGACGCGACGTATTTGCTAACCGGAGCGTTCGGAGGAATCGGCCTGGAAACCGCTCGCTGGTTAGCCGACCGAGGTGCAAAACACCTGGTAATGCTAAGTCGCAGTGGCCCCAAGACTGACCACGCACGACAAGCCCTGGATGAACTGCGCGAATTGGGCGTTGAAGTCCGTGTGGCGAAGTGCGATATCAACGACGCGGAGAAACTGGCGGAGTTGATCGCTGATGTCCGCAATGAAATGCCGCCAATCGTGGGTGTATTCCACCTGGCGATGGTGCTGGATGACGTCGTTATCGGCAAGCTTGATCGCGAACGATTCCTGAATGTCACTCGTCCCAAGGCGCATGGTGCCTGGCATCTGCATCGCTTGACGCGCGATTGCCCGATGGAGTTGTTCGTTCTGTTTAGTTCGGTCAGCTCCGTAGTCGGTAACTTTGGTCAAGCGAACTACGCAGCCGCCAATGCCGCTCTTGAATCGCTGGCCGCGCATCGTCGCAGCCAGGGTCTGCCCGCAACCGCCATCAACTGGGGCGTGTTGGGAGAAGTTGGCTACGTCGCAGAACGTGAAGATCTAAGTGAGTCGTTGGGCAAGCTTGGGTTTACTGAGATGACGGTAGAAGATATCCGGGCGACGATGGACGCATCGCTTGACATTGGTGGTGTCGCATCCGAGTTGCCGGCGACGGTCGCCGTGCGAGTCGACTGGCCAAAGCTGGGCCAGCGGTTCCGCAACGCACTGCTGACTCCGGGCCTGATCTCGAAACTGGTTGCGTCGGACGAAGCTGAAGAAGAGACCACCGGCGGCATCCGTGAATCGCTGGATGAAGCACAACCGGCCGATCGAAGTGGCCTGATGCTGAACTTCACCAGAACACGAGTCGCACGCGTGCTGGGTATGTCGCCGCAAAAAACCGAGATCGATCGTCCGCTCTCTGAGATGGGACTCGATTCGTTAATGGCGGTCGAACTGGCCAGTATCGTCGAGACTGACCTTGGCGTGTCGGTGCCAGTGAGTGCTCTGTCGCGAGAGGTTACAATCTCAAAGCTATCGGATACGTTGCTAGGTGCCATGTTCGGCACCGACGCTGTGACGACAACAGGGTCTGCAATCACGGCGACGACAACCGCAACCAAGTCTGCAATGGACACTCGCCCAGCGGTAACGGTGCCAACCGAGTCGCGATCGAGTTGTCTGGTGACACTTCGCGAAGGTGGGGAATCGCCACCAGTATTCCTGTTCGCTCCTGCTGGCGGAGAATTGCGAATCTACGAGAATCTCGTTGCAGAACTTGCAGGTGACTTTCCAATCTTCGGCGTGCAAGGCTCGGACGAACCAGCGACCAGCCTGGTCGAAATCGCCGACCGTTACGTCGACGCGATCACATCCGCCGTAGCCACTGGACCAATTCGAGTCTTCGGATTTTCATTCGGAGGCTTAATCGCAGCACACACCGCTCAGAGGCTACAACAAATGGGTCGCACGATCGATTTCGTTGGAGTCATCGAGCTGAATCCTGGTCGCTTGCATGACAAGTCTGACCGGGAAGAACGCCTGGCACACTTCATCTGCGAGACGTACGATCTGGTGCGTGGCGAGATGAACTTCTTCAAGCCGATCGATCCCCGGACGTTGGCCGAAGAAGCGGCCGAGGTCGCGAAGGACTTCCAGCCGGATGCAATTCTCGACTGGTTGATCGCCAGCGAGCACATTACCTCGGACGCTCCACTCGGTCTGGTTCGCGACTACTTCGCGCGACTGGGCGGAGACCTGATGTTGCTGGTCAATGATACAAGCGACATCAATCCGCTCGACATCCCGCTTCACATCTGGAGCGCCCGCGACGGTATGGGTAGCGGCCTGGAATTCTGGCAGCAATGGACCAACGACGATTGCCTGCATCAGGAACTTGATGGCCGGCACTTCACGGTCATGTTCGCCCCGCACGTCGCCGACTTGGCCAACCAGCTGGCAGCAGCCCTTGATGGCCAGGACGCAAGTTTAACCGCCCACGGATCGAAGCTTCCATCGATGGGTTAGTAGTACCACCGGCTTTAGCCGGAGTCCAGCAAGTAAGAAATGGACAAGACCAGCAATTACAAGCCTGACGCGCACCAGCGAGTCGGGCTTGTTTTTTCTTGCATGCGGTGTTTCCAGCACCGCCGTTTCAATCTCCGTAAAACGGGCTGACTCTGTGGCTGCCAGCTGGAAAAACCTACTGATTACCCGCCTATCCTGGCTAACCGGAATTCGGATTACTCGTTTCAATCGTTGAAATGAAGCGCGCCGACAAAATAGTACTAAGTCGTATCGTTGGAATAATCGTTTGCAATGCAAGACATGAGATGAAGCTTTCAATCTTTCAATCCTGCCTGTTCCTCGTACTCGCAATGCTGGGGCCGTGCGCATGCCAGGCGGCACTCGTATTTTCAAACATCATTGTGACACCGAACTCGCTAACGTTCACCGTCGACGGCGACTTATCCGGAGTTTCAGCTCCTGCCCAACTCGACAATCAGTTTTCGATTCGTTATCTAGGTGACCTTTGGACGGGGCTTCCAGACTTTTCACCAAACACCTGGTCGACCAGCGTTTTTGACAACGAAACGCTGATTGTCCCGGGCAACACCGGGATATTCGCCAGCACCGTGCCGTACACATGGTCGATATATGCGTCCTCTCTGGACGATGCCGTGGCGACCAACCGCACAGTGACGGTCTCATTTCAGGATGACTACCTGAACCCTGACGCCACCAACGGAACGATCGAATTCTATTGGGGCAACGGAAACTCAGCACAATCGCAAACCCTGCTGGGCAGTGCAATCATTGCAGTTCCCGAACCGGGCAGCGTCTATTTCGTCGGCTTGGTCTGCGGCCTGCTGTGCTGCCGTCGCGTTGATTGTCGTAAGTCGGTACGCCAGCGATCTTGATTTCGTATGTAGATACCGGCCTCACTGGCCTTCTTGTTGCAAACAGGGTCCATTGCTCATTCCAGGCCGTGACTCAAAGACACAACTCTGCCGCTGCGTGCTTTGACAGTGGGTCGTAAGGCAAACGTGAACGATTGGACACTTTTGATAACTATTTTTGCAAATCTTTATGGCGAAATTGCACTTCACGGTTTCAACGTTTCCAGATGCTGGTAATCATATAGGCCGAAATCATCTTTACCGATTTGGCAAAATTGAATTTTTTCAAGTGAAGACTCAAACCAATTCTCGAACACGGCAAACGTTTTAATGCTGAGGTTACTTTTCATTGCTTTGGCATTCCTGAGCGGTGCCGCTGCGCTGTCGCATGAACTGCTGTGGACGCGACGCTTGATCGACTTGCTGGGGGCTACCGAGGCAGTCACTGGCAGAGTTCTGGGACTATTTTTCCTGGGCTTGTCCTTGGGCGGCTGGCTTGCCACTCGCTGGTGCCGCTCGGCTGGAAACTCCGGAGTGCGACTGGGCATAGCAGAAGCATCGATCGCGCTACTTTCGCTGCCGGCGATCTTCCTACCCGTTTGGGCCGATGGGATAATCTCTGCGATCGGAATCGACTTGCTGGTCGCATGGCAAGGAACCGCGATCAAGTTATTGATATCCGCAGCGGTCGTCATGCCACCGGCGATTGCGATGGGCACAACAATGCCGATGTTCATTCGCGTAATTACTGATCTAGGTGGAACCGTTCGTGGCAGTGGAATCTGGATCTACGCCATCAATATGATCGGTGGAGTGTTCGGGTTATGGTTCGTTTCTACTTCGCTATTGGAAATCACCGGAGTCAGAGGAGCGATGTTCTGTGCGGCCGCCGGCAACCTGGCAATCGCCGTCGTATCGTTTGCTTGTTCCGAGAAATTTTCGTCTCTGGCCGAAAACAGCGCCGCTGAAGTTGACAATCAAATGGCAGAACCTGTCTTCAAAAAGTCAGGCAGTCGGGCCGTGTTCGGGTTAGCCTTTGCTTCCGGGGCGATCGTTTTGGCAAGTGAGGTATTGATCCTGCGGTTATTGAATCTGGTCACGCCGTCCTCCTTGCAAACCACCAGCGCACTACTGGCTAACGTAATCCTGTTCCTGGCATTGGGTTCGGTGGCGGTTGCGATTCTCAATCGTTTCAAAGTCAGCAATCAGGTCCAGTTAATGATCGGAGCGATCGGGGCTGCCCTGTTCTGTGTAATGTGCCCGCTTCTGCTGTATCAGCTAACCAATCGCCTGGTCTCTCTACGATACTTGGTTGCATTAAGTGATGGGACGATCGATTCGCTGTCCAGTTACTGGACCCTGTTGTTCTTTTTCATCGCAGTCTCTTCCGGGCTCGCAATGTTCTTTTACGGACTCGTATTTCCCTCGGTCATGTCGCTGCATTCTTCGTTGGACCCAAAAGGTCGCACGGTTGGATTGTTGTTGGCCGTCAACGGACTCGGAGGATTGGTGGGTGCCGAGGCCGCCAATCTGTGCATGGTGACTCAAATTGGAATCTACAAAGGCTTTGTGATTGTCTCGCTTGCGACCTTGATGCTCGTAGTCGCAATTTGCCTTATTGACGATCGAAGAACATCGTTGTTTGTCGTTTTGGTAGCAGCGGTTTGCATTGGAAATTACTGTTACCAGCCGTATCAGGAATTGACCTATTTGAGCCCAAACACCAGGACGAAATATCTGATTCAGGAAACGCGGTTTGGTCGCGATGGCGTTTTGATGGTTGTGGAGACGGATACAAAGGTAAAGGCGCGCAGTCTGTTGATGAACAACCAATATCAACTGGGAGGTACCGGTGATACCGAGACAGAACGTCGGCAGTTATTACTACCCTGGCTTTTGCATCAACAGGCAGAAGACGTTTGTTGCATTGGGCTGGCCACCGGTATATCGGCCAGTGGTTTGGAGAAGGTACAGTCACCACCAAACATAACTTCCGTCGAATTATCGGCAACGGTTACAAGTATTGCCAAAGAGTACTTTGCCGATCAAAACGGAGAGTTCTTCGCGCGTTCAGGCAACCAGGTGTTGATTGAAGATGGTCGGACCTTCATGGCTAGTGCGAACAATGAATTTGATTTGATCGTTGCCGATCTGTTCCGGCCGTTTGGAGCAGGCGAATCACGCTTGTTTTCCATTGAACACTTTCAGAATGTCAAACGAGCGTTGCGACCGAATGGGTTGTTTTGTCAGTGGCTACCTGCCCACCAATTGAACCATTCGCACTTCAAAACGATCGCCGCTACTTTTCAGAAAGTCTTTCCGAATACTCTGGTCGTCATCGGCAACAACAATTCGCGTATACCGCTGATTGGTCTTTGCGGTTGGCGAGACGATCGCCAGTGGGAAAACCGAAACCTGATCGACAGTATTGAAACTTACGTGAAAGCCAACGGAGGCTTGGACGAACTAGTCGACAACTCCCAATTGCTGATCGTCGGCGCATTGAAAAACACGGTCTACGATTCAGTTCCGCTGAACACGTTGGACAATGCGATGCTGGAGATCGACGCCGGAAGGTTTTGGATCACAAAGGATCTACGACCAAAACAACCTGCAGTTACACTCGAGAATGGATTTCTTTCCAATCAAAACTGGAAACGATTCGTTCTCCAGCTAATCGAAGACACCGATCCTGTTCTGGATCCGATTCATCGGACTGAGCTGGTTGAACAAATCAAGTGACGAAGCAACCGCGCCCCGCTTCATCAATTACGCGAACCGTCGTCTAGCCCAAGGCCAAGGACTTTCGCGCCTTGCTCGAACACGATATCTGTCGGAATCCCCGCGCGATTGACTCGTTCCAGGTCACCGGCAAGCTGGGCACCGATCTGGCCTTTCTCGTCAATAAATTTCGCGGTCGCATCGTAATCGCCCTCACCTTGCAGCTGTAACAACTTTTGAGTCAAAGCGGTCATCGCTTCTTTCAACTTGTCGATGTTGACCCGGTACTGGCCCGATTCTTCGCGAGTGAACGCGCCCATCTCTTCAAAGAAGTTGAATCGCAGCATGTTGGCTCGACCATGAGCACTACTTGCCCCGAATCGTACCGACCGGAACACGCTGGCCATGAACGTAATGTAGTAGTCCTCCAATTGATCAGCCGGCAGTTCGCCCTTTTCAACCAGTTGCGTCACCATATACAAACCCAGAATATCCGCCTTGCCTTCCTCGATCGCGCTAGAGTTTTCTTTCAAGGCATCGCGGACGCGAGAACCGTCACTAATCGTGTACTTGATCCCCAAGCCATGAGCGACTTCATGGAACATCGTGTTGGCGAAGAAGGCGTCGAATGTGATGTTCTTCCGTTGATCTTCCACAATCAGCACCTCCGACAGTGGAACCAGAATCTCATCGTATTTAGCACGCATGGCATTCTTCAGCTGCAGCCGGCGAGTTCCTTTTTCCAGCTGCACGGTCTCGTCGTTGGGCAGATTAATTGCAATGGTTTTGGATCCTGCGTTGCAATCGCCAGCGTAAAAAATTACGTCGTAGGCGTTCAGGTCAGAGTCAGTACCGGGCTCTTCCTTCTTGTATTTCTCCTCGACTGGCAAGTTCCTTTGCAGTTCGGGAAGCATCGCCGCGTACTTGCTCAGCCGCTCACTCCATTCCATATCCTTTACCAACACATAACATTCGCAGGCCGCCTTGTATCCGAACATCTGATCTTCATAGGTTTCGATTGGCCCGACCACGCAGTCAATCTGATTGCTCTTCATGTCCATCCACATCATGTCGCTTTCGCGATATTCATTGGACAACAATGCATCAGCGCGAGCTTTCAAATAGCCCGCAAACTGCGGATCCTTGGCTAATTCAGCAGCAGCCCGCAAATGCTCTGCCGCCTGTCGGAACGGTCGATCAAGTTGTGTGCTGTAGTCGACGGCACGCAGCTGTCTGTTTTCACCACGACGAATAAACGTGTACTGGCTCTTCATCGATGCGGCGGACTCCGGGTTGTCAGCCAGGTGCTTTTCAAATTCTGCCTTGGTCATATCTTGCGGATAGAAATTGGCACCCAAAGGCTTTTCACCGACTCCGGAAACAAAAGGCTGGTTGTTCCTCAATCGATCCCACGGGCCATAATTGGTTTGGAAGTGACGGTTCAAACTCTCGTCTTCGATCGCGATCGAACCGGGATCACCCAACGCCTGATACCAAAAGCACTCGTCCATCGATTGGCCTGCAGCGATCAAATGCGTCAACATCTTCCGCTGATTATCGGTCAAGTGGCTCAGATCGGTCGTCAGCTTGACGGTGCGATAACGAGCCAACTGGTCTTTCGAGAGAACATTCTCTTGCTGTGTCTCCTGGGCCGATTCCGTAGCCGTCTGGGCCAGCAACGCCGGAGTTCCAAAACACGACAACACGACAACAGAACCGAATAGAAATAGAGTGAGCCGACGTAGCATGGAATTGTCTCCGAGTTCGAATTGGCCAACGGCGTTCATTGGGGCAGGAAGACTGCATTATCGTCAATGTGTGATGTTCGTCAAACAGGCAAACGGTTAGGCTGTTTGTTGGAAACGCTACGATCCAACGGCTTTTGCAATGCCTGAACCATCTCAATTGAATTTTCAAACTATCGACCAGTCCAGCAAACCACCCGGCGAACGAGTCCATCACGACCGACCCGCTAATGATGGTGGACCGGGAGTGTTGCTGGTTTTCGTTCTAATGGTTTGGGCTGGTATCGTCTGGTTCAGTCACCATCGTTACGCGCCATCGGATTTGGTCGGGCTCAATAGTCCTGCCACCAAATTCTCGGCAGTGCAAGCCGAGCCGATTTTTCGTCGACTCTATGAAGACGCGAAACCACACCCGGCGGGCGAGAACGAGGCCTTTCGGCAAAAGGTACTCGAAGAATTTCGACGGCTTGGATACCAGGTGGAACAGCAAGTCACCTCCAGCCCGGTTCGCAACAAACGCAGTGATGCGGAATCGGTTCCACTGGTTAACTTGATCGTGCGATTGGAAGGTCGCACCGACAAGCCGCCCGTGATGCTAACAGCACATTACGATTCGACTGGCCAGAGCCCCGGCGCTGCCGATGACGGAGTTGGGCTAACGGCTTTAATTGAAATTGCTCGCATCCTTCGCGACGAACCGCTACTGGATCGCGCGATCATTTTCCTGATTACCGACGGAGAGGAATACGGACTACTGGGCGCGAGAAAGTTTGTGGAAGAACATCCGCTTGCCAACGAGATCGCTGCAGTGGTCAATCTGGAAGCCAGAGGAACCAGTGGCCCGAGCATCATGTTTGAGACAAGTCCAGACAGTGCCTGGCTGGTCGACATGTTTGCCCGGAATTCCAAACGGCCATTCGGGTCGTCGTTGTTTTACGAAATCTACCGTCGCCTGCCCAACGACACCGATTTCTCAGTCTTTAACGAGCATGGCATCAAGGGATTCAATTTCGCGTTTATCGGCGATGTCAAAAACTACCACACACCCAACGACAATTTCGAAACCGTCGATCGACGCAGTCTGCAACATCATGGCGAAAACGCCTTGCCCCTGATCCGGGAATTGGCCAACACGGACATCGAAGCGCGGCCCGCAACTCGCGCCGTCTACTTCGATCTGTTCGGATACGGTTTGATTCGTTGGCCAGCTCTGTTTTCGATCGGCTTGGCGATTGCTGGTTTGATTCTCGTCTTCTGGTTCTCTGCATGGGTCAGCAAACGGGAAGAACAAGGGTCGAACCAGGCGGCGATCAAGCCGAGCCATTCGATGGCTCTGGTTGCAGTTACCCTGGTCGCGATCTTCCTGATCGGAAAACTGGTCGACGCCGGGTTCACTCTGGATGGAATTCTCGACAGCCTCTGGCCAGTGCAACCGATCCCGATTCAGATGACTTTCTGGGCTTTCGGACTGACAGTTGTGTTAGCAATTGGCTGGCTGTTTCGGAACAAGATGAGTTGGCGGGCCACATGGTTCAGCGTCTGGCTAACCTGGTCGGTATTGGCCGTAGGTTCCAGCTTGATGTTGGTAGGGGCCAGTCATCTGTTCATCGTGCCGCTACTTTGCACCGGTGTCGCATCCTTAATGGCGATTTTTGTCGGCGGCCACAGTTCACACCGACAGGCGATCTTTGTGTCTTGCGCAGGGCTAATCGGCATCGGCCTGATCTGGATGCCTTTGGAGCGACTTTTTTACGACGCCGTCGGATTCCGCATGAATCAATTGCTCATTCTGCGAATGTCATTGATGCTGACTTCGCTGTTGCCGCTGTTGACTCTGATTTCACGACGGGCACTTGGCGTCTGGACGTCGACCAGCCTGCTGGTTTCCGTGGGGCTGACTTTGTGGTCCGTGCTGGCGAATTAAGTAAGAAACCAATACCAGCACGAAGCCAATACGAGCACGAAGCGCAAGAGCGCAAGCGAGTGGTTCCCACATTCACCTTGCCCGAAAATCAGGACGCCAGAACCACTCGCTTGCGCTTCGTGCTGGTACTTGATCAACCCAACCCAGCCTCGAACACTGCTTTGAAACAACCGTCTTTGCGGTTTGCGAACACATCGTAAGCGTTCACTGAATCTTCAAATGCAAAACGATGCGAAATCATCGACAACAAGTCGCTCTCATACTTCTCGATCACCGATTCCAGTCGTTCGAAGTAATGCCGCGCTGAACATCGACCGGTACGATACGTCAGATTCTTGTCGAACGCGTCGACCGGACTGAAGGAGAAATCCGGAGTACAGTGACAACCGACGACCGACATGATGCCGGCGGGCCGCAATACTTTGTAAGCCAGTCGTTGCGCGGCCGGCAAACCGACCAACTCCATCACGCCATCGGCACCGCGGCCTTCGGTGGCAGAAAAGACGGCTTCGCAAAATTCGGCCTCGTCGCTGAAAGTTTTGGCGCCGAGTGAATTGGCTTTGGCCAAACGGTGAGCCTGAGGGTCAAAGGCAAACAGGTTTTCGACGCCCCTTGCCAAACACGACATCACACACAACAAACCGACCGTGCCGCATCCGATAACCGCAAACACACCCTGCGGTCCGCACTCAGCCATTTCCGCGCAATAATATCCGGTACTGAGATTGTCGCCCAACAACAATCCAATTTCAGGCGGCACTCCGTTGAGTGCGACCAGCGTGCCGTCGGCATTTGGAACGCGAACAAATTCTGCCTGACCGCCGTGCAGACCTTTTCCACCTTCTCGCCAACCGAACAATTCGCTTTTCACGCAACGCGCGGTAAGACCTTTCAGACAGTAAAAGCACTCGCCACAACTGGTTGTGAACGGAGCCCCCACGATGTCGCCCGACTTAATCTTGCGAACGCCCGAGCCTACCGCGACGACCTCGCCGACAAACTCGTGGCCCATCACCGTGCCCGGATCGATCCCGGTTTCTCGTCCGTAAAACGGATGCAAATCCGAACCGCAAAGCCCGGCCATTGATACCTGAACAATCGCATCCGCCGGATCCTGAACCACTGGATCATCGATCGTCAAAGTCTCAATTTTCTGAATATCCTGAAAGCAAACACCCTTCATACTGTTGTGACTCCGGCCAAATAGCGTCTGATTTTGTGGTTTGTGGATCGAAAGAGCGTCCCGAACAATCGCTGCGCCGAGGCACACGCGAAAATGTCAAAACTGACAAAAACCAATGATTTACGAGGCGAATTCATTGAGGTTTGATAAAAATGCTAACTGCCTACAATTGGGATACCCGATCAACCAATATCGGGTGCCCTCCGACGAATACAGTTTTGCTTCTCCTGATTCTTTCCACCACCCGTCAACTTTTTTCTGGTGACAATATGGCAAATAAACATATGGAAAACGTAAGAACCATTAACAGCGCCGTTCGCACGATGCTGATGGTGGCTTTTCTTGGTGTTTTTGGTTACCTAAGTTTCCTGGGATACAACCAGTGGATAAAGCCGGGCCTGGAAGCGGAAAAGATCAAGCAACAAATGACGGAGCTGCAAGTCAAGTTTGACGAACAGCAAGAGGTGCTGTTGAAAACACAAACCGCTCTGAAGTTGGTCAAAGTCGATCAACGCAAAGCGCTGATCAAAGTTCTGGAAAAGGGAGTCGACCAAACGAACGACGAGCCCTATTGTGTCGTTGAGTTTACCGAAGTCGATCCAGACGGTGTGTCAATTTCCGAGCCTCGTGAATTTCGCCTGCGAGGCAATCGAATGTACATCGATTGCTGGATCGTAAAATTTGAAGACAAGTACATTGAACAAGCCGATGCCTTGCGATCCGCTTCACTCTGTGTTTTCAAATCGATCTATGGCGACATCGATCAAATGAGCGGCGGCCAAACTCTGGATTCCAACAACGCCGATATTCAAACAGCCTACGGAACGCTTGATCCCAAGAACGCTTTTGAAGAACAGATCTGGGAAGACTTTTGGACATTGGCCAACAGCACGGAAGATCAAAAAGACCTTGGCATTCGATCGGCTCATGGCCAGGTAAACTACATCTCGGTCGAGCCCGGAATGATCTACGAAATGGATTTGCGGGCATCCGATGGAATGTCATTGCGACCCTCCATGCAAACCAGCAACACGTCGCGATCGCGATCCTCAAACTGATTCGATAACGCCGCTGGAAACGGCGATCCAAAATCCAATGACCGACCCATCCTATCTTGATCGAATCGCTGATGAATGGCGCGAGCGAGCAACGGAACTGGCGGATTGGACAATGCAACGGCTGGTCAACCGCACCGACGTCTGGGGACGTTACCTGAAAAAGCAGCATCGCACCAACCAGGAAGGTGTTAAGAATAACGCCATCACCGCTCCGTTTGCTGCCGAACGCGGCAAGGTCTTTCTGAAGTCTTCTTCGCTGGAAAAACACTTCAAAGCCAAGGACGGTGGCGGAATCCTTGGCGTCCATAGCACCAGTAAGGACGGAGCCAGTCGCTGGTTTGGAATCGACATCGACCTGCATGACAACGACGACTTGTCGGTAACCCGCGAGGGAAATTTCGTGGCGGCACGTGCCTGGTGGCAAGTCCTGGTGGACGCCGGCTTCGATCCATTGATGATGGATTCCAATGGAAAAGGTGGCTACCACATTTGGGTGATCTTCCAACACCCGATGGTGACCAAAACCGTGCGACGCTTCGCCACCGAGCTGGTTTCCGATTTCAGCAAACGCGGCCTGGATGCCGCACCTGATCTGTTCCCAAAAACTTTTCGCGTTGGCAAACACGGCAGCTGGCTACGGTTACCCGGCAGACATCATACTCACCCACATTTTCATCGCGTCTGGAACGACGAATTGTGGGACGAAGACAACCGGTGGCTGGATGGCCACGAGGCGATTGATCGCATCCTGCGCACTCGACCGGCCTCACTGGAAGTCTGCGAAAAGGCGGGAATGGAACGCAGTCGCAAAACGATTTGCCTGGATTTTGATGGAGTTATCCACTCTTACAAAAGTGGCTGGCAAGGCGAGGGCGTGGTACTGGATCCGCCGATTCATAAAGTCGACGTTGCGATTCGGCAACTACGCAAGAATTTTCGAGTCGTCGTCTTCTCAGCCCGCTGCCGCAATCAGGAAGGGATCGAAGCGATCGAACGCTGGCTGGCCAAACATCACATCGAAGTCGACGAAGTTTGCGCTCACAAACCACCTGCCTTCGTCTACGTCGACGACCGAGCGGTTCCGTTCACAGGCGACTGGGAAGAAACGATCGCTGCCATTCATGCTTTTCGAAAGTAAAAAGCAAACGGCCATCGGTTGTGATCAAACCGGGCCCCAACCCTTCTTGATGTATTGCTCCTTGAACGCAACCCAGAAGGCCTCGATTTGCGCTTTCGAGTTGCTAACGCGCACTTCACGCGCAAGTGGAACCTTGCGGTTGGGACTAAAGTCCGTGTAGTGCAAAACGAAGGCGGGAAACTCGTCGGACTCATTTTGCTTGTTGGTTTTCCACAGCATGAACTTGCGAACCATCGTCTCGCCCTTCAGCTGCTTGGTATAAACCTCGCGTCGCAAAACCTCGCTCTTGGGCAACGTCATCTGCGTCGCATCGCGGTCTGACATTGGCACATCGACCACCGTCGAAATTTGGCCGATGCGTACATCTTGCGGATTAACCGTCTTGTCATCTCGAATTCGAATGAACTGCGGCGAGATCACACTGACCAGCGGCAGCCGTCGAATCACTTCGTATCGCGACTCGGCCTCATTCCAATTCAGAGCCATTCGATTGACAGGGGCTCCACGTGTCGTTTGCGAGATCATATCCAGACAACTGATCTCGACCACCCATTCCGGTCGCACCATTTGATAGGCTACGTGATCGGAATTCACCTCGGCGTATTCGCTGGTGACGACCATATCTTTCAGGTCGCTAAGCATTTCGCGGCGTTGGTCATCCGTAAAGCCACCACCGACACGACACAAGACATGCATGGCACCATCATTGCGAACGATGGCCAGCAACAAGTCGTGCATCATCCCGGTCCGGTCGTCAGTCGATTCCGTAAAACCGATGACGGCCGCGTCCAGTGTGTGACGAGGCTTCACCTTGAAGATACCGGCCGAATCGCTGCGCACCACGATGCCCTCGGCACCTTCCGACTCGACCCATTCCTTGAATAGCAACTCGATCGACGTGGCCGAGTCCGCAGCCTTCCACTCGACCGGAAATACGAGCTGACCATCGCTAAATACGTTTTCGATACGAGCCCACTTCTCCATAAATGGCTGCTCGTCGCGTTCTCCGTCCCATTCCACGATATCAAAAGCGGCGAAACGAATCCTCGGTAAATCATCCTTGTCTGCCGGTTGCCGAGCGACACTGACGACGTCGTGCACGCGGCATCGACGATCAGCAACGTCAACATGCAACTCGCCGGCGATCATCGCTTGTTTAACGCCCGCCTTGTTCAACAGCTGTTCGGCTTCCTCTTGCCACGGCAAACCCATGCGAACCGTTCCGCCCGGGTTCACGGAAAAGCAGTTTTCCTGGTCGAAATACAGCACTGTAAATTCGCCATCGATCTTGCGGCTGACATGGTATTCGGCTGAAGCGATCTTGCGGTTAATGTCGTTTCGATCCAGCGGATACATTCTGGAACCAGTATGCCGGCGGTATTCCTGTACCTTGGGCAGGATCGACGGGTCCTTCAACATTGTCGAGTTGGCCGTCGAGTACTTCCCGAGCTTGATCTGAATTCCGGTCTTTTCGACCAGTGTGTTTTTGGCCATGTTACGCGTCCTTCCCGTCAGTAATCTCTTCCGGCTTTTTCAATTCCAGATTGGAAAGATGCAAAATTAAACAGTATCGATCGCCGTCGACACGCCCTTCCAGAAACCCTCGATAGGGCACACTGCCACGCCGCAAAATTAATGGCTGATTAGATTTGGGACCCGCACCAAGCAACATCAGACTCTCCGTCTTGTGCAACTCACTGGCCATTTCAAACAGAAAGTCGTAAGTCAAACCGTTGATATGAGTCAGCTGCATCTTGGACGCGAAGACGAATTTACGACAAGCCTCGGACTTCTTGATCATCTTGCCCGACCAACGCAGAGGGACATCGATCGAGACATTTTGGGTCGTCAATTCACGCTTTCTTCTTTCGCGTTCCGTCCCGTCCGGATTCTTGATGACTTCAAAGGATTGCACTTTGTGAACCAGCTGGGCTTGCTTGTCGATGTAGACTCGCGATGTGTTTCGCAAGAAAGAACCAATCGATTCCAGATTAATTTCGGGATCGCCATGAATCAGCGCTTCAGAAACCTGACTGACGCTGCCACTGGCTTCGACCAAAGCATCAATATCC
>CAZPOL010000001.1:68323-118153 GCA_964588195.1 uncultured Pirellulaceae bacterium | reverse complement strand
GCTGATCCGACGAACCCTGACCTTCGCCAGGTTCACCTTCACCAGGTTCGCCTTCACCCTGACCTTCGGGACGTTCGGTCTCTTCCGACTCGTCATCATCGGAAGGCTGTCCTTGCTGGCCGCCGTTTCCGCGTTGCTGTTGTTCTGAAGGCTCTTCGGATTGACCGCCTTCACCTTGCGGTTCATCTTCGGAATCGGGATTGCCGCGACCACGGCCGGGGTTCTCACCTTCGCCTTCGCCTTCGCGATTCGCTTGCGCATCCTCGTTCTCGTCGGCTTCGCGGTCGCTTTCGCCCTCACCTTCACCTTGCTGCTCACCAGGTTGGCCGGGCTGTTGTTGGTCACCCCGCCGGTCTTGTTCATCAGCCTGATCGGGATTGGCTCGATCGAACTCGCCTTCCAGTGAATTGGCGAGCCGTTGAAGTTCGCGATTGGCACGTCGCAGGGCTTCGGTTTCGTCACCCAAAACGGATTCCGCCGCTTCGTCGATCCCTTCGCGTAGCGTTTCAATATTCCTGGCAGCCCGTCGTTGTTCCCGTTGGGCATCTTCCATGAAGCCACGTTCCAGCGAATTGGCCGTTGATTCCAATGCCTCTTCAGGTGAGTTTTGTTGAGTTCGTCGATAGGTATCGTACAGTCGTTCGGCCAAAAGCGGTTCGAACTCCTCCGCCTTTTCGATCGTTTCACGCATTTCTTCACGGAGCGATTCGACACGAGACCGTTGCCGGTTAAGGCGGTCTTCCAAATCGGAATCGTCATCATCGGTTTCGGTCAGACTCTTGCGCTGCTCCGTCGACGTTTCAGCCGTCTGCTCCATTTCCTCAGCGATCTCCTGCTGCTCCTTTTCAATGTCACGAGCCTCATTTCGCATTTGCTGCATCTGTTGGTCAAATTGACCGGACGAACGGTTTTGAAATTCGTCCCGCAACTCTTCCATGTCTTGCAGGGCGCGAGTTCCTTCGGCGGCGGCGCGAGACACATCGCCTTCCTCCAACGCATCGCTGGCTTGCCGTGCATTATCGCGGGCCTGTTCAAGTTGTTCCGCTTGCTCACCCATCTCCGACTGGTTTTCCGGATTCTCCATCCGCTCCTGCAATTCTTCCGTGTCTCGCAAGATCTGTTGCTGCTCGTCTTGCAAACGTTTCAGCTGTTCCTCGATCTCCTGGCGATCCTGTTCGGTCTCGGCTTCCTCCAAAGCGGATTGCAGCTCCTTGATCCGCTCATTCAAATCGTTTTGACGACGTGCCAATTCACGCAACCGGCTAAGTACCTGACGGTTCTCGCGATCCTCCGGTGCTTCCGTTTGTTCGCTGGCGGTATTTTCTGACTCGTATCGATTCTCATCAGCGTCCAATTCCAGTTGTTGCATTTGTTGACGCTGACGATTACCTCCTCCACCGCCACCTTGCTGCTGTTGCTGTTGTTGTTGCTGACCTTGCACAACATCTGCTTCGATATTGCGCATCTGCATCAGTCCCTGGTAGGCGGATTGCGCCGATACCAGAGCATCAGCCAGCGGAAGCACGTTGCGGTCACCGCTGGCGGCGTCCAGATGCTTGACGGTTTCCAGTTGGAATTCGCGAACCATATCTGCGATCGGCTTCATCGATGGATCGGGCAATTCTTCTGCCATTTGATCCAGTAGACCAACAGCTTCGGTTTGAGACTGCGAGATGACTTGCACGTCAGGTTCAAAGTTTTCTGATACTGTTTCGAAAACTTCACGACGTTGCATGTTCCAGATCGCGAATACAATTTCGCGTTGCAAATCGGCAAGCTCTCCGGCTTGCTCCCCCTGACCGCCACCTTGTTGACCACCGCCACCTTGCTGTTGACCTCCGCCACCAGCCTGTTGCTGACCCTGGCGAAAAATCGATTCAAATTCTCGAACAGTGATCAGATAGAAATCGCCAACCGTGCGCCGCTGGCTACCATCCGGTGCGCGATCTTCCGCCCAAAAGTAAAGCGAGACGATCTCGTTCGGGTTGACGTCCATCGGTTCGAATTTCAACGAGTAGCTCGCCTCGTGGCGTTTTCGAGCTTCAATCTCACTGGCGAGTTCAATCTCCACAGGCTCTTTACCCAGCATTGAATAGGTCACGCCTGCGCGTTCGACTCCAAAATCGTCACGGAAAGTCGCTGCCAGATTCAGTTCCTCAACAGGTGAGACTTCAACGTCGGCACCAGGTGCCAGCTGTTTAATTTCCGGTACCTGATTGCCAATCGCCTGCACCGTCAGAACGGTATTCGATTTGTTTTTGCGATCCTGATCGTCCGTCAATTCCAATTCAAACTTCATCGATTTGTTCAGCGTCATATCGACCAGGTATCGATTGGCTTCAGCCGGATCCTGAACCAATTCAAATTCCTGACCGTCACGTCCCAACAACCGACCCGTCTTAACGGGTTTGTTGAGAGTCAGCATCCATGTCAGTTTGGTACCCATGACGCCGGAAACGCGGCGAACATCCTGAGCCAGTTTATCTTCCATTCCCGTGTACTCGGGGAAAACCAATTTGGCATCAGCTCGCTTCAATGCTGGAAATTCGAAAACGGAAATCTTGAATCGCTTGGACTGCGTGCCATCGAATTGAACCGTGTATTCCAAAGGGCCGGTGACTGATCCGATTCGAGTTCCGAACAGCGGATCGTCCAGCGCCTTGTTCATCGACTGACGAGTTTCTTTTTGTTGTTCGTCCCAGAAGACCAATTCGGCGTTGGCCGGCAATCGGTCCGGTGCGAATCGCGCCAGCACCATCAGACTTGTGAACCGCTCGACTTCCACATCCCCCGGCTCGATTTCAAAACTGCCCGTAGGAACTTCGGCGAAGATCGAGTTGGCCTCTTTTTCAGCAACCGGCGACGCGAATGAAGACGACGAGGTCATGGCCTGTCCGACGATCGTCACCATAAATGAGAGCAAGCCGATCGCTGCCAAAACCGTCAACAGCAACAGTTGCCACTGCGGAACGACTTTCGACCAGGAATTCTGATAGCCGTGATAGACCGCTTTCCGCACCACCTCCTGTTGCAAGTAACCGAGAGTAGCGTGTGCTCTTGTCGGTTGCTGCTCGACGGCTGTAATCAGTGACGAATCCAGGTCTGGATACTTCTGTTCCAGTTCCTGCGCCGTCTGATCGAACTTATCCTCGCCACGCAGCGCATACCAGATTCCAATAAGCGAAGCGACAAATGTCAGCGCCAACAAAACGGGCAGCGTTGCGACCGAATAGAACTGGCCTGATGATTTGAGAATCCAAAACAACAAACCGATGGCGGTCGCCAAGGACCAGACTAACGCCAACGTCATGAACAAACGTCTTAGTTGAAAGCGTCGGTTGACGGGTGCCAGTCGATGGTAAAGGGCGGAATCGATCATGCCGCTGCCTCAGTTAAAACGGGGTTAGTTTGTTTTTTGCCGGCCAACAAGGTTTCCAGCACGAGCAAACAGATTGCAGCCAATAACAGCCACTTCCAAATACGTTGTCGATTTTCCAGTTGCTTGTCTTTCATTTTTTGCAAACCGCCGGCCAACTCTTCCCGGGAAGGTTGATTGCCGACTCGCACATCGAAAGACTCAAGCTCTGCGGTGTCGACAGGATCAGTCAAACTCTCCGCAGGATCAATGTTGACCGCCACACGAAACTGTTGATCACCATTGGCAAACCCAAACACTCCAGGCACATCGAAAAGATCCTGCGTGCCTTCGTCTGCGTCCAGCTCAACCAACTTTCGATCCGGACGAGTCACAGTCCAGGGCCGATCGGATTCTGGTAACTGGATCGCATCCCCGACCAGATACGAGTCGGAGAGTCTCTCGGAGGTTTCGGTCATGCCAAGCAAACTGGTAATCAGCGGAACAAATTTGGTCGAGAGCGCCAACTGGCTGTCGACCGGTCGCCACGAACTGCTCATCGCGACCACGTTGCCTGCTTCGATACGGGATTGCCAGATTGCCACTTTATCGTCATCGAAACGAGCGATCACATGATTGTCTTGAGTCTGTTCGTCGACGTCGATCGGCAAATGTTTCCAGTATCGAATCGTTGTGAAGTCGTTGAATCTTGGACCCGAAAGTGGACGGAATAAAGGATGGCTAAAATCGATCGAGGCCAACAACGCGTACTCGTCGGTTGATTGCGAAGTGGTTAAGGAGGCCCCGGGCAATAATGAACTCAGCGACCCAAACACAGGCTCCTCTGACGCCACGACCAGCAACAGCCCGCCTTGTTTCACGTACTCCGACAGTTGACTGGCGACCTGGTCAGAGACCTCACCCGTCACGACGGCCAATCGTGGAACCAAGCCGTCGACCCAGCCGGATGATTCCTTTAACGAGTACGGTTGAATTTTCACGACTCGAGATTTTGATTCGGGGATCACCCGATCCAGAAAGTACAAATAGCCCTTCGCATCATTCGCCTTGTCCGAACCGAAGTAAGCGATCGAGACTTGTTGTTGCGATCGGGAAGCCACGAAGAACTGATTGTCAAAACTGCTTTGATCTCCTTCGATTGACAACCGATCGGAATCGGGAATGTTGGAGACTGGCACACGTAACACCTTGCTGGTTCCCGGCGGCACATAGAATTCTGTTTTCGATTCATCGTCGATCTTCCCGGCGGCGTCTTGCCAGGCAACCGTGAACGACTCACTCGACGAATCCGCGGCATTGATCACACGCACGCGTCGCCCCAGATCCAATGGCCCGGTTGTTTCGTCCGGCAGCACTCTGGCCGTCGCGTTACTTGTGTAATCCAACTGAACCGTGCGAACATCGACTCGCACATCCTCTGGCCAAATACAGGCTTGCAACCCACCCAGGTCCGCACCCGATTGCATGTCGCTAAGCAGTACGATTTGCAGACCAGTATCTGTGCGGGCCGTCTCCTCCAACTCACTCACAAAATCGGCAGCAGACGCCAGGGCATTGCCAAGGTCGGTTCCATGCCACGTGGTTTCAAGAGCAGCGAATTGATTCCGCACCAGCGTTTTACGAATCTCCAGATCGACCACCTTGTCAGGCGAGAATCCGGCGAGCGTCTTGATTTGTCGATCGAACGAGTACAGAGCGACATCGTCACCGGGCTGCAGATCATCCAGCACCTGATCCAATTCGGCTTCGACTTGTTGCCAAAGATCGCCGCGTTTCATACTGGCGCTTTGGTCCACCAGAACCGCGATCCGATTTCCTGGCAAGTCACTGACAAAGATCTCTCCGCCAGTGCGAATGAATGGACGCATGAAGGCCGCGGCCAGCAACAGGACGACCGCTGCACGTATCAACATCAACAACCAGTTGTCGATGCGGTTTCGTTTGGAAATTCGTGGCGGCGATTCCCGCAAGAACATCAGCGAACTGAACGCTTGCGAGCCTTTGGGCGTCGGTCGAATCAGATGAAACAAGATGGGAAAAGCGATTGCCAATCCGCCCAACGCAAATAACCAGGTCAGGAAACTCATGCGGTGCCTCCTGTTGAAGTACGTCGTCGGGTTTTTACGAGCTTGCCGGATCGCACCTTGACGAATTCCAACAAAGTCTCGTCCAACGGTCGATCGGTTGGCATAGTGATCAGGTCGACGCCTTGCTCCCGACAAAGTTCGTCGAGCGCCTCGGCATGATTGTTGAAGTTGCGCAAATAAGATTTCCGAACCGCTTCCGGGTCGACGAATAACCGCTTGCCACTTTCCATGTCCTGGAAAATCTTGGCATCCTCGAATGTAAAATCGATCTCTGCCGGATCCAGCACACGCAGAATGACAATCTCCTGCCCCTGCGATCTCAGGAACCCGAGTTGTTGCTTTAGCCCATCCAACGGCGAGAGCAGATCCGAAACTAACACGACCAAACCACGGCGGCGAGCCAGGTTGGTAATCTGTTGCAATGGTGGTGCGATGTCCGTTCGCTTGCCGGAAGTCGCGCGTTCCAGTCCCAACATCAAACGTCGCAAGTGACCGGGTCGATAGCGGGGCGGCAGGTATTCACCAATCGTTTCATCGAAAGTCAGCAAGCCGACCGCGTCACGTTGTTGCGACAGAAAAAAGGCCAGCGTTGCCAGAGCCGTGCGGGCGTAGTCAGCTTTGGTGTATCCTTGCGATCCGAATTCCATCGAGGCGCTCAGGTCGGCGACCAGGTAGCAACGAAGATTGGTCTCGTCCTCGAATCGTTTGATGTAGTAACGATCCTGACGAGCGTACAATTTCCAATCCAGAAAACGCACATCATCACCGGGCGTGTACTGTCGATAGTCTGTGAACTCGACCGAGAACCCATGGTAAGGACTACGGTGAATCCCTGTCAGGTAACCGTCGACGACCGCCTTGGCTCGCAATTCCAGATTCTTGATCTTCATCAAGGCCGCCGGATCGATCGAGACTCGCGAAGTCGGGCGCGCAGACTCACTCGCCGACGAAGCACTCGTTGGTGCATCCGAAGTCTGAGGCTTGGTACTGAACAGGCGTTTCAGAAGCGGCATGGCGATCAGGCGTTAACTTTTTCAACGATTTGAGTAATCACATCGTCCACCGAAATTCCTTCGGCTTCGGCGCGATAACTGGGAAGGACACGATGCCTTAAGACTGGATGAGCCAAGGCCACGATATCCTCCCTGGAAACATTTGGACGACCCGACATCACGGCCCGCGCCTTGGCGCCCAGCACCAGGTATTGTCCGGCACGCAGACCCGCACCCCAACTGACCCATTGATTCACGAAATCGAGTGAGCCCTCGCGATTCGGTCGACTGGCGCCGGCCAAGCGGACAGCGAAACGAACGAGTTCTTCGGCGACCGGTACTTTGCGAACGACTTCGTGGAATCGAATAACGTCTTCGCCCGTGAACAACTTTTCGATTGGCCGAGGTTTGCTGGCCGTCGTTTGCTGCACCACTTTGACTTCATCATCTTCGGGCAAGTAATCGATTTTGACGTTGAACATAAAACGGTCCAACTGGGCTTCCGGCAGCGGGTACGTGCCTTCCATTTCGATCGGGTTTTGAGTCGCCAGCACAAAGAATGGCGGCTTCAACGGGTACCGCGTTCCGGCGGCCGTCACCTGGTGTTCCTGCATCGCCTCCAGCAACGCGGCCTGTGTTTTCGGAGGCGTACGGTTGATCTCGTCCGCCAGAATGACGTTCGCGAACACTGGTCCTTTGACGAATTGTAAACGGCGCCCGCCATCGGCAGACTCTTCCAGAATTTCCGTTCCCGTGATATCGGCTGGCATCAAATCGGGAGTAAACTGGATTCGGTTAAATTCCAGATCAAAGATTTCCGAGATCGATTGCACCAACAGAGTCTTGGCCAACCCCGGCGCTCCGGTAATCAGACAGTGACCGCCGGCGAACAAGCTGATCAACAATTGATCGATCACCTCTTGTTGACCAACAATGACACGCGACAACTGTTCGCGGATTTTGCCGCCGCTGTCGCGTAATTGCTTGACGGTTTGTTCTTCCAATTCGTATTGTTCGAGACTACTGGACACGGGCTCTCCGTTTATTTTTTAGTGGGTCGTTCTGTGGAGTCGATGTTTGGTTTGGCATTTCTCAATCTGGCAAAAACGAGTCCAACTTGAGAATGGAATACTTGAATCAGTGCGTCATGGCGTACATCACGATGTTAATTCCCAGCGGGTACGCGAACTTTTCCGAGTAGCGATTGAAGTACTCGACCGATTGGCCTTCGCGTTCCCAACCGTCGCCCAAGTCAGTGTTGTGGCAGACCATCACAACGATTCGGCCTGAATCGTCATACATGGCTCGGTAATTCGCTTTACTACAAGTCGGGTCCCACGGACGATCGTTGGTGTAGCCTTGCATGAAATGGCCGATGCTTGGCAACTGTGGCTTTTCCTTGACCTGATAAACGATATTGAAGATCTCATGCTCCAAAGGGACGTCGGTCAGCTTGCGATCCGGGAAGACCCGTGCCATCTGCCGCTCAAAAACGCCCCATTCTTCTTCTCCCCAAAAATCGTCGACCATCACAAACCCGCCGCGATCGATGTACTGACGAAAACCTTCGATCTCGGCCACCGTCAAACTCATTAACCCTGGTTCGATCAAATAGACGAATGGGTAGTCAAAGATTTCAGGTCGATCAAAGCGGACGACGACCGGCAAGGGACTGACTTCCAACGCAGTCAATTCTTTCAATCGCAGCGAAAGGTTCAGGTCGCTGTCTGGATAGTCAACGGACCATTGCGGCTGGCCCCATTGTTGGTGACTCGATGTGTAGGCAACCCGCGCAAAGGTGAACACGTCTTTGGAAAATTCCTCGTTGGCTTCCCACATTGGACGAGTCACCAATGGAGGCGCGTCTCTGTTGCGATATCGCGGACGACGACCGCCCCAATCCTGAAACAACGCGAAGTATCCTGCAACGCACGTCGCAACGGTAAGCGACGCCACCCAAAAAGTTTTATTCATCATCGTCTAAAGCCCTCGTCCTTCTGTTCTGGCGTGCCGATTTCCTTACCAGCCTTCGTCGATTCCGATTCGTCCTGTTTTGTTTCCTGTTCGATCAATCGCAACAGCAATTCATGAGCCTTGCGATACCGTGGAGCCTCTTCCAAACATTTTAACACCTCACGTCTGGCCAGTTCCGTTTTTCCAGTCTCGCTTAAAGCGACGGCGTAGCGATAAAAAGCATCTGCTGGATCGAATGGCTCCATCAACGTTAACGCTTTCAAGGACTGCGAGCCAGTTTGGAAGTCCTGAGTCGCTTCGCTGGCAGCTGCCAAAACACGATGAGGCGCGGGAATCAACGGGTTCACCGCCAGCCAGCGTTCTGCTTGCTTGCTGGCCTCAGCCCAATCTTCTCGCTCCAGCGACAGCTCCGCGACTCGTTGATAAACATCAAGCGAGGCCGATTGCAGCTGGCCCGACTTTTTCAACATTTCATATTCGGTTTGTTCGTCACCTTTCGATTTTGCGATCGTCGCCAGTAGAGCGTATCCGTTGTCAGCGCCTCGATAGTCCGGATAAAGCTTCACGAACGTTTGAGCAACCGCTTCGGCTTCATCCAATCGCTCCTGTTCAATCAACGCAGCCGCTTCGGCTCGCAAGCCAAAAATGTTGTTCGGATTTTCGGCATTGAAAGCCTGCCAATCTTCCAGAGCGGGGCTCGCGGCAAATTCCGGCTTGGTCCAATCCGCTTCGGAAGCCAACGCGTTCGCCTGGCCTTTGGCGTAGTCGGCGAATTCCTTATCCAACAATTTGACGTCCCCGGTGTAACGTCCAAGGACTTCGTTGATCGGAATGCCCATTCGCAAGTCATCCAAAATTCGCTTCAGCACATCGATGCCGTATTCATCGACAAGATATTCAACCACCATCGACGATTGATAATATGCAAACTGCAACGCTTCGCCCGAATCCGGTTTGACAAAGGCGCCACTTAATTCGCTAACCGGCGTCAGTCCATCACCCAGGATCAATTCACGGTACGAAGGCGTCAACACCTGACCCCACGAGGGATCCTTCAGCCGTTCCTCGTAAACTGAAATGCCTTCACTCAACCAGCGTGGCATTCTGTTTTTTGTTTTCTGCAGCGTCACGACGTGACAATACTCGTGCCACAACACCGACTTCCAGTTACTGCCAAGTTTGACCTGACTTACGGGACTGTTCATCGTGATCACACGTCCGAAACAGACGCCAAGATAACCGGCGCCACCTGGCAGACCGAAAGTGCGGATTGCAAAGTCCTGTTGCTTCGGGAAGATCTCGACAAAGATCGGCTCCTCAACTTCGACATCGTACTTTTCGCAGAGCTGACGTTTGGCATCGACCAACAAGTCCAGCACCATGTCGCCATAGATGTCGGCTTCCTTCGGTTCCATTCGCACCACGAAACCATCTCGTTGCAAAACCGAATACCGTGCCACTGTATTGCCAAGTGTCACCAGGTTGTAAGCCACGACGTTATATCCATCTTGCTGATAGACCTCGTCGGCCAACGTCCAGCCTTCCTCGGCATTACCCAACCGCAACAAGTCGTTGGCTAACTGAATTTTGGCCGGCAAGTAACCAGGGTCGTAGGTTAACGAACGACGCTGCATCCTTGCTCCCTCGGCAAACCGATACCGCTGCGACAGCTTCTTGCCGATCAGGTAATCGATTTCCGGATTCCGTTCATTGACTGAAAATGCTTCGTCGCGACTTTGCTTTTCCATATCCGGGTCGTTCTGGATATGAGCAATGACCGAACGATAGGTCCAGGCTTTCACGTCTTTCGGATTGATCTTCAGGATTCGTTCGATGTACTCGAGCGCTTCGTCGTAGCTTTCTGAATTCAAACGATCGTCGACCAGATAGTGCAGACCCGGAACGTAATTCGGATTCAGATCCATCGCTTGCGTGATCGCCGCGTTTGTTTTTTCGAAATCGTTAGGGCGCCAAGCGTAAGCCAAGCCAAGGAACCCGGCTGGATTTTCAGGGTCCAGTTCCGTCGCCTTACGATAATTTTCCTCAGCCAATGCATAATCGTGCTTGGCCAAACCCAAATCGCCAATTGCCAGGAAAGCAACCGATTCATCCGACGCCTTTAATGAAGCAGGAGTCAGGAACTTTTCCATCACCTCCTTGGCATCGGTCTTTTTCAAAAGTTGATAGCGGCCTTGCGCCGTTTGATTCCAGGCGTCCCGATACCGCCAACGTCGATACTGGACCAGCTCGTCAAACTCGACCAGTATCTCGCGTGCTCGTTGCGTATCGTTGTTGCTGTTCCAGACTTCATGACCGACCAACCGCAATTGGATGCTGTTGGGATGTACTTCCAAAGCGGTTACCAGAGTTTGCTGTGCCGCCGTGTACTGCCCCGTCATCATCAGACAATCCAGCTTCAACAGAAACCAACGCTCTTCGTCGTTGCCGCTCTCTATCGCGAGTTCGGTTTCGTTCAGGCACTTTGCATATTCGCCAGCCAGAAACATTTTGCGAACCACATCGTAGTCCTCTGCCGCCAATTGGGACACGGATGCCGCCATACCGCAAAGCATCACCCCGCACAAAATGGCTTTATGTAGCACAACACGCTGGACCACATTCTGAACAACACGCAGGGCAGGCAATTGAATCGTATTCATCGTCAAGGTTTCAGAGGCGGGGATTTGATCTTCCTCGTTGAATCGGTTCGTTGAATCAGGGGCATCAGGCGCGCCACAAAGGCTTGCCAATCCGCGTCATTGGTTCTGAGCCCACCATCGATTTTATTAAACGTTGCCCCAGCCGCATAGTTTCGTACTGGTAAAAGGTTAAAATGAATTGTCGGTCAACTGAAATGAATTGGCCATTTGTAGGACAAAACACCCTTATTCCGAATCGGCCACCCCTTGAAACTTACTGCTGCCTGTGCCTTCGGATTGGAAGCGCTCGTCAAAAGAGAACTAATTGCCCTGGGTTTTCAGCCGCGTGTGGAACAACCTGGACGAATTTCCTTTCAGGGCGAATGGTCCGATGTCGCCAAAACAAACCTCTGGTTGCGTACCGCTGATCGCGTATTGATCGAGGTCATGCAGTTTGAGGCCGCCGACTTCGACGCGCTCTTCGAAACGGTCAAGGAATTCGACTGGAGTCAGTACTTGCCGGTGGACGCCAGTTTCCCGGTGACCGGCCGCTCCCGATTGTCGAAGCTGACCAGCGTTCCCGCAGTGCAACGAAGCGTGAAAAAAGCAGTCGTGGAAAGCATGCGCAGAGTGCATCACACGACCGAGCTCTCCGAACAGGGTGCGCTGTACAAAATCGATGTCGCACTATTAAACGATGTGGCGACGTTGACGATCGACACAACGGGACCCAGTCTGCATAAACGCGGCTACCGAAAACTGACGGGTAACGCGCCAATCAAGGAGACGCTGGCGGCGGCTCTGGTTGACCTGAGCGTTTGGAATCCCGAACGCACACTCGTCGACCCGTTCTGCGGCACGGGCACGATTCCGATCGAAGCGGCCTTGATCGGGTTAAACATCGCGCCGGGCATCGAACGCGACTTTGCCTTTGGCGAATGGAACAACGTGCCGCAAGACTTGATCGAGTCCGCTCGCGAAGCCGCGTTTCAGGAACAGCGAACCGACATCCAGCTGAAGATCATCGGATCAGATCAAGACGGCGAAGCACTGGAAATGGCCAGGTACCACGCTCGCAAAGCCGGCGTTGATGAGCACATCCGTTTTCAACAAAAATCGTTTGACGAATTCAACAGCAAACAACTGCACGGGTGCATGGTTACCAATCCACCCTACGGCGAACGATTAGAGGACACTGAAAAACTGTTGCCGTTGTACCGCAGCATCCCAACCGTCTTTCAACGTGTGCCCACGTGGTCTCTGTTCGTCATTACCAACATGCCCAAGTTCGAGGCGATCTTGCAAACGTCTGCGACGCGACGCAGGAAACTTTTCAACGGTCGGATTGAATGCACCTACTTTCAATTCCTCGGCCCACGACCACCTCGCAAAACAGATCCAGCGTCCGCTGAAAACGAAACCACCGTTGATAGCAAGAAGACGAACGACGGTGTTGCGGATGAAGCTGGATCAAACAGAGCTGCAAACGGAACGGCAAACGGAACGGCAAACGGAAGCGCAACAGGCAACACCAAACAGCAGCGCCCGGCCGTCGCGCCGGTATTCGGTGGCCTCTCCGAGAAAGACAAAGAACAAGCCGGCCTGTTTCGGTCTCGCTTGACCAAACGAGCAAAGCACTTGCGACGCTGGCCCACACGACGCGACATTCACTGCTTCCGGCTCTACGAAAGAGATATCCCTGAGATTCCTTTGGTAGTCGATCGGTATGACAATTCATTGCACATCACACGTTACGATCGCCCGCACGATCGAGATCGAGGGCGAGATGCCGCGTGGATGCAGTTGATGCGTGAGACCGCCGCCAATTGTCTCGAGATCCCGCTGGACAACGTTCACTTGAAACATCGCGACCACGACGTCCAGCAATACAAGAAAGTCGACGGCCAGAAAAAGTTCCAGCAGGTTCAGGAACGCGATTTAAAATTCCTGGTCAACCTGACCGACTATGTCGACACCGGACTGTTTCTCGATCACCGCAACTTGCGCCAGATGGTGCGAGAGCAAGCGGAAGGCAAGGACTTCCTGAATCTGTTCGCCTACACCGGATCGTTCACCGTGTATGCAGCATCCGGAGCGGCGCGTTCCTCGACAACGGTCGACCTCTCAAAAAACTATCTGGACTGGGCGCAGAAGAACATGCAGTTGAATGGGTTAGCCGGAAACCAACACCGCTTTTTGGCAGAGGACTCGATCGAGTTTCTGACGAACGCGGTGAAAGATATGAAACAACGATTTGATCTGGCGGTGGTCGATCCGCCAACTTACTCAAACAGCAAACGCACAGAAACCGATTGGGATGTACAAGCCCGACACGTAGAATTGTTGAATCTGGTGCGTCGTGTGATTCGACCCGGAGGACTGATCTTCTTCTCCTCCAACTTCCGACGCTTTAAACTGGACGAAGAAAACCTCGGCGATTTTTCGATCCGTGAAATCAGCAAGCAAACCGTGCCCGAAGATTTCCGCAACAAACGAATCCACCGCTGTTGGCAACTGCGCTGCGATTGAAATTACAATCCTGCCAACCTCCGGCCTGACTTTATCGAATCAATGATGCCCAATCCTGCACAAATCGGATCCGGTCCAGACAAGCGAGTCGCTATCGGTTTGCTTGTGGCGATTGGCGCGTGCATTCTGTACACCTCGATCCGCGATCCGCTGGAACCACAAAACCGGTTCGATGACAAACCGATGCAAAGATCGCTTGTCGACCCTGAGTTTACCTCGGCGCATGAAAAGGCCCGTAGCACCATCGAACAATTCATTGAAACGATGCGGCAGCCAATGCCGAACCAGGATTCATTCTCAATCAAGACCGGAGTCAAATATGGTGAGCGGCCAGAGGAAATCGAGTACCTTTGGTTGCACGACCTTTCGTACAAGGACGGAGTCTTCGCCGGCGTCGTCAGCAATATTCCCGAACTGGCAACGTCCATTGCGTTTGGTGACACAATGATCGCTGCCAAAGCAGATGTCGTTGACTGGTCTTATACGCAAGACGGGAAGACCGCCGGTGCATTTACGATTCGTGTCATGCGAGAACGACTATCACCCGAACAACAAAGTGAATTCGATCAGGAGATCCAGTTCTTCGACCCGTGACTTCGACCGAAACATCCGACCTGATGAACCACTCGCTAGCGCTGCGTGCTGATATACACGCCAAACAATTCTCTGAACTTTAACTCCCTGGCTTTAACTCCCTGGCATCCAATGAACCGAACTTGTTTTTCATATTTGGCGTGCTTGTGCTTTTGTGCTGCGTCACTAACTGGCCCGGTCGCATTCGCTCAAGACGACGCCGAAGAATCCGCGATGGACCTGACTTCCGCTGCCAGCAAACTTCTGGCGGCTGGAAAATATGCCGAGGCGATCGTTCCGCTGAAAAAGCTGACGGAGCGATCTCCGAACCAGACTCAGTATCACTTCACACTTGCCGACGCGCGATTCATGAATGCAGAGATGAAGGAATCGGTTGCATCGTATGATCGAGCGATCGAACTTGCTCCGGCGCTGGCACCTCGATGTTGGCAGCGAGGCCTGGCACTTTACTACGCCGAGGAATTTGAAAAAGGGAAGTCGCAATTTGAAACGCACCAAACCGTAAACCGGCAGGACGTTGAGAACTCAGTCTGGCACATGCTCTGCCACGCTCGAATTGCCAGCGTCGAAAAAGCTCGCGAAGAGATGATTCCAATCTCTGGGGACCAGCGCGTCCCCATGCCCGAAGTGTTCAACTTGTTTGCCGGTGAAGGCACTGTCCAGCAAGTACTGGATGCTGCTACGGCTGTCGAAAGTGAATCGGAATACCAACGAAAACAAGCGCGATATTATGCACACTTATATATCGGGCTTTTTCAGGAGATGGTCGGCGAGAGCGATAATTCACTGGAATCAATGAGAAAAGCGGTCGAATTGAACCCAATCGCCAAAAGCCAGCTAATGGGGACAGTTGCGGACGTGCACTTAAAGCTGCGTGACCCGGAATACCAGAAATAAAGGACCTGAAAGACTTTACGTTTGGATGGTGCCCAATTCGACGTTTTGCACGTTTAGGGGATGCCAAGTAGGTTATATATATACAGTCCTCGATTTCGGGGAACGGCCCGATTTCTTCCGGTGATAACTCGCCCATTGAAGCAGAGAACGCTATGAACTTTCCATCCCGTCTGATTGATTTTGTGCAACGAATCCAGGCATCGCGATTGAATTCAAATCGATTGGCTACTCGAACGACCGACCGAACGAGACAGTCGCTTGAGTTCCAAAAGCTGGAAGCGCGAACGATGTTGGCTGGTGATGTAACCGTTTTCATCGACAACGTTAACCTGGTTGTGATTGGGGACGCCGAGTCGAATCAGATTCAGATCATCGGTAACCGCAATGGCAGCGCAAGCGTTGTGGGACTTGAAGACACAACGATCAACGGTGGGGCCGGATTCGAAACCAACTTTCCGGGCTTGCGCAATGCTTTTGTGACTTTGAATCAAGGCAATGACGAAGTCACTATTCAGGGCGCACGATTCAATGAAGGTATCGTGTTGCAAGGTAATGGCGGCGACGACTTGCTGGTCGTTCGTAACAGCTCAATCGGATCTCTGAACATTCAAGGCGGCAACGGAGACGATCGAGTTGAGATTGAGAATGTGTTCACGATCAACGATTCACTGATCGATACATTGACTGGCGATGATTTAGTCGCAATCTACAATCACGCAGTCGGCGGCGACTTCTCGCTTTTGACGGGCCGTGGGGATGACACAATTGCAGTAGACCGGTTGGGCATGTTTGGCAACCTGACACTTAACACAGCCAGTGGCAACGACCAGGTTCTGGTGGCTGGACGCACTTACATCGGTCGCAGTTCGAATCTGTCCCTCGGCACAGGTGACGACTTCCTTGGCGTGATGCCCAGCCGGAACGGTGGTACTTCGCAACTTCAGGAATCCACACGCATTGACGGCGGTGGCGGAAACGACAACATCGCTTTTGATGCAGCCGTTTCAATGCAAACGGATGTTGAAATAATTGGCAATACAGGAATCGACGGATTCAGTAACTCCGGGGCCGATCTTTCCCAGACGACCGTCGGAAGTTTTGAGAATTCGAGCTTCGATGTCGCCAGGGCATTGGACGAGGTCTACACTCAACTGGCCGAAGAAGGAATTGATCCCACTCGATTCGGTGGCTCTGCCGCTCTGATCTTTGGTATCGAAATCGCCGGCAATGATCTTTCATTTACTGAAGGGCAAGCTGGCCAAGCCCTGGACCCGACTCTGGAAATCAATGGATCGTTTGAAACAGTTATCACAGGTGCCACTGTTTCGATCGGCGGGTTCGTGGCCAATGAAGACATTCTGGAATTTACCAACGCCGCAGAAATCACTGGTATCTTTGACGATTCCACTGGTGTACTGACCTTCTCAGGTAACGGAACGGTCGGGGAATACGAAACTGTGTTGCAATCGATTTCCTATCGCAACTCAAGTGAATCACCGACAGAAACTGACCGCACCATCGACGTGGAAATCTCCACAGCTGACGACAGTACAACCGCCAGCCGCGTTCTTAACGTAATCGCCGTTGCCGACGCTCCAACGATCACTGTCAGCCAGGATCCGGTCGTTTTCGATATTGATGACGCTAACCTGACACGACCCGCTGTCGTTGACGCCTCGGTGGAATTGACGGACACCGACACTAATGAATTCACATCGGCCACCGTCCAGATCGTTGGTGGTGGACAAGCCGGTGACGTGCTGGCCGCCGTCGACGCAGACGGGATCACCAGTTCCTACGACGCTGCATCCGGATTACTGACGCTGACCGGAGCATCTTCTTTGGAGAGCTACCAAACTGCATTGCAGAGCGTGACTTTCGACAACAGTGCCGACCGAGCACCTTTGGGCGTGCGAACCGTTCGATTTGAAATCAGCGACGGCCAGTCAACGGTTTCTGGCGATGTTGAAATTTCCATCGTTGCCGGTGACACCATCGAACTAGCGACCTCGCCTGGCAGCCTGGAATACAATGAAACAGCACCGGCTACCGAGATCGATCCGAACATCAGCATCGCCACGGGCGACTCGGACACCAACATCTCTGGCGCCACGGTCAACTTCGTCTCAGGATTTGATGCCGCTCAGGACACACTCTCCTTCACTCCGGTGGCTGGGATCAGCGGCTCGTACGACAATGTCACTGGAGTCCTTACCTTTACCGGTGACGCCTCAGTCGCAGACTACCAAACCATCTTGCGAAGCGTCACTTTTGTTAACTCCAGCTTCGGCGACTTTGCCTTCTCGACTACCGATCGAGTCATCGAGTTCGCTGTGGAGCGTGACGGTTTGATCGCGGCTTCAAATCGCACGATCACAATCGCCGAAATCGGAACTGAACAAGAACTGATTGAACGCTTCCTGGAAGTCAACAATTTGACATCAGAGGTAACCGACACAGGATTGCACTTCATTGTCAATCAAGAAGGTGACGGAAACTTCCCAGGCCCTAACAGCAACGTCACAGTAAACTACCGAGGCACCTTGTTGAATGGCGACGTGTTTGACGAAAGAGACGGACTGACATTCAACTTGCAACAAGTTATCGAAGGCTGGACGGAAGGCATCCCGCAGTTCTCAACGGGCGGCGGCGGAATCCTGCTGATTCCATCAGACCTTGCTTATGGAGCAGCCGGGCTGGGTCCAGATATTCCACCGTTCTCAACTCTGTTCTTCGAAGTCGAATTGTTGAGCTTTACTTAATCCGGTCGGACTTAATTGAGTCTGATCTGATTGGGTCAGACTTGATGCGCTCGGCATAACGGCGACGTTTGCGAGCGTCTTCGAAGCAATCGCGTATCCGGGTTTCCAACAACTCGATCATTTCCTCATTCGACAAGTCGTCATAGTCGTCGGGTGTGATCGGCTTTCCGACCACGACCCAAATGTGCGAACGCCTTGGCAACAGACTTCCGCGAGGCCAGGCCTGGAACGCGCCGTCAAATCCGATCGGCAACATCGGCACGCGAGTTCGTTTGGCCAGAGCACAGAAACCGCCCATCAGCGGTGACATTTCTCCATCGAATGTCCGCTGGCCTTCCGGAAAAATCAAAACCATTTCGCCTCGTTTCAAACGACGTATCGTCTCTTTGATGCCACCAATTCCCATCCCGTCGCGATCGATCGGAATCGCATCGAGATGTTCAATCAGCCACTTAAACGGTTGCTTGCGAAACAGATCTTTCTTCGCCAGAAAATTCATCCGCCGTACCGAGACGGCGCCCAGCATCGGTGGATCGAGATTGCTTTGGTGATTCGCACAGATTAACACGCCACCTTCGTCGGGGACATTCTCCCTACCGAAGGTTCTGAACCCGAACACCAACGTGCCGCCCATGCGCACGATCACGCGAAGCGCGGCGTAGCTGGCCCGTTGCGTCCAGTGCCGCTTGAAGCTCGCTTTTTTCTGTTGCTTGCCAGGTTCGGTCATCAATAATTTTGGTTCAGTTCGTTGGGTGCTGTTTCTGTCGCTGTGATCGCCTGCCCGCTGCGGCGGAATCATCCACTGGAATCTGCTTGAGCATTCCCGGCGGCAAGAGTTGCCTGCGCCGCATTGGCCAGAGTCTCGATTTGATCAATGACTTCGTCCAGTGAGAGTTTGTCGACGCGGATCTCGGTGGCATCTTTGGCTTTTTCCAAACGGCCAACTTTTCGAGTCTCATCGCGGAGGTCGCGAATCTTCTGTTCCGCAATCACATCTTCCAATTGCAATCCCGGCGTGTGCGTCTTCATCTCCAGCCAACGTCGTTCGGCCCGCACTTCCGGCGAAGCAGTCAGGAAGACTTTACAAATGGAATCGGGAAACACGATCGTCCCCTGGTCACGTCCCTCGCAAACGAAGTTGCCTTGCGCGGCGACCGCACGTTGCAGATTAACCAGTTCGGCCCGGACGGCGGGAATCGCGGCCACGATCGAGGCCTGTTGCGAAATGTCCGGCGTCCGCAAGAACCGCGTGACGTCCTTGCCATTGACCAACACTTGTCCGTCACGCATGGAGATTTTGATATTGGCCAACGCCTCGGTGACCGCCTGCGAGTCTTCCAGATCGACTTTCGCTGCCGACAACGACCATGCGACGGCTCGATACATCGAACCGGTGTCCAGGAAATCAAATCCAAGACGTTTCGCCAGCCGTTTGGCTACTGAACTTTTCCCGGCCCCGGCGGGGCCATCAATGGTCACAATCATCCGTTACCAGAATAGCGAGAGCTCGATCATTTCGTGAGCGCAAATCGACGCTAAAACCTTATTTCCTTCGCATTGCAATTGCCGGACAAACGTACCGGAAACCTTGTTCACACTGGCAGATTCGACATCGCGACAACAACTCAACGCCAATTCGCCGCGTCGCCCTTCGGTTTCCTTCAACAAAACCTTGACGCCCCGTCCATCATCCATTGGGTACCAGTACAAAGCCACGACATTCTTGCAGTTCAAATGAAAAAGCCAAGCGTGATCTGCCGGAATATTTGCCCCACGATCGTTAGCTGTCGCAGACACTTCGTCCGTTGCTGGTTGGCTTGATCCCGTCAACAGCGACTGGCTAAAGCGTTCCGAGTCGATGAACTGCAAGCCATGGGCACACGGGTATCGAAGATTGACTCCTACTCCTAGCCGAAAACGTTTTTGGCGTTCGCCCTGGACGACCATCAAACTATCGAGTCGCCGGTCGCCAATCCGCTGATGAAAGGGCAGGCCATTGGTCAAAATTGCGGTCTTGAAATCGTGCTGATCAATCTCCAGTGCCAGAGGCGCCACAATGCGTTGCCGAACAACGTTGTGACGTGACTCGTTGTGCCACGAATAAAAATCAGCCAGTTCGTCCTTCATCGCAAAACGACAAGCAATGTAATTGTGCCATGGTGACGACTTTGGCCAGCGGACCGGTTCCAATTCGATCTCCAGTTCCAGGACCGACATGCCGCGATTCAAAGTCATCGTTTGCTGGAAACTCGAAACCACCTGCTGACCAAGCATCAGCTTTCCATGAGAAGTGATTTGCCCCCGAGCCTGTGACGATTCCGTGACCTTCACTTCATCGCAAACCATGGTCGAGGCCAGCGCCTTGCGAGTGCCGGATCGCGATTGGCCATCACGTGTTTCTCGGAAGACAATTTGTTGAGCCAGCATGTTGGCTCGTTTCCCATGCAACTTGATCGCTCCGATGCCTCCCGTTTTTTCGTCGACCTCGACTTCGAAGAACTCGTTTCGCAAATAGACTTCCTCGGCCGTCAGCTGTTTGCGTTTCGAAACGGAAACTGGCCCCTTCTTAAGGTTGGCCAAACCCATCGCAGGCAGATCAACGATGGCACCCTGCGTGTCAGAGACCAACACCGACGGATGCTCGGCAGCGATTCCTGGCAACGGCACGTAGCAGCGACGCGGAAACGAAAACGGATTGAATACGGCAACCGCAGACTGACTCGAATCCGTAGCAGTGTTCGATGCGGAGCCCTGATTGGTGCCGGAAACGACCCTGCCAAGAATCTTCTGCTCCAATATCTGTTCCAACTTCTCCACCCGCTCACCAAAATCGACGGCAGCCTCCATTGGCAATGACGTATCGCCTGAGACGAATGAACGGTTCAAGTGATCGACCCAATGTTCAATCGAAAGCTCTGACGGATCCTCTAAAACATCGCATACCGCCGCCATAACCATCGAACCGCTTAACGACATCGCACGCACCAAATCGCGCCAGTAATCGCTGAAGCCGGAAATCGGGTTGCTGGTTTTTCGTTGAACAAGTTGGTTCAGGTATGGGTCTCGATAGTCGTCGGCTTGATAATTTTGAGTGTAGCCAGGGTCTGCCGCGTTTTGAAAATACTCGTCGAGTGTTACAAAATTGCCCAACACGGCACCAAATCGACAGCTGTGCACCAGATCGAAATAGTAGTCAGCGCCCTGATTCGGCCAGCGCACGAACATCAAACTGGCGTATTGATTGATATCGATCACTTCGCCGATTCGCACACCAAGATTCAACCAGGTTTCGGGGGCTGTCGCTAATTTTGGCGGAGAGACGATCGCGTCCAGTGTCGTTCCGTCATCGCCTTCCCAACGAATGTGATTGGCCGAAGTCTGCGGGAAGACTCCGTCATCCAGCGTACTGTGCACGACGTGCGGAATGTCTAACTGATCCAGCACGGCAGGCAAGCCGACTCGCAAGCCAAACGTTCTGCGTGCGTATATCGCGGGCCAGTCGTCGACCAGGCGATTGATTTCAGCAACCCCTCGCTGCAATTCTCGTAAACTTGACCAGGTCGACAACAGGCTCGCCGGCAGCTCGTATTCATCGCCTCCGACAAGGCACAACTTTCCAGCGGTAACTTGTTGACGAACCTGATCGTGCAACTCTGGACGATTCAGAATCGCACGGCACGTTTCGCCCGTACAATGCAACGACATCCGATTCGCCTGGTTCAGCGTCTTTTCCAATCGCCCATCGACAAGGTCCTTGGTCACGAACACCAGATCGATCAAGTTGGCGGTCGTGGGATAGTACCGACTGCGTTCCTCGATCAACTGATCGAAACAGGATTGGATGGCAGACTGATAATCGTCGGAGGTGGTTTCGGCGGCCAAGCCAACTGCTTTGCGTACCGATCCACTAAAGCATTCTTCGTCCAAGCTGCTGGAGTATCTCAACTGTCGCGTCATCAACTGGATCTGCAGGTAACAGTATCCGAGCGAATAAAAATCGGCGATCGCCTGCTCACCGAAATCGAACGTGATCCCGGCCTGTTGCAGAATCGAATCGGACAACCGAGTCCGACTTGTGGCTTCTTCGGAACCGACAAACAGCAGACCGCCTCGATCGACGAATCGATTCTTGTCGTTCCGATCAAGCAACTCTTTGGAGAAGCCGGGCACGACCAACACCCACCCAGCTGGCTGCTCGGGAATTTGGTCTATGCGATGCCACTCGGGGATCGAATGCGAATTGGCCAACAAAGCGGGGTGCCACAGTGCTGTCCAGCTTGCCAAAATTTCCTGAGCATCGTCGCCGACCAGGTGCGATGGGAAATCCTCC
Organism: uncultured Pirellulaceae bacterium; assembly: GCA_964588195.1. Taxonomy (GTDB): domain Bacteria; phylum Planctomycetota; class Planctomycetia; order Pirellulales; family Pirellulaceae; genus CAJQPP01. The sequence continues at coordinate 95,973 of CAZPOL010000001.1, read as the reverse complement.
CAACCGTGGCTATCCACGGCCATCGCCAGGCGTTTCAGCGTTGGCGTTGAATCGCCAGTCGAATCAGGCTCGGAAGTATTCATCGATGGATGCTCGAAAACAAACGAACCGTTCGGGTGCTAAGGGTTGTAAGGAAGATCGCGAAAACCGCTCTGAATTTTTCTGGCCGGGCGTGCGTTGGAAATCGGCGGTTTTTGCGAATTCCGAATAAAACTCTGGAATCCTGAAAACAATGGAACTCGATCGAACCTCGTGCGTCTAAAGGGAGTTGACGAGTTTTCTCGAACGAGTTTTTTTGGCCTTTAACCACAGCCGCAAAGACTTGTAAAACAAACCAATTGCCACCTCAAAAAGTTGACAAAATACCGGTTTTGTCGGTAAATTAGTAGGTGGGAGCGGTTTTTCGCATCGCCTTGGGCTCGTCACATTCTATCACTTCCATGACAACCCGCGACGATGGTTAAGGCATTGCCTGTGCGACAGGAATTGCGCGCTCAGCCTTCGCGCTCCCGAGTATGTTCATGTGTGAAAATTAGTGACAGGATTTCTGATGGCCAAGACCAAAGGTGTTTGGGGAATCGATATTGGGCAGAGTGCATTGAAAGCACTTCGCTGCCACAAAGATGACGAAGGTAATGTCGTCGCCGATTCTTATGATTTCATCGAGTACCCCAAAGCGCTAAGTCTGCCCGACGCAGACGAAGAAGCGTTGGTCAACGAAGCTCTCGAAACATTTCTGAGTCGTAACGAAGTCCGCGGCGATTTCGTCGCCATGACCGTTTCCGGTCAATCGGGACTGTCACGATTCTTCAAGCCGCCACCGGTTGATGCCCGGACTCTGCCGGAAATTGTGAAATACGAAGTTCGTCAGCAAATTCCATTCCCCATCGAAGATGTGATCTGGGATTGGCAAAGCATGGGCGGTACGGAAATGGACAACGTGATCGTGGACGCCGAAGTCGGTCTGTTTGCGATCAAGCGAGATACCGTTTACACCGCCTTGCAACCGTTCCTGAAAAAGGACATCGAAGTTGACGTCGTTCAACTCGCCCCCCTGGCAACACAGAACGTGGTCTGCCACGAAATGATGGAAGACTTGCCGGAAGGCGAAGTCGACATGGACAGCCTGCCGGATTCCATGGTCATCCTGGCGATGGGAACCGACGCCACTGATTTGATCGTGACCAATGGCGTGAAACTGTGGCTGCGTAACATTCCCATCGGCGGTAACCACTTCACCAAGGAATTGTCGCGCGAGCTGAAATTGACTCACGCAAAAGCCGAACATCTCAAGCGGAATGCTCGCCAGGCGGAAGATCCCAAAACGGTTTTCCAGGCGATGCGTCGTGTCTTCAACGATCTGAAAAAAGAGATCGATCGATCGCTGTCGTACTACTCCGGAATGGACAAGAACGCGTCCCTGGACCGCATCGTGTTGCTGGGCAACGCGGCACGTCTGCCCGGTTTGCGTCAGTACCTGACCAAGCAGCTGGAAATGGACATCGCCAAGGTCACGTCTTTCGACCGACTGCAGGGTGCCGTTACCGAAGAACGTTCATTCAAAGAGAACTTGCTTTCGTTCGCTCCCGTGTATGGCCTGTGCCTGCAAGGGCTTGAGGAATCGAGAGTCGACACGAACTTGCTGCCAGTTGAATTCGTCAACGAGCGAATTGTGCGAGCCAAGAAACCGTGGGTACTGGCATCCGTCAGCCTGTTGATGCTGGGCATGCTGTTCAGTTACTTCTTCGCCAATCAACGCTGGTGGGCAGTCAACGGAGACTATGCTCGTGACGGCGTCAGCTGGAACGATGCCGACAGGGCGGTCACCGCCGCCGCCGGACGCAGCTCGACACTGAAAGGCGAAGATGAGAAGCAGGCCGTCTTGCTGGATCGGATCAATGCAATTTCGTCAGAACTGTCGGAAGCTTCCGAGACACAAGCCGCCTGGCCCGAATTACTTTCTGTGCTGGACCAATTGCTGCCTCGCGACCCCAAGATGGTGAAGGAAGACGGAACATTGGTCATGGTCGCCGATCCGGAAAAAATCCCTTTCGTGGACCGCGAAGAAATTTACATCGACCACGTTGAAACCAAGTACACCGATGATGTCAGCACCTGGCTGGGACAGACCAACGAAGCCTACGAATTCCAGCAAGGCAAGATCAAGGAGATGAACGCCAAGCGAAAGAAGCGTGGCGTCGTTATTAAATACGATATTGAAGGGTCCGGTTTCATCGTCGAAATCAAGGCACATCACTTCTACAACAGCGCAGAAAAGCGTTACGATTCTGTGCACGGTCTCGCCTTCGTTCAGGATCGGGTTCTGCCAGCATTGGTCAGTGGCGAATTCCAACTGAAAAATGCCCAGGGCGTTTTGACAACCTACAAACCGAGCGATATCGGCTTGCTGCAACCGACTCTTATCAGCAAGCAGGAAGACGTCGACACGGAATTTAAAATCCCCAACCCAAACTTCGGTCGGGAAGGGGTCGACAAGAATGATCAAGGCAGCGACGACCGCAACTCCGGTCAGGATGATCAGGGCAGCGACAACCGCAATTCCGGTCAGGATGACGATGAAAACTCGGATGCCATGAAAAAAGAGACGCCCAAAGACTTCACAGTTCCTCGCTTCGATTTCACAATCCAGATGATCTTCCAACCGGAATCACCAGTGGTGCGTGATGAAATTCGCGAGGCCCGAATCAAAGCGGAGGCCGAATTGGCAGCAGAAGAAGCCAAGGAAGCTGGCCAGGCGGCCAAGGAGTCTCCCGCTCGGTCACCTGAACCTGTAAAGCCAAAGCCTGCACAACCAGCCGCCCCTGCTAAGGATGCTAATGATGCCGCAGCCGAAGGGGATGCCGCAGCCAAGGATGAATCGCCTGCCGAAGGCCAGGCGGGTGCCGGCGAAGACAATCCGGATGATTCTTCCGGACAGTAAACAAACAATCGGGTCACTTCCAATCACCCAAAACTTCCAATTCACAAAAACAATTCAGCACGTTAGTAACCGAATTCGTTCGGATGGAGCAAACCGATGGACAAATTAAGAGCCGCCATGAAATGGCTGGTCCACAATCGTTTTTGGGTAACCTGTGTTTTGGTTTCGATTATCAGCGTCGCAACCTGGTATATCGCATGGGCCAAAATCGACAAGCTACGCGGAGAGCGAGTCTCGTCTTTGAAAAGTTCAAAAACGCAGGTCCAGAGTGTCATCAACAGCACCATCGAATCCGACGATCCCGATAATCCGGTCGCCGTTCACCCCAATGATGGCACGAAAGCCGGGATGGACCAGCGAATCAAACTTGCTGGAGAAGCAGCACTGGCGGCTTGGCAAACTCGCTACGAAAAACAACAGGCCTTGTTGCAAGTCTCGCAAGAGCTGCCAGAAAAGATCCGTGGCCCGCTGATTGCGCACAATCCAATGGAAAAGCCAATCGAGACTGAATTGCTGACCGTTACCGAGCGACAGACGTTCATGGAGAACATTACCAAACAAATGCCTCTAATCTCCGAGAAGATCAGCTGCCAATGGACCTTCAACCAAAAAGGCGAGAAGATCGATGATGTATCGCTTGAGAAAGAAAAGCGAGGACAACAAAATCCTCGAGGTGCCAAACTGGCGGTATCCAAAGACCTTGTGCGGTGGCATGGTGAGAATCAGGAACTCTGGAATGCCAAGTCAATCGAATTTGAAAACTTCAACGGCAACGAAAGTAAGTTCCCAACCAGCCAACAAATCCTGGCCCTACAGCAAGACTTGTGGATCCTGGAAGGGATCTTCGACGCCGTGGCTGAGGTCAACAAAGGATTCACAGCCAACGACCTGGCACCAATCGAACGAATCGATCATGTGCTGGTCGGCCAGGACGCAATCTATCCGGAACTAGGTACACTGGAAGAGTTCAAGTATCGTCCACCAACTAGTTCAGGCAGCTCAAGCGGTCCCAAAGAGAAAGTCGGTGGTGGAGTCAAATCCAAGAAGCAACGCCGCCAGGAAAATTCTGCCAACCGTAACAAAGCGAAGAAGAAAAAAGGGAAAATCGCCTTCAACCCTGGTGAATCCCAATCCCCTTTCCACGGCCGATACGTCGATCGTGACTTCACGCAATTGAACGCGTCTGCAATCACAGAAGCAATCACTTCGGACGAACTGACCGATCAATCGTACCTGGCCGTTGCCAAACGAGTACCGGTAAGAATCGCCGTCAAAATGGACGAGCGACGCATCAACGATTTTCTGGCAGCCGCTGCCAACTCACCATTCGCATTCGAAATTCGTCAGGTACGAATCAACAAGCACAAAGCGATGGAAGGCGTCACTCGCAAAGCTCAGGCTAGTCAGGCGAAAGATGACGGACGAGGTGGACTTTCTATGGGTGGTGGCCCTGGCGGTGGTGGCGGTCAAGCAGATGGCAACAGTAGTGGTGGCCGGGGCAACGATTCATTTGAGGATGGCGATTTCATCCCTGAAATCCGCGCCAATTTCGATGTCAAAATCGAGTTCATCGGCATTGTCAAGATTTACAACCCTGTCAACCGATCACTGATCGTAGCCGACAAGTCGAAAGATAACTAACTGTGGCGGGCTTCATCTGCCAATCAAATTTCAAACTTCGCTCCCAAACACTTCCTGATTTTCAAATAGCCGAACATCAGATTGGATAACAAACATGAAAAATAAATTCACCTTCAGCAAAGCGGGCATTAAGGACTTTTTCTTTCGTCATACCGAGAAATTGTTCTTTGGACTCGCGTGTGGCCTGATCCTGTTTTTCGTTTGGTTCGGACTCAAGACTCCGAAATTCGAAGAGATCACCCCCAAACAGATGTTGGCGAAATCGGAAGAAGCCAACAAATACATTCAGGATACGACCCATTGGGACAATCTTCAGAAGCATCGAACGGCCGACACGGAAGCTGTCAAACGAATCAATGAGGCCAAGGCGGTCGATCCCGCCGATTACACTTTCCGACAACTGTCGGGAACGGCTATCTATACTCTCGCTCCTCGACGCGACCCCGCTCTGATTCCCGTGCAGAAATTCGAAACACGATTGGTCCGGGCACAGTTTGCTACCAACTTGGGAAGGGGAGATAGTGAGTCGAAACTTAGTTTGGGCCTCAAAGAGTTGCCTGACTCTGTGATGACTCTGCCACAGGACCACATCAACGAATCCTTCATGTATCGCGCAAATAAGCTGGAAGATGATTCCCGCGTCGAATTGAAAACAATCGATGCCGTGGTCGGACTGGGAATCATCGATCACCAGCAACAACTGACAAACTACATCGAAAATTTCCAGTACCAGCGTGGCTATGATACCGTTCGAGACGTTCCCGAATATTCGCTGATCGAAGTTCAGCGAAAGACCGAAAACACCGATTGGAGATCGATCACGGCTCATGTCTACACAATCTCTCGCTTTTTGGCTGAGGAGGCCAAGGAATTAGGTTCCGAAGACTACATCTTGCCGAACGTTGCCCTACCCATTCCGCCCATGCTGGGAATTGACTATCGCCAGTTTTCGATGCTTGATGAGATTCCGACACGTGAAGTATTTGAGGATGTAAGAGCTCAACAAAAACAATCACGCGAAGAAGATAACGCGAGCAATAGTGATGAAGATCCCTTCGGTAACAGCGGCCAATCTGGCTCGGACTCGAAAGGTTCCGACACGAAAGGCTCGGACACAAAATCTGGCTCGGACACGAAAACAGATCCCGAATCCAAGATGATGAAAAAAGACGGTGACGATTCGGTCATCCCGACTCGCTTGGTCCGTTTCTATGATCTGCAAGAAAAGCAACCTGGCGAAACCTATTACTACCGTATCCGGTTGTGGGTGAAAGATCCCAACAATCCAGAAGCCGTGAATGCCGATATTGCGGCCGCCTCTAAAGAAGGTAAAAAAAGTGGCGGCATTGGGCTTGGTGGTGGCGCCGGTGCCGGCAACTCGGTCGATGGCCCGGGTAGCGGCGGTGGTGGTGGCGGCAAGAAAGAGGTCAAAATCAAAAAGCCATTATCTGAATTTGATCTCTCTGGCGAAGTTCGTGATCGAGTCAACGCTGGAGCGACCGAGATTCCGACCGATGTCAAAGGAAACGAAAAACTAATTGAAACCGAAAAACTATTCGCGTTCTCACGACCTACTGAATGGGTCGAGGCAGACCCCGTAACGATCACCAAAGGGTTTGAAACGTTTGTGTCTGGCCCGATTGGCGCACCCTCGTCGCAACGAATCGACGGTGGCATATTCGCGACCTCCGAGCCAACGGTAGAAGTCGTAGTCAACAGTTTCCTGGACGACCTTGGAGTCTTTGTACCAGCCAAGACCAGCACATTGCGTGGTTCGTTGCTGAACTTCGAAGCCGTCACTAACTTGCTTGACCCACTCACATGGAAAATCAAGGAAGTCTTTGCATCGGAAGATAACAAAGGCAGAAAAAGTGGGCGACGATTCAAATCGGATGCCCTGGTTTTGGACATCATGGGCGGCGAACGATTGGGACGTGGTAAAACGGCCTTCAAGGCACCTGGTGAATGTCTGATCATGGATCGAAATGGACGGATTCGTTTCCATAACGAAATCGAAGATTCGACCCGATGGAGACATGCCAACTTCACCAGTGAAGCCAATCGTCAGGCGTTGGAAGAAGCGTCCGGAAAGAAAAAGGATGACGACGATGATAACGACTCTGGTGGACGAAATAATTAACACCGACGCTTAGAACGTCCGTCAATTCAAACTTTATCAAACCGCCGACAAATTGATTGTCGGCGGTTTTTTTGCGCACACTATTTGTTCGTAGCCAAACTTGTGCGTAGTACTGCGCTTTAGCCAGCCTGATACCGTCACGAGTGCATACTTCGTATGCTTGACTCACCAGAGCTCAGGGGCCTTATGCGTCGCATCCCGACGTCTGGCGACTCCCCCGGCTACGGTTCCGCAGGGTAGACTGCGAACACACTACGTAAAAACGTCAGCCTCGGAGCCGCCTCCATTCGACTGAGTGTAATTTGCCCCGATTCCGATTATCTTAGGCCGTGGTACCCAGCCCTTTGTATTTACCTGATTTTGGAATTCGCTATGCACATACGAATCATCTTGATGTCCATCGCAAGTTTCCTGATACCCGGCGAGCCGTTTTTCAGTCGTTGCGTTGCCCAGGAAACAAGAACTCAAAATCGCCCCCATATCATCTTCATTCTTGCAGATGACCTGGGATGGACAGATATCCAGGTCGGAGATGACGGTCCGAATGTATTGAACGGCGTCAATTACGGATCCAAATATTATCAGACTCCCAACCTGGCAAAATTGGCCAGTCGAGGCATTTCATTTACGCATTGCTACGCCCACCCAAATTGCGCGCCGACGCGGGCGGCGATCTTGTCTGGGCAATACGCTCCGCGATCGGGAAACGGTGTTTACCACGTCACGAGTTTGAATCGCCAGGCAAAACGGGCGGGGGAAACGAAGCTGATTCCACCAAAGCAACGGCAAGACGTGCCTGCTGATCATTTGATCTATCCCGAACTGCTACAGCAAGCGGGATATCGGACTTGCCATATTGGAAAATATCACGTCGGTGGAAAAGAAGGAGGCCGTCAGACGTTGCCCCTCAATCAGGGTTTCAATTTCAACTATGGAGGCACTGACAAAGGGGGACCCAAGGACTATCACGCCAAAAACTTGAAGTTCAGCGATGCAATCAGCGAGAGCCTTGATGCGTTCGCCAGGAACTATACAACCGATTACGTTCAAGAAAATCTAATCCCGTTTGCTCATAACAACAACACGAACGATTTAGTCGATTCCGCTAAACATGTTGAGGACGCTGTTGGTGACGCAGCGATCCATTTCATCGAAAATCATCTGGCCAAGTCAGACGGAAAACCATTTTATTTGCAGATGCACCACTACGCTGTTCACTCTCCAATTCGCAATGAACATTCGCGACGCGACCTGTTGTCGAAATACAAAGCCTTGACTCCGTCAGAACACCACAAAAACCCGGCCTACGGCGCAATACTTGAAAACCTTGATCAAACTGTGGGCCGAGTTATGCGTTGCCTTGAGGATCCAAATCAGGACGGTGACAAAAACGACTCGGTGTTGGATGAAACGATTATCTTCTTTACCTCTGACAACGGTGGTATTGGAAAAACTGACAACCATCCTTTGCGACACGTAAAGGGTTCTTTTTACGAAGGCGGAATACGTGTCCCGCTAATCGTCGTCAACCCAAGAGTAGAAAACACGGAGCGAACTAAATCGAACACACTTGTCCATTCCGTCGATTTTTATCCAACGATCCTGGAAGCTGCCGGAGTCTCAAGACCGGACGACCAAATTCTTGACGGCGAGTCATTTTGGAAAACAGTTAGCGAGCAAACTGTTCGAAATCGACAGCCGATCTTCTATCATTTTCCTGGATACCTGGATGCAAGAGCTCGTCCTTGCAGCGTCATCATTGAACGGATTGAGGGTAAGCAGTACAAGCTAATCTACAACTATGACAACGAATACACAGGGAACCCTCAGGGGAAAAAGTACCGGAACGAAGGGCTGAAAAAATTGAGTTCGCCTTACGAACTGTATTGCATTTCTGATGACCTTTCCGAAACGAAGAACCTGTTAGGGCCTGAACGAGAAGCCACACACGAAGCCCTGGCCAACTCAATGATCGGGAAACTACATGTCTGGTTAACACAGGATGATGAAACATGGGATGCGAAACCCTTGATCGATCGCAGTACCGGAAATGCGACGGCGCTACCGCAACCCATCGACCCATAGATCCCCTTTGATGGTAACCCTACTCCTGGTTTTCCAATTCTGACAGCAGCTACTTCGACTCTGCGAATTGAGATATGAAGCGTCGATAATGAGGCGTTTTTGGCTGCCGGGTCTTATCGCGGGCGACTCGATCGTCGGTGAAAAATAAACGGCCGTTACCGCATCTGATCGATCCTGCCTGACCAAAAAACACCGTCATGTTCGAAGTTGATGCGTCCTGAACAAGGCAAATTCCTGGTCGCTAGCAGGGACTCGGGAAATTTATTCTGGTTTTTGCACAAACCGACGTTGACGCCCTGCCAAAACCCATTTAATTATCCGCCCGTCTATCTCTTTGGACGGACAAAAATGATTCAAAAACCTGCGGGCTGTTCATCGATTGTGTGGCGAGCGTTCGTTGGGTCTACGAATATTGGATTGCGAAACGGACTTTGCAATCGTGAGCGGAATCGAGAACGGCTGTGGCAAACTACGCCCTCGGGATCGAGTCGGTTCGACAAACTGGTAAATTTTTTATTCGAGCATCTCGCAAAGGAGTGTTGCGTTGAAAGCCTCCTCGAAACTTACAGCAATTTTTTCAGTGACAGGCCTGTCCCTGGCTTTCTCACTGGGTCTTGCCTTGCCCATATTGGCGCAGCAACCCTCAGAGAACTCGTCAGGATCGTTTGTCGCTCAGCCCGCAACTGCGGCTAACCAAAACGCTTTGCAGCTGCCAGCCAGCAGCCACGAAGCCCTGCTGAGAGCCCGCAAGGCTTTGGCCAATGGCGACAGTGCCACAGCCAAACGCATGGTGGAATCAGCACGTCAATTCCCGATCGACAACTCGACCACGTCGGACACTCCGGCCAAAGTCGAAGCCATGATCGCACGTCACACGGAACTGGTCGAAATGTATTCGACTGGCGACACAGACGCCTACAACCACGGTGCCGCGATGTTCCTGTTGGAACAGGCCGACCAATTGGTCAGCTACCGCGACTTTGCAACCGCCAACACACTGATTTCGACGGCACGCCAGTTCGAAATTCGGTACCAGCCAGGCGACTTGAATCCGGATCACGTAACGGCCCGGATGCAACAGACGCAAGCCACCGCAATGACACCGAATCGCAATGTCAGCGCAGCACGAACGGAAGCCGGCAAGATCCTCTCGCAGGCCCAACTGGCCTTCGACAAGGGACAACTGGATCTTGCTTCGCAACTGATCACTCAGGTCAAGGCATACGACTTGCCCGAGAACGCGTTCGAGGACGATTCAATTCTGCCTTGGGAATTGGAACTGAAAATCTTGCGAGCCAAGGACCGACAACGTTCTCAGGTCGCACAGACCAGCTTCGAAAATCAGACGACTCCGGCCAACGGCGGTGGTGGACTTGTTCAACAAGCCGATTACTACCCTGAACTGGATACCACGCGGAACGCTCAAGTCAGCGGAACCACTAATGAAACTGACGACCCGTTCCAAACAACCGTCGATGATGCACGCGGCAAGCGTCTTTACGATTCCGGAATGAGCGCTTTGAATCACGACGACCGTCGTGGAGCCTTGCAGTATTTCGAGATGGCCTGGCCATATCGTTCGCAATTGGACGCTGCGACTCTTCAGGACCTGCAATCGAAGTTAGCGATGTTGAACTCGGCACAAACCGCTGTAACCACACCGGCTGCTGCCAACAACATGGCAACCAATTTCGAACAGGAAACGATCGCTACTCCTGACGACGATCTGCGTCGTCAAATGTTCAACGAAGTCATTAAACAACGATCAGCAGCACAACGTATGATCGAGCAGAACAATCCGCGTGGTGCCTTGAACCACATGCGATATGTTCGAGATGACATTCTGGAATCTGACCTGGACGAAGCAGGCAAGAAGCAATTGACTTCTGTGATTGATCGTGAAATCGGCGAATACGAGCGTTATATCGACGAAAATCGTTCGCTGATCGAGAACCGGGAATTGAATGAGCAGCGTCTCGACGCTGTCAAAACCGATCGTCAAAATCGCGAAGACGTCGAACGAAAAATCCAGACGATGTTGGATGAATTCAATCAATTGATTCGTGAAGAACGCTTTACCGAAGCTGAATTTATTGCACGCCAGGCCCGCGACATCGCTCCGGACAGTCCTGTTGTTGCCATCATGATCGAAAAGACCACCTTGCAAGCTAACCTGTCCGAATTCGAACGGTTGAAGAAGTTGCGAGAAGAAGGTTTTATCCGGGGCATGAACGACGCCGAGCGGACTGGCGAGTACATCGTCGATGGCTTGAACCCGCTTTCGTTTGACGAATCTACCTGGGACAACCTGGCAAGACGTTCGGCACCTGGTACTGGAAACAGTATGTCAGAGGGCGAACGAGTAATCTGGTCTAACTTGCGGAACCAGAAAATCGAAGCCAATTTCAACCGCACTCCGCTTTCCGAAGCGATTGCAATTCTGGCCGAGCGATCAGGAGTCAACATGATTCCGGATTCTCGTGCACTGGATACTGAGGGAGTCTCTGTTGATTCGCCAGTCACAATGAACTTCGCTCAGCCGATTTCGATCGAAAGTGCGTTGAATCTTATCCTTGGTAGCCAGGGTCTGGTTTTCAAGGTTGAGAACGAGTCAGTGATCATTACCAACAAGGAAGCGCTGCAAGCCAATCCGGAAAGCGAAACCTACTACGTTGGTGACCTGGTCGTTCCAATTCCTGATTTCAGCGGCAACGCTCTGAACATGGAATTCCTGGGCAATCCATCTGGCTCGGCTCAACAGTGGGGCAACGGTGGATTTGGATTGAATGGTCAACCAGGCGAAGTAATGCCGGTTTCCTATAACTCCCAACAGGAACCATCGTTCTCAAACACTACACCTTCGTGGAGTGGTGCAGCGATCCCTCACACACCAAAGTACAACACGTGGGGACCAAGGTCAGTCGGTAACAAGGGTGGTATTACCGCTCAGGACTTTACTCAATTGATAAACCTGATTCAGGAAACCATCGATCCCGACAGCTGGGAACAGAATGGTGGAAACGGTCGTATGCAACCGTTCCCGTCAACATTGAGTTTGATTGTTACCCAAACGCAAGAGAACCAGGACCGGATTCAAAACCTGCTGGGTCGCTTGCGTGAATTGAACGACGTTCAAATTGTGGTCGAAGTTCGATTCCTGACACTCACAGATCAATTCTTCGAGCGAATTGGTATCGATCTTGACCTGGCATTCAACGACAACTCGGGCCTGACACCTGCTACCTTGCCGGACGATATTAGCGGCTTTGGTGGAACCCAGGTGATTGGTCGATTGCCGGATGACCCAGGTATTACCGTACCTGCAAACCTTGATATTCCGATTACTCAGGGTAGTTTTGGCCAGGCGGTTCCGGGTACGGCACTTGCTGGTACTGCGGCAACTGCCGGTTTGAACCTTGGTTTCGCGATTCTCAGCGACATCGAAGTCTTCTTCCTGTTGCAAGCTGCCAAAGGTGACACCCGTGCCAATACGACTCAGGCTCCAACCGTAACCATGTTCAATGGTCAATCGGCGACAGTCTTTAGTGGTGCTCAGGTGCCATTCGTAACCAGTATTACGCCGGTGGTCGGTGACTTTGCTGCGGCACAGCAACCGATCATCACGATCTTGCCAGAGGGAACCCAGTTGAACGTTCAGGCGGTGGCTTCGGCTGACCGACGATTCGTTCGCATGACACTGGTTCCATTCTTCAGCCAGATCAGCAGCGTCGAGGAATTCACTTTCGATGGATCACGAACGGTTCGTCAAGGTGGTGGCACGACACTGGAAGGCATTCTGGATGCGATCGCAGGGACAGATTCTGCCCTGGCAGATGGCGAACTGGAAATCGTCGATTCAGGTACGACCGTTCAGTTGCCGGTGTTTGAAAACACGACGGTGCAAACGACGGTCAGTGTGCCCGACGGTGGAACGGTGTTGCTTGGTGGTATCAAGACGCTAACAGAAAGTCGCGTTGAATCCGGCATCCCGTTCCTCAGTAGTATCCCTTACGTCAACCGATTGTTCAAAAACGTTGGAATCGGTCGTGAGACGGAAAGTTCGATGCTGATGGTATCACCACGAATTATCATTCAGGAAGAAGAAGAAGTGAAGCAAATTAACGCTAATCGCTAGACTTCCTGATTCGTCTGGCCAGGTATCAACCTGCCAGCGAAAACCAAAAAAAATCAAACGCCGCTGAAACAGTTTCAGCGGCGTTTTTTTTGTTTCAGCTTTTTGTTCCAGGTTGGCAGCGGTTATTCGATTGGCCAAATCTCTAATGCCTGACTACCCAATGTCTGAATCAATGAAAATTTCAGGCGGCCTTTTCAGGCGACCAAAACACAAAACAGTTTACTTGACGCACGTTCGTATTCGGTTCACGATATTGTGATATGACATAACCGAACCAATCGCTGGCGCAAGAGTTGCGTTCGAATGGTTCGACCATTCCTCTCCTCACCCACCAAGGAACAACCGTGGAAAATTGGCAAAACTGGCCTATCGGAGTTTTCACCAGTATCGATGCCGGGCTCGGTGTACAACTGGAAGTCGCGGCGGAACTGGGCGTACCGACCATTCAGGTTCACGCGCCCCATCAACAGTCGCGAACTCCTGAAATAGCGAAACAGTTCTTGCAACGAATTGGCGATCATGGAATCCAGTTGACGGCCGTGTTCGGTGGCTTTGATGGAGAAAGTTACGCCGACATCCCGACCGTCGAACGCACTGTCGGTTTGGTGCCGAAGGAAACACGCGAGGCTCGTTTCAACGAGATGTGTGAGATCTCTGATTTCGCGACTCACCTGAAATGTGATGTCGTCGCATTACATCTCGGTTTCGTACCACACGATCGTCAATGCAACGATTACAAGGAGATCGTCGAGATCACTCAACTGCTCTGTAATTTCTGTCGATCGAATTCCCAAAACCTGCACCTGGAAACCGGTCAGGAAACGGCCGAGTCTCTGATCCATTTTATCGACGACGTTGCCTGCGATAATCTGTTCGTCAATTTCGATCCTGCCAACATGATCCTGTACGGCACCGGCGAACCGATCGAAGCGTTGCAAATGCTGGGCGACCGGGTCCGCAGTGTGCACTGCAAAGACGCCAGTTGGGCGACCAATCCAGGTCAGGAATGGGGCGCCGAATTGCCATTGGGCGAGGGCGCGGTCGGCATGGAAAAGTACCTGCAGACTTTACGAGAGATCGGATACTCAGGACCGTTGACGATCGAACGCGAAATTCCACAGGAGCCCGAACGACAAAAGGCAGAGATTCAACACGCCATCAAGGTGCTGGACGGAATCAAGGAATCGATGTCGGTATCCTGAATCTGCTAGATAAACTTGCCAACCAGAAAACCGACGATCAACCCGAACAACAGGCAAGCCACACCAATCAGCACGGTCATGTTGATCGAAACGGTGGGCTCACCAGAATCCAGGCGAGCTGCCGATTTGTATTGACCGACCATCGTTTGCGAAATCGGTGGTGGCGGAGGCGTCACGCGGGAATTTGAATCGCTCATGATGCCCGAACCTTGCGAGGTTTCGCTAAGGCCACCAATCTCGGTCATTGCCATCGCGGCAACATCGTTGGCTGGATCGGTATCTTGTTGGCCTTCGAAATTGGCCGGCGCCGGCATCCACCGCGACCGGTCCACTTCTTCGGTCAGTATTGGGCTGGCATCGTTGGCCCAAGCCGAAAGACGCTCGGCAACCTCAGACGCAGTCTGGATTCGTTGCTGCGGATCCTTCTCCATCATGTCGCCGATCAAATCGACGAACTCGTCACTGACCTCTTCATTGAAACGACGCGGATGCCAAGGCGTTTCTTCCAGGTGACGACGAGCTTTGCTTTTCGGAGTTCCGCCGGGGTAGGGCACCTTTCCGGTAATCGCGTAGTACAACGTGCAACCCAGAGAATAGATATCGCTGACACGAGTGGTTTCATTGGGGGCACGGATCAACTCGGGAGAAAGATAATCGGCCGTCCCAACCGTCTTGCCCGCACGAGGATCATCGGGATCATGCAAAAAACCGGCGAGTCCCAAATCGGAAAGCTTGGCGACACCGTCCGGCGTTACCAGAATATTTCCCGGCTTGATATCGCGGTGAATCAAATTGTGTGAATGAGCGTCGGCCAATCCTTCCGCCGCTTGCTTGACTACATTGGAAGCCTGTTGCACGTCCAAGTGACCGTTGGTGCGAACCAGTCGCCGCAAGTCCGTTCCTGGAACGTACTCGACCACCAGGAAATGCACGCTGCCATCTTCACCGGCATCGTATGCCTGGACCAGATTGGGATGTTTCAACTGAGCCTGTGTCCGGATCTCGCGCAAGAAATTGGCGATCGATTCCGGGTTGGATTTTTGCAGCGGCAATACCTTGATCGCACACTCGCGACCCAACATCTCATGAACCGCTTTGAAGACCTGACCCATCCCTCCCTGACCGATCCAGTCGGTAATGATGTAGGCGCCAAGTTTCAACTTCGTGCGACCAGCAATCAACTGATCAGCTTGATAAGCTGTGATCGAGTTCATTTCGACCAGCACGGCAGCCAAATCCTTGTCATCGATTTCGTCAACCGATAAAGAACGTCCAACATTGCGGACGACGCCCGCCATCGCCTCTCGCAATTGCTGAGGCGACACAAGTTTGCTCTGCAAAGCTGCTTCGCGAAAAACGCTGCTCACTAATTCAAACCGTTACGGGCAAATAGATAATCGAATAGAGGACCGCTTGATGGGCTTAACAATCTCAAGCGAAATCGCTGAACCCACAAACCAGACCTGCCAGGAAATGTGTCTACTTCTAGGATAACGTTTCACTTGGTTGGCGGGGCAGATTTTTTGCATCATTTGGTATGAAAACGCGCCGAATTCCAGCGTTTTGGCAGTTCAATCCGAAAACTCATTCTGTCCCTTCGAACTGGATGCAAAAAGGACAGTTCGGAAGACTGCAAAGCAATCCCGCGATAGAACTTCTCTAACCCCTGATACTTACGGTCTCCCAAAATCGGCCAGCCTCGATCGGAAAACTGGAGCCGAATTTGATGCTTCCGCCCCGTCAACAACTCGACTTCGACCAACGTCAGGTCGCCATGAAATCCAAGCACTCGATACTTCAACTCAGCCCGCTTGGATCCCTTACGATTCTGTTCATCGGAAACCACCACCATTCGTTTTCGACGATCGTCCTTGATCACCCAATCGACCAGCGTGCCCTGGTCCTCATCAGGTCGCTGTTCCAGTATCGCTGTATACTTCTTGTCGACCTCACCCAGTTGAAATTGTTTGGTTAATCGACCAGCGGCTTTGGAGGTCTTGGCCATCACAATCAGCCCCGTGGTAAACGAGTCCAGGCGACTGACCACGCCCAGGTAGACGTTGCCAGGTTTATTGTATTTCGCCTTTAACCAATCCCTGGTCCAGGTAACCAACGACTGCTCATCCTCCGCGACGCCCATCGTGGCCAACAGAGGCGGCTTGTTGATCACGATGATATGATTATCTTCGTGAATTACACTGGGTTCGCGGTTCGAGTCGTTCATTCCATAATTATCACTGCTTCGTCAAAAAACACAACGCAGTGGTGTAACGACACCAATCACAAAGACAAAGCAAAAGTAAATCACGGAAGCGTATTCATGAATCTGATTTTGGCAAGCGGTTCTCCCCGACGCAAAGAGCTTCTGCAACAAGCCGGGTTCAATTTCACCGTGGATGTTCCGGACGAGGATGCGGAATCGATCGGTGAAGTTCGTTTGTCACCGGTCGAGTTGGTCGCTGCCTTGGCATTTCAAAAGGCTGCCAACGTGGCCAAACGCAGCGACAATGGATTGGTGCTGGCCGCCGATACCGTTGCCGAATGCGATGGCCAGGTACTTGGAAAGCCACAAGATCGCGCGGACGCCCAACGGATGTTGAACCAGATGCGAGGCAAACAGCACTTCGTTCATACCGGCGTCTGCCTGTGGAGAAGGCCCGGTGATCGCAAGTCGGTACAAACGGAAACCACGACACTGCAGATGTCCGAGTTGTCGGATGAGGCCATCGACCAGTATCTCGATACCGGGCTATGGAAAGGGAAGGCCGGCGCGTTCGGCTACCAGGATGGAATCGACTGGATATCGATCGAGCAGGGCACGGCTTCCAACGTCGTTGGTTTGCCGATGGACCTGCTGGACAGGATGTTAAACATGGCGTGGGCGAAATAGAACGCTACTTCAACGCTTCTCGCCGAAACTCGTCCGTTGGAAACGGATCATAGGTTGGCAGGTACCCGGTACGAGCGGTGATCTCGCGGACATAACCTTTTGGCTTGTCAGGATTTTGCAACTTCTTCAATTCGCGAAGGTTTCGTTTCTGTTGCCCAACCAGTTGTTTCGATTCCTGTTCGCGAAGTGCAATCTGGCTTCGAAACGCCCGTTCCACATCGATGATTTGCCCTTTGATCAGATCGATCTGCGCCAGAGTTTGGTTGTATTCGCCTTGCAAGACGTTCCGCAGGTCTTGTTCAATATATAATTCGCGTCGCAATACGCCCGCTTGATTCAAAAATCGAGAACGACGAAACCTGTCGTCTTGTCCAAACGCAAGTCGCTGCCTTCGGGCAATGTCGTTATGCAAATCCAGGAGACGAAAATCTGAACGTCGAATTTGCGAATCAATTCGACTGAGATCTGATTCGAGTGGCCGAAGACTCTGCCGCAATTGATTGGCGTCTTCCGCCATTTGCGTTCGCAAGGTGGTAGCCTGATCCAGGAGTTCGCGTTGCCTGACATCGGCTTGCGCATTGTCGGCGTCGATTTTGGCGGTACGTGCGGCATTGTTTTGTTTCTGATCCTGAATCTTCGATGCCACCGTCGCAGATTTTTCGTTTAGCAAATCGACGTACTTTTTCGATACCTGCTTCCGATTGTCTTCAAAGTTTCCGAAATCGACATCATTGAGTCCATCGACCAGGATGGCCAGTGTGTCGTGCAGCGTTGACGGCGTTGCCTTGATGCTCGCTGGCCCCTCCGCATACCCATACATTTTGCCCAAGCGAGTATACAACCGGAATTTGGTTGTATCATCCAACGTCACGTTCGCGACGATTCTGGATTTCAAATCCTGCATATCAAGCAAAGCAGAATTGACCTCGCCAACCAGCATCTTCAGCCAAATCTGAGCATACCGCTGCTCCCAGGCATCCCGGCCTGCGGGTATCAAACCGTCGATCTCGGCGCGTGCTTCGCGAAACTTGTCGTGCTGGATGCGATTCAGGACGTAGGCCCATTGAACGCCTGAGTCTCGATTACTGTTTGCGTTTTTGTATTCCTGCCACACCGCTTCGCCCGCTCGACGATTCTCAAGACCCTTGGTCCAGTAGTCATTGAGTAGTTTTTTTGTGGTCGGTGAGAGAGCCGTTGTTTGGTTCGCTGCCTGACCTGCTGCTTGACCCGCTGCTTGGCCTGCTGCTTGAGCAAACAATTGCGGCGCGCCGAAAACGCAAAAACCTGTCAAGACGGATGTAGCAAAAACAAACGCAATTTTCAGATGAGGTTTCATAACGGTTCCAGACGTTTTCAGGTTCATGCCCACTACCATGCTATCGTTTTCGTTTTCGCAAGACAAGTTTTCACCTCGGTTTTTACAGTCTCAGCTGGCACTACAACATCGAACTAGTTGGTGGTCAGGTTGGCGAATGCCTGCATTTCAACGTTCGCATTGACTCAAATTCCTCTTATTTGCACATTATCGAATCGGTTGAAGATTTCACTAACCGTTGACGGTTGCCACCTGGATGGAAGGTCGTCAACTAACAAATGAAAAAAGGGGTGCACGGATGCAGCTTCATAACAGCGCTTTCGTATTATTGTTCAAAACAAAATTCATCGCCGTCGCGATCATTGCGATGGGAACCGTGTTTGCGATGCAGGATGGGGTGCTTCCACCAATGACCTCCGTCTCCAGCCCGGACACTGAAAATCCATTTGACGATTATGTTGAATCAAACAAAGAAGAAAGTTCAGAAGACCCGTTCTCGGACTACGTAAAAGAAGCTTCGTCCAGGGACGCTGAAACGTCGGAGCAAGAAGATGAAACCAGCGCACCAATCGAATCGGTAGTGCAAAACGAGCCAGCCAAAGCAGTGCCAAACGCTGAGCCAAAAGCATCGCCCATTCCGGTTATCCAAAAGAAGCCAATCGTGCAAGGCTTCCAGACTCCACCCGCTGCACCGAATACGACGGCTCAACGTCTGCAACCGCCTCCAACCCGGCGAAACATGCAAGCCGACAGGTTGTTCGACAACGCAACCAGCGCCAACAACGGAACGGCTGCCAATGGCACAATCCAGAGAAGCTCCAGAAACAACCAGGCAATCAACAATGCCCCACCTGTGAACAACGAAGTGGCAGGCAACAGTGTTCAATCGTTGGCACCATTGCGAGCCGCACCACGACCACCAGTGGCCATCACCAACCCACAGGCACAACCGTTGGTTCGAAACAACCCGCCCGTCCCCGCCATCAACACACCAAGGCAGGAGATCATTGTCGATCACAATGTTCGACCGATGAACTTCAACCAACCGATTACTTCACCGCCAACCAACAGCCCTCCTCCTGTCGCAGCCAGACAGCCAGCGCGACGCAAAGTCTCAGCCAACATCATGGTCGCACAGAACCTGTTGAAGGAGTTAGCCACAGCCGAACAACAATCTGCGTCTTCTGGTCAACCAATGCAACTGCTGGATATGTTGGCCAACAGCAGCATGAGCCGTCGCAAGGAATTGATCGCACAGTACTGGGCGACTTATGGTGCATGGGCGGATTACCGTTTCGCGATCGATGAACTTCGCTGGATTCAGCAGGTGGGCCAGGTGCGTAGTGAAGCAGACCGCAAGACGCTGGAAGCCGCACAGTCGGCCGCCAATGATTCGATTGCGGCACGCGCCCTGGAATTGTCCGACCAACAACACAAACTGAACCAATTCCTGTCTGGTCCAAAATCCGAGTCGCTGCCGTTGCCAACCGATTCGCCATTGGTCACAAGGTATCGCACAAACTTCGACTTGTTTGCCGCACGCCAGTCGATGCCGGAAAATTTACGAGTGATCAACCTCTGGCTGCCTGAGCAACAAAAGTTGATCGGTGATCGAGCCGTCACGGTACAACGATGTCGAGCGGCTGTGTCGCAAGCGACACAAGCAATTTCTCAGGGTCAAAATGTTCCCTCGTTGTTGCACACAATTGATTTGTGTCGAGATTGCCACTCCGATTTTGTCGACACCGTGGTCAAGTACAACCAGCGGATCGCCGAGTACGCTTTGACCGTTCGCCCGAACAAGCCTGGTGCGGAACAAGTCGTTGCGATGTTGATTCCGGCGGCCTCGACTTCCGCCACCTCACCGGCCATGAACCAAACCCGGCAAGCCACATTGCAGGGCACGCCGTACCAGCCAGCCAATCGAATGAACAACGGCAACCAGGGTCGATCGATGGCACCGCCCACACCCGCTTTGGCTCCTCGTAACCAAAGCAATGGAGTTAATCGAGGCGGATTCGGAAGCGGCGCAAGCCCGAACTCAAACGATGGAATGTCGCCGCGGATGAACGGACAATTGCCGCCTCGCCGAAACGTTCCTTCCGATGGCACGTTCGAGTCACCGGCAACGGCACCGCCGTCCGGTTTCGGTAGCGGCGGCTCGCCTGGAGGATTCCGCCCCGGATCGGTACCCGGAGCACCCGGATCAACGCCACCCAGTGCTCCACAAGCAGGTGGCGGATTCCGTCGATAAAACGACCCGCCATAACCTTTGATGGATCATCAAACGAAAAAAGCCCGACTGCGATTTGCATGTCGGGCTTTTCGTTTATCAAACTTCAATCAACAGCAAACTCTAACGTTCGTTGATATTGAAACCAGCGTTGCGGGTCGAGCCTGTTGAGAAGAAGAACAGACTGTTTTCGGCGGCAATCGACTTGCTGCTCGCGGAACTTTCCACCGTTGCTCGAACGATGTGGTCACCCGCCGTGTGGCAGGAGATTGGAATCGTCAGGTTTTGAGTTTGCCCGGGTGCCAGACGGAAACCGTCGAAGGTGACGTCTTCCCCATTCAGAGCATAGTCGGCTGACTCAATTCCCTTGAAAGCAGTTGGCAATTTGACAGACACGTTGACGTCGTTCGCAGGCTGCGTACCACGGTTCTGTACCTGGACGATTACCGAAGTCGTCGATCCGGTTTCGATTGGCTCCGAATTGGTTACCACCTTCACATCGATATCAGCTCGACCAACGGCCTGAGTCGTCATCTGGGTGTGAGTCATCGCTCCGGCGGTGTTGCTTACCGAAGCCTTGACGATGTGCTGACCAAACTGCGACAACGTCGCCTTGAACGGAATGTGCTCGGTCTTGCCGGCTGCCAGTTTAGGAATCGTCCAACTGATGCTGGAAGAAGCGGCATCGAATTCAGCCTTCCGGTCAACCACTTTGACGACCATACCCAATGGCAACGAAAGCCGTACACGAATGTTTTCAAGGTCTCGAGCCTGGTCGTTGGTGACGTTGACTCCGTAGGTTCCCATGCTGTTCAAGTAAGTCAGCTCGGGTCCATCAATCGAAGCCGTCAATTGACTCTGCAGAAAAATAAACTGCTTTCCTTGAGTCCCGCGTACGTTCTCGCCATCGACTACGATCTTCATCGTTGCCTTGCCTTGTTGAACAGCGACCGCAGTCACTTCAACCGCGCGACTTTGACCAGGTACAATCGCATCGATCACCTGTTGCCCGTCAGCGATTCCATTGTTCTCAAATGCGTTGCTGGGCGTGCAAGCCTGACGCACTACGATATTTCGCAATGTTTCTGTGCCCTCGTTGCGGATCATCACCGTCTGCTTGATTCGTTGGCCAACAACGAATGTGTCATCACCCTGAATATCGATCTTAACTTCTGGTGCCGTAACGTTGGAACTGTAGGATGTGCTGCCGGTGCTGGTTAAGCGAGGCGTAACATTGATCTGGCCTGCTTGATCGGCCTGGAATTCAAACCCGAATTCCTTGATCTCGCCGACTTTCAGATCACCAACACGAAAGTAGATCGCTTCTGTTTGCTGAACGCCACCTTCCGGGAACGTTGAAACAACACGACCACTCCCTTTGATGTCGATCGCCAGATTCACACCCTCGGCGACGTTGGGACCGTCGTTAACGATGCGGAACCGAAACTGGCTGGTGTGATGAATGTTGGCTTGCTGAGGACCTAAAGTGGTCATTCTCAGACGTGGCGTTTGCCAGGTTTCCTGATTCGCGATTGCCGTTGCCGGGTTGTTGATGGCTGGTTGGCTATCAAATGCAGCGGCCGCATTGGATTCAATCACCATTTCGGTAGTTGGAATACTCTGCCACGAACCCTCCTGCTGGTCGCCAGGCAGCATGGCCACACGCGGTGCCAAAGTATCTGGTGTTGTCTCAGGCCGACTAGGCGGTCCTTGTTCGGCAACCTCTTGCTCAGGCATCATCGGCGGCGGAGTCATGGGACTGGGTGTCCCGGACAAACCTTCCGGGTCCAATGCTTTGCTGACAATCTTTTGGAAGCTGCCACCCCTTGCAGGTTTTTCAGCCTGGCCAACCGCCTCGGTATCCTGAACTGCAGCAGCGGCAAATGCCGTTGGCAGTATCAATGCGACTGCGAGCGTGCCCAGCCATAGGTCGCGAATTGTGTTGCGAGATCGAAGCAACATCTCTACCTCCTTGCGGTGATTGCTGATTCCAGTCGTGAATTGACCGCCCGTTGACTAAGTCAATAAGCTATCGGGTTCAACTCACCGGCTTTTTTGTTTCGTAATTCGTGACTGGTGCTTTGCCACCTTCCTATGGCGCAACACACCCCCATCACGTTTCAATTCCTTAGTAGGTTTATCGATCGCTACTACACGTTCCAATTAGGACGGTTTTGCAGATTATTCGGACTCTTCGGGCGCACGAACCTTCCAACCCGAATAACCGTCAAAGTTTGACATCGTGGCTTAGCCAGGAACGATACGCCTGCAGTCGGCTGGCACCGTGAATTTGCGGGCAAACGCTTGAAATTCGAGTTCTTCTAAAGATTGTTTTGCTAGCAGGACCTGACTTGTCCGGCATCCCGCGATACTTCTCATGGGCAAGGGAAACAACCCCAAGTAATACCAAAAACCTCCTTGCTCATTTCTCAACAAATCTAAATTGGAGTAAACAACATGTTGGTACTGTCTCGCAAAAAGAATGAATCGATTGTGATCAACGGCAACATTCGAATCGAAGTTCTGCAAATCAAGGGTAAACAAATTCGGCTGGGTATCACCGCCCCGTCCAGCATGAAAGTGTTGCGTGGCGAATTGCCACCCAGGCCAGAGGCCGCCCAAATCGGCGACCGCAGAACCGACTCACGAAGTCCCGACGACAAGAAACCAACAGCGGCCTCGGCGAAAACCGAAACCCAGGTAATCGAATGTGATATCGAAACACTGCTGGGTACTGCCTTGGCGACTGTTTGATCGGACTGGTCCCCCAACCAAGCGATGATCTCCTGAAAAGAAGAGCGTTGGCATTCCCCTGCCAGATCGCTCTTTTTTTATGCGCCACTTGCACGGCTACACGCGTGAATTCACTGTCATCGCACGAATCGATGGGCCATAATACTCATCGATCAGCAAAAACGACCCCAACCGGCGAGAACCCATGCAAACGCCCATGCAAACACAAAAGAGAATCTCCAGCAAGTTCATCGTACTATTGTTGGCCACGCTGTTCTCAACAGCCAATTTGTATTTTGTCGAAATCGCTTGGGGGCAAAATGTAAACGTCTCTGGAGGTCACTATTTCGACACGGAAACCGGCGCGTTCGTTGCCAACCCGGGTATCGAGATCGCGGATGGAAAATTCCTGCGGATTGGTGGCGACGACGATACGGCAACTGACTCAGAGAAAATTGAATTGACCGATGACCAGTACATCTTGCCGGGAATCATCGACTGCCACGCCCACTACAATGTCAAACTATATCGGAAGCGGCGTGAAGAGTACTTTGTGATTCCAATCCAGTACCTGGCCAATGGTGCCACCGTTACATTCTCGTGCGGCGAGTACGACCCAGAGCAGATGTTGCAGTTGCGCAAGGATATCGAATCGGGCAAGAAAGTTGGTCCGCGTCTTTTGAATTCCGGACCCTACTTTGGAATCGCTCGCCGTCCGTGGCACGC
Source organism: uncultured Pirellulaceae bacterium (assembly GCA_964588195.1). Taxonomy (GTDB): domain Bacteria; phylum Planctomycetota; class Planctomycetia; order Pirellulales; family Pirellulaceae; genus CAJQPP01. The sequence continues at coordinate 71,932 of CAZPOL010000001.1, read as the reverse complement.
TGACCCGCAACAAGTTCGCGATGAAGTTGACTTTTGGGCAGAGCAGGGCGTTGGCGGTTTGAAGGCCAAGTTAATCGATCCGAAATGTCTGGAGGCGCTTGTCGATCAGGCTCATAAACACGGTTTGACGGTCACTGGCCACCTGGATTCCGGCTTTCGCAATTCAGTGAACCCTTCGACAGCGATCGATATCGGCATTGATCGGATCGAGCATTTCCTGGGTGGCGACGCGATGCCGGACACCCAGCAGGCGTACGCCACCTTGGCACGTATCACGGCCGACATGCCGGAATTCAAGGCGATCGTAAAAAAGTACGTGGATACCGGTACGGTTTTCGATGCCACGATTTCTGCCTACGGATACTTTGGAACTCGCGAGAAGTTTTACGATTACTGGTTCGACGAACGTTCGATCTTCACGCCTCACGTTCAAGCGATGGTGACCGAGCGAGAGAAGTCCTACAAGCCGATGATGCGATTCCACAAGATCTTCGAAACGAAACAGACGACCATTGATGACTATTTCCAGGCCGGCGGAAAAATATCGCTGGGCACCGATCACTTCAGCAACGGCACTTACCTGGCCGGATTTGGAGTGCATCGCGAAATGGAGCTATTGAACTCCGCAGGAATCCCGGCTGCGGATGTGATTCGAATTGCCACGATCAACGGTGCGGAAGCTCTGAACATCGAAGCCGACCATGGATCGATTGCGGTCGGTAAGTCCGGCGATCTGTTTGTCGTGACAGGCAACCCGCTGGAAGACATCAAGCACACTCGCAACATCCAACAGGTTGTCAAAGCGGGCGTTGTGTATGACTCGCAAGAATTGTTGAAGAGTGTCGCCGGAAAACTGGGCCCGGCCAGCGCAGTGGAAGAGAAGGACTGGTAGGACTTTCAAATCTGCTGGTCTGGATTCAGCGGCGAATTGTCTGGACTGGTCACACGAACCAGGTCGCCAGCAGGTTCCAGACGAATAATCTTTTCGGCATAGCGTTCGAAATGAGACAGGTCATGGTGGCTGATCATCAGTACCTGAAACCCAAGTTCGCGCCCGGCGTCTCGAACGATCTTGACCAATTTGGGAACGAGTTCCGGACGTAGCCAGCAATCCTGTTCATCAAGCACCAGGAAGCCGCGATGATTTGCTTTGCCAAGTGTGGCCAGCGCAAACATCCTCAGACCCACACTAAGGATGTTCTGCACGGAACCGCCTTGTCCGCGCTGGACGTCCTCGGTGTTACCGTTTCGTTCAATCGAAAAATCGACGACTGCCGATCCGTTACGAAACGACGGCGTTGCCCGAAAACAAACGGGCTGTTCCAGAACATCATGCAAGGCAATCGTCAGCTTCTCTTGTACCAGGCTCAATTCCTGTTGAAACAGCTGATCGCTGAGTGACTTCAATGCTTCGGTGACTGGTTGAGCGAGTTCAAGGTACGAAGTCAGCTCATTTAACTGCCCCATAACCTTCGCCTGCCGCCTTTGCTTTTCATCTTTCATCCCAACCAACCGATCGACTCGGCGGCGCAGCGAACTGATGGAAGCCTTTTGGGCTGCCGTGTTGGCTTCGTTGGTCAGGACGGGTTTGGCGGTCATTTCAGTTTTCAAATGCTATCGATGTGGTATCAAGCAACTTCCGGTTCAGCCGATTGATCGATCTTTGCCAACGACTTTTCGATGGCGTCCAGTTGTTTCTGGTACTCGATCTTCTGCTTCTCGTTTTGTTCTTTCATCTCGGCCAATCTGGATTCGAGCTTTTTCAGATCGTCCGTTCCGAATTGTTCCAGCGCTTGCTGTTTCAATTCACTGAGATCGTCTTCCGCTCGCTCCTTCTGAGTTTGCAAACGAACTTTCTGCGTGCTCAGTTTGTCGTAACGATCCTTCAAATCTTCGATTGACTGTGTTTGGCTGGATTTAGCCATTGGCGACTTCCTTTTCTGAGGGGCGGTCGGTTACTTTTTCCGCGAGTGACCAGATTTCACTGGCAACGGCATCATCAAATTGACTGAGGTTGAGATCCAGGAACTGGTGCAAACCAGCACCCGATTCGGTTCGTCTCGTTTGCAGTTCCTTTAGTCCATCCACAAAGCGAGCCGGATCAGTTTCTTCCGCGGGTTGTAAAACCGCTTCGTGAAAAACCTCAGCCGCCGGTTGGTGTGGAATCTCTATGTAAGACATCGAGTGTTCCGTGGGCTGAACATCGATTCGCAAGACGGATGGCACATGGATGCGGTTCGCTTCCGAACGAGATCGACGACTAATGTTTCCAGGAGTAACCCAGGTGGTTTGCCCTTTGGTCACCGAATCCAGCCGACGATGAATGTGGCCATTGATCAGCAAGTCGACGTTCTCAATTTCAAAAGGGGAAAAGCGGCCCACACCGTCGTATCCCACCATCGAAATATCGTGGTGCGTCATCCAGACAGCAAACGAACTTTCTTCGAACAGGTTTTTTCGAGGCGGCAACTCGATCGAATCCGGAACTCTGGCACGGTAAGACGAACCACCCACCAACACCTGGCGACCATTCATCTCGCCGACCCAGGGGCTCTTCTCGTCCACCAGAGTCAGGCAACCGGATTGAATCAGGATCGAAAGAGAATCGTTTTCGGTCAGGGTTACTTCTGCGCAATCGTGGTTGCCGAAAATCCCAACCACCTCGATCGATTGCATCATGCCGATCAACTGAGTAATCAACCAGTTGGGATTGTCGCGGGGCTTGTCGAACAGATCACCCAACAACATTGGCAACAGATTGTTTTGAATTGCGTAGTTGAAACACCAACGCAATTTATCCAGGATGACATTGGCGTAATCATCACAGCGAAATCCAGGTTGGCGTGATTCGATGTGCGGATCACCAATCGCCAACAAGCCATCGTATTGTTGTCCGGGTTTTCGTTTAGCCACCATGCTGGTGCCCTCCCTGGATCAATTGCTTCATCGTCACATCGCCGCCACAGGTCGGACATGCAGGGTTAGCCTCGGCCCAATCCTTAATCAGATGCGTGACCTCCTTCAGTTGCTTGTCCAATTTCGTTGACTGCTTTTTCAGCTTGTCCCGTTCCGCAACCTTCTGTCCGATTGCTTTTGTCAGTTGTCGCAACTGCTCGTCATCCGATTGCTGCGGTGGCACAGGCAACGCTTCCAGCAAGCGGACCTGTTCCGCCAGGTATTTTTGTTGAGTTAGCCGTTCGCGTAACGAATCGATCACGTCCTCGATATTGCCAGGCTGTTCCAGACGAGGTGGCTCGGTTATCGCTTCAAGCACTTCACCCATCCTTGCCAGCTTTTGACACTGATCCCGGGCTGCTACCAACGATTCAATCACCGCGGCAATTTTCGATTCGTCGTGAAACTGAGGAGGAACTGGTACAGATTCCAGGTGCTTTAATTTGCGCTGGTGACTGGAAATTTCCTTTTCACTCTCGGTCACTCCTTTGCACAAGGCAACCAGGTGCAAGCGGCGCTGGTCGGCCTCGTCCAACCGCCGCCAGGTTTCTTCCGCTCGATCCATTTCGGCGGCCAAGGCCGTAAGCGGAGTCAAACGTTTCAGGCTGGCTTCCAGTTCGGCGGCTTCGCGTTGCAGTCGTTTCTGCTGCTGAC
>CAZPOL010000001.1:42788-68223 GCA_964588195.1 uncultured Pirellulaceae bacterium | reverse complement strand
GTGGTTCATCGAAAGTGGACAAATACAAGCACGAAGCGCAAGCGAGTGGTTCATCGAAAGTGGACAAATACAAGCACGAAGCGCAAGCGAGTGGTTCATCCGCCACTTTTCAAAAAGCGTCCCACCACCGCTCAGCTGGCCTTCTTAATCGCACGCTCAACAGCACCACCCATGTCGGCCGGGGATTGAGCGACCTCGATCCCGGCGGCTTCCATCGCAGCGATTTTCTCGGTGGCCGTTCCTTTTCCGCCCGAGATAATGGCACCGGCGTGTCCCATCCGTTTTCCGGGAGGGGCCGTACGTCCGGCAATGAATCCGGCGACCGGTTTAGTGACATGTTCCTTGACGTATGCGGCGGCTTCCTCTTCAGCACTGCCACCGATCTCGCCGATCATCAGAATCGCTTCCGTCTCATCGTCTTCCTGGAACCAACCCAAGACGTCGATAAACGAGGTACCCACGATTGGATCGCCGCCGAGTCCAACGCAACTGGTTTGGCCAAGCTTCAGATTCGAGGTCTGCCAAACGGCTTCGTAGGTCAGCGTTCCACTGCGGCTCATGATTCCGACCTTGCCTTTTTGGTGGATGTAGCCGGGCATGATACCGATCTTGCACTCGCCGGGCGTAATCACACCTGGGCAGTTCGGGCCAACCAGAACCGAATCGCTCTCTTTGACTCGTTCGTAGACTCGCACCATGTCCAGAGCCGGAATGCCCTCGGTCACTGCAATCACAACTTCCATCTCGGCATCGATTGCTTCCAGGATAGCGTCGGCAGCGAACGGCGGTGGTACAAAGATCATTGTGGCGTTGGCACCGGTTTGCTCACGCGCTTCCATGACGGTATCGAAGACGGGCAACCCTTCCGCGGTTTGTCCACCTTTGCCTGGCGTGACACCGCCCACCATTTGCGTGCCGTATTCCAGGCAACCGCGGGTGTGGAAACCGCCGGCGCCGCCAGTGATCCCCTGGCAGATAACTTTTGTGTCTTTGTTGATCAGAATGCTCATGTCAGTATTTTCAGTTGCTTGCTGTTAGGTTGTTTTTGCTTGGCTTGATTTGGATGTTGAGTCCCGCCGATTGCTGTGTCATTTACCAATTGATCAGGCGCTGACCGAACTGGCGGCTTCCACGACTTTCTTGGCCGCGTCACCCAAATCCTTGGCGATAATGCAATCGACGTCGGAGGCCTCCAGGATCTTGCGGCCCTCTTCGACCTCAGTCCCTTCCAGGCGGACAACCAATGGCACACTGAATCCAACCGTTTTGGCGGCCGATACCAGAGCGTCTGCGATCGTGGTGCAACGCATGATGCCGCCGAAGATGTTCACCAGCACCGCTTTGGTGTTTGGATCACCTAACAGGATTCGAAACGCCTCGGTCACGGATTCCACATTCGCTCCACCACCGACGTCCAGAAAGTTGGCCGGTTCGCCGCCAGCCAGCTTGATGATATCCATCGTGCTCATCGCCAAACCGGCTCCGTTGACCAGGCAGCCAATGTTTCCATCCAGTTTGACGTAGCTGAGACCGGCATTAGCAGCCCGCACTTCCGATTCTTCTTCCTCGGACAAGTCACGCAGTTCGGCCAGGTCCTTGTGTCGGAACATGGCGTTTTCGTCGAAGCCAATCTTGGCATCGAGCGCCAACATTTCGCCGTCACCGGTGATGACCAAAGGGTTGATCTCCATCAACGAGCAATCCAGGTCGACGAACATGCGACAAAGCGCTTTGATGAACTTGTCCGCACTACGCACGGTCTTGCCTTCAATGCCAAGTTGTTTGCAGAGTTTGCGAACCTGGTAGCTTTCGATGCCTTGCGCCGGATCGAAGTGCTCTTTAAAGATCTTTTCAGGAGTCTTGGCCGCGACTTCCTCGATCTCGACGCCACCTTCCTGACTGCACATCAGCACCGGTCGTGACTCGTCGCGATCCAGCACGATACCGAGATAAAGTTCGCGAGCGATATCGCAACCGGATTCGACAAACACCTGGTTGACGGTTTTGCCCTCGGGCCCGGTCTGAATCGTAACCAGCGTGTTGCCCAGCATTCGTTCGGCGACCTGACGTGCTTCGTCGGCACTCTTGATCAACTGCACACCATGTTGCTCGGGATGTTCCTTAAACGTTCCTTTGCCGCGACCTCCGGCATGAATCTGGGATTTGATCACATTGATCTTGCCACCCAGGGTTTCAAAGGCTTTGGCAGCTTCGTCTGGCGTACGGGCCACGTGGCCATCCAGCACGGCGACTCCCGATTTGCGGAATAATTCCTTGCCTTGATATTCGTGAATTTTCATGTAACCGCAGAACCTTCGGCTTAAACCATTTACAGCAGTGTCTCGGGAAGAGGTGTGCAAACCACTCGCACATCAAAAAAAAGCACCAACGGTGATCGAAGAGAAGTCATCGAAAGCGAGCGGGGATTATAAAAATTGAGGCCTGAACCCACAAGACGCTGTAATCTTCAACAATTGCCAAAATTGCCCACAAGAATCAGACCGGTTGCTAGAATACTGAAAGTACAGCACCGTTCCATGATGGGCATTGAGTGGGCCCATCTCGGCCAGTTACTCGCGGCAAGTTGCCTTTCCGCTGAATACCTACCTGGCTGGTGCCCTGACCTGGGGTTTAACCTGCTGATTTTTGGCCCACTGACTTTTTGAGAGAGATTGTAAAATGATTGGCCTTGGCGCAACCGAACTGTTCTTATTTCTGGTTTTCTCCCTAGGCGGTCAAACTGGCCTGCCGCTGGGTGTCCCGCCCGCTCCGGAAAACCCTCTGATCCTGCAATTCGCCCCCGACGAATGCCAATTCTATTCCAGTTGGTCGGCGACCGCTCCGGCGAATTCGGAAGGCAACGTCACGGAACAATGGATGGCCAACCCCGAAATCGTTGCCTCATTCAACAAATTGAAATCAGCGATCAAGACGATCGCGACGTCTGGCTCAGGAAGGGATAAAGAGTTTGGTGAACTGGCATTTCAACTCGCCGAACGCTGCATGGTCAACAGCTGCGGATTCTACATCTCCAAGGTCAATCCCAACCTACGCTCGTTGACCGTGGACGCTGGAGCATTGCTGCATCTGGGTGACGACGCAGCAACCTTGACCGAAAAAATGGGTGACATGGTGACCGCATTGCTGGCCGAAGAAGGAGTCACCGTCAAGCCACTTGATGTCGACGGAGTCAACTGCCGTACGTTTACGATTGAGGGATTTGAAGAAAATATTGAATTCACATGGGCGATCGTGGCCGAAGAATACCTGGCCATCACGGTGGGTGAAGGCGAGATGAAACGCTTGATCGCCAATATGAAAACGGACATGCCTCAATGGCTGGTCGACTTGCGTGACACTATTCCTGTCGACAGGACTTCCTCTACCACCTGGGCAAATGTCAACAGCATGGTTGAGGTCTTTCGCGAACACGCCGACGACCTGGACTCTCTCGGACAATACAACAGCGGCATCGACCTGGTTGGACTGAACGAGGTAAAAACCGCTGGCTGGATCGCCGGCCTGGACGAACATGGCTTTCTTTGTCGCGGTTTGGTTAAGACGGAGGGCGAATTAAAGGGCGCTCTGGCTGTCATTGGCGACGAGCCATTGGAAGCGGAAGATTTTGGAAAGATCGCCAAGGATCGCATGGTCATGACCGGAATGCGAATTTCAGCGCCAAAAATCTTCGCTCTGTTCCGGGATATGCTTGACATGAATGAATGGAGTCGCGGTGACTTCGATCGCGGTGTCAACGAGCTGAATGAGCTGTTGGATTTGGATATCGAAGAGGACATCATTAACAACCTGGACGAAAAAGCGTACGTCTACGGTTCGATTAACTTTACCAACCCGACAGCCGGTTGGGTGCTGGGAATTGGCGCTTCCAACCAAATGGACCTTACTGACAGCTATAGCAAGGTCGTCGATTTCATCAAGAGTTCGATGGAAGCAGACGAAGGGCTCGAATTCCAGGAATCAAATGTCGGCGATGAAACGATTTACTCAGTCAAAGACAATCGTGGCTGGGGCATGCCGAATTTCACGTGGACATTGGCCGACGGGGAACTGTTGATCTCGATGGATAAATCATCGCTACGGCGACACCTGCGTCGCGAATCAATGGCCGAAGACGCCATGGTCAACGATCCATGGTTCAGTGAGCATGCCCTTTCACCGATGCACATGGACGCGGAAGGACCGTTCATGGTCGCCTCGTTTGATCTTTCGACTTTGGCAAACATCGGGATGCCGCTACTGTCAACATTCGGTGACACGCTGTTTCCATCGGAAGTTGATTTTTCATTCAGCGACCTGCCATCTGCCAAGTCGATAACCAAAGATATGAAACCGAACCTGTCCGCACTATTCCGTACGTCCGATGGTTTCGAAACCGTTCAGCGGCAGACCTATCCAGGTGGAACGCCTGGCACGCTGATGGGGACGATGGGAATTGGCATGGTGCCTGCCTCCATGCAAGTTCGACGTGCAGCCCGGCGAGTGGAAGCGGCCAATAACATGCGACAAGTCATGCTGGCCATGCACAACTACCACGACGCTAACGGCGCGTTTCCAGGACGGTTCTCCAAAAACGACGATGATGAACAACTACTTAGCTGGCGTGTTCACCTGCTGCCCTACCTGGAAGAATCGGACTTGTACGCAGAATTCAATCTGGATGAACCATGGGACAGTGAAAACAACAAAGCACTGATCGAAAAAATGCCTCAATGCTACTTCCATCCCGCAGCCAGAACCGAAGAGGGAAAAACGGTTTATGTGGTACCACAAGGCGAAGGTTCCGCCATCACAGATCCTTCTGATTCTGGAACACCCAAAGGTATTGGGCTCGGACAAATCGCAGATGGATCCAGCAACACTGGTGTGATCTTCGAAGCCTCTGCCGAAAACGCGGTCGTTTGGACTCAACCTGAAGACTTCAAATGGGAAGACATTGAAGATCCAGTGGCCGCCCTGTTTGGTGACTGGGATGGAGATGGAGTCAATATTGCCTTTGGTGACGGCAGCGTGCAATTCATCAACAAAGAGAAGCTCAGAGAATTTATCGACAAGCTGATCACCATCGATGATGGCGAGGCGATCGATATTTGGGACCGCTAAATAAACCCAGCCCCAAAATTGAATCCACGCATGGCGGCGGCAGATGGCCGCCGCTCGCTGGCCTTTAATTTCCAAAGAGTTCCAGAAGAACCGCAGAAGAGCCCCAACGCATCAGCGTCCGGGGCTCTTTCTTTATTTTGCTTACTTGATGTCCAAAATTACTTGTTGTCCAGGAAGTCATCCAGCAGGCTACGTTCCTTGCGAGCCGCGTCGGGATCCTTGTAATCCCCGGTCACCTCTTTCCACAACTCGTAAACCTCTTCATTTTCAAAGTCGGCTTTCTCGAAATTGATCCCTTCACCGTAAGCAGTCGTAATCCAATCACGTGCATCGGCACGACTTCCATATCGCGCTTCATGCGAAATGATACGTCGGAACAGACGAGGTCGTTCCGGGCCAGGTAGCACGTAATACCCTTCGATCGGATCCTTTTTACGTAGCAACGACTTGTACTCACGAATCGCGTCGGCGTTCTTGTCCAGGTTCCACAATTCGTCGGCCTTGCGCAGGTCGCGTGACGAGTCCGAAAAGTAGTTGTACGCCAGGTATCCGACACCGCAAAACAACAGAATGGCCAACACGGCACCCGCCGCACGGCGTGACCCAAACATTAATTGCAGACTCAATATGATATGCATCAACTCATTCATGTTGACGGTCTTGGTGCGATATTGACGACGATTGCCGGAACCGCCAACTTTGATACGCATGAAAATCGACTCGAAATGTAGTCTGCGGGACGTGATGAATAGCTGCCGTATTGTAGCAGCGCACAAAAAAAGGGCCAAACATCAGATGATGTTTGGCCCTTTTTCAATTTGTTATTTCACTGGACATCTATGATGCGTCCAGTTAACTCACTCGATTTATGTATCATCGGGAGTTGGAGGTGTGCCGCCATCAGCAGCTTCTTCTGTTGATGGAACTTCAACAGCATCAGTACCTGGCTCAACAATTGTGCCCGGTACGATCGTGCCACCCATGACAGAGCCGTCCATGACGGTGCCTTGCATTGTGCCATCCATGATCACTTGACCACCACCGCAACCATTGCAGCCGTTGCAGCCATTCATCATCACTGGCTGGTTGTACATGACCGGTTGGTTGTACATCACAGGCTGGTTGTACATTGGCTGAGCCATCTGACCGCAACCTGAACATCCACCAGTGTATGCTTGTGGAGCATAGTTGGTGACAGGTGCAACGTAGTTAGTCTGTGCGTAGCCAGTAACAGGAGCTACTGAGCTGATCGCAGCTGTACCGCAACCGTTGCAACCGCTGTTGTACTGCTGAACAGGAGCAGCGTACTGAACTGGTGCAGCGTACTGCTGAACCGGTGCTGCGTAGCTGGCTTGACCGCAGCTGTTGCAACCGCTGTTCGAGTACTGCATTGGTGCTGAGTACTGCTGAACAGGTGCTGAGTACTGCATTGGTGCCGAGTACTGCATGGGGGCTGAGTACTGCATTGGTGCTGAGTACTGCATGGGAGCCGAAGTAGCTATAGGTGCCGATGTACCACATCCGCTGCACTGAGCATTGACTTCGGCGACATTAACGGCGAAAGCAAACACGACGGCTACGCCAAGAGCCAAAAAACGTTTCATAGTGAATCTCCTAAACGAAATCTACATTTCTAAATCATTGAGCCTGCAGTCGATCTGCAGCGGCAAGAACTGCCTGACCAGGAGTCGCAAAAGGCATCTCACTCAAAGAGTGCATCACGGGGGATGAACCGAAAAAGTTGATTAGCCAGTCAGAATCGATTGCTCAAGATCGATTCGAAACCAAGTCGCCGGTCAAGGCAATCGACAGGCTATCACCTGGAATTCTGCTACTCAAGTGGGGGCAATCGCCGCTCAAAATACGAGAAACGCCCAATTCCCGCCAGAATTGAGCGTTTCATGATTCTTATTTCAAAGGACTGCTTCCTAGCGACGGAATCGGTTGAAAAACAAGCCACGACGCAACAGTGGTTGTGCTTGTTGTTGCGGGGCATAGTAGTACTGCTGACGGACTTGGTACTGCTGAGTCTGCTGCGGTACGTATTGTCGTTGCACACTCGTGTAAACGTTGGCCTGTGGGACATTATACGTTCGGTAAACTTGCTGCCGCTGCTGCGTTGGCACTCGATTAAACGTGTTACCTGTGTAGACCTGGTTGGAATATGTCCGAGGGACAATCACCGGCTGGGCCGTATAGCTAGTCTGTTGGCAACCACAGTTCTGCTGAATCGGCAGCGTCGACGGGATCTGTTGGATCGTCTGGTCTTGAATGACTGGCTGATTGGCTTGATTCGTCAAATCGGCGATGCCAGGAGCAATCAAGGTGGGAGCGTCTCCATCGATTTGCACAGCGGACGTGTTTTCCTGGGCATCCAATGTCAGCGTGTTATCGATCACTGAATTGGTTGGCGCTTGGGAAGGAGCAACTTCGACCGTTTCCTCCTGTGCGAAAACACTCGTCGACACGAACAAACAAAGGCACAATCCTGCAATTAATTTCATCATTCTCTCCAATTTATGGCGGTTCATTGACCGAGCACCGGCCAAGTTTTGTTAGGTCATGGAAGGATCATAACAAGCTCGTAATCCATCTTCTACAGGCTAGGCAAAGAATAAACTCGTTCGATAACTGGAACATAGGCACTCCACTTGGTTCAGTGAATACGCGGGTTCCAGGAACTGTTGCGAAATTCGGACATGGCGTGTCAAAGCAGCGTCATTTCACGCGAATTCTGCCAATGAGAGACATTAAACAGGATTCGCTAAACCGTTGGTAAAAAACAACTTACGACCAACATCCTGTATTTCCTGTAACGTGGCACCCCGTTTGCCGCTGAAATAGATAACCAAGGGCGAACATTCTCTTTCGAGAAGCGTCCAAATTACAGGAGAAGAGGAATGAATCCCGGAAACACCCCAAATTCTGAACCAACTGGCGGCAGCGAACAATCTAGCCCGGACGCCGCAGTTTTTGACGCCAACGCCTGTACCAGCCAAATGGCGGAACTCGCCGCATGGATCACGGCTGACCTGGAATCTTTGGTGAAGAAACATGCCGCGTGGCACACGACCAATTCCTATCGCCAATCGATGGGACGCTAGAACAAACCGTCAGCGCAAACCAAACTCGCTTCCGCTGACGTCCTGCTGCAGTTCATGTCGTTGCAGGAAGCCCTGCACTTTGTCCGCTCCGATCACCAGCGACAAATCGACCCACGGTCGTAAGCCTCTAACCTTGCGGTGAATTTCGGGATGACCCTTTCCCGACTTCTGACAACAGCGACACCCTTGTTGTTCTGGCTCAAACAAAAACCGGCAATGATCGCAGTGCGCGCCGATCGTCCATTTCAATCCGTCACTGAATCCTGGCGGAACCAGTTCCACATCCAGAATCAGTTCCTGGGAAACACACGCTTCCAGTACACGACTAAAATCTGCAACCGCTTCGGGCGTGTTGCTTGCTTTCGTTTTCAGATCAACAAAACGGGCCGTTACAAACTCCAAAGCCGCACCCGACAATTGCCGCCGAGCCCACAGTCCGTACCACAACTCGCTGGTCGACGGAAACAACTCACTGGCCACTTGTTGCAAGTCGGCTGATTCATTGAACGTTTGATTGATCGCGGCGGCGATATCCAGCACATCAATTTCTGAATCTTGCCCGACTGGCGGAACGGAAACTCGACGCGGCAGCCAACCATGACAGCCCGCCAAACCACCGTGGCGATTCGAATCATTCAGAACATTTACCGGACAGCCGTGACACGCGTGCGACACTTGATCGATGCCACCAAACACCTGGAAAATCTCGTTCACGCGAAACGCTTTCGGCTGACCATCGATCAACTTCGCAGCGATGCCGTCAAACACCTGGTCACGAGCGATCGCCAACCCGGCCAATCGAATCGCTCTCAGTCTCTTTTCAGTGGCATCGACGGAACCGGGCTGCAAATCGGCGCGCAGGACACACGGTTTACGAATCGACCAACGCAGAAATTCGGGCGTTGGGCCTGTGATCGCGACTTGCCGTTTCATGTTTTAGTGCAAGAAGTGCCGGCGACCGGTCAAGATCATCGGCAACTGATGCTGGTTACAAGCCTGGATCACTTCCGGATCTTTCACCGATCCGCCAGGTTGGATCACGGCGGCGATTCCGGCTTTGGCGGCCAATTCAATCGAGTCCGGGAATGGGAAGAATGCATCCGAGGCCAACACACTGCCAGCCACCCGGTCACCCGCTTTTTCGATGGCGATTCGTACCGCATCGACGCGACTCATTTGCCCCGCACCAACACCCACCAAGGCCTGTTGCTTGCCCAATACGATCGCGTTCGACTTGACGAAGCGAACCATATTCCAGGCGAAAGCCAATTCAGCATGCAACGCCTCATCTACGGGCAATTCAGTGGCTACGTTCCAATCACTCGCATCGACTACCAGATGATCGACTTGTTGGACCAGCATTCCGCCATGCACTCGGCGAATATCCAGACGAGCGGGGTCTGGCGTGGCTAACGGCGATTCCAGCAACCGCACGTTCTTCTTCCACTTCGGCCTGGTCTTCAGGATCTGCAATGCCTCGGGATCGAAGCCCGGACAAACGATCGCTTCGACGAAGAATGAACCGCTTGCTAAAAACTCGGCGGTTGGCACATCCAACTGACGGTTTGTGGCCACGATCGAACCGAAAGCACTGACTGGGTCGCCCTGGAAGGCTCGCTCAAACACATCAGCCAAATTGTCACCGGTCGCCGCGCCACACGGGTTGTTGTGCTTGATCACGACGCATGCTGGCGAATCGAAACTACTGACCATGGACAAGCCGTTGTTCACATCCAGCAAGTTATTGAATGACAGTTCCTTGCCATTGTGTTGTTTCATGCGAGTCAGACTGACACCCTTGTCGTCAGCCAATTCGTACAGTCCAGCTTGTTGATGACTGTTTTCGCCGTAGCGTAGCGAGGCCGTTTGTTTCAATTGCAATTGCATCGACTGAGGCAATTCGGTCTCCGCAGCTTCATCACCCGACGACCTGGAAAAATGAGCCGCGATCATTGTGTCGTACTCGGCCGTGTGCTGGAACGCTTCGGCCATCAATCGGTCACGTAATTTCTGGCTGGTTCCACCTGCCTGTTTCAACTCGTCCACAATCCCGTTGTATTGTTGTGGCGAGGTAGCGATCGTGACGAAGCGGCAATTCTTGGCAGCGGCTCGTACCAGACTGGGACCGCCGATATCAATATTCTCGATCGCCGCCGCACGCGTACAGTCCGGTTTGGCAATCGTGGCGGCAAACGGATACAAATTCACAACGACCAAATCGAATGGCAGGATTCCGTGCTGGTCGGCCGAGCCCATATCTTGCTGATTGTCGCGACGGCACAGAATGCCTCCAAAGATTTTTGGATGCAGTGTTTTGACTCGACCATCCATCATCTCGGGAAAGGCAGTGTACTCGGCGACATCCTTGACGGGCAAACCAGCGTCCGCCAGATGACGAGCAGTGCCGCCCGTGCTGAAAATCTCTACGCCCAGTGTTTGCAAAGCGGTTGCAAATTCTGTTAACCCGGTCTTGTCGCTAACGCTGATAATCGCACGAGTCACAACAGCCGTTTCGTTCGTGCTTTCGGTTTCATTCATCGTCGCAGTCGTTGCAGTCACGCTCATTAAATTCCCGATTGTTTCTTGCCAGGCAATGCCTCATTCGTCGGGCGCTGTTTTAGGGCCAAGAGGACCGGAAATCAAGTGCCGAATGCGGAACGCGATTCTTTGCACCTGTTTGCAGTCGTTTGACAAGAAGCGGGGCGTGCCCGGCTTTGAGATTGAGATAAAGGGGGCTAATCCACTGAACCACCGGCATTAGCGCGCACGCAAAGGACCAGACTGTTTTTGGACTACTACGTTTGGTCGGCGTTTTTCCTAGCCGCCACCAAATGGATCGTCAGGGTCACCACCGAACGGATCATCCGGATCACCACCGAACGGATCGTCAGGATCGCCGGCAGGCTCTGCGGTCTCTTTCGGTTCGTCCTTGATTTCGGATGGAAGCGCGATATCTTCCTGCCCGGCTTTGTCTTTCATCATCGCTTCTGCCGCTGAATTGCCGACCACGAATCCTTCACCTCGAATCTGTGGATTGACGTTTGCTACTTCTCGCAAGCAACGAACCAGGCCGTTCGCTTGTGCCACGTACAATCGATCCGTGATGTGATTGGCAACAGGAATGATCCCCGTGCCGATAGAATTCAGTGACACCACGGAACCCGATTGTCGGCTTAGCCCAACCAACCGTCCGTTGGTTCCCATGAAGTAAATAATGTCCTGGCTGGCACCGACAAAGTCAGTGATTCCAGAAATCCGTTTTGGCCAACCGCTCAGGATGCGGCCTCCTTTGGTGTCCAGCCCCAACAATTTGTTGCTGGAGGTAATCAACATGACGGCGTCGCCGATCGCGATAGGAGTCTTGTTCATTCGTTCGCCAACAGCGTATTCCCAAGCCAGAAATCCTTTCTCTTCATGCAACGCATAAACGATTCCATTGGTTGAATTAGCGATCAGCTTGTCACCTGCGGCACACGTCGAAGCCTGGAATTTGTCGTCTGTTTCCAGTCGGTAACGAAGGGCTGCCTTATTGCTACGGGCAACATTGAAAAAGCCTCGATCCGTGGTCCAGGAAACCGTATTGGCCGTGACCGAAGGATCGTAGTTGGCCGCTCCGGTGGACACCAACGCCGAGGGTGGATATCCGTTGTCGTTCAAAGGGACCAACTGAAGACGACCGTTAACGGCTGTCAAATATGCAAAATCATCCGAAACAGCCACGCCGCCGCCCGGAGCGAACTCTACTGCCCGCGACCAGATCTCGGTGCCATCCAGTGCGTTCAGGCAATAAACCTTGAACCCGCGAACCGCGATCACTCGCGTGTTGTTACTGGCCAAGCCAATTGTTGGCTCGCTGGGCTTGCCGACTCGAGTCTTCCAGCGAGTCTCACCGGTTTCAGCGTCAATCGCATGAACTGCTCCCGTGCCAGTCAACGCATATAAAGTGGAGCGAGGCACCGTGACCAAATCGATCGTTACATCGGTCTTGCCTTCCGCTTCCAGAATCTCTTTGCTTAATTCGGCCCAATCACGAGCACCCTTGACTGGATCGTTACGATTCAGTTCGTTAAACGGAACTCCACTGGGATCCAGATCGTCCAGCGCGATCACCTGACGGAAACCGGGGTACTTCAATTCGAAATACGAATCAGCCCGGTCGTCGTGCACGTGCAAGTGAATTTCAACCACCTTGTCACGGGTGCTGTCGACCATGACCTGCGATTGCCACATCGTCAGCAAATTCGACTGACCATTTTGCTGAGCTGCGACTTCGCCCATTCCTGACAACGTCAGAAAAGGGACGCAAACCAACGCACACATTGCAAACAGTGGCAGATTAAAAACAGGCAGCTTGAAAAAACGAGTCATTACACGCACCCAGGAACACGCACCAAAAAAAACACCAGACGAATTTACCACGGAGAGAACCGCTAACAAAATCCGCAGGGCAAATCAGTCGTAATCCGCCCGCAACTTCTCTATTTCAATATTAGCTGCAATCGGTGTGATTGCTAATCTATTTTTCGTACCACAACGGTCTCACAGCCTTGTTTTTCCGAGGTTTCCAGCCAATCCGGCCCAAGCCGTGAAAACGGAACCTGATTCCAGTTTAGCCGGTGCCTCCGAGACATTTGGTCCCGAATTTTGGCCGAATCCCCGCTATCCAACCGCAATTCCCATCACAACCCCCATCATGATCCGCCTGGAACCAGACGACCGCTCTGTGCCGGTCGGTTTCGATGTTTGCTGATTTACGCCCGCGTTTGCTGATTTACGCCCGCCATCGCTGGCATCTTCTCTGCAAGCCGCAAAAACGCGGCCAGTCCACGCGCCCCATAGACCATCCAAACTGCCATTTCGTAGGATATTCCTTTCAGGGGTCAAATGCCGAACGATGATTTTGTGGTGGAACATTGGCATCCCTACGCTTCTGTTGGATTTGAATTTTTTCATGTGGTTACACTCCCTCCATTCCTGCCGTCGCGGTCGTTTCGTGGAAAACGCAATGAGCACTGATTCATGCGTGTACCAACTCGATCCGCTACGACCACACGGTTGCCACGAAATCAATTCTGACGAGGCGAATTTATGAATCGACCTCAACTGGATGACGTCGCGCGCGAACAAGCACATCGCGTTTTGGGCTACCTGAATTTTTCCTCGGGTGCCGAAGACGTCGCCATGTTGAAAGACCTGAACGCCCTGTTCGGTCAAATGCCTGATACTCAATCCGACCTGTTGTTGCACGAACAAGTTTTTGAGCAACTGCTGCACGAATTACAACTGGCCGAGCAATCAAAACAAAACAAAGCGTTGGCCGATGCCCGACAAGCTCGCACCGTTTTGCAACTGACCTTCCAGCATGTGCTGCCCGGGTACCTGACCTACCATCGCGATCTGTTATTTCACCGCAGCAGCGAATCACTGTTTAATGCTTTCTTTATCGGACGAGTCTTCGAGGTCGTCCTGCAGCTTTCTTCACTGCATGCCGAACCTGAGAAACTGGTCACCGAAGCTTTGGTCAAGCTGAACGACTTTATCGGACACCGACCGATCGCCGTGCTGGAAACGCGTAAGCTGGAACCTTACGAACACGAATGGGTCCGACCGTTACCGCTTTACATTCGACAAGCCGGTGTGGTTCATGGCCCACATCAAGAAGTCGTTGAATGTGCGATTCGCTTGCTGCAACAGACCGACCCACAACTATTGGAGATGGCCCAATTCGACCCCGAGTTACTGGATGAACTGGCGGTCGACCCACGTTCGTTCGACTTCGATCACCCGGTCAACAAACGACCCAACCATCACTTCGGTCAATGGGACGAACATCACATCGACAACAACGGACACTATCGTCGATTCGTGATCCACCAGGTGACTCTGAACGCGTTGACTTCGCGGGTTACCGACGAATCCGATTTGCCGCGTGATCAATTGATCTTCGAAGCCGGATCGGTGTTGGCGGGAACGGTACTGATGGCCGCCGGCATTTGTGGCTACGGCCCCGGCGCTCATGATTCGACCGTCACGCTCTCCAGCTTGCTGCCTCAAATCGCCGCCTACCGCGATCAGTTCTACGCCGATTTACTCAGCCGCCTGCCGGAACCCCATCGTGGTCGACTGGTTCAGGAGGCCACCGTTCGACAACAGCCTTTCGGTGCGGCACGTCAACACCTGAATCGTCAACTGGCTCGTTTCCGCGCATTCCAAATGGTGCATGTGAATCTCGCCCTCGTATTTTCTCGGATGGGATACGAAACGGCTGCGATCCGGCACGCCAACATTCTGCCAGTCGCCTCGGCACGCATGATTTGCCAGATCGAATGTCTGATGTTCGCTGGCACTCAGGCTCTGGAAAAAGATGACATGGCCCTGGCCAGCGAAACATTGCCACGTCTGTTCGACTTGTTGAAACGAGCGATCGAGTGCGGAGCGGTTATCGACCCGTGGAATATTCTGGGCTTCGATGCAAACTACAGCCTGTTTCACGGAACCGAAAACACGGTCAGAGATCATCGAGCGGACGACCTGGCGTTATTGATGGAACAGATTTTCGGTTTCGCATCGCGAGTCTGGATCGTAGCCGAAGCCGCCGATCAGAAGGAGATCAGCAAACGCGTCAGTGCGAACTTTCGGGAGATCGTAGACTGGTGGCACAAGTTCGCAGTGCATCAGGTCAGCAGCGTCGATTCAGTTGATTCCGAAGAGATCTTTGCGGCGGCCAAGGATGTTGCCGGGCTGATCAACCAATGGCAAAAGTCTGGCGCCCAAACCGGCGACGTCCAATTCTGGGCCAACCACGCTCAGTCCTTTATGTCGGCACGCACATATATCCTGGCCATCTCCAGCCTGATCGAACGCAACGACTTTGTGACCTCGATGGCATTGTTGATTCATTGGCTAACCCAAAGTGAGTTGATTCCTCTGCAACAGAGCAGCGGATCGTTCCAGTTGCTGGTCGCCGACTGGATCGCACGACAACGTGATCTGGTCGCAAAAGATCCCGGCAGCGAAGCGTATCTGGAAACGTGGAGCCGAATTCGAAAATTCTGCGACTACGTGGAAGCCAATGCTGGCCAGTTCTGGGAAGTACCCAGGTTCGGACCCGGCAATGTAACGGTTCAGGACGGTGAACTAACCAATGATCTGGACTCGCCACCAGCGGACGAAAATGAGGATCTCTATCGCGCGGCCTACGAAGACATGGTCTATCGGGAATCGACGGACGATGGGATCGACGGCTCGATCTACGACCCCAGTGTGCATTCTGACGAAAGCATTCAGGCGGAAATGCACCGCATCGTCGACCGTCTGGAATTCCTGCAAGCGCTCGCCGAGTACTGGACGGAGGCCGCACTGTTCGTCAACCACTCCATGGAATCGCTGGGACCCAACCAATTCGATGACCAATTCCTGACGCAACAGAAACAGAAGATCGACGATTGGGCACGTCAGTCCCAAATCAATTGCGAATCGATCCAGCAGTTGATCCATTCCGTCCAGGCCTACGCTTTGCCCGAACCCAATGGATCGACCATTTCACTGGCCGACTACGATCGGCAACGATTGTTCAAAGAGACGTTGCTTGACCAGGCGATCAATTTGAATGTCGACACGTCGACCGCTGGGCACTTGCTGTCGGCGCTCTCCGATCGATTGCACAAGTTGAAAAACAATGGCAAGAAACCGGAAACTGCCAAGCAAGCCAGCGATGCACAGCAAACCAATGACACAGACACAAACAAGGAAAGCGATTCGCCTGGCGAACGAGATCTTTGGGTCAGCCTGCTTTCGTCTTTACTGGCCGGCGACCGCACGCAGTTGCTGGAGCAATTCAATGAACTGATCCCGTTACTGGCCGAGAAACCACTGTTGTACGTGCCACTGTCAAAAGGTGGCAACCCAATACAAATCGTTTCCACACGTATTCGACAATGCTTGATTTGCCAACTGCTGGAAAGCCTTCCAAAATTGGGCATGATGGGCGAAACGCGAGAATTGTTGCACGTCGCCCTGATGATGGAACGCAACCAAACGGTGCGTGCCGGTGCGGTCACCGAATTTGACGAGATGTTCCGGATCGGTTATTCGGCAATGGTTACGGCACTGATCAAGTCATTCCGCCAAAATTTTGAATCAAGCGACGACAGCAACGAGAAAAACGACAAGAGCGACGAAAGCAATGATTCGCCACCCACGGATGCCGAGCAGTCTGACAAGTCGCTGATCGACTGCCTGGAGATGCTAACCAATTCGATGCTGATGTTGTGGCTTAGCCACAGCCAAACACTGCGTCTGAGTGTGCTGGAGAAAGTGCGTTCTACTCGTGACCCGAAAGACAGCGAGTGGAAACGAATGGTCAAGTTCATCGATCTGTTCGGAGATCGAATTTTCACACAGCAGTTTTTGAACCTCAGCAACATCCGGGCCATTCTTCACCAGGGTGTTGCCCGTTGGCTGGAGCGAGTCGAGCAAGAAGAGTCGGATGAATTCGGCTGGCAAGTCGTACAGCGGATTCAGGAGGGCTACCCTCGCGAAGACGCCGTGCGAAACCTGACGTGGGTGCTGGAAGCGGTCATCGAAAATTTCAACGAGTACCGCGATTACAATTGCACAACGACGCAATCCGACAACGGGCGCCTGCTGTACGTGTTACTGGACTTCCTGCGGTTACGCAGCCGCTACGACCAGGTCTGCTGGAATTTGAAACCCGTTATCTGGGCACATGAATCGCTCGTCCGACTCAATGAAAACAAGTCCGCCAGTCGATGGCGACGATTGCTGGCCGATCGAGTCAAGCCGGAAGCCAATCGGTTGCTGGAGAAACTGGCCGAGCTTCAGGAACAGTATTCCATTCAGATGGCGACGGTCAGCCAACGGATCAACGAACGATTCGTACACCCGATGCAAGTCGACCGACTGACGTCGCTGGTCTCCGAGGCCATGAAAGATACTGAATCGGAAGACAGCAAGATTGCTTTCGAGATGATCGAGAATTTTGCAGAGTCACTGACACAACAACCGATTGGCGTCGGGTTCGAACTGCCAGGCTGGATCACGGAACTTCAGAATGAAGTTGACCTGCAAGCCAATTCGTTGGCAGGATCGCGTGACAACACCAGCCAGTCACTGGTCAACGCCGAATCGCCTTCGCTGGAAGTGTTGTTGGAACAGATCGAAGCAATGCCACGACGAAAATGGGGCGAGAACCCGGAGTAAAAACTCCAAACCCTCGCCCCGATTGATTCGCGACTTATCCTGATCGATTTACGATCAACTTGAAATCTATCAAGTGGCGGAGACCTGATCGACCACAGGTGGACGACCGATCGAGTAGTACGTGAAGCCCAGTTTTTTCATTTGAGCGGTGTCGTAAAGGTTACGACCATCGAAAATGACCGGCTCGGCCATCATATCTTTGACCTCTTCGAAATTGGGGTGACGGAACACATCCCATTCCGTGTTGATAACCAGAACGTCAGCGCCCTTCAAGGCATCGATGGAGCGGTTAGCGTATTCGATTTTGTCGCCGTAAATCTCTTTGACATTGTCCATCGCTTCCGGATCAAAGACCCGTACGTTGGCACCCGAATCGAGCAACTTGTCGATCAGAACCAGAGCAGGGGCCTCACGAATATCATCGGTTTTCGGCTTAAAGGCCAAACCCCAAACTGCGAAATTCTTTCCTTCCAGATTCTTCTCGAAGTGCGATTCGATGCGACTGATCAGAACGTGTTTCTGTCGATTGTTGACCTCATCAACGGCGTCCAGAATCGTTGGCAACAGCCCCATCTTGTTGGACATGCTGGAAAGAGCACGAACATCTTTCGGGAAGCAACTTCCACCGTAACCTGAACCCGGAAACAGGAATGCGAAACCGATTCGTTGGTCATGTCCAATTCCACGGCGCACGTCATTGATGTCGCCCTGCATCGCTTCGCAAAGGTTCGCCATCTCGTTAATGAAACTGATCTTGGTTGCCAACAGGGCGTTAGCCACATACTTGGTCAACTCGGCACTCTCGGGAGACATCGCCAGGAACGGTTTGTCCGTTCGCAGAAACGGCGAATACAATTCCTTCAGTACATCGGCTGCGAATTCATCACGTACTCCAACGACGACCCGGTCCGGGTACATGAAGTCGTTGATCGCAGCGCCTTCTTTCAGGAACTCAGGGTTACTGGCGACATGATATCGCTTGCTGTTGATCTGGTGGAGTTTCTCATAGATGCCCGCATTGGTTCCAACAGGAACAGTACTCTTGGTAACGATGATAACGTCGTCATGAATGTGCGGAGCAATCGATTCGACCACGCTCCACAAAGCAGAGAGGTTCGCCGAACCGTCGTCGCCTTGTGGCGTTCCAACTGCCAGATAAACAACCTTGGCTGTCTTGACCGCAGCGGCCAGGTCAGTCGTGAATTTCAATCGATCAGCGGTCGCGTTACGAATGACCAATTCCTTGAGACCGGGCTCGTAGATCGGGATAATACCCTGATTCAAGTTGTCTATTTTCTTCTGATCAATATCTACACAGGTAACGTGATTGCCACTCTCTGCAAAACACGTTCCGGATACTAAACCGACATAACCGGTTCCGATCATGGCAATATCCACGATTCACACTCCAATAATATCTATTTGAAAGAGATTCAATTAACGAGCAACCAAAGATTGTAAATCGCTCGGATTCAAGGTGGGCTTGATTCGTACCAGACTAAACCGGTTTCGAATTCGGTAAAGTCAAAAATCGCCAAATGATCCAGTTTTGCCGATTCAAGTGCAACGAGACCGACGAAATACTGAGTCCACGCCAGCACCCGATTCAGCCCCGGCAAACGCTGCGTTGGCGTGATTCAAGATTGAGCCTGCTCACCCGGTGAACACCAACAAATTGCGGTCAATTTCGCTAAATGCGTTTCCTGGATTTATTTGGCCGACGCTGGCTGACACTGGTCAAAAAATCGAACCAGCACCAGCCAACATATCGTCTTGACGCACCAAAAAAGGGAACACTACTCGTCTTTCCCGTCTTCGCTGTTCTCGTCGGTCGCCCCAGCTTCCGGCTTCGTCTCAGCTACTGAGTCCGATTTTGGATCGGCGTCTTGTGAATCAGGGTTATCGTCGCCAGTGCCTGGATCTGCACCGCTTTCGTCTTCGCTATCGTCCGGTGGAACCCGCACAATAGCCGTCAGCGTATCTTCTTTGTCCAGCCGCATGATACGTACGCCTTGAGTATTGCGTCCGATCGGATTGATGTCTGCACACGAGATTCGTTGCAACTTGCCACGCGAAGTCATCATCAGGATTTCATCCTCGTCGGTCACGGGCAGAATACCTACCACGTTTCCGTTCCGAGCCGTGGTTTTGATATCGCGAATCCCTTTTCCACCACGTTTCTGGCGGCGGTATCGCATGGCGCTGGACGTGTCGTCATCAGACGTTTCATCGCCAGTTCCGAATGTGGTTCGTTTGCCATAGCCCAGTTCGCACACCGTCAGCAACGTAGCATCCGGATCGGCGACCACCATTCCAACCAGATGATCGTCCTCTTTCAGGGAAACACCTTTTACACCGGAGGTGTTTCGCCCCATTGAACGAGCGTCTGATTGAGCGAATCGAATTGCCATCCCGGAAGCCGTCGCCAGCAGGATGTCATCACCCTTTTTGGTCACCACGACATCGATCAACTCGTCATCCTCGCGCAACTTGATCGCAATTATGCCGTTTTTCTTTGGCCGACTGTAAGCTTTCAACTCGGTCTTTTTCACCAGTCCCTTGCGGGTGGCCATAATCAGGAAATGATCTTCCGCTGAGAAATCACGAATGGCCCGACAGTCCGCGATCTCTTCGCCTTCGTTCAATTGCAACAGATTGACGATCGCGCGACCGCGTGCATCCCGACTGAGAGCAGGTAATTGATAGACCTTGCGCCAATAAACCTTGCCCTTGTTGGTAAAGAACAACAGGTAATCGTGGGTGCTGGCTGCAAACACATGTTCGATTGGATCTTCGTCAACGGCCTTGGCACCTTTGATACCTTTGCCGCCACGACGTTGAGCCTTGTAATCGCTGAGTGTGGTTCGCTTGATGTAACCACGGTGGCTAATCGAAACCACCATATTTTCCTCTTCGATCAAATCCTCGATGTCGATATTCCCGAGTTCTTCACCCGAGATTTCGGTGCGTCGAGGATCAGCATACTTGCGTCGGATCTCGGCCAGATCTTCCTTGATGATTGCGAAGATTCGTTTTTCATCGCCCAGAATGTCCAGGTAATCCTTGATCTCTTCCAGCAGTTTCTTGTGTTCTCCGCCGAGTCGTTCCTGTTCCAGGTTGACCAATTGGCCGAGCGTCATTTTCAGAATCGCATCGGATTGCACCGCTGTCAGACCGTAAGTGTCCGATTCACCGCGTTCCTCCTGGAACAAACGAAAGCCTTCGTCGCCGAGCGCCCGTTGCATCATGGCAGCCGGACATTGAATGCCCATCAACTTCTGCTTCGCTTCGGCTTGAGTTTTCGAGGCGCGAATCGTGTCAATGATCTCATCGATATTCGCCAGTGCCAGTAGCAAACCTTCGATCGTGTGTTTTCGCTTGCGAGCCCGAGCCAACAAGAACTGCGTCCTGCGTCGAATCACGTTCACCCGGTGACGAATGAACTCCTGCAGAATTTGCTTGACCGTCAACTCACGCGGCTTGCCATCGACCAGAGCAAGAAAGATCATCGAAACCGACGACTGCAATGGCGAGAACTGATAAAGCTGGTTCAACACAACATCGGGGTCGGCATCGCTCTTCAGCTCGATCAACAACTTGACCGGCTCCTTCAAATCACTGACATCCTTGATGCCCGAGATGCCCTTGATCTTGTCGGTCTTAACCAGGTTGGCGATCTTCTCGACGACCGAATCGCGAGACTGGGTATACGGAATCTCGCTAACAACAATCCGGCTGCGATTCTTTTTGAATTCCTCAATGTGACATTTGGCTCGCACGGCGATCGTGCTGCGACCCGTGTGATACGCGCGATGAATTCCTGATCGCCCACAGATCACACCACCGGTCGGGAAGTCCGGACCAGGCATGACGCCCATGATTTCATTGATCGTTGTATGTGGATTGTCAATCAACAGATCCAGCGCGTCACAGACCTCGCCCAGATTATGCGGCGGAATCGAAGTCGCCATACTGACGGCAATTCCACTGGAACCATTGACCAACAGGTTCGGGAACTTGCTGGGCAGCACCGTCGGTTCCAAACGTCGTTCGTCGTAGGTCGGCACGAAGTCGACTGTGTCCAGTTTCAGATCGTCCAGCAACAACGATGCGACTGGCGACAAACGCGCCTCGGTATATCGCATCGCCGCCGGAGGCAGACCGGCAATCGAACCAAAGTTACCCTGCTTGTCGATCAGAACGTGGCGCATGTTCCATTCCTGGGCCATGCGAACCAACGTCGGATAGACAATCGATTCACCATGCGGGTGATAGTTACCACTGGTGTCACCGCTGATCTTCGCGCACTTAACACGACTGGCTCCGGGGCCGAGATTCAGGTCATTCATGGCGACCAGAATTCTGCGTTGCGATGGCTTCAACCCGTCGCGCACATCGGGCAACGCGCGGGAAACAATGACGCTCATCGCATAAGTCAGGTAACTGTCCTTCAGTTCCTGCTCGATTGGCATCTGGTCGAAGTGCTCTTCTTCCGCTGAACCGTTGTTTCCGTCGTCTTCAGGGGGTTCCGTAATGTCTGATGACACAAATTTTTCCTTGTTTCATTCGCTCTAAAGCAACTGGTAGCAGGCATTTCCGGCAGATCTTATCGCCGAATTCGGGGGTAAAGAGGCAGCCAAATCCCGGCAATTTCGTATGCCGTCAAACCGCTGGATTCGCCCCGTTTTTAATTAGCTATTCGAGACAGAAAAACACTCGAATTCATAACGCCTTTCATGAGCACCAGTGTACCATTTTCACCCACCAGCCACAACCAGCCCGGCAATATTTCCGACACCGTAAACCACTACCAATCAACAACTTACAACATTGACCCGGAGAGTTTTCGGATTGTTGTTTAGGGAGTGACGAGTAACATAAATCAAGCCCAAATCCGACTGCGAAATTGCGGATTCCAGGATTCCAAATAACGATCGTGACCCACCAAAATTCAGGGCCAATTTCGACCGCACAAATTACCGACTCGGCACCATCTGACAGTGCGTCCCAACAAAACCTTTGACACTTCGCCGCACTCAGCAAACAATCCACAGCATCCGTTTCGTATCAGCGAAATGAAACCAATCTTTCGACCACTCAAATCATTCAGGAAACCGAATGCAAATCGATCAGGAATCTTTCGACCGAATTGCCAATCTGGTCCATAGCGATACCAGCCCGGTAGGAATCGATGCCAAGAAAACACACGTCTTGATCCTGCATCAACTTGAACAAATGCAGGCCCAACTGGATCGCATGGAAAAGCGAGTCGATCAAATCTGGCAAGCTATACCGTAAAGCGTTGCTTCGACCAACCGAAGTCAACGACACCAAAACCTCCACCTCCACTTAATACGCCGGACGCGATCCTGATATGCCAAGATCCAGGTCAGATTTTATCGAACGTTCGATCGAAACTCTGCTGGTGCAAGGAGCCCTTGATGCCAGGCTTCCTTCCGATCAGTCGTCGCGATTGCCTTGTCTGGATCTAAGCCAAAATTTGGCTGCGAATCGAAGTGCCGATCAGGCAACCACGATGACCGATGTCGACACGGCCACTCGTGAAGAAAACCGGTCGGGCACGGGCGGCAATCTGATTGCTACCTCGGACGGAGATATTTGGTTGAGCGGCAATGCCGTGATGTGTGGCTGTCCCGACTGCGATGCACCGGTCTCCGTTCGATTGTGGCTGATGGTCGCCGATTGCTGGAATTGCCAATCGGCAATTGAACTGAGTTACGAACAACAGCAGGCCGCCGAAAAACTCGCTCGACAAGTTCGTCCGCCTGAACCGAAGCCAGTTGCCGCAAGCCCGGTGCCAACACCGATCGATCCGGACCCGCAACCAGAAGAGCAAGCATCCGTCTCGTCCGACAACGAGCCGCCCGCGGCAATCGACGCGGCCAGCGAAGCCCAGGAGATGCGGCGACTTGTCGACATCCTGCGAAAGATGACCGACACACTGCCGGCATGGCTGATCAGTCTGTTGGTGCATCTGGTGATGATTCTGATTCTGGCATTGATTCTGTTACCACAATCGAACGATCCGCCTCCCTCCATCACGCTATCCACTGCCATTTCGCCCGTGGACGAAGAGGGCGGAATTTTTACTGAGTCACGCGACCAGGATGATCTGGAATTCGACACGTTCCCCGACTCCTCTCCGAATTTCGAACGCGAACTGCGTGACGTGAAAATCGCTGCCGAGCAGGATGCCAAAGAGTTGCAACTCGATCCCGATCCGACCGGTGACATTTCTGACCTGGAGAGTGTGAAGAAATCGATCACGCAGAATTCGCCCTACACATTTGCCGGACGTGACCCTCGTTTGCGCAGCGAGATTGTGCACCGCGAAGGTGGCACGACGTTAAGTGAAGCCGCCGTCAGCCGCGGCCTGCGTTGGCTAGCCAGCGTGCAGAACGACAATGGCAGCTGGAGCCTTGCCGACTACAAGAAAAACAATCGCAGCAAAAACAAAGGCGACATGGCCGCCACGTCGTTAGCTTTGTTGCCATTCCTGGGTGCCGGTCAGACGCATGAATACGGCAAGTACAAATCCGTTGTTGCGGCGGGGCTAAAATGGATGCTCAGCAAACAAAAGCACGACGGCGAACTGATGTATGGCATCAACACAAACGCCGCGATATACGCACACGGTCAGGCATCGATCGTGCTGGTTGAAGCTTTGGCGATGACCGGTGACGAACAATTCCGCGCTCCGGCGCAAAAAGCGATCGACTACATCCAGGCTTTTCAGCATAAACATGGTGGCTGGCGTTATCGGCCTCACGAACCAGGCGACACCAGCGTGATGGGATGGCAATTGATGGCGTTGCAAAGTGCTCGCAGCTCCAACACCGGCCTGCTGGTGGACGATGCAACACTTAGACTCGCCGACCAATTCCTCGATCAAGCCAGCCGGCCCTATCGCAGCAAACGCTATGCAACCGCACCCGCCGGAACGCTGTATCGCTATCAAACCCCTGATCGCATTCCCAAGATCGCGATGACGGCCGAAGCGATGTTGTGTCGCATGTACCTGGGCTGGAAACGGAGCGATGGACGCATGTTGTACGCCGTCGACTGGTTGCTGGAAAACGGCTTGCCCAGTCCGAAAACAAAAAAACACAACCTGTACTACTATTACTACGCCACCCAGGTCATGCACCACTTTGGCGGACGGCACTGGCAGGTCTGGAACAATCACCTCCGCGACTTGCTGGTCGTCAATCAAATTCGTAAAGGCCGTTATGCGGGCAGCTGGGACCCTTCGGAAACCAAGTACGGTGAATCTGGCGGTCGAATCTACGCAACGGCACTTTCGATCTGTACGCTGGAAGTCTACTACCGACACCTGCCTCTGTTTAAGCAGCTGGAACTCGATTAACAATACAAGATTAGCAATACCAGCACGAAGCGCAAGCGAGTGGTTCCTGCCTGCAAACAAACGCCAAACAGAATTCGACGACCAAAAAAAACCTGATGCCACCCGAATCGACTCTACCAAACACCTGGCAACTGAAATCCCGTCAACTGAAGTTTGGCGAATTGCCGGCCATCATGGGGATCGTCAACGTCACGCCCGACAGTTTTTCCGATGGCGGCAATCACGACAGCCATGCCGCGGCCATCGAACACGGATTGAAACTGGTTGCCGATGGAGCCGACATACTTGATATCGGTGGCGAAAGCACTCGCCCCTACAGCCAACCGGTTACGACCGAGGAGGAACTTCGCCGAGTCACTACGGTGATCGAGGAACTGGCACGACAAACGGACGTCCCGATTTCTATCGATACGTCCAAAGCTGAAGTGGCGAGCGCCGCTTTGCAAGCCGGTGCTGAAATCATCAACGACGTGACTGGCCTGGAAGGCGATCCGGCAATGATCACGGTTGCCAAAGCAACTTCGGCCGGGATCTGTGCCATGCACATGCAAGGGACTCCCCAAACGATGCAAGACAACCCCAGCTACGAAGACGTCGTCGA
>CAZPOL010000001.1:0-42688 GCA_964588195.1 uncultured Pirellulaceae bacterium | reverse complement strand
GAGACACTCTGTTCGGTTTTTCCAAGCACACTGACAACCATCATCACACCAGTAAAAGCAACGGAAACGCAAACCGATGCGACAAACAGTTTGGGATAGCTGGTGGGCTGCATACCAAGTGACACACCGAATAGAGCCATCATGGCGACCACGGCCAATGAGGTCAGAAAACAAGCGAGCGCCTTGCCGGCCAAAATGGACTGAGTCGTAATCGGCGCGACTTGCAACCGTGTAAAAGTACCCATCGTACGTTCTCGAGCGATTGAGATGGCAAAACCTGTGACACAACTGAGCACACCCCACAGCATCGCCTGTGGAAAACTGATGTCCCAGCGAGAACTGATTTTAGAAAGTTGGCCCGCTGTACTGTCGGGATCAACGTTACGTGTGACACTCGCCACTTTGATATTTGCGAACTGCATCCCGCCAGACCCTGCGTTTTCAATCAGAGATTCATCGGCACTTGTCACTGCATCAGCAGACTCAATCATCGATTCCAGGGAACTCAAAAACCCGCTCACCAACAACCGTTGGCTGGCCGATGCATCGCTGGACGCCAAATCCTCTCTGGCCTGCGTCAACATCGGTTTCATCGATGACGGATTGTCAAATCGCTTTCCGATCAACTCGCCAATTCCCTGCATGATGTAGCCTTGCAACATTGCCGTTTCGGCAGTCCGCGAAGGGTCGCGCCCAATTTCGATATCTGGTGGATCTCCCCAAAAATTGCCCGCGCGATCGCCGAACCCTTTTGGTAATACGATCATGCCAACCATCTTTCCTTTGCGAATCTTGTCCGAGGCCAGTTGACGGGTTGAGGGCTCCAGTTGCAGTTCCTCGATCTTTTGTAGCGCCTTGATGAACTCTCGCGACATCTGCGAATCGTCCTGATCGACGATGGCAACGTTGATCTTGCTGCTGCCTCCGCCCCCTGCCGGATTGCCCATTACGAGACCGAAAAAGAGTCCCATCAGAATTGGAAAACCGCAAATGAAAAACAGGCTCATGCGATCGCGAAAGATCAACTTGATGTCCTTCATAGCCATGGACAGAATTCGGTTCATTCGTTTTACCTTTTTAACTCACTTGCAAATGCTGGTTCGGTTTTTCGTTTTGCGTCTTTAGTCACGCAGACTACGCCCCGTAAGCGCCAAAAACACACTCTCCAAATCTGGTTGCGTCACATTCAACGTTTGAAATTCGACGCCCTGCCGAGTCGCCTTGGTAATCTCTTCCATCGGGGCCTCCGATTCCAGTCTCCAGTTCAGATCTTCGATCTGGCCCGACAGTTTGACACCGACGGCGATCGGTTTACGCAGCTCCGCCAGCACAAGTGATGTTCCACCGTGTTGCTGGACCAGACGATCGACAGAATCGATCGCCAACAGTTTCCCATGGTCGATGATGGCGACACGATCACAGAGTCTCTGAGCTTCGTTCATGTAATGAGTCGTGTAGATGATCGTCAAACCATCGCTCTGTAACGATTCAATGCATTCGAAAAGATGATTCCGCGATTGAGGATCGACGCCAACAGTTGGTTCGTCCATCAAAACAATTTCGGGCTCGTGGATCATTGCACAGGCCAGATTCAACCGTCGTTTCATGCCGCCCGAAAACGTACCGACTCGGTCTTTGGCTCGATCCTGCAGACCGGCGAATTCGAGTGCCCAGGCGACTCGCTCCTTCAACTTGCCGCCACTGATTTGATATAGCTTGGCGAAGAATTCCAGATTCTCAGTGGCTGTCAGTTCTTCGTAGAGCGAAAGAACTTGCGGAGCGAGTCCGATTTTTTTCCTTGTGCTGGCGACTGTCGGTGAAAGTCCGTCGATCAACACCTGGCCACGGGTCGGCTGTAGCAAGCCGATCATCATGCTGATCGTTGTTGTTTTCCCGGCTCCATTGGGGCCCAACAAACCGAGCGTTTCTCCTGGCTGGATGCCAAATGTCAGACCGTCCACTGCCGTCAATTTGCCATATTGTTTCCGTAAATCGTCGATTTGAATTTTTGTCATTCAGCGTACGCCGTTTCTTTGATGTGCTGGTAACGAAACTGGAAAGAATGAACCTGGAAGGAACAGGTCTATCGATCTCTACCCATCAATAAGCGACTGGTTTTCAAAGTTACAGCAAAAAATCGAAATTTGATAACTGATCTCCGTGGCAGCGAGCGCATAAAAAAACCCGACGCCGGTTTAGACGTCGGGTTCTATTTTCAAAATTGAAGGCGATGAACCTAATCGATAATGCTCTCGATCAGAATCATGTTTTCAATGTTGTGGTCCTTACCAGGTTCAAAAGCAACCGGGATCGAGCGATCGATCATGTAGAAGGCTCGATTCCGTTCGGATCTACCTTCCAATCCACCCAATTCGACACCCTCGCCAACTCCTGGCAACAGGTCACCATTCTGATCGACTTCGAATCTGCCAGCCGTGATCCAGATTCCGAACACGCTACTGCGTGTCGTCGTCGTGCCACCGATTCGTCGGAAGGTTTCGAATTGTGAAGCGCTTTCACGATTAGGGTCGGCCCATGGTAAAGGGTTACTCGCTCCGGCCGGTCCGGTGTCAAAGATCGGTTCTCCCGCAGCGTTCAATCGGAACGCTGATGCGTTGACGGGAGTTGCTCCCGCCAGTGCAATCGACACGGGAACCTTTTCCCAAGAACTGACTCCACGGAATGGATTATCAAACTCGATCGTAGCTCCGCGACGTGAATCCTCGAAATCGGTTTGCGAAACGCCCTCGTTGGAGAACGCGGCAATCGAACCGTCAAAGTTCTGGCCTTCAACGGTAAACGGACGACCGATGCTGCCCAGCAAGCCCTGTCGAACCGCGGCGCTCATCATCGTGTTGAGGTTAATCTTGCCTGGTTCACGGTAGCGGGAAATCGTATTGAAGGGAGGAGCCAGTGTTTGAGAATCGATATGAATTCGAGTCCCTGCGAATCGTGATGGCACTCGAACAAAATCCAGGAACGCCAACAGATTGTCTGGTTCCGTACCCAATGAACCTGCGGTCGTATCAATCGTCCCGTCAGAGAAGAAGTTCAGCAGGTGACCGAACTGGCCGCCCCGCACTGGATAAGGATTGTCAGCTCCACCAATCATCGGGGTCGATGGATTCCCGGTCGGTCCGATTCGGTCCAGCGTATATCCGCCGGGCGATGAGATCGTCGGGCCAATGCCACTGAGCCCATTTGGCGACGCCAACAATTCTGTTGAGTTCGTAAACGGCACATCCAGCAACTCCATGCGACTAGCAAACGGTCGATTATTCCAGGTCAATCCTGCGAACCCGACGGGTGCGACACTGCCCTGGAAATCAACTTGTTCGTAAGCCACGTTCACAGTCCCGATCGAACCAATAAATGCTTGGTCAAAGAGATGCGTATCAGCCAATGCCGGCTGATCAGACAACCCTTCTGCGTGCTCGATCGGCCACAGGCGGCGTCGGTTCCTGATATTGGAATCAGCAATCGTCGACAACGTCGGATTGTTGACACGCCCACGTTCGACGGCGGCAAATGCCTGAATTGGTGCATCCGTCGTATATGATTCTGCAGAATCATTTTCGGCTCCGTTGAACGTCGTCAGATCGACGTACTGAGCATCAATCGTCAGGTAAGGGTTCGTCAGCGGATCGAAGTTCTGTGTTGGATCAGCAAGTCGTTGCAAGAAGACACTGCGGAAATCCAGAGTCATGCCTGTCGAATTTCGCACGGCACGATCAGTGACTTCTGGCCAAATGGTGTCGTCGTTGTCGACGGGTATGTCACGAATCGAACTGAACGCGAACCCATCTCCCACTGCGGTCGCATTGGACAACGTTTCGTAGTCGAAGTATCCGTCCAGAGGATCAGATATGCCCAACGAACGATTAATGTTAACACCGGTTGTTCGAGAGACGGTCATGTTGATTGGAATCGCCACTGCGTCTCGCAAGACGGCGGTCGCATCAGGGGACCCCTGGCGAACCTCGACTTGGCGGGCACTTGGCAACAAGGAAATTCCACGAGTCTCAGGCAGACGGGCATCCCAATCTGGCTCAGAACGTCGACCGAACCAGGTATCGTAAACGGCACCAGTCGCTGTTCCAGCTGAACCGATCACAGCGTATTCACCAGGCCCAACAAACGTGCGACCAGCCAATTGCGACTGAACAGTTGCATCTGGCCAATAAACCTTGTGACGGTTGCTTGGTTCGACAACTGTATCCGGCTCAACGAAATAGATACGGCGACGCTGTTCAACTTCCGGCATCGCTTCGGTGTTGCCCTGGTTTCCTCCAACATCGCGATGACGTGTACTCAGGTTACCGCCAGCGGCACCGCTGACCGGGAAATTCTCGGCGGCAACGACCATTCGCCAAACAGGATGACCGGCACCAGGTGTGACCTGTCGCAAATCAATTCCTTGCTCTGTATCGGTAGCACCCAACTCACGAGGATGCAATTGATCATTGGAATCTTGTGACCACGGACGATACAACTCAAAGAACACAGATGCATTGGGTACCAGTCGGCTGTCAAAGTCATCATCGCCACCGGAAACGTCACCGCCACCGGCAGCCGTCAGGTCTTGTGCACGACGATCGTGGAAAGCAACATTTTCAGTGAGCAACAGCTCGGGACGTTCGAGTCCCCAAACCACGAAACCATCGGTATCGGTGGTGGTTAGATCGCCATCAGGTTGCCAACCGTTGAATGGATTGAAATCAAATTCGAAAGGCGTATGGATGGAATCCGAGTCACGGAAATCGACAATGTTGATCGCCCACTGGGCCAAGGTCAATCGGCGAATCGTGTCCGCGTCGGTTAATCCACCAGCACCCACAATCGTGTTGGGTACGATCACATCCGTGTCGCCGGTTACCAGCAGCAACAGAGTGTAAAGTTGTCTGGCAAAGTTGTAACGCGAAAATTCATCAGTAGCCATGCTGACGGTCGAGCCATCGACACGGGTCAAAGTTTCATTGAGATTTGCCAACTCGTCTGGCTCGTCATAAATGCCATCGCCGTCGTTATCGCGACCATCGCCAAACGGACGATTCAAATCGAATGGCAGACCCATACGCGATTCGAAGGAAAGCAAAGTCTCCAGTTGGATCGTCACATCCATCGCCGAAAACGGAGCCGTCATTTGAGCGTTCAACAATCGCACAACACGGTCGTTCAAGCTGACACCGGTCGCTCCCGCACCATCTAATGCAACGATTCTTTCCAGCGGCGGGATGGCAGGAGTTTCGAAACTGGCAGGACCGATCAACGTTCGAATATTGCGATTGCCAACCAGATCCGTCAAACGGGACGGCAACATGTTGACATCGCGATCGAACGGTCGCAGCATTCGCTCCACTTCTTTGGGTGTGAACAACCAGTCATCCGTAAGATCCGCGACGTTATTGGCGAAACGCGAAGTCGGCAACAGACTCATCTCGTAAGGTGAGTTACGAATTTCATCGGCCAAAGATCCAAACCCGGAAGCCTCCAGGCCAGTGGTCGGCAAGCCGACTGGAACCGTCCCGAAAAACTGGTTCGAAATCCCGCGTGCGAATCGACCGTGAACGTCCTGAGCAGTTCCGAACAGACCACCGACCCATGCGTTGGGATACGATTCGTCGGCGTGAGCGACGTCCGGGTGTCCGAACTGTACGAACTTCTGCCATTCATCACGAATGTTATCGTTTCCTGGCAGAGCACCCCAGGTGGAAAGCGACGAATCAGGATTGGTCTCGCCGTAACGCGAAAACAGAACTTGTTGATAATCGATATCGCCGGGCAACCCGCTGGCGGCAACAGGATTCGAAGCAAAGATGCTGCGCATCGACACCTCAGGTGGACCAAGGTATTGGCCATGTGGTAACGCCAGCGGCGGATTACTGGATGTAAACACCGGGAACAGTGGATCGACATTGCCCAACAACAGGGACGTGCCAGAGGCGGTCAAACCGCGATCAAGGTTACCGTCACCATCGAAATCGAAATCGTAGATATCACCATGAGCATTGATATTGAAACGACCATCCATATCCAAAACCATGTACGCCACCAGCGTTTTGTAGCGACGACCATCGATGTCCGTTTGAATCGCGTAACCAGGATCAATCCAGATACTGTCGTTTACTCCATCCCCGTCGTTGTCGACTTGTAAGCCGCTGCCAACCGCACCAAAGGCGCGGAAGCTTCCACCAACAGCTGCCAACCCATCTCGTTCAAACGAAGGAATCACACCACTCGGTGCGCTTGGGTCCAGTGCAGCCAAAAACATATTTTGGTAATCAGGGGCGTCATAGGATTCGTTAGGACCTGTTGAGTTGTACGCGGCCAGGCCGAGCGTCGCAGGCAACGTTCGGTTCGGTGCCAAAGCTGCTTCGCCAAGTGCACCACCGACTCCGGGTCCTCCGGCACCCCAGCCGAAATAAGCACGACCATTCAATACGATTTCCGTACCGGCGATATCAGCCGTGGTTGCCGGGGTATCGCGACTCTGTTCCGGATAGGCAATGAAGGCATTGGGGGCACCCGTATAAAATCCGTTTTCGCTTCCTGAATAGCCAACAATTCGCACGGTCGTGCCAGTCAATGCTCCACTGACAAACGTCAGCACTCGACCGTTATAAGCCCCAGGAATTGGGCTTAGAGTCTGAGCGACAGGTGGCGTTTCGCCAGGTGTCACCGGGCGCAGATTGACAACTGATGCCTGGCTCAAGGTAAATTCGATTGCCCCGGGAAGATCGTACTCACCAGGATCCTGCGGAGCCATGTAGTTCGCTTCTGCCACCACATCGACGGTAGCCGAAAATCCGTAGCCGTACATATCTGCCAACAACGACCCCCCGCCTCGGAATGGCGATTGCAGATTCGCTGGATCTGGTCCACGAACCAGATCGTTAAACAGACGATTCATCGTTGGACGTGTACTATCGCCACGCGAATCGATACGAGATCGCAGGATCGAAGTCTTGGAGAATTGCTGGGAAACGACGACGAAGGACGTTCCCAACAAAGTGATGAAAAGAATCAGGCTGACGACGAACAGCAAAGCCATTCCCCGACGGCGGCTGCCCAAGCGAAGATGTGATGTTTGAGGATTCATATTGTTTCTCATTGTTGCCTCCAGAGGCATTGTATGTTTTGTTTGAGAATCAGTTGCGAAGAGATAGAGAGGATAGAGATAGAGAGAAGAGAAAAGAGGTTACTGGTTGGTCCAGACCGAATTATTTTCCGTGCGGAAAGATCGTTCGTAAACGGAAAGCACATTTGGAATCAAAACCGCATAGGTAACGGTCTGTGTTGTCTGGGATCCTGTTGGGGCCGCGACATCCCAGTCACGAAACACGTCAAAGTCCGGCCCCTGAAGAGTCACAGAATAAACGTCATTGGTGTTATCGTTGTCGCTGATGTTGCCAAGGTTTGTGTCGTCGCTGGCACTCAGCACCTGGTAGAAATTCAATTGAATGTCATCGTGCAAAACATCTACGGCTGGATCACCGGTGCCGTCCGCGCGGTGATAATTGATCAACATGATCCAGTCACCATTGCGAATCTGTCGTTCGTCCAGGACGGGTACTGATTCCGGCGCCTCTGTCAGAGTGACGTCGCCACCACCCAACAGAATTCCCTGGAAACCGCGGTTGAGACCACCACCATTGACTGGTAGATCCACTTCAAAAACGCGTTCGGTATCACGGTCGCCCGCTCTTCCAACCAGTGTGAATATCTTGTACTGATGTCCGGTATCATCTTCGGGAACCACAAACGAGATCATGGCGAAGCGACCGTCGTATTGCCGCTTGACATCCGCGACGCTACCGACAGAGAAATAGGCTTGTCTGGGCGGACCCAACTCGTCGGCAGGATCTTTGAAAACCAGGTCGTCGTCTCGCCAGGCAATTCGTCGCGACAATTCGGTGTTCAGGCCAGCATTGGGCAACCCTGTGAGAGGGTCGAAAGCTCCGACAAAAGAGACCTGATTCAGTTGCGGCAAAAATCCGTTAATCGAGAAATCAGTATCGATCGGAAACTGTGGGTAACTACCTGTTGCAGCATCGGCGCCAATCGGATCGATGATGTACGGGAAGCCGGCAATGATGCCTCCATCCGTTTCGTAGCCGGCACCTCGCAAGGTCAAGATCGTAGGCTGCAATTGGTTGGAAGCATTGGGCGCAAACCGAGTCTGCTCATTTGCCGTATCCGGATTATCCGGCGGCACTACTTCGTCGTACCAACTGATGGGACTGTGATATCCGTAGGCCTGGACATCAGTCAGGTAATTTCTGGCTGCGTTAATAGCGTTTTCGCGATCGATTCCTCTTTCGGCGGCTTCCCACGCAAAAGGAATCAACAGGATCACACCAAACACACCAATCGCGGCGACCAGCATGGCGATCAGTACTTCGAATAGCGAGATACCAGCACGCTTGATATTTCTTTTCATATTCATGATTTGATTTCGGGATGAGGAGGTCATGGATTAGTTGGGGCAGGGTGGTAGGAGGTTCCTGTGACTATTGGCTCGTCGAGCGGCGGTCACGAGCCAGTGCACGAGCGTTGTGAATCTGGGTTCGCAAGGTGTTGGTGGCTGTCGTCACAGGGTCAATCTGTGCCATTTTTCCCATCGAGATACTGCCCGTTCGATGATTGATGGTGATCCACATATTGTTGTCATCTTGCAGAAAGGCAACGGAATCCAGGTTCGTTAAATCGGCCTCGTCACTATTTCCGTTGCACATCAACAAGTGCACTGGGCCGGTTGGCTTTTGCATCACCGAGTCATAAGTGACTGTGGAAGAATCAAAGCTGCGCGTTTGTACGAAGCTGACTGAACCATCGGCCGCAAACCAGAATCTGGTCGAGCCCTCGGAAGGGACCGCAGCGACGTCGTTGTTTTCGAAATCGCGGAACTGGTGTCCCAGCCACTCGTTACCACCGGTTCCAATCGTGGTCGGCGCCAATCCGTGTCCGGACAACGCCATATTCAGGAACAAGTTGTTTGGCAGACGAATGGCACTCGATTCAATCCGCACCGGCTGGCGGTAGACCTTGAAAGGCAGCCCAGTCCCTTCCGCGAACACATCGCCCACGCCGTAAACCGCAGCTCCGCCGGACGGTGGAACGGCCGTCAATGGAAACGGCGGATTGGCACTTGATGAACCACCAGGTAATGTTGGATCAAAATTGCTGATCAACATATAATCGTCTGTTGGATCATTGGGTGCAGGCGTTACGCCTTCGATCGATTCGATCGGATACCTGACACCATTGCCATTTAATTCCAGGAAGTCATTTTCGCGAACTCCGTCTTCGAAAAACGGCGCGCCTACAAACGAAATCTGGAATTCTGTGTCGTAAGAGATATTGGCTCCTGAACCAATGACATTGGTCACCACTTCGGTGATCGTGGCCGACGCTCCGTCAATCGCACCGACATAAGCCGGCAGTCCTCGTAATTCATAGACGATCAGGCCCATGTTAGGCGCGTTGTATCGCAAGCTGGCTGGCGCATCACCTGGATTGGAAGGAATCGAGACGATCTCAACGCCGGAGGATCCATTCACGGCTGCTTGTTCACGAGCCGACGCGAATACCGACCCAACCACGCGAGCCGTGTCACGAATTTTGCGATCTTCGTTCAGGGTTCGCACCGAGGGAATGATCAACACACCCACGATCGCCAGAACGGCAACGACGACCACCAGTTCAATCAGCGTAAAGCCGGATTGCTTTGTCGATTGTTGTTTGGATTGCTTTGTTGATTGGAAAGACATGATTTTCCAGTTTGAGAAGAGAATGACTTGGGGTTGAGTTAGTGCCGGCCACCTTCATACGAAAGAGCCAGCCATTTGATTATTGAGTCACCACGGCGCCGGGATCTGTATTGGACAAATTGCGTGAGCGAATCGTGACGCGGTACTTGCTGATCGGCCACGGTCCAACATCGGGTCCCGAGCCACGTACCTGACCAGAATCCAACGCCACGTTTTCATCCAGGATTACTTCGTAGCCAATCGCGTCGGCGATGTCATTACGCATGATTACCGGGCCCGCCATGTGAGCAGGCAAGCCATTGGCAACTGGATTTTCCAGTGCATCAAGCTCTGCCGAATCGAATCGCACGACGAGTGAAAAATCCAAAGGATCGCCAAAGGCATCCAGCACTTCAAAAAATCCATCGCCATCGGTGTCACCAATTTCACGTTCATGCAGCACGGCCGACAACGGCTGTCCAAATTCGTCAAAGTTCAGTGACAAAATTGCGTGCAACAACTCTGCCGATTGATTTTCTTCAGTCGCGGCAACGACTCCACCAGGCGTTCCTTCCAGCCTGGAAAAATATCGGCTGGAAATTTGTGGTCGTGCGTTAGCTGGCATGTACTGCCCAACCAAAGTTAGTGGTCCACCCAATGGCCCCTGGTTCTGCGGAAAGACCTCACTTTCGTTGACATGGTCAAACACAAACGGGAATTCAACTCGCAGAAATTCAGCCATGGCCTGATCGCGAAATTGGCGGACCTCGGCAGGCGTGGAACCGCCCGGCAAACGGGCTGGCAAAATTCGGTAGGTGTTGGCTTCGAATTTACGATTCAGCACCATCGAAATTCGCTCGATACCAGCCTTGCTACGCGATTCCAGAGCGTCCTGTTCGGCGCTTGCCAGAACAGAAGCACCAAGTGCTGACAGGATGGCAATGATCGACATCACCAACAGCAACTCAATCAACGTGAACGCACGTTGCCGGTCGCTTCGTTTTCTCATTTGAAAAGTCATCTGATAAGCTCCGGACATTATTAGTTACTGTTAAAGTCGTCGATGAAGACATCCAGACGACCTTCCGAAAAATTGCAAAGGTTGTCGCCATTTTCATAAACGGCTCCGTCTTCGATGTTGCCAAACATTTCGTCATAGCCGGCGGTCAAAATCTGGAATTCGCCGGCTGCCAGGAATTCCGCAGGATCCGTCGGCATGATCGATGAACCTGGAACACGACAGGCCATACCAAAGTTGGCTGGATCGCCTGGATCGTAATTGCCTTGCTCGAAATCGATAAACGTGGTTGTGTTCGCCGTGGCGGACGAAGCATCGACGTAGGTTGCATGGTGGAAGTAAAGCAATGGTGCGTCACCATCACGCTGCACCGGGCGAGCGATGGAGTACAGATTGGGACCTGCTGCCGCAGCACTGCTATCCGGATAGGCGATCTCGTCGATGACTTCCAGTTTCGATGAGCCGAAATCATGGAACATACGTTGTTCGGTACCTGCTGCGATCAAGTAGTAATTGGCTGGGTCACGTGGACCTGTCAACGGATACTGAGCATCATTGAACAACTGGCTCAACCAGAACCAAAGTGCCACCTGCGGGCCTCGCAAGCTGTTTTGTTTGTTTGTTCCAACCAACGTCGAATCGACCGCCAGATTCATACCGACATCTTCCCACCAGATTTGCAGGCGAGTCTTTGACGTCTGATTTGGATCGTCCATCGCATTTTCATTGTGCGAGGGAGAGATCTTGGCCAACATTTGCAGCAATCGATTCTGAACGGTCTGCCCGTTGAACGGTGCTACATTTGGCAACGGATCGAAGAACTCCAGCGGGTTGCCATCAACATCCACGAACTCGCTGAAGTCCGATGGAAAGAAACCAAACTCTCGCCGAAACGACTCAACGTTCGCATCAAGTTGAGCAATATCTACGGCGGTGGTGGTTTCATAAACACTGCGGCGAACCACATTGATTGCCGGGAATAGCAATCCGACAAGGATGCCGATGACCGTAATAACGATCAGCAGTTCGATCAGTGTGAAACCACTCCGAATTTTTCGAGAAGAACGATGAGGAGCAAACATGGGGTTGGTCTCCATTAGGGTTGGAAAAGACTTTGTATTGTTAGTTAACGCTGTATTCATTGAATTTCTTTTTGAATTGATTCTGATTATCGGATTCTGATTGTTAGTTCAGACCATTGATCAAACCGATCAAGGGCATAAACAAGGCAACGACAATGAACAGCACGACCAGGCCGAGCACGATGATCATCACCGGTTCGATCAGCTTCATCATTCCGTCCGTCAGGGTGCGAACTTCCTCGTCGTAGTAGTCGGCGACTTTGTACAACATCACATCTAATTCACCGGTCTCTTCACCCACATCGACCATGTTGATCACCAGATCTTCCACAACCGGTTTCTTGTGAATCAGGTAATAATACAGACCGGACACGACGCCCATTCCGGCAGCCGCATAAAGAACCGGGAACAACAAATCCGTTTTGACAAACAGGATCGCCAGCGGTGGCAAGGCCAATGTGGCCATAAAGAAGAACAGCGTCACCGGGTGAAAAGTCGGGATACAGTTAACTTTCATTGGACGAGCGATGGTTTCACCTTCGCGAATCGAATCCGTCACGCGACTGTACATTTTTTCGTACATGGCGTTGCCGGAGGTTTCGCGAGTAATCGTCAGGCCTTCCAAAATCGGAACACCACTGGCAACCAAAGCGCCCAGGGTTCGAGTCGTTCTGGCAAGGTTGGCTTTCTGCAGCAATTTGCCAAGCACCGGGGACTTCAGCAAATACATGTGCCAGCCCATCCGCCCCGCGCGGAACTTGCACAGCAACGCGATAAACAGGAACGCCGCCAGCGGTATCAACGGGAACAGGAACCACAACCTGACCACACGATTGGAAATTTCAATCAACAATTCCGTCATCACCGGCAAGTCCATTTCGAATTCATCGAACATGTCCTTGAATTCCGGGATAATGAAAATCATGATGAAGGTCAAAATCAAACAGGTAGAACCCACCACCATGACCGGATAGATCAAGGCACCAATCACCTTGGTTTTCAACGACTGGGTACGTTCCTTGAATTCCGCCAAACGTTGCAGAATCAATTCCAGTGAACCACCCGCCTCGCCGGCTTTGATCATGTTGACATACAAACGGTCAAACACTTTGGGCGACTTGTTCATCGCTTCGGAAAGCGTCGAACCACCCTCGATTTCATCACAAACATCGATCAGTGCGTTTTTCAAGGCTCCAGGTTTGGACTGCGTCTCCAAAATTCTCAGGCTGCGCAGAATCGGCAAGCCGGCATCCTGCAAGATCGACAACTGACGAGTAAAGGTCACCATCTTCTTGCCGCTGGCACCACCGAGCGCGAAAGTCTTCCGACGCCCGCCTTTGGCAGCGTTTTTCTTGTCCGATTTCTGGGCAGAAATCTTGGTGACAAAATATCCCATCGAGCGGATCGTGGCTTGCGCCTCGTCCTGCGTCTGGGCGTCGATCACGTCGCGAATTTCCTGCCCCTGAGGGTCCATCGCTTCGAATTGAAAAGTTGGCATTTTCCTGTCCTTAACCGTTCGTCAATTTTGTATTGGGGTGGTTGGTTTTGATTGGGAGATATCGTTTGATGAGATGCAACTGGAAACCTGAATCGATTCATTCAGGCCTCCAGATTTTCTAGGCTTCCAAAATGGTTTCGCGAATCACTTCCTCGGCCGTGGTCAGGCCTTCGAAAACGAATTGAATTCCAGCGGTACGCAACAACACCATCCCTTTATTTTGAGCGGTCTCCCGCAACAGGTCGGTAGTGGCGTTGGCCATGATCATGTCACGCAATTCGTCATCCAGAATCATCAACTCGAACAATCCAACACGGCCCTTGTAACCCGTGTTGTTGCAACTGTTGCAACCCTGGCCTCGGAAAAATTTCTTGTCTTTGACGTCCTCGTCGGTCAATTGCAGATCGGCCAGCATGTCGTCAGAGATCTCAACCTCTTCACGACACTCCATGCAAATTCGACGGACCAATCGTTGTGCCAGAATGGCTTCGACCGTGGCGGTGATCATGAACGGTGGAATGCCCATATCACGAAGACGTGTTACCGTGCTGGGCGCGTCGTTGGTGTGCAGCGTGCTGAACACCGTGTGCCCGGTCAACGATGCCTGCACCGCGATCTCGGCGGTTTCTGTATCCCGAATCTCGCCCACCAGGATCTTGTCCGGATCCTGACGCAAGATCGCTCGCAAACAGGACGCGAAAGTCACTTCGATGTCCGAGTCGATTGGAATCTGCACGATCCCGTCAATGTCGTACTCAACCGGGTCTTCGGTAGTAATCAGTTTGTCTTCGATTTCATTCAGTTCACTTAACGCGGAATACAGCGTCGTGGTTTTTCCGGAACCGGTTGGACCGGTCACCAAAATGATGCCATTGGGTTTCTGCATCACCTGACGGAAACCGGCAATCGTTTGTTCGTTCATACCGACGTTGTTCAGATCCAGCGAAACCACACTGCGGTCCAACACTCGCATGACGACGCTTTCGCCAAACATGGTTGGCATCACACTGACTCGCAAATCGACCGGGTGACCACCGACTGTCAATTCAATACGACCATCCTGAGGCATACGTCGTTCGGCGATATCCAGATTCGCCATCACCTTGACTCGCGTGGTAATCGCAAATGCCAGGTGACGAGGCGGCGGAACCATTTCGTACAGCACACCATCCGCTTTAATACGAATGCGGAACTCGTCTTCAAACGGTTCAAAGTGAATATCGCTGGCGTGGTCCTTAATGGCCAACAGCAACACCATATTCAACAGCTTGCGAACCGGAGCACTCTCGACCAACTCGGAAACATCACCCAGGTTAATCGGACCGTCGCTGGCCAACTTGGCAGCCGCTTCGGCCAAATCGTTGTCGGCATTCAACTGCTCGATGATCTTCTCGATACTCTCGGTCTCTTCATTGAAGAACTTGTCGATCGCTTTGAGGATCTGGTTTTCAGTAGAAACGACCAGGCGAATATCGTGACCCAGAAAGCGACGCAATTCATCCTGCATCGCCAGGTTCTGCGGATCACAGGTAGCCAATGTCAAAATGCCATCGGTCAATTGCAACGGAATGACTCGATACATTTGTGCCATCGCATCGGTCACTGGCTCTCTGGCGTCTTCCGGAGGAGTAAAGCCTTCGATGTCCAGGGTTTGCAAACCGAATTGTTCGCCCAAAGCCTGAATCAACTGGTCATCCGAGACCAGACCCATATCTTCTGCGATACGGCCAAGCAATTGACCAGGATGCTGGGCTTGCTCCTCCAACAACAGCTCCAGCTGTTCGTCGGAAATGAATCCCATATCAACCAAAATTTGTCCAAGGCGTCTAATTGCCATAATTGTTTCTCTGAAGTTTGTGTGGATTGCGTGGTCACAGGATCGTTCCCGATGGTTGATCCAATTGAAAATGAATCACGGGAATGAGGCCGACCCCTGGGCCTGCAAACGCTTACTCCATCTCCTCCTCGTCGAAGTCCTCTTCACCTTCCGATAGCGTCGGATCTTCAAGATCCAGCATCTGCCGGCGGGCAGTTGCAATACGACGTGCCAGAGCGTCCGGGTCGTGAGCCTTGGACAACACGTCTTCCATCTCAACCTGCTCACTGATCCACAGATCAAACAGATTGTCATCCAGCAACTGCA
Organism: uncultured Pirellulaceae bacterium; assembly: GCA_964588195.1. Taxonomy (GTDB): domain Bacteria; phylum Planctomycetota; class Planctomycetia; order Pirellulales; family Pirellulaceae; genus CAJQPP01. The sequence goes on along the minus strand of CAZPOL010000001.1, from coordinate 27,198 downwards.
TGCCAAATTTGGCACCGGTCTGGATCGCTGAGTTAATACGGAATGTCTTGTTTTCGCGAATCAGGTTTCCGACCGCAGGTGTCACGACCAGCGTTTCAAAAGCAGCCACTCGACCACCACCGATTTTCGGCAGCAGCGTTTGAGCCAACACGCCGATCAATGTCGTCGACAACTGAGTACGAATTTGATCCTGCAGGTTTCCGGGGAACGCATCGATGATTCGGTTGACTGTTCCCTGAGCACTGTTGGTGTGCAACGTCGCGAACACGATGTGACCAGTCTCCGCGGCGGTGATCGCGGCCTCGATGGTTTCCAGGTCACGCATCTCACCCACCAGGATCACATCCGGATCCTGTCGCAAGGCACGCCGAATCGCCTCGGCGAAACTGGGCACGTCGACACCAATCTCTCGTTGGTTGACTGTCGAGCGTTTGTGATAGTGAAAGAATTCGATCGGATCTTCGATCGTGATGATGTGATGATCGACGCGTTCGTTGATGTAGTTCACCAAACTGGCCAACGACGTCGACTTTCCGGAACCGGTCGGACCGGTCACCAAAATCAAGCCACGCGGACGCATGACCATCTTGGTCAACACATCGGGCAACCCAAGCTGCTCGGGCGTCAGCATATCCGTCGGAATCTGCCGCAACACCATGGCGATACTGCCACGCTGCTTGAAAATCGAAACACGGAAACGGGCTTTGTCGCCAAAGGCGAATCCGAAATCGGAAGTTCCCATCTCCTGCAATTCACGCTGGCATCGCTCGGGAGCAATACTCTTCATCAGCGAAACGCAATCGTCCGCTTCCAAAACCTTGGTTTCCAACTTTCGCATGCGCCCGTGCAAACGAAACACCGGTGGCTGACCCACAGTAATGTGAATATCACTTGCGCCTTGCTTTACACAAGCCTCAAGCAATTTGTCGATCAGGACAGTTGCCATTTCTACTTTCTTTTTAACGTTGCTGTTTCCGATTAGCCGGAACCGTCACTCGACGGCACCTTTTGGAAGTGGCTTCGGAATCTGACCAGGAATAAATTGAACCCCAACATTCATCACAACTGGCAACGACGCGGTATCGCTTCGCTGCTGTCGGCTAGCCATTCAGGCTGCCATTCGATTCAATTGGTTCAACTTGATTCGGCGTACCCTGTTTTAAGAGGCCAGGAATTAAGGTCAGGCTGTATATATAAGTGGACCAATAAATCCACTTGATTCGGACGAGTTGGAAGAGAGAAGTGGATGACTTTCGACATCCATGAGGCAACGAAAGCGAGGTCTCTTCGGGTCTATTATTGAGAAAACAACCCTGCAAGGTCCAAAACCTGCAACCGATTGCTCTCAAAACTTCAGAACAACGACCAAACTGCAAACCAAACCAACATTCACTGCACGGCTAAATGGCCAAGTACACAACTACCAGCCACCAAGACAGGCAATACGCAAAGGCAGGGCAGTCTCGAATCAAGCGAATCACTTCGCCCAAACTACAGTTTCAGCTTAGACTCGAACCAGGCATCGTTAACACCCCCAAAAGGGTGGTTTTTCAGATAGGGAGCCTGCGTCAGCACCCACGTTTCAGATGGCACTTAGCCATTCAGCCTAATCCTGCTCAGTCTTCTTGGTCACCCGGGCCACCTCTTCAAACGTCGAGTATCCACCCAGCACTTTGCGGATCGCATCATGGTAAAGTGTTTTCATACCTCGACTTATGGCGTATTTTCGAATTTCGGCAGTGGTCGAGTTAGCGAAAATCAACTCGCGAACCTTTGAATCAAGCAGCATCATCTCGAAGACAGCAATGCGGCCTTTGTATCCTGTCTTCTGGCAACTGTTGCAGCCCTTACCCTTCATAAATTTTGCATCCTTCAGTTGCTCGGGTGTGATTCCAAACTGTTCGATATCCCTTTCGGGGGGTGTGTATCGAGCGCGGCACTTGGGGCAAATCGTCCTTACCAGACGCTGGGCCAAGATCGCCACGACACTGCTGGCGACCAGATATCCGGGCACTCCCATGTCGATCATGCGTGTAATGGCACTGGGCGCATCGTTCGTGTGTAGAGTACTGAATACCAAGTGTCCAGTCAAACTAGCCTGAACTCCCATGGATACAGTCTCCGCATCTCGCATTTCACCCACCAGAATAATATTGGGTGCCTGCCGTAGCATTGAGCGGATAATGCGGGCAAAGTCCAGCCCGATGTTGTGTCGAACCTGCACCTGATTGATGCCAGGCAGGTAGTATTCGACCGGATCTTCGGCGGTGATGATTTTACGGTCAGGGCGATTCAGGCTGTTTAGGGCGGCGTACAGGGTGGTCGTTTTCCCCGAGCCGGTGGGGCCTGTCACCAGGATAATTCCGTTGGGGCGGCGGATCAGACCCTGGAAGACTTTGAAGTTCTCTTCCGAAAAGCCCAGCTGGCGAATGCCCACTTTGATTGAATCTTTGTCCAGCAGCCGCATGACCGAGGATTGGCCGTGGTTGGTGGGGATGATGCTGACTCGCAAATCGAGCTCTTTTTCGCCCACGGTAACCTTGATTCGACCGTCCTGTGGCCGACGCCGTTCGGCGATATCGATATTTGCCAGGATCTTGATACGTGAAATCACGGCTCCCAGCTGACGACGAGGCAATTGGTCACGCTTGTGCAGCACGCCATCGATCCGGTAGCGAATCCGCACGCGGTCCTCGAAGGGCTCAACATGGATATCGGAGGCTCGTAGCTGAACGGCCTCGGTGATCATCAGATTGACCAATCGGACGATCGGGGCACTGGCTTCGTCGGTGGCGTCGGAATCCGACATATCCTCTTCGACGGTCTCGGTGAAGTCGATCGCGGTATCGGTAAATTCCTGCAGGATCGAGTCAGCCGACTCACCTTCCTGCTGACCGTACAACCGGTTGATCGCTTCCAAAATCTGGGACTTCGGGGCCAGGGCGATCTTGATATCACGGTTGAGGATAAACCTGAGCTTTTCCATCGTATCGACGTCATCGGGATCGCTGATCAGCACCGTCAGCTGGCCACCATTGTCCTCAAATGGCAACACGAAATTTTCCCGCGCCACGGATTCAGGCATCAATTCGATGACTTCGTCGGCAACGTCGGAGTGCGAGAGGTCGACAAAATCCAGCTGGCTATCTTCGGCGATCGCCTTTACAACCTCGATATCGGTGGCGTATCCCAAGCTAACCAGGGCCTCAGCCACGGTCGTTCCGGTCGTTTTCGCGGTTTGCGAGGCATCGACGAACATGTCCTTGGTGATGACACCGCTTTTGATCAGGATTTTGATAAAGCCTCTAATTTCATCGCCCATAAAATCTCCAACTACTCACTTCTTCAAAACGTCGAATCTCGAAACGTCGAATCGCTGCCGAACACAAGTCACCGATTCTAATCATCGGCATACCCATACCCCAACTTGTCGCAACCTGGTGGGTGGGTGACTTTGACGTGTGGCCTGAACCAGATCGCTGAGCTGACCCACACTAGCTGCTCATCTAAACAAAGGTCGGCGGTCAAAACGGACCGGCAGACGGTACCACAGGCTTATTAAACCGATCGTGCGAAAAGATCACCCAAGCCCCCAAAGCATTATATCTTGACCGACCCTGAACGACCTTGTCAAACCTGCTGAAAATCGTGATCTGCGGAATACAGCTACTCGGCAACAAGGGCCAATCAGGCCAGAATGTTGACATCTGGTCACTTCCGGTCTTTTCCGGGGTGCGAGTCAAAAGCAAGTGCCCGCAGGCCATGCAAACTAGTTCCGTTGGATTGAACGGAGTCGCTGTACCAACCGCTCGCGAAGACGTTGCCGGGCTCGGCTTCTTTCCATTTTCACAAATGGCACGGTAGAAACACCGTCTTCGCTGCTGGTCAAGTGTTCCAGCAATTCAGTCAGTTCGGCGATGGTCAGCTCCGCAGCCGGGTCCGACTTTTGGTCAGCTTTTTTCTCGGGGATCTTAAGATCGCTTCGAGCCGCCTCACTGGCGATTTGCTGGCCCGTGGTTAGGTCGCTGATTTGGTCGCTCACTTGGTTGCTCATTCCCCCATCGTTATTCACCTGGTCCGATAACTGCTGGATCGAATCGCGGAACGACTGCTGAGGCATTGCATTCTCTCCATCGCTGCTGGACCGCACGAGTGGCAATTGATTGATCTCGCCAACGATCGGAGCGATCTGACTGCCACCGAGCCTTTTTTGAATCTGCATTATTTCGGCGACTCTAGGATCGATTTCCGGGGTAACTTTCTGAGCAACGGGCTCGACGAGTCCAGTGGGTCCAGTGGGCGGTTGCCACGAATCGTTCGTCGCTGTCGGCTTACTATCTGAATGGTTAAGCCAGGGATTGAGACGAGCCTGATGACCTGGTGCCTGGGTGCCGGCATGAATGGTGGCTGTTAAGCGGGGCAGGGCAGCGCTATTAACTCCGGCCGGCAAGCCACCCGGATTGGCATTCTGCATGGTGTGGCCGGGCACGTTCGATTTTTGAACGACGGGTGGCAAGTCATGGTTGCGAGCGCCGTTGTTTGGGCCTGCCGACAACTGAGCGTATGGCAATTGAAATATGGGAACCGGCGAATGATGCTGAAGATTTACCTGATCAGTCGCGGTGCCACGTTCACGTAGGCCGATGAACGAATGCGGCTGGCTCTGCGAGTGTGACTGGCTTTGCAAATGGCTCTGTGAATGTTTGTGTGGCTGTGGCTGGCTTTGCAAATGGCTTTGCGGCTGGGGCCACTGCTGATTCATCGTTGGCGGTTGCAATTGGGCCAACGCGGGTGGGTATGCCTCGACTGGAACGGGCGCCATCTGGCTGGCCACGAACTGTTCAACACGAAAGTCACCATATTTCTTGATCCCGAACGCACAGCCGGCGATCAGGATACAGAACATCAGGAAACGGTAAAAATTCAGCTCTGTCATCGATTCGCTCCTTCGAAACTGACGGTTTTGGACCTGACGCCTCCAGCGTTCCCGCTGACGGTCTGGCCTGGCATCCTTGCAGCCCTGCATCCTAAGAAATCCGAGCCAAATCCCGAACCTCAATCACGTCCTATTCTGCGCTGCTTTCACAGTGAATTGCTGACTAATTCAAATGCGGAATTCCGGCTCACTGGGCCAACGGCATCGGAAAGATGGCTTGAGCAGTCGGCACAAACGCTTCAACCGGAAGTGGCTGGCGTCCAACTGAACCGTGGGCTTGCTAACGAGTGGATCAAAACGGGCCAAAAACACGAGGTTTGCCGATCAATATTGGATGGAACCTTTTGAATTCTGATACGTCAAAAATTGACAGCTAGTGCGTATCAGTGGTACTTTGGAAGGTAGGGACAGGCGTTGCTTCGCCGGTTCCCCAAGCCACATTCACTGGATTAGCGCCGGCGTACTCTCCCACCACGCCACTCGTCGCTTCCACCTGACGGCATTGGGTTAATCGAGCATTTGAATTGGATGAAGGGTGAATTAATGAGAATTGGCATCAGAACGTATTCATGGGTGGGCATCTTTTTGCTGAGCTGGTTGTTCTGCTTGACGGCGAACACTGGCAATCTGTCAGCGCAGGCCACGACCGAGGCTGCTGCGGAAAAAGCAAAAATGGAACCGCTTCTGTCAATGGAAATTGGCGCGAGGTTCCTACCACCTCCTTCAGAGGGCATTAGTCGAAATGACCGTGAGGCAATCGCGGCGTGGAGACAGCAGAAGAGACAAGTCGACGAACGGATTCGCAACTTGCAGAGCCAGGTGAGCGAAATGATGAAGGGCGGTGGACAAGTTAATGTTGGCGAGTTCAACGCTTGGTTTGAAGAATACATCATTCCCAAAATGGCTCAAACGGATGAAAGAACTCTCAGCTTGCTCGGAAATGCTCGCAAAGACTTTTTCAAGCGTTACGTCACTCAGGCCAGCAATCCTGCGGCTCGCAACCAGGTCATGAATCTGGTCATTCCAAAGATGAAAGAGATTGCCGAAAACAACTACCACCCGGCTTGCCGCACCAACGCGGTGATCGTGCTTTCCGAATTGAATGCTCTTGAAGGAATTCGTAGCCGCAGCCTGCCAGTCCCAAACCCGACGATCCTGCCTTACTTGCGTAACATCGTTACCAGTGCAGACAGTGCTGAGACGCCCGCGTTCCTGAATGTACCAGCGTTGGCTGGCATCAAGCGTCACGCTCAGTGTCGAGTACCGAATTCAGACAGCCCATTTAGCGACCAGGAACTACGCGGTATAACCAGCGAAATGACAGCCCTGTTGGCGGAAGAAGCAACCAGCGAAGCCGACCGTGACCGAATCGCCTGGCAAAAACGGCAAGCGATACAAATCCTCGGGTTCCTGAATTCGCCCGGCGAAGGCGGTTCCACCGCTAAACTGTTGCGAGACCTGATCCTGAATGACGATGCCGACAGTGGACTTCGTCGAGATGCGATTATTTCCTACGGCATGTTGAATTTTACCGGCCAGCCAGAAGCGGCCGAGGTCATGACCGTCGCTCTGAAGATTGGTGAACTGGTTGCCCAGGACGCCGAGTCCGAATCCGACTACATCGAAAACAAGATCAATGATATTAAGGTCACGGTCAGGTTTCTGGACGGCGGTGATGCCGAATCGTCCGGTGGTGGTGAAAAAGATTCGCGAGGCAGTGTTGGATTGGGCCAGGGTGCCGACAGTGGACCTGGTAATAACTCCAGCATCAAAAACGATATTCCGGAAGTGCTTCCCAAATATCACCGCGACATCGTTCGTCGGCGGGTCCAGTACAGTACATGGACCGGTCGCTACACGTTGGTCGGCGATGCTCGTGCCATCCCGCCGGTTAAAGGCCTCAAGGACTATGTCGCCCAGGACAGTGAGGAAGCCAGGCTAATTCAGAAACTGGTTTCCGACCTGGACTCATTGTTGGTGACCACTGACATTCAGGAAGACGTCGAAGAAGAGGAGGACGAGGACGAAGACGACGACAAGGACGATGAGGAAGAGGAAGTCCGCACGAAGTCTTATGCTGACCTGATGAAGGATGCCTTGAAGGCCGGTGCTGCCAGGATCGAGCGAACACTGGACGAATTCCGCCCGGAAGAAATGAAAGACGAGATGAAGGGCGAAATGAAGAAAGATATGGCCGAAGAAGGAGCTGCTGGAGCAGGTCAACAATAAGGCCTTTGAACCAGCAGGACCGAATCAGGTCCGCCACATTCAACCGATACGATGCCGGTCAACCAGTTCAGAATCGCTGAACGATTGAACCGGCATTTTTTCTGTTGTCCCTATCGGCGTAAATGTTCACAAAAAGCAGGGAAAATTCTTGACATTGGACGCGCAACGGAAATAATGTGAACAGTCGCGGACGATACGACGTCCTCAAAATCACGGAGGGGAACCGCGACCTTTTAAATGTGACCGTACGCAGCCAGGTAAGGATGCCTTGGCCAGAATCACGAATCGATAACTCTTCGCGTCGGTCGAAATATCCGTTACTAACTGCGAACTCCGTTCGCGCTAAGACAGCATAAGGCATCTCCAATGTCAGATAAAAACGATACAATTACCAACGTCTTCGAAGCAATTTTGAAGTACGGTCACGACGAAGATTTCGTACCCAACGACGATGATCGATTCACTTGCACTGACGCCCCCGCAGGCTCAGAAGACAAGATCGCAGCCCTTCGCGACCGCGTCGCTCTCGGCCAACCACTATGGCACGTAGAGGACCGCAAGGATTACTCCGGATTGACCGGAGCCGTTCGCCCTCGCGAATAAGCCACCTCGGTACAATTTGAAACACACCAAGTGTCGCTGCGAATTTCGTGCGACACTTTTGTTTTGCGCCTGCCGAATTACTGACTGACGATTTTCAGGAAATCTGGATCGTCCCAGTATTTCTGAAAGTCTTCGTCCTGTTGAAACTGCTCAGCGAATGACGGGTCGCCCTCGATCGCCCGCCCAAGATTCGCCAGACATTCTTCTCGCTGATCCTGGAAGCAGTAAATATTGGCAAGGTTCCAGAAGATGGCCGGCGTGTCGATTCCCAGCTCAATCGCACGTTCAGTGTGCTCCAACGCTTTGTCCAGTTGTTTCAGGTTGCAGTGCAAGGCACCAAGGTTCTGAAAGACCAGAGCATTTTCCGGGTGATGAATCGCGGCTTCATTCAGTATTTCGATGCCCTGCGGAATATCGCCCGATTCAGCCAGCAAGACTGCCAGGTTGATGGCGGCATCTTCCGATCGCGGGTTCAGTTCCAACGAACGCTGCAAAGCGTGCAACGCCTCGTCCGTTTCATCGGCTTGCAGGTGCAACAGTCCCTTGTTGGCCCACACGCAAAATTGATTCGAGTCCATTTCAATCGCCGCATCGATTTCTTGCATCGCTTCCTCGTACAGACCGCAGTCGCAGAGCAATTGCCCGTACTTGCCGCGGATGTCGGCGCGATCAGGTCGAAGTGCCACTGCTTTTTCAAGACACTCGACGGCACCAGGAATGTCGAACTCTTCCTCGAAAGCCATTCCAGTAGCCACCAACGCCTCTGTGTAAACCGAACTGTCAGCCGGGATGCGTGTCAGTTCTCTTCTGGCCGCGGCATAGTCCCCTTTGCGAATCAAAAACATCCCCAGGTTGTACCGAGCGTGCTTGGCAAACGGACAATACTCCAGACCTTTTTCGGTCAACGCAATCGCCTCATCCGGATCGCTAACGAGCGCAGCCAGATCGAAATAGGCAGTCGCACATTCTTCGTCCAATTCGATCACCTGTTGATAAACGGCTGCGGCCGCTTCCAATTCGTTGGCTCCACAATAAGCGATCGCCAAATACAGCCGCGCATTAATGTCTTCCGGAAATTCGGCGATGTGATTGACGAGTGATTGAATCCCGCCGTCAGCATCTTCCTGCAAACAATTAACACAGTCGATGAATGAGTTTGCACGATCAAGAAATTCGTCCGGCAAGTCTGTTCGTTCGTCGCCGGTCAGGTCCAACCAGTCAATCGTCATGCTTTCACCCTGTTCACCGGTGAACAATGGCACGATCTCGGTTACCAAACGGAGTTGAAATTCAGTACACGGATTGTTTCGGACGACTCGCTGCAATTGCTCATGACCAAGTTCCAGATCTCCATTGAAGATCAGACAGAGCGACTTCCAGACTTCTACTTCCGGGTGCTTATCTTCAACGAGGTCTTCCGCCATTTCGGCATGGGCCAACGCGTCCACGTAATTCTCTTTACGGACGTAGTGTTCTACCAAAGCAAGCCGCAGATCGACCTCCTCCGGGTTTCGAGCCACGATATCGTTCAGTTCTTCGAAAGGCAGTTGGGAATAGTAAGACATGGTCGCAGGTCCTGAAAAGGGAATAGACACTGCGAAAAGTTAGGTCGCTGGTTGACCGTGCGGGCTGCCAAACCGGAACCACCAGGCTTGTTTCTGGTGACGACTATGCGGGTCGTAAGGATGAATCGGATCGATGAGCCAGTCAGAACAGAAATCACTCAGGCGTGATCGCTTCGCTCAAGACTTCTTCTTCAACATAAATCGGAAGCGGCGGCTGGCAGGTCATGGCAACGGCGATCGCATCCGACGGACGAGCGTCCACACGGATAATGTCGCCGTCGTATTTAATTCGCAAATCTGCAAAGTAGGTATGCTCGCGAAGTTCACGTATCACCACGCTATCCAGCTGGCCACCCATCTGTTCAACCGCATTGACCAGCAGGTCATGAGTCAACGGTCGGGGTCGCGGGATTTCCTTGACTCGCCGATCGATACTGGTTGCTTCAAAGATCCCGATCACTATCGGAAACTGGCGATCGCCATCCACCTCGCGTAGAAACACGAACTGGTTTTCGTTGATTTCACTGATAATGATTCGCGACAAGCGCATTTCAACCGGCATGGCGACATCCTGACAAGTAGTCCACTAAGTTTGTTGCCGACAAGTATAGAACATCCGGCGGTCGCAATAAACTTGCCGACCATTTGTATCAATCCTGCATAGCCGTTAGCTTGTCATAGCCGAGGATAATGACTGGCAAACCAATGGAACGCATCAAAGCAGGAAACAGGACAGGTACATGAAAAGGGTCGGAATCGCTGGAATTGGATTCATGGGCTGGATCCATTGGCTGGCTTATCAACAAATCGAAGACATGCAGGTTGCTGCCATCTGCAGCCGGGATGCCGCCAAGCGAGCCGGCGATTGGACGTCGATTCAGGGCAATTTCGGACCTCGTGGCCAGCAAGTCGATCTGACTGACGTTGCCGTTTATGACCGGTTCCAGTCGATGCTGCAGGACGATTCGCTGGACTTGATTGATATCTGCCTGCCTCCTGGCTTGCACGAAAAATTCTCTATCGATGCGATGCGTGCGGGAAAACACGTACTCTGTGAAAAGCCAATGGCGTTAACCATCGGCCAGTGCGATGCGATGCTGGAAGCGACGACCGACCAGTCGCAATTGCTGGTGGGACACGTCCTGCCATTTTTTCCGGAGTACTCTTTTGTCCGCGAGATCGTCACGTCTGGCCGTTACGGCGAATTGCAGGGAGGTGAATTCAAGAGAACTGTTTCCGATCCAACCTGGATCGATGGCTTTTTTGATCCAGCAATCGCCGGTGGCCCTTTGATCGATTTGCATGTGCACGACGCTCATTTCATTCGTGCCATTTTCGGCAAGCCTGTTTCGGTTTCCAGTTCGGCCCGCTGGCGTGGCTCGTCGGTGGAATACTGTGCGTCGCTTTTCAATTTTCAGAATCAAGATCTGGTCGTATCCAGTCACGGTGGTGTGATCAATCAACAAGGTCGACCGTTCACTCACGCATTTGAGATTCGATTCGACAAGGCCACACTGCAATTCGAATTTGGTGCCTTTGCCGATGACAATCCGGAAACGATGCCGCTAAAAGTGCTGACCGATGACGGCCAGGTGCTGAGACCCGATCTGGAAGGTGACGGCGATCCCGTCGACGCATTCGTTGCCGAATTGAAAGAAGTGGAACGTGTCCTGAACAGTGAAAACGCCACTTCTACTATTCTGGACGCCCGGCTGGCTCGGGATGCGATCGCATTGTGCGAGGCTCAGGCGGAATCGGGACGCACTGGAAAACCGGTCTTGTTGTAGGCTACTTGCGCAGCTATTTGCCCAACTCGTCTACCAGAAAACCAGCATCGTAAATGTTCCGCAACGCCTCGGTGATAGCGCCAGCATGCACGCTGATCGCTCGGCCCTGGTGTTCGCTGTAGAAAAAGTCGCTGGATAGTGACTGGATATTTCCGTCAAAAACCAAACCGACCAACTCGCCCGCTTTATTGACGACCGGACTTCCCGAATTGCCGCCAATAATATCGGCCGTGCATACAAAGTTCAGTGGAGTTGTTGATTTGATTTGCTGCTCGGCCGCGTGCCAACTCTCGGGAAGAACCCAGGGAGCCAGGTTGCCATGTTTTTCCTGGTGCTGGAAAGCTCCGCCCATCGTCGTAAACGCAGGAACTTGCTTGCCATTTTCCTGGTAACCCTTGACCACGCCAAAAGCCAATCGCAACGTGAACGTGGCGTCGGGATAAACCGAAGTACCTTCAATCGCAAACATCACCTCGGCGATTTTCGCATAGGCCTGCTTTTCCAGTTCGCTCAGCTCTTCTCGCGCCGCACGCAAGCGGCGTTCTTCAGCGTCCATCATCATGGCGAATTCAATCATCGGATCGCCACAAGTCAAAATCGACGCCCGATCTCCCTCGTACAATTTTCTGCGGAATTCGACATCATGGATACGCGTTCCCGAGACCAGTTCATCAGCCCGCGCGACCGGACTTTTCCCATTAAGAATTTTGCTGGCGAGTTCGCTGTCCGCGCCCCGTATCTCAACGGTCCGCGCAATCAAATCAGCCAACTTGACTCGTTCCAGATCACGATAAACTTCGGCAGTCGACAACAATCGCAGCTCCAGAGTCCCACGACTCGATTCACGGTATTCGCGAAGTCGCTCGGCACTTGGTTTGGAATCTTCGCTGGCCAATCGCACAAAAGAACTCGCCAGACTGTACACCCGTGTCGTCAAGGAAATTGACTCGGCCCGCAAAGCTGCACGTCGTACCTGAATCTCCTCGATTTGCTGCCATGCCGACGCGTACGGGGCCAGCTTTGGATCGGCTTTGATTCGCTTCAACAACGCACGCTCATGTTCAACCCGCTTTTGCATGTACGCCGGATCTTGCAAGCCAGCCAACATACCCGTGTAAGCTTTGCGGCTGTTCTGAAAACTCAACAGCTCCTCGTTCGCTTGCCGCTTGGCTTCCGGACCGCCCAAAGAATATTGCTGCAACAAGATTTCCCGACGACGAATGAAATCCATGACGTAGGGCATGCGCACATCGCGTTCGTATTTCAGTGCGGCAGTCGTGTAAATCCGGCTGGTGCTACCCGGATTCCCGGAAACAAAGACCAGTTCGTCCTGCTTGGGACCCGCATCGTTCCATTTCAGGAAGTGTTCAGTTTTTGCAGGCTCTCCGTTTTCGTAGACGCGAAAGATACAGGCATCCATGCAATAACGTGGGTATTCAAAATTGTCTGCGTCGCCGCCGAAGAACGCCGAGTCGGCTTCGGGAGCCCACACCAAACGAACGTCCTTGAACTCTTTGTACTCGTAAAGATGGTATCGCCCGCCTCCGTACAACGTCGTTACGTTGCAACGGTTCCCAGTCTCTTTACTGGCCGCTTCTTCGATTTCAGTAATAACCGCGCGGCGAGCCGCCACGGCCGCCGCAGCATCGATACCCTCTGGCACTGCCTGTTTCACCTGGTCCGTGACGTCCTTGATTGAAATCAACTGATTCAATTCCAGATCCGGTGCAATTAACTCGTCCTCTTTCTTCTTGGCAAGGAATCCATTGGCAAGAATATCGTTGCCTTCGCTGGACAATTTTTGCAGCGTGTCGGAACCGACATGATGGTTGGTCAACACCAGACCATTGCTGGAAACGAACGAGGCCGATCCTCCCGCATTGAACCGCACACTCGATCGCATCAAATGCTCAGCCCAAGCGGCGTCGGGAGTGAACCCGTAAGTCTTCTCCAGGTACTTCATCGGCAAATCTGAAAACAACCACATTCCTTCATCAACCGTCGTGCGTGGGGCACAAAACAGCATCAACGAAAACAATGTCGCAAAAATAGTGGCGAAAGGTCGCCGGTTGCCTGCCGGTCCAGCGATGAATTCAGAAGTGAAGGGAAAGACCATGTCGGGAGGAATCCTTGCGATTGTTTTTAGTCGGCGTCAGCATTTAACCGACGTTTGCAGCAGAGTTTTTGATCGACAAATACCGTCAGTTTCAACACCGATGATTCGACGGAAGTTTATCCCGGGTCCAGATACCTGACAACCTGTTCGTGGCACCCAAACTGCAAGACAGTTTCGGCATGGGGATAGTTGCCGCGACCATCGAAAGTCATGCGGCTATTTGTCTACAAATACACAATGAAATGCAAAACCATCGACGGATCTTTGCGGTTCTCGCCCGACTGCCCTCACGCGGCACTTCTTTGCCACAATGGCGTTACGGGCGTCTGCGATTAGAATACAAATCGACTATCACAACCCTCTCGATGCCCGGAGCTATCCCATGAATCCTGCCAAACTATTGCGTGGCTCGCTTTACCTTCTCTGTTTCACTTCGTTTTGCTTGAGTGGCTTTTCGAACAATGCATTGCTTGCTCAGGAATCAGAAGACCAGCTTTGGTGTACCTACCTGCCGGGCGAAATCGATGGAGCAGCCGCCGACAACGGCAAACACATCGTGCTGATCGCAGGCGACGACGAGTATCGCAGCGAAGAAGCGATGCCGATGCTGGGAAAACTTCTGTCACAACGTATCGGATTCAAATGCACCGTGCTGTTTCCGATCGATGAGGCCACGGGCGAAATCAAACCGGACCACCAAACCAACATTCCCGGAATGCAACATCTTCAGGACTGTGACCTGGTCATTCTTGGCCTGCGATTCCGCGGTCTGCCCGACGAACAAATGAAGTACCTGGATGATTACTTGATGGCGGGCAAGCCCGTGATTGCCGTTCGCACATCGACCCACGCCTTCCGCTTCACCAAAGAGATGGAATCTGCCTATCAACACTACGACTTTCGTAGCAAAGAAAAATGGCCGCTTGGTTTTGGCAAGCAAGTACTCGGCGAGACCTGGTTCAATCACCACGGCCGACACGGGAAACAGAGTACTCGTGGCGTGACAAACGAAGAACATGCAGACGACGTCTTAATGACAGGTGTGTCCGATGTTTGGGGACCAACGGATGTCTACGGCGTTCGTAAACTGCCGGAAGGAAGCAAGGTTTTGCTTTACGGACAAGTCATCGATGGAATGGAACCCGATGATGAACCTTTGGCGGGTGCTAAAAACGACCCCATGATGCCGCTGGCATGGACTCGCACATGGACCGCGTCGACCGGCAACGAGTGCTCGGTTTTCTGCACCACGATGGGATCCAGTACCGATTTCGAAAACGCTGGATTGAGAAGATTACTGGTCAACGCGTCACTGGCGATGACAGGATTGGGTGATCAAATCGAAGACGTTGCTGGCGTTGACCCGGTAGGTGAGTTCAACCCGACCAACTTCGGATTCAAATCCTATAAAAAAGGCACCAAGCCAGCGGACTACAATTTGAAGTAGTTTACCGACTCGTTAACGCTTGCCACGCAGTTCGTGCAATTGCTGCTGCAAGTACTCGCGAACTTCGTCCATATCGGTGCGCTCGGAAACCTTTCGCAAGGCGCGTCCCAATTTAGAACGCGCCGCGCCGTAACTGCCTTCCTTGACCAACGCTGAGGACCTGTCAATCAAATCTTGCACTTCCCGCTTCAGCTCTTGATCCTCAGCCTGCTCGTTCAGACTCCGCCGTCGCTTGATCTCCGCGATACTCAACTCGCCACTCAAGGCAGTGCTATGTGGATTGGAATAAGAACGCGGCTCGGACGATTTGACCGGGGCCGGTGAAGATTCATAAGAACCACCGATCGGACGACCAATCAATGACGATCCAGAACGCCCATTTCCACCCAAGCCAATTACTGGATCGATCCTGGTTACAAACGGGCGATTCGCTCCGCCGAATATCGAACCGAACTGGCCATTCTGCAACGTAATCGAAGGGGTCTGACTGGAAATCGAACGAGTGGAACCCTGGCCAAATTCAATTCCCAAAGAAGATCCGCCCAGACTGCCACCCACTAATGCAATTCCGGATCGCAATGAAGCATTCGGCGTGAAGCCTCCGACCGTCGGGATCGCTTGACCGAAACCGCCCTGCGTCAGTTGAATGTTGGGCAACAGTTGGCCGGTAGGACTGAGTCCCACGATTCGTCCGTTGCCTGGAAATCCCAAACCAAAATTGACGCCCGATCGCTCAAAAAAACTATCGCGACTCGTTTGAAACGGAGTTCGCACGTTGATCATCTGAGCGGCGACTGATTGCATGTCGAGTGCCATCAAGCCAAAGCATGCAAAAGCGACTGCCAGCAAACGTCTTCGAATCGTAAGACGGAACGAGCATCCTGAATAGTTTACCGGCATTTTTGATTCCTTTTCGTTCGACGAATGTGCCCGACCTTGCCCGTCGTGACCGCTCGTAAATGTTTGCGAGCTCCATTGTATCGGGTTGGCGGCGCATGGGTCAAACCAAATGCCATATAGAAAAGTCGACTATCTCTCAAAGAATGCCGATTTTAATGAACAATCGAGAGAGGTAAGTGCGGCACCTCGATTGAAAATTGCCTGGTTATTTTAATCACAAACTGAGGTGGGTTCGGTCTCTTAATTTTGGTAAACGACACTCCCGAAATCCCCGCATTAATTCGATATTCGTAGTTATTCGAAAGCAGAAAAATGGACCTGGACCTTTTGCAATCGTATTTGAACCTGGGCTTAACCTGGATCGGTTTTGGCACCGTCGTTGGGTTGGCCGCCAAAGCGATTATGCCTGGTCGCGATCCCGGTGGCTCTGTCGCAACCTTGTTGATGGGTATCGTCGGCACCTTAATCGGCTGTGCGATCCTGCAGTACTTCTACCAAGGCGAGACGATTCAGCCTGTCAGCATCAAGGGCTTTTTCGTAGGGACCGCGGGCGCACTGGTGATTCTGGTTTTCTACAAAGTGCTTGGTGGATATTGGTTTGAGGAAGGCGAGACATCGATGTTCCGTCACCAATCAGGCCGCCGTCGTCGCCGTCGCCGATATCGAAGCGTTGTTGACGACTAGCATTCTGTCTCAGTTCAATTTTCGGGTTGGGTGCTATGGCCCCACAACGAAACGGCCCCCGAATACCAGCTCCAGACGCACACAGAACAAAGTCCTGAACAGAAGACGCTGCACCCTCGGATGAAGACCCCGGATAGGCAATCTGAAAACAACCGACTTATGGGCAAGACTCCTCAGCTAGTCCTCATCCGGTCAAACGTGCGCGGTCAATGGATTCGGTACATTCTGCTGATGGCGACTTTGTCTGTCGCTGGAATCGTTCTCTATCCCTGGGATATGCAACTGACAAGTCTGTTGCGTGAGATCGCCGAACTGCCAGGAGACTTCCGGCGCGTGCTTGCGCTCTGCGAACTGGTGGCTCACGGAACCGGGGTCGCAATTATATTGATGGTGATTTGGTGCCTTGCTCCTCATCACCGATTGCATCTTCCGCGAGTCGCCGCGTGTGGTTTTGTGGCTGGCCTGGTTGCTACTGGGATTAAACTGATGCATGCCCGGCTTAGGCCGATGGCATGCCCGCCGGAATTGGAACAAATCTCGCGGACGTGGCAAGGCTGGTGGCCAGCGTTCAACGAAAACCTGCCCGGCAGCTATGACTACGCCTACCAGTCATTTCCTTCCGCTCACACAGCGACTGCTGTTGGCTTTGCCATTGGTATGACCTGGCTGTTTCCTCGCGGCAAATTCGTTTTCATTAGCCTGGCAGTACTGTCTGGACTGCAAAGGGTCGTGTTCTTCGCACATTGGCCAAGTGACGTGATCTTCGGCGCAGTGGTCGGTGTCTTTTTCGGAGCTTGTTTTGTCCTGCCGGGAACGGTTGGGAACTATCTCTTCAATCGGCTGGAGTGGCGATTCGGTATTGGGAATGACCTGGAAGGGTTAGCCGTACCCGTGCAAAGCCAAATCGAAAACCATCGCCGCGCCGCGTAATTGCCACGGTTGAACTTTTGAAAACCGAGCTTCCTCGACGCTCGCTAGCAACCCGCTAAATACACAGCCTTCGACATTGGCTTTGAATGGTTGGTCAAACTTCTATGCCACCGCCAGTCACTTGCCTGGACCACCGCCTGCTAAATCACTCTGGCGTTGAAACGAATACATCGATATTGTCCATGGCAGATAATTCAAAATTTTCAACGCAAGGAGGCGTTGATGTCGCGCTGGATCTATGGATGGATCTTGTCGGCAATTGGGATTCTTGTAATCCTGGTTCCGGCATGCAATCAATTTTCGAAAGTCGTGGAAGAGGGCCGGGAACGGACTCTCGATACCGTCGATGGTTTGGCTCGGTCTGTTGGAACTAATTTCCTGGTTGCTGGCAATTCGCAGAACAGGGAACGACTGGTAATTCTTGACCGCAATCAGTCCGAAATTATCATTGGCAGCTGGAACATCGAAAAATTCGGTGTTACCAAAATGTCAAATCCGTCGATCATGACGACGCTTGTGAATGTTGCTCGCCAATTCGATGTGTTGGCGATTCAGGAGATTCAATCGAAACACGACCAGACGTTTGTAGAAAAGTATGTGGATCTGATTAACGCCGACGGATCAAAGTACAGTTATGTACTTAGTCCAATTCTTGGATCGAATCGATACAGCGAACAATACGCCTTTATCTACGATACGAATCGAATTGTCATGGTGGACGAGGGTTCAATTGTCCCCGATCCACAAGACCTCTTGAAACGCGAGCCAATGTTCAGCCGATTTCGGACGAACACGCCGAACCCTGGCGACGCCTTTTCGTTTGCGTTAGCCAATGTTCACGTCGCACCCAATGAAACCCGGAACGAATTGTCGACGCTGTACGAAGTCTATTTATGGTTGCAATCCTATTTGGGCGATGTGGAAGATGACATTATCTTGCTGGGCGATTTCAATGAACCGCCTCGTCGATACGGACAACTTTGGCAAATTGAATCGCTGCGAATGGTGCTGAGCGAAAACACCATGACGAACACCCTGCAAACCAAGGCGTACGACAACATTCTGTTCGATCAGAATTTCACTCAGGAATTCATGCACAAATCCGGAGTGTTGGATCTGCAGCAACTGTTTGGATTTACGCGTGAGCAAGCCTCGGACGTTTCCGATCATCTGCCGGTTTGGGCCGCATTTTCAGCTGGCGAACTACGCCCGCCGAATCAATTCGCGCGGCAACCATCGGGTGTACGTTAATCGTTACGACGACGAACATCCGCCACATGCCCAAACTTTTTCAAACCTTGCCGATACGATTCAGATAGTTGATGACTTCGTCAGCCAACTGTTCAACAGGCCGCTCGCCAGCCAACACAACTTCGGCAGTTTCCGGAGCTTCATACGGAGCATCGATTCCGGTGAAACCCTTGATCTCGCCAGCGCGAGCCTTTTGATAGAGCCCTTTCGGATCCCGTTGCTCACAAATTTCCAATGGCGTGTTGACGAAGACTTCCACAAAGTCGCCCTTGCTACCCTGCGATTCGACGTACTGACGGACTCGATTTCGATCGTCCCGGTACGGGCTGACAAATGCCGTCAACGTCAACAAACCGGCCGAGCAAAAGATCTCCGCAACGGTCCCGATACGTCGAATGTTTTCTTTGCGATCTTGTGGCGAGAATCCGAGTCCAAACCGCTCCGCGTATTCCCGATCATTCTGTTCGGCCAGAATTTCCACACTGGCATTCAAACCGTGCCGAATGTTATCGCCATCCAACACGAAACTTCTGGCGTTGATATCAAACAACTTTTGGTCCACACAATTGGCAACCGTACTCTTGCCACTGCCACTAAGCCCGGTGAACCAGAGTACGCAACCACGATCTCGTTTCACCGAGTGCTCGTGCCAGACGATGTGTGTTTTGTCATTCATGTTGCGTCACATTCGTATTCGTATTGATTGTTCAATTGATAGAACTCAGAACAGATCAGGATTGAATTCCTGCCAGTTCACAAAGGTTGGCTGTCGAGACGGCCGGTGGGCAGCTCCAAACAAGAAAGAAAAGAGCCTCCTGACACCAACGTCCAACCGGATGGCCGTTAACGAAGCCCGCACCCTTGGCGGCAACCATCGCTGCTTGAGTCGATCGCAACGCCAGACTGTTGGCATCGGTCCGCAGTTGTTCGTTGGAAATTTCACCGCTGCCATCAGCGACACTCAACAGGTTTTGCCACGCCACCTGCCATTGCTCTTTCAATTCGGTGCCACTCTCGGAAAGCTCCGTTCGATCAGCCGATTGCTCGACCACGAAATCGATTGCCGAACTGGCCAGTGCCAACGCCAAAGTCGAGGTCTGAACCCCGCCGGTACCCGATCGTTTGCTCGTTTTCAAAACTGCTTCCGCCGGGCCAGCCACCAAATTTTCGGCAGGAACAAAAACGTCTTCGAATTTGACGCTACCCGTACGACTGGCCGATAACGCGACCAGCGACTGGCTCGGTTGAATTGCCACACCGGGCGAATCGGAGGAAACCACCAACAGGACTTGTCGCTGGTCCTGCATCGTCGCACCGATCAGAAAAAAATCTGCATTTGGCGCGGCGGTGACCCAAGGGCTGAAGCCTTGCAGACGAAACCCTTGTTCCGTTTCCGTGGCACTCAACACAGGATTCGCCAGGTGCCGACGGCTGGTCGTCAGATGCGAGATTCCGACGGTGATATGCGTTTTGCCTGCTATCAAGTCTGGCAATAATCGTTGCTGCAACGCCTCATTTTCAGAACTCACGATTCGCGTGACGGCCGCCACCCACTGCGTAATTACGAAGGTAGTGGTCAGGCAATTGGCTCCCAATCTGCGATAACCCTCGGCAATTTCGCAGGGGTTCCAGCCAGCCCCGCCCAGATGCTGAGGGACAAACCACTTAAAAACGCCAGCATCCGCTGCCAGTGCTAATTGCTCACCGGGCCAATCCTCAACGCTATCAAGGGTTTTCGAGGCCGTTCTTAGCCGTTCGCATAATTCGGCAAGCCGGTCGGAGGCGGGCAATTCTACTTGTCTGGATAAATCGGGCATGCCGGGTATTTTGAGTGACATCGATTCGCAAATGCGGCGAGATTTGGAATGATCATTCAACCAGGAACGCGCCGATATCAGTCTAACATCCACGCTTTCTCTGATCTACGACCTCTGTCGTACTGGGAGCGTTATTCGTTATCTGTACAATCGATCCCTGACCCTTTCTCTCACCCTGACCAGCCATCGGTACTATGACTAACGTAGATTCATCCAGCCGTTCACAAATGGACGCGACCTCGACCGCCAACGAACTGTTTGAAAAATGTCTGGCGTTGGCCGGCAATCTTTGGTGGAGTTGGAACGGTGACGTCGCCGGTTTGTTTCGCGATCTGGATCCGGTTCGTTGGCGAGAATTGAACCACAACCCGATCGCGTTGCTGCAAGAGTTCACACCGCAACGGTTGGCCGATCGCGCCAACGAGATGGTCCTGTATACGAAAATCAACCACGCCTTCCGTCGCCTGAAAGATTACATGGCCGAGCGGCAAACGTGGGCTGCGAATCATGGTGGAGTTCTGGGATCACGTCCGGTCGCCTATTTCTCCGCCGAGTTCGGGATTCACGAATCATTGCCGATCTACTCGGGAGGCCTCGGCGTACTGTCGGGCGATCACATCAAGAGCGCGAGTGCATTGGGTGTCCCGCTGGTCGCCATTGGTCTGTTCTACACACAAGGTTACTTCCGACAATACCTGGACAGCAGCGGGTACCAAGGCGAAGAATACGTCGAGACCAACATCGATCACTTGCCGGCCCGACCAGCAACCAATCGTAACGGCGACCCGATCACGGTTTCAATCGAAACCCGAACCGGAGTCCTGATGGCCAAAGTCTGGAAGATGATGGTCGGTCGCGTGCCACTTTACTTGCTTGATTCAAACGTCGAAGGCAACAGCCCCGAAGATCGTCAACTGACCAGCCGACTTTACGGTGGTGACGAACGAACACGAATTCGCCAGGAACTAATTCTGGGAATCGGCGGAGTATCGGCTTTGTACGAACTGGGAATTCGTCCGGGTGTCTATCACCTGAACGAAGGACACAGTGGATTTGGACCTCTGCAGGCAATCTATTTGCGAATGCAGGAAACCGGACAGACGTTCGACGAAACATTGCGACAAGTGGCCGCGGAAACCGTGTTCACAACTCACACACCGGTTCCGGCCGGGCACGATCGTTTCGGTGCCGAATTGATCGAAGAACATGTTGGCCCCATGGCCGACAAATTGGGACTCAACCATGACCAACTGATGAGCCTTGGGCGAATCGAACCGAACAACCAGGAAGAGTCCTTTTGCATGACGGTGATCGGATTGAAAATGTCTCGCACCGCCAATGCAGTCAGCCAGCTTCACGGTCACGTTTCGCGACGCATGTGGTCGCATCTTTGGCCTTGGCGAGTCGAAGAGGAAATTCCAATCGGTCACATCACCAACGGCGTCCACACCAACAGCTGGTTGGCCGATCAGATGAAGGCGCTCTGCGATCGTTATTTCCCGGTTGGCTGGGACAAGAAATATGGTGAGCCAGAATCATGGCAACACATCTACGACGTCGATCCGGGAGAACTGTGGGAGACACACAACGCGCTGAAAACACTACTGATTCGCTTCGTTCGGATGCGTCTTGAGAAGCAATCGCTGATGCGTTCGGAGAGCCCCGAATTAATCGAGCAAGCGAAGAACATGTTCGATCCGCGCACGCTGACGATCGGTTTTGGTCGCCGTTTTGCGACTTACAAACGAGCGACTCTAGCCTTTAACGATCTGGATCGGATGGCTGAAATCGTCAACAACGCTCGCCGCCCGGTTCAATTTATGTTCGCCGGGAAAGCTCACCCGAAAGACGAACCCGGCAAGGCATTTATCCGCGAGATCGCCAACCTGCGACACGACCCTCGATTCGCTGGTCGCGTGGCCTTCCTGGAAGATTACGACGTCAATGTTTGTCGACATATGGTGCAAGGCGTCGACGTTTGGCTGAACAACCCCAGACGACCTCTGGAAGCCTCGGGAACCAGTGGCCAAAAAGTTGTGCTGAATGGCGGACTGAACCTGTCGATTCTGGATGGCTGGTGGAACGAAGCCTACAACGGCATGAACGGCTTTGCGATCGGAAACGGTTCGACTCACGTCTCCAACGACATCGTCGACGCCCGCGACTCGGATTCGCTGTACGACGTTTTGGAACAACAAGTCATTCCAATCTTCTACGATCGCGACGTCGACAACCTGCCACGCAACTGGATCGAACGCATGATGAATTCGATAAGCACAATGGCCTGGCGATTCAGCTCCGACCGTATGGTCATGGACTACACCACGAAGTGTTACGTCCCGGCCGCCGGTGGACTCAGTTCAGACATGCCAACACGCTAGGCACGAAGCGCAAATACAAGCACGAAGCATTAATACAAGCACGAAGCGCAAGCGAGTGGTTACATACAAGCCACTAATTCAAGCACGAAGCGCAAGAGCGCAAGCGAGTGGTTCAGCAAACGCACGAATCAAAACCAGCAACGTGCTCAACGGCAAATCTCACCAACGATAACACGCGGCAGAGCCTAAACAAAACGGCCAACCATTGAATGGGTTGGCCGCGAATTTAAACCACTCGCTCGCGCTTCGTGCTCGTATTGGTTACATACCAGCGCTGGGATCGACCAAAATCGAACATCGAGTCTTTATCGGAACATCGGAATATGCTCACGCAAGCGTGAGGATGGCACCCGAAAATCAAGTCGAGACTCAATACTAGTTCAGAGGCACAGGAATCTCACCGCCTGCGCGGGACGCCAATGCCTGATAAACCTGCAGGTCGATCGTGTTTGGCAGAAAATGCGTTGATCCGTCGGCCAGCAAGAACATGGCACCGATTGGGTGAGCACTTGCAAAATCTTCAAAGTGGCCACTGTCGGCATCGTTAACAACGTGGTCTGCAACGCCTACGATTCGTGCCGCCCCTTCCGGGATATTTGGATCAGCACCGACCCATGTCACTGTGCCTCGAGTCGCCAACCGCTCGCCACACATCATCGTGTGACTAAGCCCGTCGGTGATGTCTCTCGGACGCACCTGGCTGTTCTCAAAGAACAAGCCGTTACCATTTCGCTCGTTACCTTCCAGTTCGATGGAACCGAAAACGCCACTGTAATTATTTCGGGAAACGAACAGAACCTCGCGCGGCGGTTCAGTATCGTGGACAAAGCCGCTTTGATCATCATCGTCATCGTGGTCGTCTCCGTACTCTTCACTAATCCAATCCCATTCCATGATTTCGGGCGAAGGATCAGACGGGCAAAGGAATGTTGCGATCACATATTCACGAGTCTCTTCGAACTCTTCATCATCGGCGTTCAAGGAGAAATCGAATTCCCTGTAGATATTGCCCTGTTCCAGGTGTGGCAAAATTCTGGCTGCCCAACCCCATCCTGGCAATCCTTCCTCCTCGTCAGAAAAACCGGACACGTCGTCGACCTGCCATCCCATTGGCAATTTCCGGGTGGACGACTGGTAATTTTGCAGAGCAAGTCCGATTTGCCGAATGTTATTCGCGCACTCGGTGCGACGAGCTGACTCGCGAACTTGCTGAACGGCTGGCAGCAACAAACTGACCAGGATTCCAATGACGGCAATCACAACCAAAAGTTCAATCAGCGTGAAACCCTTGCGATTGCGTATGTAATTAACACTCATTTCGATTCACTTTCATTCGTTCATTTATTGTTGATGAAAAGTTCGTCTTTGCTGTCACCCGTTCGCAATTTGCAGTATACGGTTTCAATCGGGATCGTCGGAACCCAGGATGTCGTCCAGAATGCTTTGGGTTTCCAGCTTGTCCAGAGCCGATTCTGGCTTCGATAATCGATCGTCCAGATCCTTAACGATCGTGCGTAACTGGCCGTAGGTCGCGTCGTTGACACCGACATTCTCCAGTAAATCCTTCCGCTCCAGTTCACGCAATCCACTTTCGATCGCTGAGATCGCTTCGTCGAACAAGACGATATCTTCATTCAGCTTTGCAATGTCTGCCTGGTCCTGTCGGATGGAATTGAATTTACGACGAGCATCATCATTGCCGTCCAGGTCGGCGGCTGTCTTGATACCCATCTCTTTGAGTTGCTGCGAAGCCTTTTTCTTGCGGATTTCAAAACGTTCAATCTGAACCAGCAGTTCGTTTTTTCTTCGTTTGAAATCTTCCATCTTGTCGTTGAAGTCTTTGCGAGTAGTTAAGAATCCTTCTTCGACTTTGGCTTGTCGCTCTGACTCGGCTTCATTGACTGCGGTTTCATTCATGTACCACCAGGCCGCAGCGACAGTTAGCAAAGTGGTGATCAACAGCAAGATGAAAGCTCGTAACATGATTCGATCCGGATCAGTTTTTAAGAAAAAAGCAAAAACAAAGCCCGGCCCTCAATGAAAGACCGGGCTCGAAATTTACATCGGACGCTATTCGCCAGCGTCGTCGCCGAGAATGTCCCTGATACGCGCCTGAGTATCTTCGGCACTGCCGATTTCCTTGAGGATTTCATCAGCCGTTGAATTAGACGAACTGATCGATGCTTCACGATCATCGATTTTCGAAGTTTCCAGTCGCAAGCCGGTCTCGACATCCAACATCAAGTCCTCAACCTCTTTCTGTAATGAAGTAAATTTATCCGATACCGAACCGGTCTCGCTCAAGATATTTTGAGCAACCTTCATTTCGTCGAGCGCCTCTTTCTTGCTTTCAATCATACCGACCATTTTTTTCAACTCAGCCATTTGCCGTGTCGAAACATCATAATTCCTGGCGACGGCTTGGTGAGCCTGCTCGAACTGACGACGGGTTGCCTTGAGAGTCCCCAAACTGGAACTCAACGACTCGTGTTCGTCCAGCAACGCAGTTGCCATTTCATTGATTTCCGCCGGCGCTCTCATCTTGCCATTGATCTCGACATCTGAGGTCGCAGTAAGATGCGGATTCAGGATCTTCAGAGCCTGCTTGGCTCGCTTAATATCGTTTTCAAGTGGTTTGATTTTCTTGTCGAACTCCTCGAGACGAACTTCCGCCTTGATCTTGCCTTCGCGATTGCTGGCAATGATTTTGTCGAGCTCTGCCATTTCGTTCTGGACTTTTTTCATCTTGACGTCCAATTCGCCAAGACGACTATCGATCATATCTAGAATCTTGTCGCCTGCGACTTGAGCGCGGGCTCCGCAACCGCTGGTGGTTGCCAGGTAGACGCCGCCGATTATGCCTACGGCCAGGACGAGTGAAACGAGTGCCTTCATAATTTGAGACTCCAATGGTGGTTTGTATTTTGATTTTGAGTTTTTGAATATCTACAATTCGTCGACTGGACCCCAAAATTGAAAACGAATTGAGCAAAGTGCCAACGCGTCTGTTTCAAAGGTCGCATCACCAGACAGGAATATTCAGGTAGCCAATCGTCGAAATGACAGGACAAGAATGCCGGACAGTGCGTAAGCACAGACCGTTAGCCAGCTTACGCCTGATTATTAAGCTTGCTTTTGGAGATGGCAAGTCTTTCCAGCGAAATTGGCAATATAAGGCCAAACAGGAACTGCAGTAACAAGACAGGACAACCGGGGCAGGCCTGAACAGTTGAGACAGGTCAATTCAGCGGCGAAAAACTAGAAAATCCCTAGCTCGTCACGCGCGTCATCCGACATTCGCTCCGGAGTCCAGGGCGGGTCCATAACGACTTTGACTTCCACCTCGCCAACCTCTTCCATCTCGCCAGCAAACTGTTTGCACTCAGCAACCAATTGCGGACCGGCCGGGCACATCGGGCTGGTAAGTGTCATCTCGATGTCGACTTTGTGAACGCCGTTGGCATCCGGTTCGTCAATGTTGACCACGTAGACAAGACCCAGGTCGACAATGTTCACAAACAATTCGGGGTCGATGACTTTCTTAAGTTGTTCGCGTACGGCGTCTTCGGCAAGTGGCATTTTTCAAAACTCTTTGTTGGGTGCACTTTACTTGGTATTACTGAAACAGATTTGGGCGATCTGTCGGACTCGTTAATCGTTAGTCTTTGATCTTAACATAAAGATTGCCGTCTTCGACTTTCACCTCATGACAGCCGGTGGCCTGTGTCGCTGGCATCGTCAACGCTTCCCCGGTCGTGACATCGAACTGGGCTCCGTGACGCGGACAGGAAATTTGGCAACCCTGCAGTTCTCCATCGCTTAACGGGCCTCCGTCGTGCGTACATACATCATCGATGCAATGATACTTCCCGTCGATTTGCACGATGATTACCAGACGGTCGTCGACTTCGACCAGTTGCATTTTGCCCTCGGAAACGTCTTCCACAGGACAGGCTAATTGATAGTCTTGCATTCAGGCTCGCGTATATTCGATTTGCATGTTTTTGAATTCACCCTGATCCGTATCGACAAACGACTGCATCGTGTGATGGTCGTTGTCGATCAAGGTGATGATTGTCTTCTTTTTCATTAGTCCACCGGCATGTGGATTAGGCACTTCACAGTGCATCGTCCAAACCTTGCCGGCCTGGTCGACGGACCCGGTTTCCACCTGCGGAATCGGCGAGGCGTTGTCGATCCAAAACCCAACGTACTCATTGGAACAATTGTTATAGCTCCAGTAGCCCTTGCCTTCGAATGAAGGGAAGGGCCCTTCGGTCGCATCACCGGCATAGTCCTGGGCTAAATGCAAGCCGTCCAATTGCCAGCTACTGTTCATCGTGCCGGTCGATTCGTGAGTCTGATCGGGCCCAAACCAAATCGTGACCTTGGCGCGAAACGTACCAGCAAATGGCTGCAATTTCTCGTGAAACGGCCCGGGCGTCGGCGGCGAGTAAGATTGTTGTTCACTCATTGTGTTCACCTTTCAAATCGCTTTTTCCGCATTCCGCATTCCGCATTCCGCATTCCGCATTCCGCATTCCGCATTCCG